>CAWGHV010000018.1:0-39556 GCA_963822375.1 uncultured beta proteobacterium | reverse complement strand
CATCGACGATGGCGCTGCGATTCCCGAGCCCGCGGCCATCGCCACGCATCAGGCCAAGCCCGAGTTCGCGGGCTGGGTGTGGGCGGTCGTATCGGTCGATCTAGCGGCGCTGTCAGACAAGACCGAGCGCGTGAACATCACCTTGCCGGCGCGCGTCCTGCGCCGGATCGATGCCGCCGCCAAGGCGGCCGGCGAATCACGCTCGGGCTTCATCGCCCGCCGGGCATTGGCTGAGGAGGCGCGTTGAGGCAGGGGTAGGCGGCGTCAGGCTTTCATGCGCATGGACGGCGGCCCGTTGGGCCGCCGTCCCTGCGAACGAATCGCGCCCTCCGGTGCTTCAGGCCTTCTTGACGCGCCGCCGCGTAACGCCGATCGCGGCAAGGCCTAACCCCACGAGGGCGAGACTCGCTGGCTCGGGCACCCCGGTCGCGGGAGCCGGGGCAAACGCCTGCGCGCTCGACACCGTGCCGCTATCGACAGGCCCACATCGGTCATGTCGATAGTTGGTGGCGTCGGTGACGAACCAGATCTTGCTGGAGAAGTCGCTGGTGCTACCTCTCAGCACGGTACCGACGCTTGAGCACGCCACTGAACGGTGAGTCCCTCACGGATCCCGCAACAGAAAATTGGGATCGCCATTGATCCAACCGCGTGGATACCGGGTGGACCCCCGGTATTCGTGGATTGTCCTGCCGTCGGCACCGGCGTCGGTGATCCCAACGCCTACCCACGGATTCTCTGGATCTCCGATCGTGGAGCGGATCAAGTCAGCGGTGAGTGGGCGGACATGGGCGTAGTGAACCACTGGTACTGAAATGCCAAGGTGCCGGCCTGGGCCCACCAAACTCGGCTCAGACGTTGCGCTGTGATACTCCCGTGGATCGCAGGCCCGAAGGTCGGCGACGATGGGCGAGTTTTCCAGTAGTTTGCCAGGGCATACGTGACCGGGAAGGGCGCCGGATGTGTAGTTCGGCGCTGGCAGCGGTACGGCAGTCCCCCGGTGAAATTGGTCAGCTGTGGAGTTGGCCCCGAGCGTGCGATGCGGCGGCGTTGCCCGCGATCGCAACGCCAAGCACCCCGGTGGCAAACGCGACCGCAAGTCGCCCTTTGAAGCGGGGCGTTGTTTCTTGATGCCTTGCAACATATTTGTCCATGTGGGTGTCTCCTCGGGCAGCCGCCCTGTTGATACCTGACTGGGGCTTGGTTCGCCCCCTTCCTCATGCCGTTCCTCAGCGTTTCACACTCAGACTTGGCTTCTCCAAAGCAATTGGCATGCCGTGCGTGACATTCCATATACATCAGTGCCTTGGGGAGTGTCGGCGCCTTCTAGCGCCGGCACTGTAAGAAATTCCGACGCAATTGGGCATGACGCTCCCATCACGCCACCCATTCCACATTTCGCTCTGAACAATTCTCAGCTACGATAGACTTCATGGCAGGCGTAGCGGGAGGGCGGGCGAGCGCCATGGAAGCAGCACCCGATCAGCGTAATCGAATGGCAGCGCCGCTACGGCACGGAAGAAGGCTGCACGCAGGCGCTTGCAAACTGGCGCTGGCCGCGGGGATTCGTCTGCCCGCGCTGCGGCCACGCGGGGGGACATCACCTGCGAACGCGGCGAGTCTATGAGTGCCTGCGCTGCGGCCATCAAGCCTCGGTAACCGCCGGCACCCTGTTTCACTCGACCAATCTGCCCCTGGTGAAGTGGTTCTGGGCGCTCTACTTCGTCGACTTCGAAGCGGGCGCGCTCTCCGCCGAACGTCTGCGCAAGCTCATCGGCGTATCCTGGATCACCGCCGAGCGCATGCTGATCAAGTTACGGGCGCGCGGCGGGCAGGATAGCCGGCATCTGCTGATCGACTTGAGCGGAGCCGGCGGGGCGCTGTTTGACGAGGCGGCGCCGGGCCGGGAAGCACCGGCGCACGAGTCCATGCATGGCGCCGGCGCCCGTGGGACAATTGATTGAAGATAAGCGCAGGGGTCGATAAACGGGCGCCTAATTTGGCTCCCTGACAATTGTTCATAGGCCCGTTGCCACGGTGGATTTCGGATGCATATCATCGAGTTACCGCGATGTCAGAAAAACCGACATCTGCATGCCCGGCAATCCGTTCGGTCGAATGCTCCCGTGCTGTCCAAACCACGGCTCGATTTGCCACTAATAAGGACTGCGGCCAGTACCGAGCGCGGCGGCGGCGCAGACTGAGTGTGCCAGCGCGGGCGCCGAGCAGCGGCTTGTGGCTCGCCGCGATCGCGGCGGTGGGGTTCTCCTTCAAGGCGATCCTGGTCAAGCTTGCCTATGCCTATGCGGTCGATGCGATTACGCTGATTGCCCTGCGCATGCTCTTCTCGGCGCCATTCTTCCTCGCCGTGGCGGTGCGCGAGCGCCGCAATGCTTCGCATGCGCCGCTGTCCGGGCGCGAGTGGGGGCTGATCGCGCTGCTCGGCGTGGTCGGCTACTACGGCGCCAGCTTTCTCGATTTTCTCGGTTTGCAGTACATCTCCGCCGGGCTCGAGCGCCTGATCCTATTTCTTTACCCGACGCTGGTGGTGATCCTGTCGCTGCTGTTCTTCGGCAAGCGTGTCACCCGGCGCGAGCTATGCGCGCTGGGCCTGAGCTATGGCGGCATCGCCCTCGCCTTCGCTCATGACCTCGAGGCCGGCTCCAACGACGTGCTGCTCGGCGGCCTCCTCGTCTTCGGCAGCGCGCTCGCCTATGCCATCTACCTTATCGGCAACGGCCAACTGGTGGGCAAGGTCGGCGCAGCGCGCTTCACCGCGCATGCCATGGCGTGGGCGAGCCTGGCGTGCATCGTGCAGTTCCTGCTCACCCATCCGATCTCGATGCTGGCGCTGCCCTGGCAGGTCTATGCGCTAGCGCTTGTCATGGCAGTGTTCAGCACGGTGCTGCCGACCTTCATGGTGTCGGCGGCGATCCAGCGCATCGGCAGCAATCGCGTGGCGCTGATCGGCGCTATCGGGCCGCTGGCGACCATCTTTCTCGGTTATTGGATCCTCGCCGAGCCGATCTCGGTGGCGCAGCTCGCCGGCGCTGCGCTGGTGATGCTGGGCGTGATGCTGGTCAGCGCACGGCCACGCGCCCCATAGCGATGGCGGCGCTGGGCATCAAGACGCGGGTGCTATTGGTGGCGCTGCTGCCCGGCGCGCTGATCGCGCTCGCGCTGGCCTTCTTCTTCGTCCACGATCGCTTCGCCGACTTGGAAGCGGCACTGCATCAGCGCGGGCGTGCGCTGGCGCGGCAGCTCGCCCCTGCCGCGGAATACGCGATGTTCTCGGGCAACCGCGAAGCCCTCGCGGCGCTGGCCCAGAGCGTAGCCTGGGAGCCCGACCTCAAGGCGATTCGCTTCCTCGGCAAGTACGGCGAACTGCTCGCCGGGCGCGGCGACCCGGCGCCGCTGTTGCCGGCCGCCCTGGCTTCGGATCCTGGCGGAGACCGCAGTGGTGCCCGCAGTGGTGCCCGCAGCGGAGTCGACTCGCTCGTCTTCACGGCGCCCATCGTCGCGACAGCGGTGCGGGTGGACGACGTCTACGGCCCATCCTCGACCAACCAGGAAGCGGGCGGGCGCGAGACCCTGGGGCAGGTGGTGGTGGAGTTGTCGGAAGGGCCGTTGCGGGCGAAGCGGGTGGAGCTTCTGGCCACCGGTCTGGCGGTTACGCTCGTGGTGCTGGGGCTGAGCAGTTGGCTCGCTTTGCACCTGAGCCGCGGGGTCACACGGCCGCTGCAACGGATCACCAAGTCGGTGCAGCGGATCGGCAAGGGAGACCTGACGGTGCGAGTAGCGGCTGACTCGAGCGGCGCATTGCGCGGGCTGGAAGAAGGCCTGAACGACATGGCGGCGAAGCTGCAATCGGCGCGTGACGATCTGGAGTCGCGCATCGCCGACGCGACCGAGCAGTTGCAGGACAAGAAAGAGGAAGCGGAGCGGGCGAACCGGGCCAAATCGCGCTTTCTCGCCGCCGCCAGCCACGACTTGCGCCAGCCCATGCACGCCCTGAGCTTGTTCGTGGCCCAGTTGGCCCAGGGCGAGCACGAGCCCGGTGTGCGCGAGTTGATTCGCAACATCGAAGCATCCGTCGGCGCGCTGGACGATCTGCTGCACGCGCTGCTCGATGTTTCCAAGCTCGACGCCGGCGTGATGGTGCCGACGCTTTCCGACTTTCCCATCGCCGGCCTGCTTGCGCGCATCGGCACGGACTATGGCAACGCCGCGCGCAAGAAGGGGCTGCGCTTGCGCGTCGCATGCAGCCGGCTGTGGCTGCGCAGCGACCCGTTGCTGCTGGAACGCGTGCTGGTGAATCTGGTGGCGAACGCCGTCCGCTATACCGACCAGGGGGGCATTTTGATCGGCTGCCGGCGCCGCGGCAATGCGGTTCGAATCGAAGTCCGCGACAGCGGCATCGGCATAGCGCCCGAGTCGCAGGCAGTGATCTTTCGTGAGTTCGTTCAGTTGAAGGATGGCGAGCGCGACCGCGGCGAAGGCCTGGGTCTGGGGCTGGCCATCGTCGAACGACTGGCGCGTTTGCTGGGGCACCCGATCAGCGTCCATTCTCTGCCCGGCAAGGGTTCGATATTCAGTATCGAAGTTCCGGCCGCCGAGATGCCGGCGCAGACCGCGCCCACGGCACCGCTTGGCGCCGGCGGGCTGCTCGAAGGGCGCAGCATTCTTGTCGTCGATGACGATGCGCTGGTGCGGCAGAGCCTCGGCGGCCTGCTCGAATCATGGGGATGCGCGGTGAGCGTCGCGCATGACCAGGAAGAGGCTCTGGCCGCGTGTCCCCCGCAGCGGCCACCCGATCTGATCGTGTGCGACTTCCGCCTGCGCGCGGGCGCCGACGGCATCGCGCTCATCCAGCGCATTCGTGTGGATTGCGCCCGCGCAGTGCCGGCGATCCTGGTCACCGGCGATGTCGATGCGGATGTCGCACGGCGCGCGCAGGCGGCGGGTTTGCCGGTGCTGCACAAGCCGGTACGTTCGGCGAAGTTGCGCGCAGCTCTGCAAAGCGTTCTGGCGATGACGGAAAACACCTTACCGTAGGCGGCGAGGGCGTCGTCTGACAGCGCCTACAAACCCAGGCGTTGCGAGTGCTTGGCCTGGCAACGCCTTACAAACCCAGGCGTTGCGAGTGCTTGGCCTGGCAACGCCTTACAAACCCAGGCGCTGCCAGAGCGTACTCGTCAGGCCGGCCTGGTTGAGGGTGTAGAAGTGCAGGCCCGGTGCGCCTTGCGACAGCAGGCGCTCGCACAGCGCGGTGACGACATCCAGGCCGAAAGAGCGCACCGACGCGGTGTCGTCGCCGAAGCCTTCGAACTTGCGCCGCATCCAGCGCGGAATCTCGGCGCCGCAGGCATCCGAGAAGCGCGCGATCTTGCGTGAAATTGGCGATCGGCATGATGCCGGGCACGATCGGCACGCTGATGCCGAGCGCTTGCGCACTCGTCGACGAAATGCTCGTAGGCGTCGGCAGTTGTAGAAGTACTGCGTGATCGCCGAGTCGGCGCCGGCATCGACCTTGCGCTTGAAGTTGCGCAGATCGTCTTCGCGCGCCGCGCGCCTGCGGATGGCATTCGGGATAGGCCGCCACCTCGATGTGGAACCAGTCGCCGGTCTCGGCGCGGACGAAGGCGACCAGCTCGTTGGCATAGCGGAACTCGCCCGGCGTCGGCCATGCCCGAAGGCAAGTCGCCGCGCAGCGCGACCGATGCGGCGAATGCCGGCCTCGCGGTAGCGCCCGAGGATGGCGCGGATATTGTCCCGCGTCGAGCCGATGCAGGACAGGTGCGGCGCCGCCTGCGAGCCTTCGCGCTGAATTTCCAGCACGGTCTCCAGCGTGCGGTCGCGCGTCGATCCGCCGGCGCCGAAAGTGACGGAAAAGAACGCCGGGTTCGAGCTGCGCGAGCTGCTTGCGCGTGGCGCGCAGCTTGTCGACCCCTTCGGGGGTTTGCGGGGGAAAGAACTCGAAGCTGAAGGTGTGTTGGGTCATCGATCCTTAAAGGGTGGATGGTCACCCACTTCTCCTATGTCCGACGAAACCAGGGAGTGCCGTCAAGGGCCGCTGTCGTCGAGCGCGCCGAGGTGCCGCCGCGCCGCCTCGCCCAGCTTGCGGTCGAAGGTGACCAGCGGCGCCTTCAGTGCCGCCGCAAGCCACAGGTAGGCGGCATCGTAAGCCGTCAGCGTGTAGCGCTCTGCCAGGGCGATCAATGCCTCCCGGTCAACCGGCCGCAGTTCGATGTCCGCGGCTGCGTAATCGGCCAGCGCGAGTTCCAACTGTTGCACCGGCGTGCCGCCGCGCAGCTTCTTGGCGACGACATTGGCGAACTCGTACTCGAGCAGCGCCGGCGCATACAGCGCGTGGCTGCCGATCCGATCCGCTGCGGAATCGCGCTCCGGCTCGTCGAACAGCACGGCACACACCGCGCTGCAATCCACGATCATCGGCGGAGCGACCCGATACCGCGTCGGAGGTTCCGCGACAATTACCGGTGTTGCCGTCGCGTTGCGAGGCATTAGCGGGAGTCTCGCAGCTTGCGGATGATGTCGGTCGACCGGGGTCGCCCAGTGATTGGTTCGGGATAGCGGGCACGATGCTCGGCAGCAATCTGCTCCATCGTCTTGGTGCCGCGTTTGATGGCCGCACGGGCGCCTTCACCTGTCGCACCGTCGCTCGCCACGGCGTTCTCGACGATGGCCATCAGTTCGCCCTGCAGGGATCGATGGTTACGCTCTGCCCGGGCGCGCAGCTTTTCCGCCAGGACGTTCGGAACGTTCTTGATCGAAAGGTTGACCGCCATAGGTGCCTCCACAATGGCGCCAAAAAAGCGCCATTGTGGAGAAAAAACGGTGGTGCGTCCACTAGTAGCGGTAGTGCTCCGACTTGTACGGCCCTTCCTTGGCAACGCCGATGTATGCCGCCTGCTGATCGGTCAACTCGGTGAGCTTGGCATTGAGTTTCTTCAGTTGCAGCCGCGCCACTTTCTCGTCCAGATGCTTGGGCAGCGTGTAAACGCCCACCGGATACTTGCCCGAGTCGCGCTGGGTCCACAGCTCGATCTGCGCGATGGTCTGGTTGGCGAACGATGAACTCATGACATAGGACGGGTGTCCGGTGGCGCAGCCCAGGTTCACCAGCCGGCCCTTGGCGAGCAGGATGATGCGCTTGCCGTCGGGGAATACCACGTGGTCGACCTGCGGCTTGATTTCCTCCCATGTGTACTGCTCGAGTGAGGCGACGTCGATCTCGTTATCGAAGTGGCCGATGTTGCACACGATCGCCTGGTCCTTCATCTTGGCCATGTGGTCGTGCGTGATGACGTGATAGTTGCCGGTGGCAGTGACGAAGATGTCGGCCTTGTCGGTGGCATAGTCCATGGTCACCACGCGGTAGCCTTCCATCGCCGCCTGCAGCGCGCAGATCGGGTCGATCTCGGTCACCCAGACCTGGGCGGACAGCGCGCGCAGCGCTTGCGCCGATCCCTTGCCCACGTCGCCGTAGCCGCACACCAGGGCGACCTTGCCGGCGACCATCACGTCGGTGGCGCGCTTGATGCCGTCGACCAGCGACTCGCGGCAGCCATAGAGATTGTCGAACTTGGACTTGGTCACCGAGTCGTTGACGTTGATCGCGGGGACTCTCAGTTCGCCCTTGGCGTGCATCTGGTACAGCCGGTGCACGCCGGTGGTGGTTTCCTCGGTGACGCCGCGGATTGCCGCCAGGTTGCGCGAGTACCATCCCGGCTGCGCGGCGAGGCGCTTCTTGATCGCGGCGAACAGGATGCGTTCCTCCTCGCTGCCGGGGCTGCTCAAGACCGAGGCGTCCTGTTCCGCTTTCGCGCCGAGGTGCAGCAGCAGGGTGGCGTCGCCGCCGTCGTCCAGGATCATGTTCGAGGGCTGTCCGTCGGGCCACTCGAAGATGCGATGCGTGTAATCCCAGTAGTCCTCCAGCGTCTCGCCCTTGACGGCGAACACCGGCGTGCCGCCGGCGGCGATCGCGGCGGCGGCATGATCCTGGGTCGAGAAGATGTTGCACGAGGCCCAGCGCACCTGGGCGCCGAGCGCCTGCAAGGTCTCGATCAGCACCGCGGTCTGGATCGTCATGTGCAGCGAACCGGTGATGCGCGCGCCCCGCAGCGGCTGGCTGGCGGCATACTCCTCGCGGATCGCCATCAGACCGGGCATCTCGGTCTCGGCGATGGCGATTTCCTTGCGGCCCCAGTCGGCGAGCGCGAGGTCGGCGACTTGGTAGTCGAGACTACTATTGGGCTGAAGTACGGCGGACATCGACAATCTCCTTGGCAGTGGTGGAGCGGCCGAGCACCACAAAAGCAGACGGCGCTCGAAACCGGGTCAGGGTTCGCGAGCGCCGTTGTTCCTTGCTGAGCCTGGCCGGCCTCCGCGGGCGGGGGACGGTCGCAGCGCTCCTCAGCAATGGCGGATTCTAGCGCGCCGGCGCCGACCCGCCAAGATCGGGTCAGGCGATCACGCCGGGACCGCCGTTTTCATGCCGGCATCGGCCTTGAGCGCCTCGGCCTTGTCGATGTTCTCCCAGGTGAATTCCGGTTCGTCGCGGCCGAAGTGGCCGTAGGCGGCGGTCTTGGAGTAGATCGGCCGCAGCAGGTCGAGCGCCTGGATGATGCCCTTGGGCCGCAGGTCGAAGTGCTTGCCGACCAGCTCGACGATCTTGTCGTCGCTGATCTTGCCGGTGCCGAAGGTATTGACCATCAGCGACACCGGCTTCGGCGACGCCGATGGCGTAGGCGACCTGCACCTCGCAGCGCTCGGCGAGGCCGGCGGCGACGATGTTCTTGGCGACGTAGCGGCGGCATAGGCGGCCGAGCGGTCGACCTTGGACGGGTCCTTGCCGGAGAACGCGCCGCCGCCGTGGCGCGCCGCGCCGCCGTAGGTGTCGACGATGATCTTGCGGCCGGTCAGGCCGCAGTCGCCGTGCGGGCCGCCGACGACGAAGCGGCCGGTCGGGTTGATCAGGTAGCGCATGTCGCCCTTGAGCAATTCCTTGGGCAGCACCGGCTTGATGATTTCCTCGATCACCGCCTCCGACAATCTGCGCGTGCGAGACGTCCGGGCCGTGCTGGGTGGAGACGACCACGGTGTCGATCGCCACCGGCTTGCCGTCGACATAGCGCACGGTGACCTGGCTCTTGGCGTCCGGGCGCAGCCACGGCAGCCGGCCGTCTTTGCGCACCTCGGCCTGGCGCTGCATGAGGCGGTGGGCGTAGTAGATCGGCAGCGGCATCAGCTCGGGGGTTTCGTTGCAGGCATAGCCGAACATCAGGCCCTGGTCGCCGGCGCCCTGGTCGAGGTCGAGGCCCTGGCCTTCGTTCACGCCCTGGGCGATGTCGGGCGACTGGCGGTTGATGGCGGTCAGCACGGCGCAGCGCTTGTAGTCGAAGCCGATGTCGGAGTCGTCGTAGCCGATGCGGCGTACCGTGTCGCGCGCGATCTCGCATGTAGTTGATGTGCGCGGTGGTGGTGATCTCGCCCGAGATGACGACCAGGCCGGTGGATACCAGCGTCTCGCAGGCGACGCGGCCGCGCGGGTCCTGCGCCAGGATGGCGTCGAGCACGGCGTCGGAAATCTGGTCGGCGACCTTGTCGGGGTGGCCTTCGGAGACGGATTCGGAAGTAAACAGATATTCGGATTGGTGACATGGACATCTGCTCTTGCTCCATCTAGAAGAGTTCCCCTGGTTATCGCCGGCGTTACCGGCTCGGGAACATGAGCAGGCGACGCTTTAGCAGTATTTTGTCGGCAGCCCGCCCTGCAAGTTGTCCTGTTAACTCGGCGGAGGCGGCAGTATAGACTCCGCCCCTGCCCCGGTCAAACTGCGCCCGCCATCTGTTTGTGACATTTTTCCTCAAGTTAATCAGCCGCCTGCCTCTGCGCTGGCTGCACGCAGCGGGCGCGGCGCTCGGCTGGGTTACCTATTTCACATCACCCGGTTACCGTCGCCACCTGCGTGAGAACCTGCTTCTTGCTTACCCGGATGCCCCACCCGGCTTGCTACGCGCGGCCGTCTGCCAGACCGGCCGCGCGGTCCTGGAGATACCGCGCCTATGGCTGCGCCCGCCCGAGGAAGTGCTGCGTCTGGTGCGCCGCGTGAGCGGCTGGGAGTTGGCGCAGGCCGCGCACGCCAAGGGCTTGGGGATCATCTTCGTCACGCCGCATCTGGGCTGCTTCGAGATCGTGGGCAAATTCATCGCCTCGCATATGCCGATCACGCTGCTCTATCGGCCACCCAAGCTGGCCCGGCTGCAGCCGCTGATGGAGCTCGGCCGCGGCGGGGCCAACGTCGTCCTCGCGCCCGCTGACCACGGCGGCGTGCGCCTGCTCGTGCGTGCGCTCAAGCGCGGCGAGGCGGTCGGCTTGCTGCCAGACCAGGTACCGGGGAAGGGAGAAGGCCTTTGGGCCGACTTCTTCGCTCGGCCCGCCTACACCATGACGCTGCTCGGCCGCTTGACGCAACTTGAGCGCACGACGCCGATCTTTGTCTACGGCGAGCGCTTGGAGCACGGCGCCGGCTTCCATCTGCATTTCCTGGCCGCGCCGGCGGCGCTGGACGGCGAACTCGCGGAGCGCACGTTGGCCGTCAACCGCAGCGTGGAAACCCTGATCCGCGCCTGCCCCGAGCAATACCTCTGGGGCTATAACCGCTACAAGCGCCCCGCCGGCGCGCCGCCGCCCGGAAGCGAATGAACCCAAGTACCGCAGTTGGGGTCTGGGTGGGCCGCCCTTCGACAAGCTCAGGGCGAACGGCTCGCAGAGTTCCTCACCAATTGGCCCGAGAAATTCCGTTCGTGCTGAGCCTGTTCAACGCATGAAAGGAATCTCGCCAGCGCAGCGCGGTTTCCAGTATGAAGATTCCGCACCTGGGCTTGCCGAAGTGGCGATACGCGAGGTGGCGGTCTTGAGCCGGCTCGCCGTCGCCTTGCTGTGGCTGTTGCATTGGCTGCCCTTGGCGCTGCTGGCTCCGCTTGGCCGCGCGCTCGGTCTCGCCTTCTATGCCTTGGGGCGGCGTCGGCGCCACGTTGCGCTAACCAACCTGCGGCTGTGCTTTCCCGAACTCGACGATGCGCAACGCCGACGCATCGCGCGCGCCCACTATCGGGCGCTGGGGCGCAGCTTCCTCGAACGCACCTTGCTTTGGTGGGGCTCCCCGGCGCGCATTCGCCGCATCGTCGAGCTGCGCGGCGCGGACCAGGTTCCGCCCGAGCGCCCGGTCATCTTCCTGGCGCCGCATTTCGTCGGATTGGATATGGGCGGCACGCGCGTGGCGATGGAATGGAACTGCGTGAGCATCTACTCGAAACAAAAGGACCCGGTTTTCGACCGCCTGCTCTATCGCGGGCGCGGCCGTTTCGGCGACCAGCTCCTGCTCTCGCGCCAGGAGGGCATGGGCAAGGCGGCACGCGCGTTGGCCCGGGGGCGGCCGTTGTACTACCTGCCCGACATGGACTACGGCGCGCGTGATGCGCTGTTCGTGCCCTTCTTCGGCGTGCCCGCCGCGACCATCACCGCGTTGCCGCGCCTGGCGCGCCTGGCGGGCGCCGTCGTGGTTCCCTGCGTCACGCGAATCGATTCGATCAGCGGTGGCTATGTCGTCGAGATCGGCGCGCCGTGGCCCGACTTCCCGAGCGCCGACGTGGCGGCCGACACGCGACGCATGAACGCCTTCATCGAGGATCAGGTGCGGCGTATGCCGGAGCAATACTACTGGGTGCACCGGCGCTTCAAGACGCAGCCCCCCGGAACACCCTCGCTCTATTGACCGCCGCGCCGCGGCGCCGCGGCGCGGTAGCGTACAATCCGCGCCATCGTGCCAATGCGATCCTCGATTTTCCGCAACCCCACGCCGGACGAACTGTGCGCGATGCTGCGCCAAGTCAAGCGCATCGCGGTCGTCGGCCTGAGCCCGCGGCCGCAGCGCCCGAGTCACGCCGTCGCCCGCGCCTTGCAGGGTTTCGGCTTCACCATCGTCCCGGTCAGGCCGGCGGTCGACCAAGTGCTGGGCGAACAGGCGTACTCATCGCTGGACGAGGTGCCGGGGCCGATCGACTTGGTGGACGTGTTCCGCGCCGCCGAGCACGTCGGCAGGATCGTTCAACGCTTGCCTGCGGCTGCGCCTGCCGCGCCTCTGGCTTCAAGATGACGTCATCGACGAGGCGGCGGCGTTGCGCGCGCAGCAAGGCGGCATGACGGTGGTGATGGACCGCTGCATCCTGCGCGACTACTCCGCGTTGTGCCGGCAATGAAGCTCAGGTTCGCCAAGATGCAGGGGCTGGGCAACGATTTCGTCGTCATCGACGCCGTGCGGCAGGAGGTCGCGCTCGACGCCGCCCAGGCGCGCCGGCTCGCCGATCGCCATTTCGGCATCGGCTGCGATCAAATACTCATCGTCGAGCCGCCGCCGCACTCCGGCGTGGATTTCCGCTACCGCATCTTCAACAGCGATGGCGGCGAGGTCGAGCAATGCGGCAATGGCGCGCGCTGCTTCGTCCGCTTCGTGCGCGAGCAGGGATTGACCGATAAGCGCGAGATCCGCGTCGATACCCTGGGCGGGGTGATCGTTCCGCGCCTCGAAGACGTGGTGAGGTGACGGTCGACATGGGTGTTCCGGAGTTCGACCCGACGCGCATACCCTTCGTCAGCGCCAGCCGCGCCGTGGTGCAGGCGCTGGAGGTGGACGGCGACATCGCATACATCACCGCCCTGTCGATCGGCAATCCGCATGCGGTGCAGGTCGTGGCCGACGTGGGCGCGGCGCCGGTGACCGTACAGGGCGCCGCGATCGAGCGTCACGAGCGCTTTCCGCATCGAGTGAATGCCGGGTACTTGCAGGTGGTCGACCGCCAGCATATCCGCCTGCGCGTGTTCGAGCGCGGGGCGGGCGAGACGCTGGCCTGCGGCACCGGCGCGTGCGCAGCCACGGTGGCGGGGATCGCCCGCGGCCTGCTCGACGCGCCGGTGCGGGTGAGCACGCGCGGCGGCGATCTCGGCATCGACTGGCCCGGGGCGGGGCAGTCGGTACGGATGACCGGCCCGGCGGTCAAGGTGTTCGACGGCGAAATCGAATTGTGACGAGTGAGGGAGAGCCAATGCTGCAAGCCGAAGACGTGGCGCACTACCTGAAAAGCCACCCGCAGTTCTTCGAGGAATATGCCGACCTGCTGGCGCAGATCTACGTCCCGCATCCGCACGGCGGGCGCACCATATCGATCACCGAGCGCCAGATTTTCACCCTGCGCGAGCGCGCCAAGCAGCTCGAGTCCAAGCTTGCCGAAATGATCCGCTATGGCGAGGACAACGACGCCATCGGCGACAAGGTGCATCGGCTCTCCCTGACGCTCGCGGCGGCCAACGATTTCCCGGCCGTCATGCGCGAGATCTATCGCCACCTGAGCGAGGATTTCGCCGTGCCTCATATCGCGGTGCGCCTGTGGGGCGAGCCGTCGATTTACGAGGGTATCGAATTCTCGCCGGTGGCCGACGAGTTGCGCGCCGAGGCGGAGAGCCTGGCGCGCCCCTACTGTGGCCCGGCAGCGGACGCGCAGGTACTGGCGTGCTTCGGAACGGCGGACGCGCAAGTGCGCTCGCTGGCGGTGGTCGCGCTGCGCCGCGAGGCTGGAACGATGGGCCTATTGGCGCTCGGGAGCGAGGACGCCGAGCGCTTCTATCCCGAGATGGGAACGCTGTTTCTGGTGCGCGTCGGCGAGCTGATCGCGGCGGCCCTACAGCGCACGCTGCGCTGATTCATGAGCGGCACGGCGGCATTGCAGGGCGAAGCTGCCCGCGCGGCCGCGTCCGAGTACCTGGCGGTTTTGCAGCGCGAACGGCGCGCCGGCGTGCATACGGTGGGCGCCTATCGACGCGACCTCGATTGCCTGATCGAGTTGGCGCGGGGCGAAGCGCTCGAGGTGCTGGCGCCTCAGGACATCCGCCGCTTCGTCGCCGCGCTGCACGGGCGCGGCTTGGACGGACGCTCGCTGGCGCGGACGCTATCGGCTTGGCGCGGCTTCTATCGCTGGCTGGCGCGCCAGCGCGGCGTGGCGAGCAATCCCTGCCAGGGTTTGCGTGCCCCCAAGGCCAAACGCGCGCTGCCCGCCGCGCTCTCGCCGGACGATGCGCAGCGCCTGCTCGATGCGCCGGCCGATGATGTGCTGGAACTGCGCGACAAGGCAATGTTCGAGTTGTTCTACTCCTCCGGTCTGCGCTTGGCCGAACTCGCCGCGCTCGATCGCGGCGCGGCGCAAGATATGAGCCATGGCGAGGTCACGGTCGTCGGCAAGCGGCGCAAGGAGCGCAAGGTTCCGGTAGGCCGCCAGGCACGCCGGGCCGTGCAGGCGTGGTTGCAACCGCGCGACGCGCTGGCGCGCCCCGGCGAGGCGGCGCTGTTCGTGAGCCGCCGCGGCACGCGGCTTTCCGCGCGCATGATTCAGGCGCGGCTGGAGCGCTGGGCACGCAAGGGCGCGCTCGGCCAGCACGTCCATCCGCACATGCTGCGCCACTCGTTCGCCTCGCACGTGCTGCAATCGAGCGGCGATCTGCGTGCGGTGCAGGAGATGCTCGGCCACGCCAACATCTCGACCACGCAGGTCTACACGCACCTCGATTTCCAACATCTCGCCAAGGTGTACGACGCCGCGCACCCGCGCGCCAAGAAGCGGTGACGCCTGACTGATCCCAAGTGCCGGTCTTGATGCAGCGGAGAGTTAATGCAACGGAGTTGCATGTGCAACCCGATGGCGTGTACCATCACGCAATGGCCGTTGCCGCCCGAGCCCTTGCCCCGAACGCCACGAAGCTGTTGCGCGGCCTCGCGGCGCGCGCCACGCCGGCGCGCATCCGCGTGCTCGAGGTGTTGCTCGGCGCCGCGCGCGCGCTCACTCATCACGAGATCGAAGCGCAATTGGGCGATGCCGTGGCCGATCGCGTCACCCTGTATCGGGTATTGGAATGGCTGGTGGCCAACGGTCTCGCGCACAAGACTATCGACGAAGCGCGCAACTTTCGCTTCAGCGCCGCCGGCACGCGCGAGCCGCACCTGCGGCACGCGCACTTTCACTGCGACGCCTGCGGCCGAGTTTTTTGCCTGGAGGCAGTGCGACCCGCGCGCCCGCGGCTGCCGCGCGGTTTCCGCAGCAGCCAAGTGGAACTCAGCATCCACGGCGCCTGCGCGGCCTGTGTGAGGCGGAAATGAGAGGAGATGTTTTCGGCATGCGGCACCATGGGCGCGGCTACGTGTCCGTCCCCATGCCGCGCCGCCTACGCCTGCTCGTCGCGTACCTGATACTCGCCCTCGTCGGCGGCCAGCAAGCGGCGTTTGCGCATGTCTTCTCCCACGCCGGAAAGCCGGCGCAATCCCGATCCCAATCCCAATCCCAATCCCAATCCCAATCCCAATCCCTAGCATCGGCGCCCATAAGCACGATGGCGCCGAGTATCACCCCTGCGTGCGCTGCCTTGCCTTGGCGGCGCTGGACCCCTGGCTGCACGGTCCGCCGCTCGTCGTTTCCGCCTTTGCCCAGCAACATCGGGCGCACCGCTGGCCGGAACACAGCGTCATCCCTGCACTACTTCTCTGCGGCCACAGCCGCGCACCACCTGCCCGCGTCTGATCGGACTCCCTCAGCGGCTCGCGCCAGCGCGCGCGGCCGGCTACTTCCGAGTTTTTGACTTTGGAGGTTCGTCATGACCCACACACGTATGAACGTGTTTGCGGCGGCGTTGGCCGTCGCGCTTCCGATCGGGGCCGATGCCGCGTCCGGAGCGGACTTGAAGCAACTGCGTGCGGAAATGAAGCAGTTGCGCGATGCTTATGAGCAGCGCATTGACGCCCTGGAAAAACGCCTGCAGCGAGCTGAAGCGGCAACCGTAAAGGCGCAGCAAAGTGCAAGCCAAGCGCAGAGCGCAGCCCAGCAGGACACCGCAAGCGCGCAACAGCGCGGAACGTCGGCGAGCGCCTTCAACCCCGAGGTCTCGCTTATCCTCACCGGCACTTACTCGCGCTTGTCGAGCGACCCCAACCAGTTTCAGATCACCGGTTTCGTGCCTTCCTTGGGAGAGGTCGGCCCACCGCCGCGCAGCTTCAGCCTCGGCGAGTCGGAGCTGACGATAGCCGCCAACGTCAACCATCTGTTCCGCGGCCAAGCGACCTTCGCCGTCACACCCGAGAACGAGATCGAGGTCGAAGAGGCGTTCCTGCGTACGCTCGGTTTGGGGCGTGGCTTCACGGTCAAGGGCGGGCGTTTCTTCTCAGGCATTGGATATCTCAACGAGATCCACGCCCATGAGTGGGACTTTACCGACGCGCCCTTGCCCTACAAGGCGTTCTTCGCCAACCAGCTCGGCAACGACGGCGTGCAGTTGAAATGGGTGGCGCCCACCGACTTGTTCGTCGAACTCGGCGTAGAGGCCGGCCGCGGCGGCGCCTTCCCCTCGACCGACCGCAACACCAACGGCAACACGCTGGGCTCGGTGTTCGCCCACGTCGGCGGCGACGTCGGCGCGAGCCACAGTTGGCGAGCCGGCGTGTCGCACGTGCGCACCAGCCCGCGCGATCGAGCCTTCGACGACATCGACTCCAGCGGATCCGACATTTCCAACGCCTTCTCCGGCAGGAGCCGCACCACCATCGCCGACTTCGTCTACAAGTGGGCGCCCAACGGCAATCCGAAGCACACCAACTTCAAGCTCCAGGGCGAGTACGTTTGGCGCAAGGAGAACGGCACGCTGGCTTCCAACTCGGCAGTGGAACCCTGCGCCGGCGACTGTAGCGACAGCTTCAGCAGCCGGCAGCAGGGGTGGTATCTGCAAGGTATCTATCAGTTCATGCCGTATTGGCGCGTCGGTCTGCGCCATGACCGGCTGCGTTACGGCACGGTAGATGTCGGGCTGATCGAAAACGGCTTGCTCAGTGCCGCCGATCTGCCGCTGCTGCAGGCACATTCGCCAAGCCGCAACACCGTCATGCTCGATTGGAGCCCGAGCGAGTTCTCGCGCCTGCGTTTGCAGTACGCGCAGGACAAATCGCGCATCGGCGAGACCGACAACCAGCTTTGGCTGCAATACATCATGAGCCTGGGCGCCCACGGCGCGCACAGGTTCTGAGGAGACCGACATGAGATACATGTTCAAACTGGCGCTGCTCGCGCTTGGGCTCGTTGTGGCGCCGCTCAGTCACGGCGCGCTAAGGGTATTCGCCACCGTTCCCGAGTGGGGCGCGCTCGCCAGGGAGATCGGCGGCGACAAGGTGGACGTGTTCACGGCAACGACCGCCTTGCAGGACGCGCACCGCATCGAAGCCAAGCCGTCGCTGATCGCCCGCGCCCGCAGCGCCCAGCTCGTGGTCGCCACCGGCGCGGATCTGGAGATCGCCTGGTTGCCGCTGGTGCTGCGTGAGGCAGGCAACTCCCAGATCCAGCCGGGACAGCGCGGTTACTTCGAAGCGGCGCGGCAAGTGCGAATGCTCGAGATCCCACAGCGCCTGGATCGCGCCGAGGGCGACGTCCACCCCGCAGGCAATCCGCACATCCAGACCGATCCGCGTAACGTCTTGAAGGTCGGCGAGGCTCTCGCGCGGCGGCTGGCCGAGGTCGATCCGGCCAACGCCGCCGCGTATCAATCAGGCTTCAAAGCGTTCGGGTACAAGTGGGGCGCCGCGATCGCCCGCTGGGAGCAGCAGGCAGCGCCGCTCAAGGGCGCGCCTGTCCTGGTACAGCACAAGGCGTTTCCGTATTTGATCGAGTGGCTCGGTATGGAGGAGGTGGGCGCGCTGGAGCCGAAGCCGGGAGTCGAGCCAACGAGCGCCCATCTAGCCTCGATCCTCGAGCGGCTCAAGACCCGGCCGGTGAAGATGGTGATCCGGCCCGCTTATCAGAGCGACGCGGCGTCGCGCTGGATCGAGGAGCGCGCACAAGTGCCCGCCGTTGCGCTGCCGTTTACGGTGGGCGGCACGGCGGCGGCGAAGGACCTGTTCGCGTTGTTCGACGACACCATAGCTCGGCTGGTGAAGGCAGTGAAGTGAGAGAACTCGTCGAGGCGAGATCCGCAGCAGCGGCCGGGGTCGAACACCGGCCGCTGCTGCGCTTGCACCAGGTCGTAGGCGGCTACGCGCAGCCGGTCGTCGGCCCGGTCTGCATCGCGGTTTCCGCCGGCGTTGTGCTCGGCATCACCGGCCCCAACGGCTGCGGCAAGTCAACGCTGCTGCGGGCGCTCAGCGGCAGCGCGCGAGTCTTCGCCGGGCGCATCGAGCGGGCGCCGGGGCTGCGGGTGTCGCACCACCAGCAGAGCTTCGATTCGCTTGCCGAATTTCCGCTCAACGGGCGCGAGCTGCTCGCCCTCACCGGTGCGCCGAGCCAGGGCCTGCCGCTTTGGCTTCGGGGCCGACTGGACGAGCGCCTCGGGCGCCTGTCCGGCGGGCAGATGCAGTTCCTCCGGCTGTGGGCCTGCCTGATGGCGCCGGCAGACGTTGTGCTGCTCGACGAGCCGACCAACAATCTCGACCGCGATGGCGTGCGATTTCTCGAAGGCGTGCTGACACACATGAGCCCGAGCCGCGGCTTGATCGTGGTGAGCCACGATGCGCGCTTCATCCGCGCCGTGTGCTCGGAGGTCATTGAGTTGGACGCATGTATCTCGAACTGCTGACCGATCCGCTGTTCCGGCTGCCATTCTTCACCGGCTTGGCGTTCGCCGTGCTGCTGGCGTTGCTGGGCATGTACCTGCGTCTGCGCGACGAGTGGGTCGCGGCGCTGGCGCTGGCGCAGATGGCCTCGGCCGGGGCACTGCTTGCGACCGCGGTGGGCCTTTCGTTGCTGCTCGGTGGAATGGCGGCGGCGCTGGCGGCGGTCGCGGTGAAGAGCGCGATCGCCAGGAGCGGCGACAGCGCTTACGTGATCATGATGCTGGTCGGCTGGGGGCTCTCGATCCTCTTGGTCGCCAACTGGCCGGCCGCCGAGCAGCTCGGACACGCCCTGTTCGACGGGCAACTCTATTTCACCGGAAAGACCGATCTCGTTATTGCGCTCGCCTACCTCCTCGGCGCTGCTGCGGCGCTCGCGGTGCTGTCGCGGCCGCTCATGCTGGCGCGCTTCTTCCCGGATTTCTTCCATGCCCGCGGCCGATCGGAACGGCGCTATCACCTGCTCTTCGACCTGCTGAGCGCCGGCGCGGTTGCGCTGGCGACGACCGCGATCGGCATCATGGCAACGTTCGGGCTGATCTTCATTCCGCCCTATCTTGCCTATGCGCAAGGCCGCAGTTGGCGGGCGGGTTTGCTTCTCTCGGTCGGCATCGGGGCAGCCAGCTATATCGTGGCGTTCGCGCTCGCGCTGGTATTCGACCAGCCTTTCGGACCGGTCTGCGCATTGGTACTGGTGGCCGTTGCCCTGGCCTTGACCGTTGCGCGCCGCATCGGACAAGCGTCCGCAAGAGCTTGATCCGGAAGGATTGCACGCATTTCCTCGATGTGCTAAAAGTCTCGGTTCCCGGGTGCGCGGCACGTGCGCCGCGACACTGCCCTGACGCGCAGGCTTACTCGATACAAACCGCCTTGGTCTTCTCACTGTTCGGCAAGAAGCCGCCTCCCCGTCCGCCGAAACCGGCGGCACGCAAGGACGTGGCGGCCGATCACAAACCAGCGCCTTCGCCGCAACCCGCACCGAAGGCGGAGGAGCCGGTCAAAGCCGAACCTATCGTGCGGTCGGAAGAAGCTGATGAGGCGCCATTAGAGCTTCCCTCGCTGGAGTTCACCGTCGAGGACATTCCGGATACGCCGACCCCGGCGGAAATCTCCAGCATCGTCCTGGTCGGTGAGAGCACGCCGGGCGGAAGCTCGGTTGCGGAAGAAGCCGCCATGTTGTTCGCCCATGGCCAGGATGAGCTTGCGCTGGAATCGCTGGAAGCCGCCTTCGCGCAAGACCAGACAGGCGCGGCGGATGAGCAGACCTGGTGGATGCTGTTCGATCTCTACCAGGCGCTGGGCCGGCGCGAGGCCTTCGAGGCGAAATCCCTCGAATACGTCGTCAAGTTCGAGCGCTCGCCGCCAGCGTGGACCGCAACCGAGGCCGGGCCGAGCGGCGGCTCGGCCGGGGCGCCGGTTTGCGCGCTGAGCGGCGCGCTGAGCGCCACCAGCGCCAAGCAACTGGAACCCGCGCAGCGTCAATTGGCGCGCAATGCCTGGGCGCGTCTGGATCTGGGTAAGGTGCGCGAGTTCGACGAAGCCGGGTGCACAATGCTGCTGCAGTTCCTTCACCGGGCGAAGAAGCTCAAGCAGCAAGTGATCGTGCAGAATGCGGCGCCGCTGATCACTGCGCTACAGGGCAAGATCGAGGTCGGGCAGCGGGACGACCATGAAGCCTGGCTGCTATTGCTCGAGTTCTATCAGCAGACAGGTCAGCAGGACCGGTTCGAGGAACTGGCGTTGAACTACGCGGTGACCTTCGAGGTTTCTCCGCCGTGGTGGGAAGCGCGCCCCAGATCCAAGATCGTCCCGGCCGCCGGGGCGGTGGCCGCCGGCGGCGAGGCCGGCGCGGACGCCTATTTCCTGCGCGGCGACTTGTCCAGCGCGAACGCACACCTGCTGCAGGACGTGGCGCGCTACGCGGCCACGCGCGACCCGGTGGTGCTCGACCTGGCGCAACTGCGGCGCATCGATTTCGTTTGCGCGGGCACGCTGTCGAACGTGCTCGCCACGGCCGCCGACAGGGGCAAGACCATACGGCTGCGCAACGCCAGCAGCCTGGTCGCGGTACTACTCAACGTGGTTGGCATCGGTCAAATCGCCGCCATCGAGTGCAGGAAATACTGACCGCAGGCTCTTGGAAATCCCCTGCGCGAACCCATTTACCGAATCGCGTGCGTGCGCAGCTTCGCCCGCCGATCGCCCATGATCGTTCCCGCGCAGCTCACGCTTTTTCGTTTCAGATCGCTATTCGAGGCCCGGCATGGAACCCTTCCACGGTACGACGATCGTCTCGGTACGGCGCGGCCAGGCGGTTGCGCTCGGCGGCGACGGCCAGGTGACTTTGGGCAACGTCGTGGTGAAAGCCAGCGCCCGCAAGGTGCGCCGTTTGTACCAGGACAAGATACTTGCCGGCTTCGCGGGTGGAACCGCGGATGCGTTCACCCTGTTCGAGCGCTTCGAGGCCAAGCTCGACAAGCACCAGGGCAACCTGCTGCGCAGTGCCGTGGAGCTGGCCAAGGACTGGCGCACCGACCGCATGCTGCGCCGGCTCGAGGCGATGCTCGCGGTGGCGGACCGTCAGTCCTCGCTCATCATCACCGGCATGGGCGACGTGCTGGAACCTGAGTACGGCATCATCGCCATCGGCAGCGGCGGTGCGTATGCCCAGGCGGCGGCGCGGGCGCTCGCGGAGAACACCGAACTCTCGGCGCCGGAGATCGTGAAGAAAGCGCTGAGCATCGCCGGCGACCTGTGTATCTACACCAACCAGAGCCATACCATCGAAACGCTGGAGTAGCGGTAGTCGGCGCGGGGCCAGGTTTTCACAGTCCGCGCGGTGGCGTCGCTCGAGAAGGCATCCTCCATGTCGGCAATGACACCCCAAGAGATCGTCCACGAGCTGGATAAGCACATCATCGGTCAGGGGCGCGCCAAGCGCGCGGTGGCCATCGCGCTGCGCAACCGCTGGCGCCGCAGCCAGGTCGAGGAGCCGTTGCGTTCCGAGATCACGCCCAAGAACATCCTCATGATCGGTCCCACCGGCGTGGGCAAGACGGAGATCGCGCGGCGCCTGGCCAAACTCGCCAACGCGCCGTTCATCAAAATCGAGGCGACGAAGTTCACCGAGGTGGGCTATGTCGGGCGCGACGTCGACACCATCGTGCGCGACCTGGTGGAGATCGCGATGAAGGACGCGCGCGAGGCGGCGATGCGGGCGGTCGACGGCCGCGCCACCGATGCCGCAGAGGAGCGGGTGCTGGACGTGTTGCTGCCACCGGCGCGCAGCGTCGGGTTCCATGGCGACGCCGAGGGCGGTGAGGAGTCGAGCGCGCGGCAAAAATTTCGCAAGCGGCTGCGCGAGGGCGAACTGGACGACAAAGAAATCGACATCGACGTGGCCACGCCGACTACTCAGATGGAGATTTTCGCGCCGCCGGGAATGGAGGAGCTGACAACCCAGATTCAGGGCATGTTCCAGAACCTCGGCGGCGGCAAGAAGAAGACGCGGCGCATGAAGATAAAAGAGGCGATGAAGGCGGTCGCGGAGGAAGAAGCGGCTCGCCTCATCAACGACGAGGACGTCAAAGCCAAGGCGGTGCGCGACGTCGAGCAGAACGGCATCGTGTTCCTCGACGAGATCGACAAGATCGCGGCGCGCTCGGAGTTGCACGGTGCCGACGTGTCGCGCCAGGGCGTGCAGCGCGACCTGCTGCCGCTGGTCGAGGGCACCACCATCTCGACCAAGTACGGAATGATCAGGACCGACCACATATTGTTTATCGCCAGCGGTGCCTTCCACCTCTCCAAGCCCTCGGACCTGATCCCGGAGATGCAGGGGCGTTTTCCTATCCGCGTCGAGCTGGATTCGCTCTCGGTCAACGATTTCGAGCGCATCCTCACCAGCACCGACGCCTGCTTGACGCGCCAGTACGAGGCCCTGCTCGGCACCGAGGAGGTGGCGCTCAGCTTCACTCCCGAAGGCATTCGGCGCCTTGCCGAGATTGCGTTTTCGGTCAACGAGCGCACCGAAAACATCGGCGCGCGGCGCTTGTATACGGTGATGGAAAAGCTGCTGGAGGAAATATCCTTCGAGGCGGGAAAGGGTGGCTTGCGCAAGGTCAATGTCGACGCTGCCTACGTCGATGGGCGCTTGATGGATCTGGCGCAGAGCGAGGATCTGGCGCGCTACGTGTTGTAGCCGCGGCGCGCGGCGCCGCGCATCTTGTCGATCTCGCGGCGATGGCGTTTCGTCGGCCGGCCGCGGGTGTCATGCAACGGACCGCCTGAGCGCTTGCGTTGCTCGATTTGGGCCCGGCGCGCCGCCAGGCTGGCAGGCGTTTCTTCGTACAACAGACATGCCTCGAGCGCTGGTCCGCGGCGCTCGGCCAGTGCGCGCACGGTCACGGTCCAGCGCAGTTCGCCGATGGTGATAGCCAATTCGTCGCCGGGGATGACGTCCTTTGCCGGCTTCACCCGTTGTCCATTGACGTGCACCTTGCCCCCGTCCACCGCGCCGTTTGCCAGCGTGCGCGTCTTGAAGAAGCGCGCCGCCCACAACCACTTATCGATGCGCATGCCCGGTTTCTGTCAGCGAAGCTTGCGCCTGGCGCGTTAGTCCCCGCACCCTCGTCCGGCGCGGCGCATGCCGTGCCGGCAGTTTTCTCGCATAACGCAATAGGAGATCCGAATGCTCGAACTTAAAGCCAAGACGCGCGCCTGCCTGCTCGTGGCCGCCGTATGCGCGTCGGGCGCCGCGGCGGCGCAGAACGTGACGGTGAACGAGCCATGGGTACGCGGCACCGTGCCGCAACAGAAGGCGACCGGCGCCTTCATGCAACTCGTCAGCGACGCCGACGCCACGCTGGTCGGGGCGCAAAGCTCGGTCGCGGGCAAGGTCGAACTGCACACCACGATTATGCAGGATGGGGTAGCCAAGATGCGTCCGGTCCCGCGGCTCGATTTGCCTGCCAACAAGCCGGTCAGCCTCGTGCCCGGCGAGTACCACATCATGCTGCTCGACCTCAAGCAGCCGCTGGAGGCGGGGCAGTCGGTGCCGATCACCCTTGTGGTCGAGGGCAGGGACAAGCAGGTGAAGAACGTCGAGGTGCAGGCCGAAGTGCGTGCCGTCTCCGGCGCCGCGGCGCATCAACACTGACCGGGATCGAGCCCTCAATTCCGGTTTGGCCTTGACGTAATAGCGACTACTCTCGATTCGACTCTGAGGAAAACCGGAAATGGAACACCAACACTTGTGCGCCAAACAGCGTTCGGACAATGACAATCATGCAGGCTGCTGCGGCCGCTGCCATACAACGGATGGGGCGCTACCGCCGTCCAGGGACCGAGTCGCCACCGCGGAGCCGCGCGCTGCGGAGGAAATCGGATATGTGGCCGAGCTAGGCTACAACTGACGCTCCGGCGCTAGTCGGTCGCCTTGCATGGCTAGTCAATCCGGCGCGGGGAGACGCGATTCGAGCGCGAAGAGCTGTTCGACCGTTTCGCGCCGGCGCACCAGATACGCTCGATCGCCGTCGACCATCACCTCCGCCGCGCGAGCGCGCGTGTTGTAGTTCGAGCTCATGCTCATGGCGTAGGCGCCGGTCGACAGAATCGCCAGCAAATCGCCCTCGGCAACCGACAAGGCGCGGCTCCGGCCGAGGAAATCGCTGCTCTCGCAAACGGGGCCGACGACATCGTATCGCTGAGGCGGCGCCGCACGTGGGGCGAGGGCAACGATATCGTGCCAGGCGTCGTAGAGCGCTGGCCGCAGCAGATCGTTCATCGCCGCGTTGACGATGGCAAAGCTCTTCTCCGGCCCCTGTTTCAAGTGTTCGATGCGCGTCACCAGGACGCCGGCATTGCCGACGAGACGGCGCCCCGGCTCGAATAGAAGGCGCTCTCGGCGCGTGCGGAACAGATCGAGCAGCGGGCGCAGATAGTCGGCCACCGCCGGTGGCTGCTCGTCCTGATAGCGGATGCCCAGGCCGCCGCCGAGATCGATGTGGCGCAGCGCAACGCCTTGAAGCGCGAGCTGGTCGGCGAGGGCGAGCACTCTTTGCGCGGCCTCCAGGACCGGCGCCGGATCGAGAAGCTGGGAACCGATGTGACAGGCGATGCCGATGCCTTCGATGCCCGGCATGGTTTGAGCCAAGCGGTACAGCGGCATCGCGGCGTCGAACGCGACGCCGAACTTGTCGCTGCGCAGCCCGGTCGAGATGTAGGGATGCGTTTTCGGGTCGACGTCGGGGTTCACGCGCAGTGCAATCGGGGCTCGCCGGCGCAGACTGACGGCGATTCGATTCAGCCGCTCGAGCTCCGAGGTGGATTCGACGTTGAAGCAACAAATTCGCGCCGCCAACGCCCGTTGCAACTCCGCTTCGCTTTTTCCCACTCCGGAGAATATGATCTTGTCCGGCGCACCGCCGGCGGCGAGCACGCGTGCCAACTCGCCGCCCGAAACAATGTCGAATCCTGCGCCCAGCCGTGCGAACAGGTCGAGGACGGCAATGTTCGAGTTGGCTTTGACGGCGTAGCAGATCAGCGCATCGCGGCCGGCGAGTGCCTGGTGGAACTCGGCGTAGGCTTGCTCCAGTGCGGCGCGGGAGTAGACGAAACAGGGAGTGCCGAATTGTTCGGCGATGGTGCTGAGCCGAACTTGCTCGGCGTGCAAGGCGCCTTCTCGATAGGCGAACGCGCTCATCGCGCGTCGGGGCCGGATTTGTCTTTGTTGGTATCGGTCGGCGCCGTCGTATCGACCGGTTCCTGTGGCGCCGCGGCGCCGGGCCGCAGCGGATACTCGAGCGGCCCTTTGGTGCCGCAACCGCACAGCGCAGCGGCGGCGGCGATTAGAATGGTGAAAAGGCGCATGGCGTAATTGGCGGATCGGGTCGGATGCTAACAGAAAGCACTGCGAGGAAGGCGATGGACGAGGGCGAATTCAATGCACTGGCGGAACAGACCTTGGATCGGATCGAACGCGCTTTAGGGGAATGCGGAGCGGATTTCGATTACGAGTTGAAAGCAGGCGGCGTGCTGGAACTCGAATTCGCTAATGGCAGCAAGATCATCGTCAATCGCCACTCGGCCGCGCGCGAGATCTGGGTGGCGGCCAAGTCGGGAGGTTTTCATTTCCGCCACGTTGGCGGTGCGTGGCGCGGTACGCGTGACGGCGCGGAGTTGTTCGCGGCGCTCTCGGCTCTGGTCAGCGCGCAGTCGGGTAAGCCCGTTACTCTGCAGTGCGATGCTTGACGCATCGGTCGGACGCGCCGCACCTGGCTGGTGCGGCGAGCCAGCCAGCGAAAGCCGGGGTTCGGAAACCTAGGGCCATTTGACATTCCCCCGGCGCGCTCCGTCGAGGGAGCGTCAACAGGCCCTAGCCGCGGAAGTCGAGGTGCGGAGTGGGCACATCGTCAGGCGGGCTCGGCGCGGTGGTTTCCATCGCCGGGAAATCCAGTTCCGGCTCGGGCAGCGGCGGAGCAATGCGCGGGAGATTCTCCCGATAGACGTACTCGGTGCGCCCGCTATCGGCCATGACGATCGTCGCCAAGCCGTCGGGCTTCGGCATGTGGGCTTCCTCGACGTTCTTGAGCGCCTTCGCCATGTAGTTGATCCATATCGGCAGGGCAGCGGAACCGCCGGTTTCTCCGTTGCCGAGATTTCTCGGCTGGTCGAATCCGATCCAGGCGATGGCGACCAGATTGGGTTGATAGCCGCAAAACCATGCATCCACATAGTCGTTGGTGGTGCCGGTCTTGCCCGCCAAATCCCTGCGCTTGAGTTTCAGGGCTTTGGTCGCCGTGCCTCGCCGCACGACGTCGTGCATCATGCTATCCATCAGATACGCGTTGCGCACGTCGATCACTCGCCGCGATTCGTCTCCCACCGGGGTCGGCTTGGTTTGCGCGAGAACGTTCCCACTGGAGTCGATGATCTCTTTTACGATGTAGGGCTCGACGCGATAGCCTCCATTGGCGAATACCGAGTACGCGCCAAGCATTTGCCACGGGGTGACCGATCCCGCGCCCAAGGCCATAGTCAGATACGGTGGGTGTTTGTCGGCATCGAATCCGAAGCGGGTCACGTAGTCCTGGGCGTATCGCGTGCCGATGGAGCGTAGCAAACGCACCGACACCAGGTTCTTCGATCGTGCCAGGGCAGTACGAACCGATATCGGCCCCTCATAGCGTTCGTCGTAGTTCTTGGGTTCCCAAGGCTGGCTGCCGGTCTCGCTCGCCGAAACGGTGAGTGGTTCGTCCGCGATGACTGTGGCGGGAGAGAACCCTCTCTCCAGCGCTGCCGAGTAGACGAAGGGTTTGAAGCTCGAGCCGGGCTGACGCCACGCCTGAGTGACGTGGTTGAACTTGTTGCGGTTGAAGTCGAAACCTCCAGCGAGAGCGCGTATGGCGCCATCGGTCGGGTCAGCTGCCACCAGGGCGGCTTCGATTTCGGGCATTTGGGTGATTTGCCACCCGCCTTTGTCGTCCTTCATGATTCGAATAACGGCCCCGCGGCGGATCCGCCGGTTGGCGGGCGCTTTGTCGTCGAGCATTTTCAGCGCGGGTCGCAGTCCGCCGCTTGCGATGCTGACGACTTCGCCGCCGCGGCGGTAGGCGCGCAGCTGTTTTTGGTTGGCGCTCAGCACCACCGCTGCAAGCAATTCGTCGGAGTCGGCGTAGTCCTGAAGCGCGTCGTCGATTGCTTCATCCTGCTCCGACTTGACCGCGCGCAAGTTGACGTAGCCTTCCGCCCCGCGATACCCATGTCGCCGATCGTAGTCAACAACGCCGCGACGAAGGGCCGCATTGGCGGCCAACTGGTCGTCGCGGGTGATGGTCGTAATGACGCGCAATCCTTTCGCATAGGCCTCCTCCTGATACTGGTCGAAGGCGATCTGGCGTGCCATCTCCGCTACGTAGTCGGCACGCAGCGCGAAGTCGTTCGGATCGCGGCGAATCGTCAACTGCTGCGTTTTCGCATCCGCCCATTGCTGATCGTTGATGAAAGCGAGTTCGTGCATCCGGCGCAGCACGTAGAGCTGACGCTGCTTGGCGCGGGTCGGGTTGGCCACCGGGTTGAAGGTCGACGGGGCCTTGGGCAGCCCCGCTAGCATCGCCGCATCGGCGACCGTTAAGTTTCTCAGTTCCTTGCCGAAATAGGTCTGGGCAGCGGCACCGAAGCCGTAGGCGCGCTGGCCTAGGTATATCTGGTTGATGTAAAGCTCGAGGATTTGGTCTTTTGTCAGGTTATTCTCGATCTTGAACGCCAGCAGTACCTCATATACTTTGCGGCTGATGGTCTTCTCGCTGGTGAGAAAGAAATTGCGTGCCACCTGCATGGTGATGGTGCTGGCGCCCTGGCGCTTGCCGCCGCTCAAGAAATTCGAATAGGCGGCACGCAATACGCCGAGGGTGTCGACGCCAGAGTGCTGGTAGAAGCGCTCATCTTCGGCGGCCAGGATCGCCTGTTTCATTATGGCGGGCACGTCTTGGATGCGCACAAACGCGCGGCGCTCCTCGCCGAATTCGCCGATGAGGAACCCGTCCGCCGTATAGACGCGCATGGGGATCTTAGGTCGGTAGTCGGTGAGGACTTGGAGCGATGGAAGGTTGGGGTACGCGAAGACGACGACAAGCCCGGCAACGGCCAGCGTCAGAACGCCGGCGCCGAAAACAATGATGAAAGGATATAAGACCCAGCGCAGGACCGAAGGCAAGGGACCGACCGAGTGAAGTGGCTAAGGCAGCATTATATGGGTACGGTAGGCGGAAGACCAATCAGCTCCGAGCGCGATGATGAAAGGCTTTACACTAAAGATGGTTGTTGCTAGGATTCATGTCGTCACCTAAGTAGCGCGCTTAAGTAACTAAAACGTAAGGGGAATTTCTTGCAACTCGATTTCTCATTGTTCGGCTCGAAAGCGCAATCGCTATGCGGAATAGATATATCGTCGTCCTCCGTGAAGATGGTGGAGCTGGGAGGTGGCGGCAAGGACGGTTACCGCATAGAGCGTTACGCGATCGAGCCGCTGCCGCGCGATGCCGTGGTCGACGGCAACATCACCAATCTCGATGTCGTCGCGGAAGCGGTTCGCCGCACCGTGAAGCGAATGGGGACATCCACCAAGTTCGTGGCGATGGCATTGCCTTCCGCTGCGGTGATCACAAAGAAAATCATCGTGCCCGCGGGTCAGCGCGAGCAAGAGTTGGAAGTTCAAGTCGAGTCCGAGGCCAACCAGTACATTCCGTTCGCCCTCGATGAAGTCAATCTCGACTTTCAGGTGATCGGGCCGGCGCCCAACAATCCCGACGAAGTCGAAGTGCTGATCGCTGCCTCGCGAAAGGAGAAAGTCGAGGACCGCTTGGCGGTGGCGGAGGCCGCGGGGCTGAAGACGCTGGTAATGGATGTCGAGTCGTACGCTGCTCAGGCCGCGTTCGAGCATGTCGAGCGCCAGCTGCCTCAAGGTGGTAGCAATCAGGTTATCGCGCTCGTCGATATCGGCGCCAATGTCATGAACGTGACGGTGCTGCGCAACGACCAGCCGGTCTATGCGCGCGAGCAGGCGTTTGGCGGGTTTCAACTGACGCAGGAAATCATGCGCCACTACGGCATGACTGCCGAGGACGCGGAGGCGGCAAAGCGCGCCGGCAGCCTGCCGGAGAACTACGAAGCGGAGCTACTGCGTCCGTTTCTCGACGCCCTGGCACTCGAGGTGTCGCGCGCACTTCAGTTCTTCTTCACATCGACCCAATACAACCAGGTCGATCACATAGTTCTTGCCGGCGGGTGCGCGGTGATTCCGCGAGTGGACGAAGTGGTCGCCGGGCGGACCCAGGTCAATACCATCGTCGCCAATCCGTTCGCGGACATGGGACTGTCGCAGCGGGTCAAGCCGAAAAACCTGGCGGCCGACGCGCCTTCATTGTTGGTCGCTTGCGGCCTGGCTCTACGGAGGTTCGACGAGTGATCCGGATCAACCTTTTACCGCACCGCGCCGAGAAGCGTCGTGCCCGGCGTACTCAGTTCTATACCCTGGGCGCGGGCGCGATCATCCTCGGCGGCCTGGTCGTCGTCCTCGTGCATGGAATCATCGCGGGCTATATCAGCGCACAGGAAGGCAAGAACGACTTCCTGAAGACGGAAATCGCGGCTCTGGACAAGGAAATCGACGAGATCAAGCGCCTCAAGGAGCAAACCGAAGCGCTGCTGTCGCGCAAGCAGGTGATCGAATCGCTGCAAGCCAACCGCGCGGAGGCCGTGCATCTGTTCAACGAGCTGGCCAAACAAGTGCCAGAAGGCGTGTACATCAAGTCGATCAAGCAAACCGGGCAGAACATAACGTTGACCGGTTATGCACAGTCGAACGCCAGAGTCTCGGCGCTAATGCGCAACCTCGGCGACTCGCCGTTCCTGGAGCAACCCGTGCTGGTCGAGATCAAGGCGGCGACGGCAAACACCCGAAAGGTGAGCGAGTTTAACCTCAACGTCGCCATTACCAGAGCGACGACTGACGATCAACCGGCGGGTAAGAGGGGCGGTGTGGCGGCGCCGGGTAGCAAGCCCGCCGCACGGGCCAGCTCCCAACCGAGCGCGGGAGCAGCGAAATCATGAAGCAAATCCCCTTCGCGCAGGGAGCGCGCTTCGACCTTAGGTCAATCGCCGCCGATTTCAAGTCCTTGGATGCCAGGGATGTGGGCAACTGGCCCGTCGTTCCGCGCGTGGTTGTGCTCTTGGCATTGTTCGCTGCCATCTTGCTGGCCGGTTGGTGGTTTGACTGGCGGATGCAGATGGAGGATTTGGAGAACAAGCGCCAGCAGGAAGCCAAGCTGAAAGACGAATACTTGGGCAAGATGAAACAGGCGGTCAATTTGGACGAGTACCGCAAACAGCTCGCTGAGATAGACCGCTCGTTCGGAGCGCTGCTCAAGCAGTTGCCGAACAAGTCGGAGATGGAATCTTTGTTGGTCGACATCAACCAAGCAGGTCTAGGTCGAGGCTTGCAGTTCGAATTGTTCAAGCCCGGCAGCGAGACCATCAAGGATTTCTACGCCGAGTTGCCGATCACCATCCGACTGACGGGCGGCTATCACGACCTGGGTGCGTTTGCCGGCGATGTGGCAAAGATGCCGCGCATCGTAACGCTCGGCGAGATGGGTGTGAACGTACAGAGCGAAGGGCAACTGAAGATGGACGCTATTGCGACCACCTATCGCTACCTTGATGAAGAAGAGGTTGCCAAGCAAAAGCGCGAGCGCGCTGCCAAGGCCGCGGGCAAACCGTAAAGCAGAGAAGGGAGTACGGGAAGTGACAACATCATGAAGCGCCTTGCCTTGACAGTGATCGCCTGTGCGCTGGCGGCGTGTGGCAGCGGCGAACATGCGGACCTCAAGCAGTGGATGAAGGAATCGACCAAGGATCTCAAGGGGACGATTCCTCCGCTGCCCGAGATCAAGCCTTTTCCGCTCATTGCTTACGAAGCAGGCGAGGTCGTCGATCCTTTCAATCCCAGGAAGATAGAGCCGACCAAGAAAGCCGGTGGCGGCGGTGGCGCTCAGCCTGATCTGAATCGCCGCCGAGAGCCCTTGGAATCCTATCCGCTCGAGTCCTTGAACATGGTCGGCACCCTAGCGAAGCGCAGCGCCGTGCACGCCATCGTCGCCGCCGACGCGACCTACCATCAAGTAAAGGTAGGTAACTACATGGGGCAGAACTTCGGAGTGGTCACGAATATTTCAGACACCGAAGTAACGCTCAAGGAACTCGTGCAGGATGCCGCTGGTGATTGGACTGAGCGGACAAGTACGCTGCAACTACAAGAGAAGCAGCAGGAGGCGCGGAAATGAGTAAGAACCTAAGAATGATTGCGGGCATGCTCCTGCTGGTGAGCGCAGGTTGGCTTCCGATTGCCGCGGCCCAGACGGATGCCGTGACCGAACCGGCGGCAATCAGCGCCACCAATAGCGTCGAGACGCTCCAGGCGAGCCAGCAAGGTGCCGACGTCGTCGTCAAGCTCACACTCAAGCAGCCGCTGCCCAATCCTCCGGCCAGTTTCACAGTCGCCAACCCGGCGCGCATCGCGGTGGATTTTCCCGGCACCGCCAGCAACGTCGGGCAAACGAGTCAGTCGTTCAACCTGGGCGAACTGCGCTCCGCGAACCTGGTACAGGTCGGCAACCGCACGCGCTTGGTGCTCAACCTTGCCCGCCTGGTCCCGTACGAGACGCGGCTCGAGGGCAACGCCGTGTATCTCACTCTCAGCAGCCCGGGGCCGAAGGAAGGTCCCTCGGCGCGCCCGGTAGTTTCCAGCTTCGCCGAATCGCGTCCAAGCGACGTCCCACACAGCATCCGCGACATCAACTTCCGCCGCGGCAAGGACGGCGAAGGCAAGGGTCATCGTGGACCTCGCCGACAGCAGTCACCGGCATCGACATTCGGCAGCAGGGCACCAGCCTGATCGTCGACTTCCTCAAGACCTCGGTTCCCGACGCGCTTCGGCGCAAGCTCGATGTAACCGACTTCGCGACGCCGATAACCACCGTTACCACGGTCGCCCAGGGCGACAACGTGCGCCTGGTCGTCACGCCGCGCGGACTGTGGGAGCACAACGCCTACCAGAGCGACAATCAGTTCGTGCTCGAGGTCAAGCGCGCTGAAGGAAGACCCGAACAAGCTGGTGCAGGGCTCGTCGCGGCTACCAGGGCGAGAAGCTGTCGCTCAATTTCCAGAACGTCGACGTGCGCGCGGTGCTGCAGGTGATCGCCGATTTCACCAACTTCAACATCATCACCAGCGATACGGTCGGCGGCTCCCTGACGTTGCGGCTTGAAGGACGTGCCCTGGGACCAGGCGCTGGACATCATTCTGCAGGCCAAGGGTCTGGACATGCGCAAGAACGGCAACGTGATCTGGATCGCGCCGCGCGACGAGCTGGCCACGAAGGAAAAGCTCGAGCTGGAGTCGCGCCAGCAGATCTCCGACCTCGAAGCGGTGCGCACCGAGAGCTTCCAACTCAACTACCACCGTGCCACGGCGGTGTTCGACTTCCTCAAGAACAAGGACCAGACGATGCTCTCGAAGCGCGGCAGCGTCATCGTCGATGAGCGCACCAACAAGGTATTCGTGACCGACGCGCCGAGCCGTCTGGAAGAAGTGAGGCGGCTCATCGCCGAGATCGACGTGCCCGTTCGCCAGGTCTCGATCGAGGCGCGGATCGTCGAAGCGGAGGATACGTTCAGCAAGAATCTGGGTGCGCGCGTTGGCTGTCAACGTACCGCATTCAAGGTGGTACGCTACTGCGGCAACGACAGCGGGCGCAGGATCTTTACCGGCAGGCAATCTGGCGGCGACCGGCTTCGCACACCGGTCAGATCGAAGACCAAGCCAGATTTCTTTACGCGACGCACTGAACGTCAATTTGGCGGCAGCGGACATCGCAGGCCGACAGGCGGGCCAGTTCGCGTTGTCTCTGTTCAACAGCTCGGCGACGCGAGTACTCAATCTTGGAGATCAGCGCCCTCGAAGCGGACGGCAAGGGCAAGATGATTTCCAGCCCGCGCGTCGTGACCGCCGACCAGGTCGAGGCGATCATCGAATAGGGCGTGGAAATTCCGTACCAGCAGGCGACCAGCTCGGGCGCGACCAGCGTTTCGTTCCGCAAGGCCAATCTGGCGTTGAAGGTCAAGCCGCAGATCACGCCGGACGGCCGCGTAATGCTGGCGCTCGACGTCAACAAGGACACGCCGAACACGCTGATCGCCACCGGTGCCGGTGTTGCCATCGACACCAAGCACGTCAAGACCGAGGTGCTGGTCGAAAACGGCGGCACGGTCGTCATCGGCGGCATCTACACCCAGGAAGACCGGACGAACGTGACGCGGATACCTTTCCTTGGCGATCTGCCCTACGTCGGGTTTCTGTTCAAGACGACCGAGCGGCGAGACAACAAGAACGAGCTGCTCATCTTCGTCACCCCGAAGGTCGTGAGCGAGGCGCTCACCTTGCGCTGATCGCTCTCTACGGATCGACAAAGGCCGGCGTGATGCCGGCCTTTGTCTTTTCGCCTCTCGGCTCCTTGATAGAATGCGAGCCATGAAGCGAGAAGGCAACATTTACCTGGTCGGCATGATGGGCGCCGGCAAGACCACGATCGGCAAGCTCCTGGCCCGCCGCCTCGGCCGCAACTTCGTCGATAGCGACCAGCGCATCGAGGAACGCACCGGCGTCAAGATCCCGGTTATTTTCGATATCGAGGGCGAGCAAGGGTTTCGGCGCCGCGAAAGCCAGGTGCTCGAAGAACTGTCGAAGCAGCCAGATCTCGTCGTGGCCACGGGGGGTGGCGTCGTGTTGAGCGAGGCCAATCGCACTTGCTTGACGCGAAGCGGCTTGGTCGTCTATTTGTGCCTGCCGCCGCAGATGTTGTGGGAGCGCACGCGCCAGGACAAGAACCGTCCGCTGCTTCAGGTCGCCGATCCGCGCGCCCGGATCGACGAACTGCATGCCGAGCGCGATCCGCTCTACCGCGCTGTCGCCGACATCGCCGTTGACGGGGGTCGGATGTCGCCCAACGCCTTGGTGCGGCAATTGCAGAAGACAATTCAAGACAGATGCGCAGCTTGACCGTCGAACTCGGCGCGCGTTCCTATCCGATCTCCATCGGACCAGGACTGCTGGCCCGGGCCGATCTGGTGTGTGCGCAGCTGTCCGCCCAGCGCGCTGCGATCGTCACCAACGAGGTCGTTGCACCGCTCTACCTCGAACTGCTAGGCGCGCCCCTGCGCGCGGCCGGAATCGACTTGACTACGGTGATTCTGCCGGATGGCGAACAGCACAAGAACACCGCGACGCTGAACCAGATCTACGATGCGCTGTTGCGCCAGCGCTGCGATCGAAGCACGGCGCTGATCGCGCTCGGCGGCGGCGTCATCGGCGATCTGGCCGGCTTCGCCGCGGCGACCTATCAGCGCGGGGTGCCGTTCATCCAGGTGCCGACGACCCTGCTGGCACAGGTGGATTCATCGGTGGGCGGCAAGACCGGCATCAATCACCCGCTGGGCAAGAACATGGTCGGCGCATTCTGGCAGCCGCGCTTGGTGCTGGCGGATACGCAGACGCTGGCGACCCTGCCCGAGCGCGAATTGCGCGCCGGGCTTGCCGAAGTGATCAAGTACGGACTGATCCGCGACGCGGACTTTTTTGGCTGGCTCGAAGCCAACCTGGACAAGCTGCTGGCCGGGGATGCACAAGCGCTGGCGTTCGCGATCGCGCGCTCCTGCGCCAACAAGGCGGAAGTGGTCGCGGCGGACGAGACCGAAACCGGGCTGCGCGCCATGCTGAATCTCGGGCACACGTTCGGTCACGCGATCGAGGCGACGACCGGCTACGGCACCTGGCTGCACGGCGAAGCCGTGGCCGCCGGAATGACGATGGCGGCCGATTTGTCGGCGCGGCTGGGCTGGCTGTCTGCCGAGCACGTAACGCGGATCGAGAACCTCATCCGCCGCGCCGGTCTGCCGGTGACCGGCCCCGATCTGCCGGCCGATCGCTACCTGGAGGCGATGCGGCTCGACAAGAAAGTCGCCGGCGGTCGCCTGCGCTTGATCCTGCTCGAAGCGATCGGCGCCGCACGCATCTACGCGGACGCCCGGGAATCCGACATCCGCGCCACCATCGAAGCGCGCGCCGCCGATGGCTGAGCTTGCCCCCTACGCGGTAACGGATGCTGCTTCGCGCGGCCGAGCGTACCCGGAGCCGGCGCCGCTGCTGCGCAGCGAGTTTCAGCGCGACCGCGACCGCATCGTTCATTCCACCGCGTTCCGGCGCCTCGAATACAAGACCCAGGTCTTCGTCAACCACGAAGGCGATCTGTTTCGCACCCGGCTCACCCACACGATCGAGGTGGCACAGATCGCGCGCTCGATCGCTCGCGCCTTGCGCCTCAACGAAGACCTGGTCGAGGCGATCGCCCTGGCGCACGACCTCGGCCACACGCCGTTCGGCCACGCCGGCCAGGATGCGCTCAACGCCTGCATGCGCGACCACGGCGGATTCGAGCACAACCTGCAGTCGCTGCGCATGGTCGATCTGCTGGAGGAGCGCTATGGCGCCTTCGATGGCCTCAACCTTTGTTTCGAAACCCGTGAGGGCATACTCAAGCACTGCTCGCCGCCACCACGCATCGGATCTGGGCGAGTTGGGACGGCGTTTTCTGGAGAAGGCGCAACCCTCGCTGGAAGCCCAGATTTGCAACCTGGCCGACGAGATTGCCTACAACAATCACGACGTGGACGACGGCCTGCGCTCCGGCTTGATCGCGCTCGAGCAACTCGAAGCCGTGGCGGTCGTGGCACGCCACAACACCGACGTGCGCCAGGCTTACCCTGCGATCCGCGGGCGGCGCATGATCCATGAAGCCGTGCGCCGCATGATCAATTCCCTGGTCATCGATCTCGTCGAGCAAAGCCGGCGCAACATCGCGCAGACCCAGCCGGCAACGCTCGACGAGGTGCAGACGCGCGCCGCCGCTGGTCGCTTTCAGCGCACCGATGAAAGCCGAACAGCACACGCTCAAGACATTCCTGCGCAGCCACTTGTATCAGCACTACCAGGTGCTGCGCATGACCAACAAGGCGCGGCGCATCGTCGCCGACCTGTTCGGCGCCTTCATGGACGATCCGCGCCTGCTGCCGCCGCAATACCTGGAGCGGGCGCGGACCGAGCGTCCGCGGGCGATCGCCGATTACATCGCGGGAATGACCGACCGCTACGCCATCAAGGAGCATCGGCGCCTGTTCGCGGTGGGCGAAATCTGATTGTTGCGCTGCTCCCAGAGTTCTTGAAGCCTGATGGGTTTGCCGGTATATTCAGCGGCACGCTCGGAGCATTCTCACAATAAAAGCCGGTCGGCCCATCTGGTTGGTGCCCCGGCTTTTTTGCCGGCTGTCGCCGGCACTGTGGCACTGGGTGCGGGCGACGTAAGAAAGGCTCTGATTTTGGGGAAGGTGTGGATATGGTGATGCCCTTGCGACAAGGCTTATACGATCCGGCCAACGAGCACGACAACTGCGGCGTCGGCTTCATCGCCCACATCAAAGGCGAGAAAAGCCATGACGTCGTTGCCCAGGGGCTGCAGATTCTCAAGAACCTGACGCATCGCGGCGCTGTCGGGGCCGATCGGCTGATGGGCGACGGCGCCGGGATCCTGATCCAGATTCCCGACCAGCTCTACCGCGAAGAGATGGGCCGCCAGGGCGTGATTTTGCCGCCGGCCGGCGAGTATGGCGTCGGCACTGTATTCCTGCCCAAGGAATCGGCGAGTCGCCTCGCCTGCCAGGAGGAAATCGAGCGCGCGGTCAAAGGCGAAGGCCAGTTCGTTCTGGGCTGGCGCGACGTGCCCGTCGATCATGACATGGCGATGTCGCCCTACGTCAAGGCGAAGGAGCCGGTGATCCGCCAGATCTTCATCGGCCGCGGTCACGACGTCATGGTGACCGACGCGCTGGAGCGCCGGCTCTACATCATCCGCAAGCGCGCCGGCCATGCCATTCGGGCGCTCAAGCTCGAGCACGGCAAGGAGTTCTACGTACCGTCGATGTCGGCACGCACCGTGGTGTACAAAGGCATGCTGCTCGCCCACCAGGTCGGCCTGTATTTCACCGACCTGCAGGACGCGCGCGCGACCTCGGCGCTGGCGCTGGTGCACCAGCGCTTTTCCACCAACACCTTCCCCACCTGGGATCTGGCGCATCCGTTCCGCTTCATCGCCCACAACGGCGAGATCAATACCCTGCGCGGCAACGTGAACTGGATCAAGGCGCGCCAGAAAGCGATCTGCTCGCCGGTGCTGGGCAAGGACCTGGACAAGGTGTGGCCGCTGATCTATGACGGCCAGTCGGACTCGGCCTCTTTCGACAACGCCCTCGAGCTGCTGTTCATGGCGGGCTATTCGCTCGCCCACTCCATCATGCTGATGATTCCCGAGGCGTGGGAGAAGCACACGCTGATGGACGCGAACCGGCGCGCGTTCTACGAGTACCACGCGGCGATGATGGAGCCGTGGGACGGCCCCGCGGCGGTGGCCTTCACCGATGGGCGCCAGATCGGCGCGACGCTCGACCGTAACGGCTTGCGCCCGGCGCGCTACGTGATTACCGAGGATGACTACGTCGTCATGGCCTCGGAGGTCGGCGTGCTGCCGATACCGGAGGCGAAGATCGTGCGCAAGTGGCGGTTGCAGCCGGGCAAGATGTTCCTCATCGACACCGATCAAGGCCGCATCATCGACGACAAGGAACTGAAGGACACCCTCGCCAACGCCAAGCCCTACCGCGAATGGATCTACAAGATCGCGGTCAAGCTGGACAATCTGCCGCCGCCGTCGGAAAAGTCCGAGGACTCGGCGGTCTCGCTGCTCGACCGTCAGCAGGTGTTCGGCTACACGCAGGAAGACCTCAAGTTCCTCATGCAGCCGATGGCCATGCAGGGTGAGGAGGCGATCGGCTCGATGGGGAACGACTCGCCGCTGCCCGTGCTCTCGGACCGGCCGAAGGTCTTCTACAACTACTTCAAGCAGCTCTTCGCCCAGGTCACCAATCCGGCGATCGACCCGATACGCGAAGATCTGGTGATGTCGCTGGTATCGTTCATCGGGCCCAAGCCCAACCTGCTCGACGTTTCCAACATCAATCCGCCGATGCGGCTCGAAGTTGCCCAGCCGGTCCTCTCGCGCGAGGACATGGAGAAGATCCGGCACATCGAGAAATATACCAAAGGCAAGTTCCGCTCGTACGAGCTGAACATCTGCTATCCGGTGGCCTGGTGCAAGGAAGGCATCGAGGCGCGCTTGGCATCACTCTGCGCCGAAGCCGAGGACGCGGTGAATTCCGGCTACAACATCCTCGTCGTGTCCGATCGCCAGCTCACGCGCGACAGCGTACCGATCCCGGCGCTGCTCGCCCTGTCGGCGATTCACCATCACCTGGTGACCCAGGGCTTGCGCACCAGCGCCGGCCTGGTGGTCGAGACGGGGTCGGCGCGCGAGGTGCATCACTTCGCCCTGCTCGGCGGCTTTGGTGCCGAGGCCGTGCATCCCTATCTGGCAATCGAGACCATCAGCGAGGTCGCGCCCGCGCTGGCCGCCCAGATCGACGAGCAGCAGGCAGTCAAGAACTACATCAAGGCGATCGGCAAGGGCCTACTCAAGGTGATGTCGAAGATGGGCATCTCAACCTACATGTCCTATACCGGGGCGCAGATCTTCGAGGCCGTGGGGCTGGCCCAGCCATTCGTCGACAAGTATTTCGCCGGCACTTCGAGCAATGTCGAGGGCATCGGTGTGTTCGAGGTCGCCGAGGAGGCCATTCGCCTGCACCGGCAAGCATTCGGCGCCGACCCGGTGCTCGCGCGCATGCTCGAGGCCGGCGGCGAATATGCGTTTCGTGTGCGTGGCGAGGAGCACATGTGGACGCCCGATGCCATCGCCAAGCTCCAGCATTCGACGCGCGCCAACAGCTACGCGACCTACAAGGACTACGCGCGCCTGATCAACGACCAGACCAAGCGCCACATGACGCTGCGCGGCCTGTTCGAGATCAAGCCGGCGGGGCCGCCGGTCGGGCTCGACCAAGTCGAGCCGGCGAAGGAGATCGTCAAGCGCTTCGCCACCGGCGCCATGTCGCTCGGTTCCATCTCGACCGAGGCGCACACCACGCTGGCGATCGCGATGAACCGCATCGGCGGCAAGTCCAATACGGGTGAGGGCGGCGAGGACCCGCGCCGCTACAAGCCGGTCCACGAGGGCGATACGCTGGCCACGGTGATCGGCGCGGACCGCGTCCAGGCCGACATCC
>CAWGHV010000017.1:0-21611 GCA_963822375.1 uncultured beta proteobacterium | reverse complement strand
CTGGGCGTGCTGATCATGATAGCCGCCTGACCGGCAGGCTGGCGCTGAGTCTTATACCGTATTCCATAGCCAGACGGGGCAACCCATCATACTGGGTCGCCGCGCATATTCCCACGAAGGCTGCCTCTCCACGATGCGCGAGGAAGCGTCTCGACTTGGGGTCTCGCTCAGCACGGTCCAAATAAGAGGTTCATGGCAAGGCCGATCTCTCCTCTGGCCATTCGAGCCAGGGTATGCCTGCGAAGGGGCAATCGGCCCAGAACGTCTCCCACAGGGGATCTATCCGAACGTTCCACCACTCTCACCTCAAGGGTAGTCATCGCCCACATCCTGCTCTTTTTGACTTCGCTCCCACACCGAAGAATCCGGGAGAGGTTTCTTTTTCAGTCCCTCCAAGAGACCTGTTGACAATACTACCGCTGGCGCAGTATTACTCGACTAACACTACAAGATGTAGCCTATAGGTGGCGCACTCTGGACCTACGCCCCGGGCATCGGCATCCGCGTCTTCATCACCCAGCCTGGCACCCAGTACGCCGAAACCTGCATTGCCTACTGCAAGCCGGGCGAAGAAAAACCTGAAGACACCGCGCTGGGGCTGAAAAGCTTCACCGCGTATATCGATCACTTCAGCGAAGCGTTTCTCGATGACGCCGTGGTCGACTACGCCACCGACCGCATGGGCGGCCAACTGACCATCAAGGCGCCAAACGCCAAAGTACCGATGGTCAACGCCGACAGCCCGGTCAACGAGCGCATCAACTACTACCTGCAAACCGAAATCAACCCGGGGCTGGCCAGCCACGGCGGTCAGGTCAGCCTGATCGATGTGGTTGAAGACGGCATCGCCGTTCTGCAGTTCGGTGGCGGTTGCCAGGGCTGCGGCCAGGCGGACGTGACCTTGAAGGAAGGCATCGAGCGCACCTTGCTCGAGCGCATTCCGGAGCTCAAGGGCGTTCGCGACGTGACCGACCACACGCAGAAAGAAAACGCCTACTACTAAGGTGTTCGCTGCGGACATGAAAAACGGCGCCCCGTGAGCGCCGTTTTTTTATGCGTGAATTCAGGAGATCGCAGCAGGCTGCTCCTACGGAACATTCGTTCACGAGCTTCGCGAGCAGGCTTCATGGGCGATAGAGGTGAGCATGCCCGGCGCGATACAACGATGACTCGCTAAAAACCTCACTGCCCAACACCCGTCCCACCAGAATCAACGCCGTACGCCGAAACCCTTTGGCCTCAACCTTCCCGGCAATATCCGCCAGCGTCCCCACCACCCAATCCTGATCCGGCCACGTCGCCCGGTGAATCACCGCAATCGGGCAGTCGGCGCCGTAATGCGGCAACAGTTCCGCCAGAATCTTCTCCAGATGATTGACCCCCAGATGAATCGCCATGGTCGCGCCATGCTGCGCCAGGCTGCCCAAGCTCCTCACCGGCCGGCATGGCGGTTTTATCGGCGTAGCGGGTCAGAATCACGCTCTGCGACACGTCCGGCAGCGTCAGTTCCGCGCCCAAGCAACGCCGCACACGCAGCGGTCGCGGTCACTCCGGGAATGATCTCGAACGGAATATCCAGCTCACGCAGATAGCGAATCTGCTCGCCAATCGCGCCATACAGACTCGGATCGCCGGAATGCACCCGCGCCACATCCTGGCCGTTGGCATGCGCGGTCTTGATCAGTTCGATGATCTGTTCGAGGTGCAGCTCAGCGCTGTTGACCACCGTCTCGGCTTGATGGCCGTCGAGCACCGCTGCCGGCACCAGCGAACCTGCGTAGATAATCACCGGGCAACTGCGGATCAGCCGCTGGCCTTTGACGGTGATCAATTCCGGGTCGCCGGGGCCGGCGCCGATGAAGTAGACGGTCATCGTTGAATCCTGTGGAAAAGAGGTGCAACAACGCTTCAGATGAAGATTGCTCATGATCAATGGCGGGGATTATCGGGATTTTACGCCGCGCCGGCCAATGCCAACGTGGCCTGGGCGTATTTCTGCCGGGAAATCAGCAGTTTTGCCGGTGCCTGAATCAACTGTTCGGCGAGGGCCAGTGCCGGCACTTTCGGCGACGCCGTAGCAACCGGTGCGTTCGAAGGCGATTTGCGAATGGTGACTGAGTCGTTGCTGATAAGTGGCCAATTCCTCGCTGCTGAAGTACAGCAAGGGCAGGGCCAGTTGCGCGGCAAGTTCTTGCAGCCCTGGCTCGTCGCGCTTCAAGTCGATGCTGGCCAACGCCTTGACCGCTTGCAGCTCGATTCGGTGTGCCTGTAAGGCTTGGTCAAGCAATGCGCGCAGCGTGCTGGCCGGGCAGCCGCGCTGGCAGCCCAGGCCGATCACGAAGGTCGGCACTGCGCTGTCATCGGTCATGCGTGGTATTGACCATCGCTTTTGCGGCGGAACAACCAGGCGCTGATCAGGCCCAGGGCCAGCCAGAACACTACGTTGGTCAGCTGCGAAGCGATTTTGAACTGGGCTTCCAGTGCTTCCGGCGCGAGCATCGAATGCACTTGCGGCTGCGGCGCGCCGATCACGTGCGGCACGGCGAGGATGGCCACACCAAGGATCTTCATCAGCCAGTGACGGCTGAACACGATCAGCGACAGGCCGACAGCGGTCGAAGCGGCCGTGCCGATCCACCACATTTGTCGCGAGGCCAGATCAGCGGCAGCGGTGCCCGGCAACTCGGGCGGCAGGCCCAGGGTTGGCGCGAGGACGAAGGTCGCGTAACCGGCCAGACCCCAGAGCAGGCCTTGCGAGGTTTTGGTCGGCGCGCGCAGGGTGTAGAGGCCCGCGAGCATCAGGGCGAAACCGACAGCCACCACCAGATTGCCGCCTGTGGTCGATACCACGCGCTGCCAGCCGTCTTCCGGCTCCCAGGCTTCGGCATCGTGGGTGTGGCCGGCCATGGCGCCTTCGGCGTGTTCATGAACAGCCACCGGCTCGGCTTTCTCGTAGGTTTCAGCCTGAATAATCAGCGGTGAAACCCAGAAGCTTTGCAGCAGAGTGAGGAGCAGGGCGGCCAGCAGGCCGGTGAAACCTGCGGTTTGCGCAATACGCTTGATCATGTCGGCAGGTCTCAGTGGCACGGGAACGCGGCGCTGTGACGGGTATCGTGAGCGGCGTTGTGCACCGCCTCGATGTGCGAGAAACCGGCGAAGTAGACCAGGCTGGCGCCGAGGATCGACGCGAAGATCGCAGCGCTCAGGCGTTGGCTCAGGGTGGTGGTGCTGACGATTTTGTCCGTGTTGCTGCCGGTGCTGCTGATGATCGACATGGCGCTTCCCTCTGGAGTGTCAGTGGGTGAATCGAGCGCATGAAAACCCCTGCGGGTCGGGCTCGCAGAGGTTCGAACAGCGCCCGCCCACCGCGGGTTTGTTATGTTCAGCGACGCACAAAATGCGGGCTGTGTGTTGCGGGCCGGTCTCCGGGCTCACGAGGGGTTGGCGTCAGGCCGACCTGCAAGCGTCACCTTCCCATGCCTTGCTGACACAGTGGTTTTGATCTGCCCTATGGCCTGAGCGAAGCCGAGATATTCCGTCTGGATGAACTCGTCGGCACCCGGCGGCGGGTGAAGCGCCAGCACCACCTCTATCGCGCAGGCGACAAGTTCGAGGCGATCTACGCCATTCGCACCGGCTTCTTCAAGACCGACGTACTGCTCGAGGACGGGCGCGACCAGGTCACCGGTTTTCAGATGGCGGGCGAGATCCTCGGGATGGACGGCATCAGCGCCGAGGCCCACACCTGCAATGCCGTCGCGCTCGAAGATAGCGACGTCTGCGTGATCCCCTTCGCCGAGCTGGAGAGCTTGAGCCGCGAGGTCGAGGCGCTACAGCACCATTTCCACAAGGTGATGAGCCGCGAGATCGTACGCGAGCATGGGGTCATGATGCTGCTTGGCACCATGCGCGCCGAAGAGCGTCTCGCCGCCTTCCTGCTCAACATGTCGCAGCGCTTCCTCGCTCGCGGCTATTCCTCCGCCGAGTTCCACTTGCGCATGACGCGAGAGGAAATCGGCTCCTACCTCGGCCTCAAGCTGGAAACGGTGAGCCGTGCTTTCTCCAGGTTCCACGACGAAAGCTTGATCAGCGTGCAGCAGCGGCATATCCGGATACTCGACATCCCCGGATTGAAACGCATCCTCCACCACCGTCAGGCCTGATCACAGCCCCGCGAATAGTCCGCGCGCATCGCGCGTCAGCGCCACCGAAACGATGTAGGCGAAGGCACCCAGCGCCAGCACCCAGCATGCGGCGCGTATGGTTTTGGTTGACCCGCGGCGCAGCGCGATCATCCCGAATCCGATGTAGGCGAGCAGTCCCAGCACCTTCGCCGTTATCCAGCCAGCCTCGAAGGGGTATTGGCGCAACACGAGTGCCAGCCCGATGGCGCTGAGCAACAGCAGCGTGTCGATGACGTGCGGCACGATCTTGACCCAGCGCCGGTTCAGCAGCGGGGAATCCGACAGCATCCACAGGCCGCGCACGAAGAAGCCCGAACCGCTGGCGACGACGCAGCCGACATGTACGTACTTGAGCACCCAATAAGTCGTCAACATCAACCGGGCCGGCCGTCGCTGCGCGCTCGCCAATACATCGGCGCGTAGCGCCGATACCAGACGGCGAAGCAGCCCAGCCAGCCGAGCGCGCTGGCGAGCAGGAGATGGGCCGAGGCAGTGCCGCCGAACTCCGCCGCTATCCGCACCACCGCCACCGCTTGCAGAGCCAGGAAGACGAGCCAGGTCGCCCGGTCCGCAGCCAGATCGCGGCCGGAGTGACCGAGCGTCACGCGCGAAGCCATGCCGAGCAGCGTAGCGCTGAAGTAACCGATGCTCAGCGCATGGAGCGGGGCGAATCCGAGCGCCGCGAAGCCGAGCAGCGCGGCGAGGCTCTGTGCCGCGGAGAGTCCCATGGCGACCCAGAGCCAGCAGAAACCGATATGCAGCATCGCCAGCAGCCTCACATCGAAGCTCCGGCGCAGCTTCCAGGCGCGGGTCAACGCCAGCGCCACCGCCGCCGCGGGCAGGTCGGCGAGCCACAGCCAGCGCTGCGCATCCGCGAGCTGAAGCGCACCGTGCGCCAGGAACGCGCCAAGCAGGACGTAGAGCGCCCAGTACGGGCGCACCACTTCGTACTTCGGAATCACGACGCTGGAGAAGAACGGGATCATGCGGTGGCTCACCACCGCGAAGATCGGTGCCAGGCAGCCCCAGATGCCGATGGCGAGCGCGAACGGCACCAGCCACGCCGGGCCGCCCCACGTATAGACAGCGATAGCGGCGACGCCGAGCGTGCCGAAGGCGAGCGCCAGCACACAGAGCCGGGCGTGGCGCCGATCCGGATGCGGATTCCTGGCGACGCGCGCCAGCACCACGGCCGCCACCAGCCAACCCGCGAGTATCAGCAGCCACGCCAGCGGCAGCACGGCCGCGACGGCGAGCCCGAGATAGAACAGCAACCACCCAGCAATCTGCAACGTTGCCGCCGCAAGATAGGCGCCCGCAGCGACCGGCGGCGCATTCTGCCAGCGCGGCATCGCGGTCATGAGGAAACCGGCCATGAACAGCGGAAACACGCCATAGATCATGAGCGCGCCGTGGGTCCACGAGGCCGGCCAGCCGGGCGGCCCGTGTAGTCCAGCCACCCAAGCGAAGGGAAGAATTCCCGCCCGTTCGGCGAGCAATATCGCCCACCATCCCAGTGCTAGCAAGATCTGCGTCGCCCCCGCCAAGAACAGGATGCGGTGCGGCGCTTGAAAGAGCACCGGCAAGCTCGCCAGACGCAGTCCGGCGCGATCGTTCATCTCGATTCCGCCCGCGTCTGCCGGTCGCGCGATCCCGTGTTATCGTGCGTGCCGAGTCGCAGGAGACTAGGCGGCATCGGCCGCTCCATACAACTATTCTTACGCCCTCGGACCGCCCCGCGATGCATCCGGAACGAGTCGATATACCCGCCGTCCTCCGGCGCTTGCCGCTGTTCCATGCGGCGAACGCGGCGCAGGTCGCCCACGTCGCCGCGGCGACGCGCGAGCGGCGCCTGGCGCGCGGCGAGATGCTGTTCCAAAAGGGCGACCCGGCGCGCGGCTTCTATGTCGTCGTCTTCGGCCAGATCAAGCTCGCCTTCCCCTCCGAGCAGGGCAACGAGAAGGTGGTCGAGATCGTCGGTCAGTACCAGACGTTCGGCGAGGCGGTGGTCTTCCTCGACCGCCCCTACCCGGTCTTCGCCGATGCCCTGACCGACACGCTGCTTCTGCATATCGCCAGCGCCGCCGTGTTCGAATTGGTGGATTGCGACCCTTCTTTCGCGCGCAACATGCTCGCCGGGCTGTCGATGCGTCTGCATGCGCTGGTGCGCGACGTCGAGGCTTACTCGCTGCGCTCCAGCACGCAACGCGTGATCGGCTACTTGTTGCAGCACGCGGAAAGCGCCGACCCGGCAAGCGGCAGTCTGATCATCGAGTTGCCTACCAGCAAGCAAGTCATCGCCTCGCGGCTCAACCTCACGCCCGAGACGCTCTCGCGCATTTTGCATGAGCTGATCGGTGCCGGCCTGGTGGGCGTTCAAGGAAGACAAATCTCGATTCCGGATCTGGCACGGCTGCGCGAGCATCAGCTTTGAGCCGCCGCCTGGACCGCGCGCACCGATCCGTTGGCGTGCCGTGCGTAGAGACGCGCCGCGCCGATCAGGTTCCACCCCAGCCAGGCGAACGAAGCGGCGAACAGCAGGCCGGCAACCCACGCGAGCGAAGGCAGCAGGACGCTTGCCATGAGCAAGCCGAGCGCGGCGAGGTACGCCTGTAGCTGGCGCCGCATCATGCGCTCGGGAATCATCTGGGCCATGTTCGGCGGCGTCGCCAGCACACGCTGAAGGTGAAGCCAACTGATGAACGGTACGATCTTGTAGAGCATCCCGTTGATGACCGCGGTGAACGTGCCGCCGATCAGCAGCACCCCGATCAGGAACTCGACCGCGGCGGCGCTTGCGCCGACGGGCAAGAACAAGCGGACGCCGCCGAGCATCGATGCCGCGATCAGGCTCGCCATGGCAACGCGCCAGAACAGGAAGGTCGCGTCGGTGACCTTGCGGCGGCGCTGCTGTTGCAAGCGCAGCGTCAGCACGCCGAACGCCGCGCCGAGGCCGGCCAGCGCGATGCCGGCGATCATGCCCACGGCGCCGGCGGGCGCGGCGAACTCCGCGGCGGACCAGACGATGCAGGCGCCAGACAGAGCCAGCGGCCACGCGCGCGCGAAGTTCAGCGGATAAGGCGGCGTAAGTTGAAACATCGGCACCACCAGGTAGGCCACACCCGCGACCAGCATCAGGCTCCAACCCAGCAGGCCCCACACCGCATGCAAAGAAGTGAGCACCGGCAGCGGCAACGGCAGCGGCCACGCGAATGCGGCTGCCAGCGCGACGCCCAGGCCGGCGGTGACGAACAGCCCGGCGCCCGCGAGGCGCAGCGCGAGCACCGTGGCGCCGCGCGCCGACGTGCGCAGCAGCCCGGTCATGACCACGGCGACGTAGAACGCCAGCGTCGCGCCGAGCAGGGGCCCGGCAATCTGGAGGAACATTGCGACGCCCGAAAGCAGACCGGCGACCAGCAACGACGTTCCCGCCACTAGACCGACATGCGTCACCCACGCCGTCAGCCGGGGGCGCCAGACGTTCGCCCCTGCCGCCACCGGCAACACTTGCAGCAGCGCGCCGCACATGTTCGTCAGCATGAAGCCGACTGTCATCAGATGGGTGAGCGCAAGCACGCTGGGCTGCCAGCGCGAATCGAACACGGCGCCGCCTTCGACGGCCAGGAGCACACCCGCGGCAACACCGAAAAGAGGAGCGGTGAGAAAGAAGCGCAACGGCACCGAGATCGGCGGTGCCTGGTCGAACGAGAGCGACGCGGGCATCAAACAGCGTGGGTGATGTGGACTTCTACCGTTCCGTCTGGCCGGCTCTCGGTGCGATGGCTGTAGCCGTTGCGACGCAAGATGTCGTAGAGCGGAAACGGCTCGCGGTAGAGCAGCAGCAAGATCTCGCCCCCAATTCGCAGGTCGTCGAGTGCCGCCAGAGTGAGTTCGAGCGGTTCCGGCGGCAACATCCCGCGCGCATCGATGACCTTCGCTTCCAGCATCAACCGAGCGGCGCCCGCAGCGCCTGATCGAGCTCGCCCAGCAACCCGACGTCGCCCTGCAGGGATTGGTCGCACATCGGATACAGGATGTTCTCTTCCTTCAGGTTGTGCTGCTGCATCAGGATCAGCAACGTTTCCGCGGCCCCGGCGAACGCACCCGCGTCGCGTGCCTCGACGCTCGCGCGCATCTGGTCCATGAGACCGCGCATCTGACCGTGCTCCAGGCGCATCACTTGAGTCGGGCCGCCGGACATGCCGGTGCGCCGCTCGAAGGCAGTGAAAAGGAGATTCTCTTCGGCATCGAAGTGCCCTTCCAGGTCATCGACGAATGCCGAAAACGCGCGCTCGGCCGCGGCCCATTGGCCGCCATGGACGGCCTCCTCGGCCGCGGCGAACTGCTCGTCGCAGTGTTTGTGGTGCTGCTGCATGCGCTCGCTGATGGCGCCCATACTTCTTCTCTACTCCGCTATCGAATTCAACTGCTTTGATGGTGGCGCCGGTTTGCACCACGCTCCTTGACCGCGGTCAAGCCCCGAAGTTCAGGCCGCCAACCCGATCGGCATTTCACCGGTGACGAGATAGCGAACCAACTCGCGCACCGGGCGAATGGCCGACCCGAATGGCAGCGACTCGGCGCCGCGAAAGAACAGCCCCTTCTCCAGATCGCCGCGCACCGCCGCCGCCAGTTGGCTGTCGATACAGAACTGGCCGGCTTTGGGCAGCCCGTCGCGCAGGCCGCACTGCAAGAGGCAATCCCAATTGAGCGTGCAGCGCCGCGTGTGCGTGGCATTGGCCTGCAGTTTGGACTCGCGCTTGAGGTAGTTGACCAGCCACGGCGTCTTGACCGCGCGCGCCGGCAAACCGGCCACGCTCATGAAGGTGACGATGTCCTCCTCTTTCGCCTCGGCCAGCACGCGTTTGAAATTGTCGTGCGCGTCGCCCTCCTGCGTGACCGCGAAGGCGGTGCCGACCTGCACCGCGGCGGCGCCGAGCGCCAGCATGCCGCGGACCTTCTCGTGGCTATTGACGCCGCCGGCGGCGATCAGCGGAATCCGCTCGCTCTCCAGGCCAAGCTCCTTGAACACCTGGAGCACGCCGGGAATGACCGCCGCGAAATCGAAGCGCGGATCGTCAACGTCCGCCGCATTCGCGGCGCCCAGATGTCCACCCGCATAGCGTGGATGTTCGATGACGATGGCGTCGGGCAGGCAATCCTTGCGCAGCCACTTCCTGATCAGCAACTGCACGCCGCGCACATCCGAGAGTATCGGCACCAGCGCGACGCCCGGATACTCGCGCGTCAGATCGGGAAGATCGAGCGGCAGCCCGGCGCCCATTACGATCGCGCCTGCCCCGCCGGCACACGCATGGCGCACATAGGCCGCATAGTCGGTCACCGCGCGCATGACATTGACCGCCACCAGCCCCTGCCCCGCCGCGAGTTCCAGTGCGGCGGCGATTTCGCGCTCCAGCGCGATGCGGTTCGCGCCATCGATGCTGTCCTTGTCGCGCGAGCGTCCGGTCTGTTCCATCAGGTCCGGGTGGAGCCGGCGCAGGTCGATGCTGGCGATCGTCCCCACTGCGTTCAACCGGGCCACGTTCCCAGCGAGACGATGGGCGGAAACGCCGACGCCCATGCCGCCCTGGACCACGGGCAGCAGTTCCTTACCCTTGATGTTCAACGCTGGCAATGGGCTCGCGATCATCGTCGAGATCCTGTGTCGGGCAGCTTGCGCAGCATAACAGCCGAACGCTTCATTCCCTTGATCCACGTTAAACCCCCAGCGTGCGCAAGGGCCTCACCCGATGGTGCCGTTACCGGCGCGTCGGTCGAGTTGCCGCTCCACGCTCAGCGCCCAGGGCAGCGCTTCTCCGCGCACTGCCCGCGCATGACGGATGAGACGCAGGTTGCGCGCGGTGGCCTCGGGTTCCCAGTCCTCGCGCACCGCCGCGAGCGCGTTGGCCAACGCCGCCGTCGCCGCCGCCTCGTCGCGGCTCAGCACGGCAAGTTCGATGCAGGTCGCATGATCCCAGTAGTCCGCGACGCCGGCGGCGATACGCCTATCCGCCGCGTAGGCGACGACAGGCATCAATGCGTGGCGGCGCGGATCGGGCGGATCGGCAAGCTCCATCAGCGTCACCGCGTTGACGCCGGGGAAAGCGTCGCGCCAATCGGCCTCGAAGCCGCGCAGGTAAGCTTCGATCGCCCGACCCAGCAGGCCGCGCACCGTGTCGCCGTCGCCGGCCTCGAGCGCCTGCTCCCAGCGATCCTTGAACACTCGCCCGAGAATGGCGCAAGTCTCGGACGACGGCCCGTGTTCAGCCAGCACCTGCTCGATCACGCGCTGCGCCTCCTCGCCGCGCCCCGCGCGGTTGAGCGCCAGGCCGAGCTGCTCGCGCACCAGAGGAGTCGCGGCGAGCGGCTTGGACATCGCGCCGGCCAACGCAATCATGTCGTTCCAGCCGCTGACCGCGCGATACGACAAATACAGGTCCACGACCACCGCGGCCGGCGCATCAATGATGTCGCCCGCCTCTAACTCGATCTCGGCGTGCACCGCGCGCACCGCCTCGAGACCCCGGCCACGGGCGCCCAGCAAGCGCTCCTTGATGCCGGGCGCGTAGTGAACGCGGCTGCGAAGAACATCGGTCTTCAAGCGCTGGATTTCCGGAAAGCGTTCGACGATCTGGTAGATGGACCCGTGCTCGCGATTGGCACGCGCCGCCCGCAGCTGCCCCACGAGCGCCCCGCGATCGCCGCTCGGATTCGCCGGCTTGCCCTCGCCGCCGAGCCTGTAGTGAAGCGCCGCCGCGTCGGCGACCATACGTTCCGACCCCTCGGGGCACAGAAGCACTGTGCTCGAAGGCTTGAGCGCGGCGCGCATTCCCGCCGCGTAGTACAAGCCAGCATCCGCAGCGCCGAGGCCGACCACGGCGTAGTCGCACAGCATCAAGCGCTCCGCGCTGCTCGGCTGAAGGGGGCCGCCGGCACGCAACGGTTCCAGCGCGCACTCGACAAGTGCAGGCAGGATCAGCTCCGCGTACACGGCATCGAAGTCGATCGTCGCGCCGGCGCTGCCGGGCTTGCGCCCGAATGGCATCAGCACGAAACAAAAGGGCGCTTTCATCGCGGCCAGTATGGCATGAGCGGCACGAATCCAGGCAGGCCGCGTCCCCGAGTGCTATTGTTGAAGTGAGGTCGCGCTGAGTGTGTGTCCGGAAGGCGGAAGTGGCAGATGCCTGAGCCGCACGCTGGCGGTCTGACGCTCGTCACGACGAGGGAGGCCAACATGTTCAAGCACATACTCGTTCCGACCGACGGCTCCACGCTCTCGGCCGTAGCGGTCGGCAAAGCAATCGATTTCGCCAAGGAAACCGGTGCGCGCATCACGTTTTTCTTCGCCAAAGCCGAGTACCCGATTGCCTACTACGGCGAGGGGGCGTTGATCGACCCGGCGTCGCCGGAGAAATTCGCCCAAATGACCGAGAACCAGGCGCGCGAAGTGCTCAAAGCCGCGCTCGATCAAGCTGCCGCGGCCGGCGTCGCTGCCGAAGGCGCCGACGCCACCGATGACTCGCCTTACGAAGCGATCATCGCCGCCGCGAGCGAGCGCGGCTGCGACCTGATATTCATGGCCTCGCACGGCCGCCGCGGGATTACCGGCCTGCTGCTCGGCAGCGAGACGCAGAAGGTGCTGACGCACTCCAAGATCCCGGTGCTCGTGTATCGGTAGCTGCCGCGCAAGCGCCGCGGCACATCCCTAGGGCCTGTTGAACATTCCCCCGGCGGGCGCGACGGAATGTCAACGGGCCTAGTCCCCTTAGTAGGTCGGCGCGCCGAATCCGCCGCCGCCGGGTGTTTCGATGACGAACACATCACCCGGCTCCATCTCCACCGACGCGCCCGCGCCGAGTTCGAGTTGGCTGCCGTCGGTGCGCACGACGTAGCTGCGCCCCGCCTGGCCCGCCCCGCCGCCGGCCAGCCCGAACGGCGCGACACGGCGGCGGTTCGCCAGGATCGAGGCGGACATCGCCTCACGAAAACGGACGCGGCGCACGATGCCGTCGCCACCGCGGCGCCGCCCTGCGCCGCCGCTGCCGCGGCGGATGGCGAAGCGCTCGAGCACGACGGGAAATCGCCACTCCAACACTTCCGGGTCGGTCAGGCGCGAGTTCGTCATGTGGGTATGGACGGCATCCGCGCCGTCGAAGTCCGCGCTCGCGCCGGCCCCGCCGCCTATGGTTTCGTAATATTGATGGCGGGCGTTGCCGAAGGTGAAGTTGTTCATCGTGCCCTGCGCCGCGGCAAGCACGCCGAGGGCGCCGTAGAGCGCGTCGGTGATGCACTGCGAGGTTTCGACGTTGCCCGCCACGGTCGCGGCCGGATAGCGCGGACTCAGCATCGAACCCTCGGGGATGATGACCTTCAAGGGTTTGAGGCACCCGGCGTTCATTGGTATGTCGTCATCCACCAACGTGCGAAAGACGTAGAGCACCGCCGCCATGCACACCGCCGCCGGCGCATTGAAGTTGTCGGCCAGTTGCGCCGAGGTGCCGCTGAAGTCGATCTCGGCGCCGCGCCGGTCGGCGCCGATGCGGATCGCCACGCGAACCACGGCGCCGTTGTCCATCTCGTAGGCGAAGGCTCCGTCCTTAAGCACGCCGATCACCCGCCGCACCGCCTCTTCCGCATTGTCCTGCACGTGCTGCATGTAGGCGCGCACGACGTCGATACCGAACTCGCGCACCACGCGCCGCAGCTCCTGAACGCCTTTCTCGTTGGCGGCGATCTGGGCGCGCAGATCGGCGATGTTCTGGTCCGGATTGCGCGCCGGGTAGCGGGCGCCGCCGAGCAAGGCGCGCAGCGCCTGCTCGCGCATGCGCCCACCCTCGACCAGCTTGAAGTTGTCGAGTAACACGCCTTCCTCGTCCACTTCGCGCGAAGCGGGCGGCATCGACCCGGGCGTGAGCCCGCCGATGTCGGCGTGGTGGCCGCGCGCGGCGACGAAGAACAAAAGTTCTTCGCCCGCATCGTCGAACACCGGCGTGACGACGGTGACGTCGGGCAGATGCGTGCCGCCGTTGTAGGGGTCGTTGAGCACGTAGGTGTCGCCCGGCCGCATCTGGCTGGCATTCTTGCGCAGCACCGTCTTGATGCTCTCGCCCATCGAGCCCAGATGAACCGGCATGTGGGGCGCATTGGCGATCAGATTGCCGGGCGCGTCGAACAGGGCGCAGGAAAAGTCGAGCCGCTCCTTGATGTTCACCGAATAGGCGGTGTTCGCCAGCGTCGCCCCCATCTGCTCGGCAATCGACATGAACAGATTGTTGAAGACTTCCAGCATCACCGGATCGGCACGGGTGCCGATCGCATAGGTGACCGAGCGCGCCACGGCGCGCGTCAGAAGTAACTCGCCGCCCGCCAGGATGTCGGCCTGCCATTCGGGCTCGATGACGGTGGTCGAATTGGCGTCGGAGACGATGGCCGGGCCGGCGATGCGCATGCCGGGACAAAGTGCTTCGCGGCGGAACACCGGGGTATCGCGCCATTCGCCTGCGGCGAACATCGACGCCGATGCGGCCGGCCTAGTGGTAGGAGCGGCCTCGTTGGGAGCGGCGTCCTCGTCGCGAACGGCTCTCGTAGGAGCGGCCTCCAGGCCGCGAACGAGCCGTTGTGGAGCGGGATCGCCTAATTGCGGCCTGGAGGCCGCTCCTACAAATCCCGCTCCCACAACCTGCGCCCCCGCCGCACCGATCGCCTCGACCGACAGCGCCTCGATGACGATCGCCTTGTCGGGCATGAGAAAGCTGTAGCGCTGGCTGTAAGCCGCCTCGAAGCGCGCGCGCATGTCGGACGCGCTGCCGTAGTCGACCACCAGCGCCGAGTCGGTGCCCTCGTAGCGCAAGTGCGCGCGATGGATCGTCGCCAGGCGCTGCGCCGAGACGCCCTGCGCCAGTACCTGCGCCTGCGCCGCTTCGCCGAGTTCGGCGAGCACGCCATTGCAGCAAGACAAGCTCGCCTCTTCCAGTCGCAGCTCGACGCTTTTTTCGCGCATCGCGGTGATGTCGGCCAAGCCCATGCCGTAGGCCGAGAGCACGCCGGCGAGCGGGTGCAGCAGCACCGAGGTCATGCCCAGCGCATCGGCGACCAGGCACGCGTGCTGCCCCGCCGCGCCGCCGAAGCAGACCAGCGTGTATTTCGTGACATCGTAGCCGCGCTGCACCGAGATCTTCTTGATCGCGTTGGCCATGTTGGCGACCGCGATGTCGACGAAGCCCGCCGCCACCTGCTCGGGCGTACGCGGGTCGCCCGTGGAGCGCCGGATCTCGGCGGCCAGCGCGGCGAACTTGTCGCGCACGGCCTCGGCGTCGAGTGCCTGATCGCCGCCGCCGAACACCTGCGGAAAGAACGCCGGCTGGATCTTGCCCAGCATGACGTTGCAATCGGTGACGGTGAGCGGGCCGCCGTTGCGGTAACAGGCCGGGCCCGGATGGGCGCCGGCCGAGTCCGGGCCGACCCGGTACTTGGCACCGTCGAAGTGCAGCAGCGAACCGCCGCCCGCCGCGACGGTGTGAATGCTGCAGCATCGGGGAGCGCATGCGCACGCCGGCGACCAGGGTCTCGAACGCGCGCTCGTAGCCCTCCTCTTGTTCGGCGTTGAAGTGCGAAACGTCGGTCGAGGTGCCGCCCATGTCGAAACCGATCAGACGCGAATGGCCCGCCGCCTGCGCGGTGCGCACCATGCCGACGATCCCGCCGGCGGGGCCGGAGAGGATGCTGTCCTTGCCTTGAAACCGGTCGGCGCCGGTGAGCCCGCCGTTCGACTGCATGAACATCAGCCGCACGCCGCCCAGATCGCGCGCCACCCGATCGACATAGCGGCGCAGAATCGGCGAGAGATAGGCATCGACGACGGTGGTGTCGCCGCGCGACACCAGCTTCATCAGCGGACTGACTTCGAACGAGGCGGAGACCTGGTCATAACCCACCTCGCGCGCGAGTTGCAGCGACGCGCGCTTCGTGCCGCGGGTAGCGATAGCCGTGCATGAAGGCGATCGCGCAGGCGCGGAATCCGGCATCGAAGGCGCTTCGCAGCTTGTCCCGCGCAGCGTCCTCGTCGAGCGCTCGGAGCACATCGCCCTGAGCCGAAAAGCGCTCGTCGATCTCCTCCACGCGCGTGTAGAGCAGCTCGGGCAGCACGATGTGCCGATCGAACAGGCGCGGCCGGTTCTGGTAGCCGATGCGCAGCAGGTCGGCGAATCCGCGGGTGATGAAGAGCGCGGTCGGCTCGCCCTTGCGCTCGAGCAGCGCGTTGGTGGCGACCGTGGTGCCCATCTTGAGCGCTTCGATGCGCTCGAGCGGAATCGGCGCATCGCGCGCCACGCCGAGCAGGTCGCGGATACCCGCGAGCGCCGCATCGTCGTAACGCGCCGGATCCTCCGACAGCAGCTTGTGCGTCGCCAGGCTCCCGTCCGGCCGCCGCGCCACGATATCGGTGAAGGTGCCGCCACGGTCGATCCAGAATTCCCAGCCCAAGCTCGACACTGTCCTCCCCCGTCTGCCACCAACATCGTCGGAGCGGCCCTCCCGGCCGCGAACGATGCCGACGCGAAGCCGCCGCCGATTCGCGGCGGGGACGCCGCTCCTACGACGCCGCGCGCTGCCGCCGGCACCAGGGCGCGCCGCTCGGATTGTGCTCCGAATCGCGATCGATTGACAAAGGCCTGCGCGCTGATTAACGTGCCGCGCACACCCCAAGTAACGGAGGAGACAATGAGAATAACCAGCTTCCTGGTCGCCGCGACAGCCCTCTGCGCCAGCTTCGCCGCCGTGGCGCAGACCAAGTGGGATATGCCTACAGGCTATCCGGTGAACAATTTCCACACCGAGAACATCCAGCAGTTCGCCGACGACATCGACAAAGCCACCGCCGGCAAGCTCAGACTGCAAATCCATCCGGGCGGATCGCTGTTCAAGGCCAACGAGATCAAGCGCGCGGTGCAGGGCGGCCAGGCGCAAATCGGCGAGGTTCTGCTGTCCAACTTCGCCAACGAGGACGCGGTGTATGGCGTGGACTCGGTGCCCTTCCTCGCCACCAGCTATGCCGAATCACTCAAACTGTGGAAGGCCTCCAAGCCGGCCATCGAACAACGCCTTGCCAAGCAGGGCATGAAGCTCCTCTACTCGATTCCCTGGCCGCCGCAGGGCATCTTCATCAATCGGGAGATCAACGCCGCCGCCGACCTCAAGGGCGCCAAGTGGCGCGCCTACAATCCCGCCACGTCGCGCATCGCCGAGCTGGTCGGCGCGCAGCCGGTCACCGTCCAGGCGGCCGAGCTTTCGCAGGCGCTCGCCACCGGCGTGGTCGAGTCGTTCATGACCTCGGGCGCCACCGGCTACGACTCGAAGGTGTGGGAACAGATCAAGTTTTTCTACGACACCCAGGCCTGGCTCCCCAAGAACGCGGTCATCGTCAACCAATCCGCCTTCGATGCGCTCGACAAGCCGGCGCAGCAAGCGGTGCTCAAGGCCGCTGCCGACGCCGAGACGCGCGGCTGGAAACTCTCCGAGGACAAGACCCGCTGGTACTTGGAGCAACTGGGGAAGAACGGTATGAAGGTCGTCGCGCCGCCCGCGACGCTGAAGGCCGACATGAAGAAGGTCGGCGCGACGATGATTTCGGAGTGGGCGCAGAAGGCCGGCCCCGATGGCCAGAGGATCCTCGACGCGTTCAACAAAATGTAACGGCGCCCGATGCGCGCGTGGCTCGATCGCCTCTACGACGCCGCCGCTTACCTGGCGGCGTTTTTCATGGTCGGCGTGCTGGCGGCTATCCTGCTCAGCATCGTCGGCCGCCTGCTCAATTTCTACGTGAGCGGCACCGACGCCTATGCCGGCTATTGCATGGCGGGCGCCGCGTTCCTGGCGCTGGCGCACACCCTGAGGCGCGGCGAGCATATCCGCGTCACGCTTGTCCTGGAGCACGTGGGGCCGCGGCTCAAGCACTGGCTGAACTTGTGGTGCCACATCGCGGGTGCGTTGCTTGCCGCCTTGCTGGCGTTCTACAGCACCCGCCTGGTTTGGCAGTCCCACGCCTTCAACGACATCTCGCAGGGCACCGACGCTACGCCGCTGTGGATTCCACAACTGGTGATGGCGTTCGGCAGCATCGTCCTGCTGGTCGCCATGGTGGATGAGCTGTTCGCGCTCGCCGAGCGGAAAAGGTAGTGCGTGAATAGACAGGCGGCTTCACACCAGCCGAACGCATGGACCTGTTGATCACCGCGACCCTCATCGTCGCGCTCTTCGTTCTGCTCGGCAGCGGCATCTGGATCGGGCTGACGCTGCTCGGCGTGGGCTGGCTGGCGATGGAGATATTCACCGCCCGCCCGGTGGGCGACGCGATGGCGGTAACCATCTGGGGCACCGCCTCCTCGTGGACGCTTACCGCGCTGCCGATGTTTCTGTGGATGGGCGAGATCCTGTTTCGCACGCGCCTGTCCGAGAACATGTTCAAGGGCCTCGCGCCGTGGCTGGAGCGGCTGCCGGGGCGGCTCCTCCATGTCAATGTGCTCGGCTGCGCGATCTTCGCTGCCGTCTCCGGCTCTTCCGCCGCGACCTGCGCCACCATCGGCAAGATCACACTGCCCGAGCTGGAGAAGCGTGGCTACCCAACAAGCATGGCAATCGGCACGCTCGCCGGCGCCGGCACCTTGGGCCTGCTGATCCCACCCTCGATCATCATGATCGTGTACGGCATCGCCGCCGACGTTTCCATCGCCAAGCTGTTCATTGCCGGCGTGATTCCCGGCATCCTGCTGGCGAGCCTGTTCATGGGCTACATCGGTGTCTGGGCGCTGCTGAAGCCGGGCGCCGTCCCAGCCGCCGGCGCGAGTATCGGCTTGATGCAGAAGGTTCGCGCCGCGCGCCACCTGATCCCGGTGATGCTGCTGATCGGCCTTGTCCTTGGGTCGATCTACACCGGTCTGGCCACGGCAACCGAAGCGGCCGCGCTCGGGGTCGTCGGCGCGCTCTTGCTATCAGCAAGCCAGGGTTCCCTCACGCGACGCACGTTCGGCGAAAGTTTGATGGGCGCCACGCGCTTGTATTGCATGATCGCGCTGATCCTCGCCGGCTCGGCCTTCCTCAGCCTGGCCATGGGCTACGTCGGGCTGCCGCGCCACCTCGCCGAATGGATCGGCGGGCTCGGGCTCACTCCCTTCATGCTGCTCCTCGGCATGATGATGTTCTACATCGTCCTCGGCTGCTTTCTCGATGGCATATCGATGGTCGTGCTCACCATCGCCGTGCTGCTGCCGACGATCCAGGCCGCCGACATCGACCTCATCTGGTTCGGCGTGTACGTCGTGCTGGTGGTGGAACTGGCGCAGATCACTCCGCCGATCGGCTTCAATCTGTTCGTGTTGCAAGGAATGACCCAGCGCCAGATGACCTACGTCGCACGCCAGGCGATGCCGTTCTTCGTCCTCATGGTCTGCGCCGTGTGGCTGATCTACGCCTTTCCCGGCATCGTCACCTGGCTGCCTGGAAGGATGATCGGGTGACGGCGATTCGCGAAACGTGTCCCCGCGCAGGTTGGGGTGAGCAAAGCGAACCCCAACGGCTGCGTCGGCTTTCGCACGATGTTGGATTCGCCTTTGGCTCACCCCAACCTTCGGCAGTCGCAAGAACTACAATCACGACCATGACTCCGCAACCAATCTATACCAGCGCAGGCATTCGCGCCGTCGAGGCCGACTTTCTCGCCACGGCTGACCCGCCGCTGATGGAGCGCGCCGGCGCCGCGGCGGCGGACATTGCCTCGGGGCTGCTGGCCGGGCGCTCGGGCAAGACGCTGATTCTCGCCGGGCCGGGCAACAACGGCGGCGACGGCGCCGTCGTCGCACGCCTGCTGCATGCGGCGGGAGTTCCCGTCACCGTCGTGTTCGCCGGCGATCCGGCACGGCTGCCGAGCGATGCGCGCAACGCCTTCGAGGCCTTGCAGGCCGGCGGCGCCGAGGTGGTGGCGAGACCGCCAGAGGGCGATGAGCCGCCCGCGCTCGCGGTCGACGCCCTGTTCGGCATCGGGCTGGCGCGGCCGCTCGACGGCCGCTATGCGGAGTGGGTGCGCTGGCTGAATCGCCGGCGCTGCCCGGTGCTCGCGATCGACATTCCGAGCGGGCTCGACGCCGACACCGGCGGCGTGCTCGGCGCCGCCGTGCGCGCCACCCACACCGTCACCTTCATCGCGCTCAAGCCCGGCCTGCTGACGCGCGACGGGCCCGATCACTGCGGCCGAATCACCGTGCATGAGCTCGATCTGCCGCTGGCGCGGGCCGCTGCGCCCGAGGGCTACACCAACGCGCCGGGGTTGTTCGCGGCCCAGACCAAACCGCGCCTCAGGAACTCCCATAAGGGGCTCATGGGCGATGCAGGCATCATCGGCGGGGCGGCGGGCATGGTGGGCGCGGCGATACTCGCGGGGCGTGCGGCGCTCAAGCTGGGTGCCGGCCGCATGTTCGTCGGCCTGCTCGCACCCGAGGCGCCGGCACACGATGTGCAACAGCCGGAGCTGATGCTGCGCGCGCCGCGCAGCGTGCTCGACCTTGCCACGGTGCTCGCGGTCGGCCCCGGACTGGGCCAGAGCGAAGCGGCACGCGCGCTGCTCGCCGAAGCGGTCGTGCGCGAGGTGCCGCTGGTGCTCGACGCGGACGCGCTCAATCTGGTCGCCGCGCATTCCGTCCTGGCGCGCTGGGTGGCGCGCCGCGCTGCCCCGACCCTGATCACGCCCCACCCCGCGGAGGCGGCACGCCTGCTCGGCCGGGATACCGCCGCGGTGCAGGCGAATCGCATCGCCGCGGCGCTCGATCTGGCCCGGCGTTTCAACAGCCTCACCGTGCTCAAGGGCTGCGGCAGCGTGCTCGCGGCGCCGGACGGGCGCTGGTGGATCAACACCAACGGCAATCCGGGCATGGCCAGCGCCGGCATGGGCGATGTGCTCTCAGGCATCGCCTGCGCCCTGCTCGCCCAGCACTGGCCGGCGGTGGCGGCGCTGCAAGGCGCCGTATACCTGCATGGCGCGGCGGCCGATGCGCTGGTCGGCCAGGACGTCGGCCCGATCGGCTTGGCGGCAGGCGAATTGATCGAGCCGGCACGGCGCCTGCTCAACCGGCTCTGCTGCGGCGCTGGCGCCGCCGACCAGGCATGAACGGCATCTTCATCAGCTACCGCCGCGACGACGCCGCCGGCTATGCCGGACGGCTCTATGACCGACTCGCCGCGCGCTTCGGCGCCGAGCGCGTGTTCATGGATGTCGAAGGCATCGAGCCGGGCACCGACTTCGTCGATGCGATCGAACGCGCGGTCGGCTCGTGCGAAGTGTTGATCGTCATCATCGGCAATGAATGGCTGAGCGCCGTCGACACGACGGGCCGGCGCCGGCTCGACGACCCCGAGGATTTCGTGCGCCTGGAAGCGGCGGCGGCGCTGGCGCGTGGCATCCGCGTCGTACCGGTGCTGGTGGAAGGTGCGGTGATGCCCCGCGTCGATCAACTGCCGACGGAATTGGCGTCGCTGGCGCGGCGCCAGGCGGTCGAATTGAGCCACAAGCAATGGGACAGCTCGAGCGCCGAATTGATTGCCACGCTGGAGCGGATACTCGAGCGCGACAAGCCCAAGGCAGCGGCCGGGGCATCCAATGCAAGGTCCGTAGCCGACGCCAAGGCCCGCGAAGAATCAGGTGCGCCTTCCGCGGCGATCGGCACTCCGCCACCGGCCGTCCCTCCCCGCGCGAACCTATGGAAATGGGGGGTCGGCGCCGCGCTGCTGCTTGCCATCGGTAGCATCGTCGCCATGCTCCGACCCGGGCGCGAGGCACCGCCACCCGCGCCCGCCGAACTCGTCGCCGCGCCGCGCACCCTCGAATTCACCAAGCAGCGGGTGGGCGAGCCGGGCGAGGCATCCAAGATCACCATCGACAATCGCGGCGGCAGCGCCAGCGCCGCTGCCGCGGTCACACTCGAAGGCGCGGCAGCCGCCGAGTTCGTCATCGCCGCCGACGATTGCAGCGGGAAACGCATCGATCCTTCCGCAACATGCGCCGTGCACGTCGGCTACCGGCCGCGCAAGGCCGGATCGCATGAGGCGACGCTGGTGATCGGCGGCGCAAGCGCACCGCTGCGAATCGCACTGAGCGCACGCGCGGTCGAACTCGCTGCCGAGGCGCCGCCACCTCCGGCCGCGGCAGTCCCCGCGCCCGCCGCGGCCGCGAAACCTGTGCCGGCCCCACCTGCTTCTCCCAAGCCAAGCCCGCCCACCCCACCGGTTGCCGCGGCGCCGGTTCAGCCCAAGCCGGCGGCTGTGCCAGCGCCGTCGAGCCCGCCGGCCGAACGACTCGTCGCGGTGCCGGAGCTGATCGGCAAGCCGCGCCGTGAGGCGCTGGTCCAGCTGGAGGATGCGGGTTTCCAGGTGCGCGTCGTT
>CAWGHV010000016.1:0-30037 GCA_963822375.1 uncultured beta proteobacterium | reverse complement strand
ATTAGCCGCCCCAGTTGAGGTTGACACCATCAAGAATCAAGGAAGAGTTGTACAACTGGAGAATAATGAGCCAGAAATACAAGAAGAACAAGCCCATGAACACAGCCATAAGGGGGGTGGTTCCCCAACCGCGAGAAACCTTACCGTATTCTGAGTTCAGGGGTCTGAGGATATCACGAAGCGAGTACGTTGTGACATAACTTTGTCTTCTTAAAAGGATTGTTACAAAATAGTATAATTGTAATTAAGAATAACTCAAATCATTGGTTCAATTCATGGAAAACGCAACTTCGATCGCGGTGACTATTGCTGTATGTGTGATCGTTTTAACGGCTTATGCGATATATGTGGCATTTGGACCACCAAACAAGGAATTAGTCGATCAGTTTGAAGAACACGAAGATTAATTGAAATAAGCCGAACACCGGGCTGCCACCCAGGCTGGCCAGCAGGCGCGGCAAGCGATGCATGGCCGCTGCGGCGACGAACACGACCTGGCAGTCCTGGACAGAATCGTTGACGGCCTTGCGCTGCAACGCGATCTTTCGACCGGCCGCCAGCTTGCCTTGCAGTGCGTCGATCTCGGCACCGAACGGGTCGCCGCCAAGGATGCACAGGTTCAAGGTCTGTCCCGACTTCGGCCCGATGCCGAAGAACCCGTCGCGCTACCTCCTGACGGACTCCGCGAGAAGGGCGTCGCGGACACCAACCCGCTGCCGACGGTGGGCTCGCCGGCGGGGATGACGGCGCGGGCTGGAAGGACCTCACCAACCGGCGCGACGTACTGACGGTGGCCGGCGTGCGTTCGACTCGTCGGCGTCGACGACCCGCACCTCGATCGTGACCGGTTCCCGGCGAGGGTGACCGGCGCACGCGAGCGGCGAACGCGCCCAGGCGCGGCGGGGACGGGTCGGCGCAGGGAGAAGCCGGCCGAGGCGAGGGAGCCGCCGCGGAGACCGTTGTGCGCCTCGGCGTCACGCACGCGCCCTACCGGCGAGTCCTCGACCAGATGCACCTGACCGCTGCGACCTCATCCTCGCCGGCCACACGCACGGCGGTCAGCTCTGCCTGCCCGGCTACGGCGCCCTGGTCACCAACTGCGACCTCACCGCGGCCGCGCAAAGGGCCTGCACGGCTGGCCTGGACTGCGCCCCGACCAGCCCGGCGGCGCGGCGTCGACCTGGCTCCACGTGAGCGCCGGGCTGGGGACCTCGACCTACGCGCCGGTGCGATTCGCGTGCCGCCCGGAGGCCACGCTGTTCGAGCGCTCCGTGGCCCGCTGACGCGGATTCGTCCCGCGCTACTGCTCGGCTATCCTGAGCGGGCTCAACCGGGGTGTGGCGCAGCTTGGTAGCGCGCTTCGTTCGGGACGAAGAGGGCGCAGGTTCAAATCCTGTCACCCCGACCGGTGAGAAGAGGCGCCTGATCTGCGGTAGACGCGGACCGGGCGCCTCTCGCGTTACTCGGACTCGGGGCTCCGTGCCCACATATTGCCCACACCTTGTTTCGATGCCGCCTCACCGAGGGCGATCGCGACTGCGTCCAGGTCGTCGTCGAAAGAGGTCTGCGTAGGTGTCCAGAGTCATCGCTGCGGAGGCGTGGCCGAGCATCCGCTGGACCGCCTTGACGTTGGCGCCGGCGCTCACGGCCAGGCTCGCCGCCGTGTGCCGAAGGTCGGAGGAGTGAGCCGCGGGAAGTCCCGCGATCCGAGGCTCGACGGCTGCGGGTCGCGCTCGAGGCCGGCCCCGGGAGCCTCGGCGGCCAGCGACGCCCAGAGTCGCGATCCACCCGGCTCGTGACCGGGAGACCGCGGGCGGCCTGCCAGTCGGCCAGGGCGCGCTCGGTGTGAGGTCCGAAGACCCCGTCCACTTCGCGATCAGTCAGGCCGAGGGACTGCTGGAGACGCGGAGCCCGCGGTGCCGGCGATCACGACAGCCGGGTCCGCCCCATGCCGGTCTCACCACAGGCTTGATCGCCGGCGGCGGGGCCCAGAACCGCGACGCCATCGGCGCGCAATTGAGCCAGATTCCGCTGCGTGGCCGGGTTCTCCCACATCTGCCGATTCATCGCCGGCGCTGCCAGCAAGGGACACTCGCGCGCCAGGCACAGCGTGCTCAACAAGTCGTCGGCGAGCCCATGGACCACCTTGGCGAGGAAATCGGCGCTTGCCGGCGCGATGACAATGGCGTCGGCGCTGCGCGACAGTTCGATGTGCGTCATGTTGTCCGGCATGCGCGGATCCCACAGGTCGGTCCACACCGGGCGGTTCGACAGCGCCTGGAATGTCACCGCGGTGACGAAGCGCGCGCCGGCTTCGGTGAGCACGACATCGACTGCCGCACCTTCGCCGACCAAAAGGCGCGAAAGAGCCGCCGCCTTGTAGGCGGCGATACCGCCCGTCACGCCGAGCACCAGTCGCTTGCCGCTTAGGTCCGCCATGCGCTTGCTAGAATCGTCGAGACGCGGGGATTCTACCCGCTGGAAGGAAGCCGATGGCGATCACCGATTGGCCCGAGGAAGAGCGACCGCGCGAGAAGCTGATTGCACTGGGCGCCGCCGCCTTGTCCGACGCCGAGTTGCTCGCCATTTTTCTGCGCGTCGGCGTCAAAGGCAAGAGCGCGGTCGATCTCGCCCGCGATCTGCTCCTGCGCTTCGGCAGCCTCAATGGGTTGTTCGCCGCCGGCGCCGCTGAGTTCGCGGCGGTGCCCGGCATGGGCAATGCGAAGTACGTTCAGCTTCAAGCCGTGCTCGAACTGGCGCGGCGCGCGCTGCGCGAGGAAATAGCGAGCCGCGATATTCTCTCGTCGCCGCGCCAGGTACGCGACTTCCTGCGTCTGAAGCTCGCCACCCTGCCCTACGAAGTATTCATGGTGCTGCTGCTGGACGCGCAGAACCGACTGATCGTCGCCACCGAAGTTTTCCGCGGCACGCTCACTCAGACCAGCGTCTATCCGCGCGAGATCGTCAAGCTCGCGCTGGCGTACAACGCAGCGGCAGCGGTCTTGGCCCACAATCACCCGTCAGGTGTAGCGCAACCCAGCCGCGCCGACGAGGCGATCACGCAGACCCTGAAACAAGCCCTCGGACTGGTGGATGTGCGACTTCTCGACCACTTCATCATCGCCGGCATGCAGGAACCGCTGTCGTTTGCGGAGCGCGGCCTGTTGTGATGGTTGAGGCGGGCCTTGGAAAACGGCTATAATTCGCGACTTTGCGGAAGCTGGAGCGTCTCCAATGTCGCGCGTATGCCAAGTAACCGGGAAAACACCCCAAACAGGAAACCATGTTTCCCATGCCAACAATAAGACGAAGCGGCGCTTCCTGCCCAACCTGCACAACCGCCGCTTCTGGGTTGAGAGCGAAAACCGCTGGGTGCGGCTGCGCATCAGCAACGCCGGGTTGCGCACGATCGACAAGAAAGGCATCGACTTAGTGTTGGCCGAGTTGCGCGAGCGTGGCGAGCTCTGAGCCGCAAAATCGAGACAGGAGCGCCTGAACCATGCCCCGCGACAAAATCAAGCTCGAATCCACGGCCGGCACCGGCCACTTCTACACCACCACCAAAAACAAGCGCACCAAGCCAGAGAAGATGGAGATCAAGAAGTTCGATCCCAGGGCACGCAAGCATGTGACCTACAAGGAAACGAAGCTCAAGTAGCCGGGGCAGCGCAATGCTGCGACGCCACATAAGAATACGTCCCCCGGGCTATAGACTGAATTTTATTCCATACCTCGCACGAGAGGATATCATTGACCTAGCAGCGAACACACGGTGGAGACAGCGACAAGAATATACGGAGGATGACTATGGCAACCGGAAACGCGCAATCGGTCGCACTGGATTTGAATAGGCAACTCGATTTCTTCAAGCAGCTTCAGAAGCGGATGCAGGACACCGGCGAAGCCTACCCGGGCGAGAGGTCGACGCTGCAGACCCATATCAATTGTGTGGCGCGCGTCCTTGAGTTGGACGGCCAGCCGTCGGCCAACGACGAACGCTAGCGACTACACCCGCGCTTTCGGCGCGGCCCGGCTTTCCGGGCCGCGGGATCGTATTATATTCGTGCAATTAGACCGAGCACGTTACATCCGCTCGATCATCGCCTGACCGAATTCCGAACACGACACTTCACGCGCGCCCTCCATCAGGCGAGCGAAGTCGTAGGTCACCACTTTGTCGATGATCGCTGCTTCCGTGGAGCGGATGATCAAGTCGGCGGCTTCTTTCCAACCCATGTGGCGCAACATCATCTCCGCTGACAGTATCAGCGAGCCGGGGTTGACCTTATCAAGGCCCGCGTACTTGGGCGCCGTGCCGTGAGTCGCCTCGAAGATCGCGTAGTGATCGGAGATATTGGCCCCCGGCGCGATCCCGATGCCGCCGACCTGGGCAGCCAGCGCGTCGGAAATATAGTCTCCGTTCAGGTTCAGCGTCGCAATGACATCGTACTCGGCGGGACGCAGCAGGATCTGCTGCAGGAAGGCGTCGGCGATCGCATCCTTGACGACGATGTCGCGTCCGCTCTTCGGGTTCTTGAACCTGCACCACGGCCCGCCGTCGATCGGCTCAGCACCGAATTCGCGCTGTGCTAGGCTGTAGCCGTAGTCGCGGAAGGCACCCTCGGTAAACTTCATGATGTTGCCTTTGTGCACGAAGGTCACCGAGCGCCGGTCGTTGTCGACGGCGTACTCGATCGCCTTGCGGATCAATCGCTCCGAGCCTTCGCGCGATACCGGTTTGATGCCGATGCCGGAGGTCGCCGGAAAGCGGATTTTCCTGACGCCCATCTCCTCCTGCAGAAACTTGATTACCTTCTGCGCGCCCTCGGTTTCTGCCGCCCACTCGATGCCGGCGTAAATGTCTTCCGTGTTCTCGCGGAAGATCACCATGTCGGTCCTCGTGGGATCCTTGAGCGGGCTGGGAACGCCCTTGAAATAGCGCACCGGCCGCAGGCAGACGTAGAGGTCGAGTTCCTGGCGCAGCGCGACGTTGAGTGAGCGGATACCGCCGCCGACCGGCGTGGTCATCGGTCCCTTGATCGAGATGGCGAACTCCTTGAGCGCCGCCAAAGTCTCATCCGGCAGCCACTCGTCGCTGCCGTAAATGCGCGTCGACTTCTCGCCGGCATACACCTCCATCCAGGATATCTTCCGCGCTCCCTTATAGGCATTCATCACCGCGGCATCGACCACCCGCTGCATCACCGGTGTGATGTCCACGCCGATGCCGTCGCCTTCGATGTACGGGATGATGGGATTGTCGGGAATCGCCTGTCCAGGCGCGATCTTGGTGCCGTCTTGCGGGATCTTGATGTGCTGAAAGTTGCCCATGCCTACTCCATCGCGAAAAATTCGGATTGATCGAGAAACCGACCAGCGCCGCGGCGTCCGTGGCCAAGATCGACCGGGCGGATTATAGACTACCGACGGGGAACCAACGGCCCGGAGAATCGACGCTCTGCCCACCAAGCCCAAGCTTCTGTAGTATTTGCCCTTGGCCTCACTCGAACCGCACGGGAAACAAGGAAAGACTGCGAATGGACATCAGCGTTGGCGGAAGCCCGGCTGCCGCAGCGATCGCGCGCGCGCTCATCGACGGCTTCGACAAGCACTACTGGCTGTTCCGCGAAGTCAGTTGCCACGCCAAGGAACGCTTCGAAAGCGCCGACTGGCTCGGCGTCCAACGTGCCGTGCGCGAGCGCATTCGGTTCTACGACGACCGCGTGAACGAGTGCGCGGAGCGCCTGCGCAACGAGCTTCATGCCGATAAGATCGACGACGCTGCTTGGCAACAGGCGAAGCTCTTGTTCATGGGGCAGCTTATCAACCACAAACAACCGGAGCTGGCCGAGACGTTTTTCAACTCGGTGACTTGCAAGATCCTCCACCGGACGTATTTCCACAATGACTTCATCTTCTTCCGCCCGGCCATTTCGACCGAATTCATCGAGTCGGAGCCGAGAACCTATCGCAGCTACTATCCCAATGCCATCGGCTTGCGCGCCGCGATCAAGCAAGTGTTCCTCGACGTCGGTTCGAAGCGCGACTTCGCCGATCTCGACCGCGACGTCGGCTACATCCTCCGCATGGTGAGGGAACACCTGGGCGAGTTTCCGGCGGCAGAAGCGAATTGCCAGATCCGGGTGCTGCACTCGCCGTTCTATCGCAACAAGGCGTGTTACATCATCGGCAAGGGGGTGAATGGCAACCAGGAGTATCCCTTCGCCGTCCCCGTCCTGCATGATGAGCGGGGGCGCTTGTTTCTCGACGCCATTCTGCTCGAGTCCTGGCGCATCGCGATTCTGTTCTCTCTTTCGCGCGCCTATTTCATGGTCGACATGGACGTGCCCTCGGCCTACGTGCAGTTTCTGCGCTCGATCATGCCGACCAAGCCGCGCTCGGAGATCTATACCATGCTCGGCCTGGGCAAGCAGGGCAAGACGATGTTCTATCGCGACCTGCATCATCACCTGCGCCACTCGGAGGATTCGTTTGTCGAGGCGCCGGGTATCCGCGGCATGGTGATGCACGTGTTCACGCTGCCTTCGTTCCCTTATGTGTTCAAGGTCATCAAGGACGTGTTCGGCCGGTCGAAGGAAACAGACCGTGCCACGGTGATGAAGAAGTTTCTGATGGTCAAGCAGGTGAATCGGGTCGGGAGAATCGCCGATACGCTCGAATTCACCGATCTGGCGCTGCCGAAAGCCCGCTTCACTCCAGAGCTGCTCGACGAATTGCACCGAGTCGTGCCCTCGCTGATCGAGGAAGATGGGCCGAACCTAATCATCAAGCACTGTTACATCGAGCGGCGCATGGTGCCGCTCAACATCTACCTCGATGGCGCCGACGAAGCCCGCATCGACCATGCCGTTCGCGAATACGGCAACGCCATTAGGGAACTGTCCGCCGCCAACATCTTTCCCGGCGACTTGCTGTGGAAGAACTTCGGCGTGACCCGCTACGGGCGCGTGGTGTTCTACGACTACGACGAGATCGAGTTCTTGACGGACTGCAATTTCCGCCGCATTCCCCCGGCACCCGACCCCGAGACGGAAATGTCCGGCGAGATATGGTACTCGGTGGCGAAGAACGACATCTTCCCCGAGGAGTTCGCCCCCTTCCTGCTCGGCAACCCCGAGGTGCGCAAGGCATTCATGAGGTATCACCGCGACTTGCTGACACCCGAGTTCTGGCTGCGCACACAGGAATTGATCCGTAACGGCGAGGTGATCGATTTCTATCCCTACCCCGAAGAATTGCGGTTCTGCAACCGTTTTCCGCAGCCTGGGGAGAAATCGGCTACCACCGCCGCGGGTGAGGAGCTGGCGCTCGCTCAGTAGACGAAAAAGCCGCGACCAAGGTCGCGGCTTTTTCCTGCCCTTGCCGCAAGGCCAGGCGCCGCGCACTTACACCGCGTATCGCCGCAAGCGCAACGCGAACTCCTGAAGTTGCACGATGCCGCTCGACTCGGCACTGTGGCACCAATCCTGGAGCTGCCTCAGCAATTGTTCGCGTGTCGCGTTGGAACGCTCCCACAGCGCCACCAAATCGCGACGCATGGCGTAGACCGTGGCCAGGCGGCTGTTCTCCTTGAGCACAGAGGCAAGTTCTGCCTTCTCCTTGACTTGCAGCTTGTCTTCGTCACGAGCAAGCCAACCACGAATCGCCCGCACATGGTGGGAATCGCGCCACTCGGCCTTCGAGGCACGAAGCGTCTCGACCTCTTCATGGTAGATCTGTTTCAGCGACTTCATGTAGCGGGTCATGACATCGTAACGATGGGTGATGATCGCCTGCAAGGTGTCGAAGTCGATGACGGTCTTGCCCTCGGTGAACCTGGGCGTAGGCAGGATCTTCTTGACCTGCGCCAGCCCAAGCATCTGCAGGATCCGGATATACAGCCAACCGATATCGAACTCGAACCACTTGGACGACAGCTTGGCGGACGTGGCGAAGGCATGGTGATTGTTATGCAACTCCTCGCCGCCGATCAGGATGCCCCAGGGGACAATGTTGCGGCTCGCATCTTCGCAGTCGTAGTTGCGATAGCCCCAGAAGTGCCCGATGCCGTTGATGACCCCGGCGGCCCAAAAGGGAATCCAGAGCATCTGCACCCCCCAGATGAGGAAGCCGGGAACGACGCCGAACAGCGCCATATCGATCGCCAGCATCAGCATGATGCCCCACTTTTGCAGCGGCGAGTAGAGGTTGCGCTCGATCCAGTCATCAGGCGTACCGTGGCCATAGCGCTCGATCGTCTCGGGATTGTGGGATTCCTTGACGTAGAGGAACACCCCGCCCCAGAGGACGCGGTTGATCCCTAGCACCTGAGGGCTATGCGGGTCGTCCGCCGTCTCGACCTTGGCGTGGTGCTTGCGGTGGATCGCCGCCCACTCTTTGGTCACCATCCCGGTGGTCAGCCAGAGCCACAACCGGAAAAAGTGGCTCGGCAACGCGTGCAGATCGAGTGCCCGGTGCGCCTGATGGCGATGCAGAAAGATCGTGACAGCGGCGATCGTAACGTGGGTGAGCGCCAGAGCGACGACGACGTAGCCCCACCAAGGCAGATCTACAACACCGGAAAACAGGAAGCCGTAAGGCATTTGAGAGCCGTCCTTTACGCAAGAAAGATGCCACGATTCTACGCGAAATCCTACACCGGTCAATGTTCTCGGGTAAATGGAGTTGCGCTGCCGCCACACACATGCCCGCGCAGCAGGCGATGGTTCATGGCGCGCGTCGGCGCTCTACATCGAATTTGCGTTCCAGAACCACCGCGTAAAAGCTGTCGGTATCATGAGTCTGCGGCAGCAGCCGCAAATCCTCGCCCATCTCGAGCGGGACTCCTTGAGCGCGCAATATCGCGCCGGCGTCGATGCGCTGAAAATCCGCATGCGCGGCGAGGAAGCCGCTGACGATCGCCTCGTTTTCTTCCGGCAGGATGCTGCAAGTCGCGTACACCAGCCGTCCGCCGGGGCGCACCAAGCGCGCCGCGCCACGCAGGATGTCGTGCTGCTTGCGCGCCAGATCCGCAACGCCCTGCGCACTCTGGCGCCACTTCAGATCGGGGTTGCGGCGCACCGTGCCGAGCCCGCTGCACGGCGCATCCACGAGCACGCGGTCGATCTTGCCGGCGAGCCGCTTGACCCGAATGTCGTTCTCGCTGTTGATGCACACCGGGAACACATTCGACAGGCCGGAGCGCGCCACGCGCGGGCGCAGCCGCGCGAGCCGCTTCTCCGCCACGTCGAAGGCGTAGAGCCGTCCGGTCGAGCGCATCAGCGCACCGAGCAGCAGCGTCTTGCCGCCGGCGCCGGCGCAGAAGTTGACCACCATTTCGCCGCGCCTGGGCGCCAGCAGGTAGGCCAGCAATTGACTGCCTTCGTCCTGCACCTCGATTGCGCCGGAAAGGTAGAGCGGGTGGCGCTGCAGCGACGGTTTCTCGCGCAGCCGGATCGACAGCGGCGAGTAGCGCCCGGGCTCCGCCGCCGTCCCCTCGCCCTGCAATTGCTCCAGAACCCGCGCACGCTCTGCCTTGAGCGGATTGATCCGCACGTCCAGCGGCGCGCCCTGGTTGAGGCTGCGCGCCAGCGCGAGAATCTCGTCCTCGCTCATCGCCGCCGCCAGCCGGTCGCTGACCCAGTCAGGGAAATCGGCGCGTTCGGCGAGCGACAATGCGCCCGGCTCCTGCGCCTTCAACTCGGCGACCCAGGCGCTTTCCCGATCGCTCAGCGCCGGCGCCAATTGGCGCTGACTCAGACCAAGCAGCCGCGCCATCGCCGCCAGTACCAGGCGCCGGGGCGACACGTCGGGCTCCAGCAGGCGCTGCAGCAAGCGCTTGCGCCGCAGCACAGCGTATATCGTCTCGGTGACCCAGCCGCGGTCGCGTCGCCCGAGCACCTTTTGCTCGCGGAAATACTGCGACAGCACGACATCCGCCGGCGCTTCGAACGTCAACACCCGTGCCAGAACAACCACGGCTGCATCCACGGTTTTCGGGGTTATGCGCATCGATCCGGGGTGCGGCCGCCTATCCTTGATGGGGAGGCGGCGGCTCCGGCGCCACCAGCTTGATGTCGCCATACTCCAGGCGGACGGCCACGAAGTCCGTTGCGATACCGTCGCGTTGGCGCCACAGAATGCGCACGGGCAGGTTCTTGTGCTTCAAGCTCAACCATACATCGATGGTGTCCTCGCCTTCCTGTCCCAGGCGCAAGTGGGCGGTACGCAGCGCACCCAAGCGCGTCGTCAGCAGTTCTTGTCCCATCACTTCGAAGGTACGCGCCTGGTAGGTCTTGCCGTTGGCGATCGGAATCGCGGTGCCCGACTCGGCGGGCGGGAACAGCGCGAGCTGATAGAAGATGCTCAGCGCGTCCTGGCTGCCTTCGAGGATCGGCGTTTCCGCGACCCGGCCGCCGCCGTCGGAGACAACGCCGCGCGTAGCCCAATCGAAGCGCACCTCATCGGTCGTCTTGCCGTTGCGCTCCTTGCGGAACGACTCCGGCGTGAAGCCATTGGCGGTCATGCGTCCGTCGCTGCGCCAGACCCACCGAATGAACAGGATATTCAGTGCCATCGTTATCCGGTAGCGCTCACCCTCGATGTGCCACTGCTGCTCGACGTTGGCGGCGCCGAAACCGCCCGCCCCGCGCATACCCGCGAACACAATGCGACCCTGGGCCGGGAATACTTCGTCGGGAAGGGCTGCATCGAGCTTCACCGGCGGTGCCGATCCGGGCTCGGCCGACTCAGGTTGTGCGGACGATGGGGAATCGGCTGCCATTGTCGGCTGCGTTGACGCTGACACCTTGGGGACCACGATCGCCCCGGTTGGCGCCTGAGGCACTTGCCTGGAACGCGCCGGACGCGAATGCCGCGCCGCCGAACGCGGCGTGGCGACCACGGCGGCGGGCGGTGGGGGCAGCGCAAGTTTTGGCTGAAGCAAACGCGCTTCCAGCGGCGTGCTCTCGACTTCCGGCTCCACCGCAAGCCGCCAGCCGGGCGAACCCATCAGCGCCATGTGCAGTCCCGCGGAACAAACCAGCGCCAAGCTGAAGCGGCGATCGACCATGCGCTGTTCGACCTCAAACAGGCCGCTCCGTTTGTCCGGGTTGCGTCGGCGCGCCGTTTTCGAGCGGCGGAACGTGCAAGGCGGCGCACGGCGCGCGGGGCTCGCGCACGACGACCCGGCGCTGCGGGTCGAGCGCCAATCGCCCATCCACGAACCAGCGCACCGCCTGAGGATAGATGCGGTGCTCCTCGGCCAGCACGCGCGCCGCCAGCCCTTCTTCATCGTCGCCGGGCAGGACCGGCACCGCCGCCTGGCAGATGATCGGCCCCGAATCGAGTTCCGGCGTGACGAAATGAACCGTGCAGCCGTGAATCTTGACGCCGGCCTCCAGCGCACGCCGATGTGTATGCAGCCCGGTGAAGGCGGGTAACAGCGAGGGATGGATGTTGAGGATGCGCTCGTCGAAGCGCCGCGCGAACTCGGCGCCGAGAATACGCATGAACCCGGCGAGCACGATGAGATCGGCAGCGCGGCTCACTATCTCCCGTTCCAGCGCTGTTTCGAACGCCTCGCGCGTGGCGAACGCGCGATGATCGACCACGATCGCCGGCACGCTATGGCGCCGCGCGATTTCCAAGCCAGCTGCCTGTGGTCGATCGCTGATCACCGCGGCAAAGCGCACGGACAGCCGCGCCGCGAGCAGGGCCTGCAAGTTGCTGCCACGACCGGAGATGAGCACGACGACGTTTTTCATGACTGGGTTGGGCAGCGCTGGGTTGGAGCGTCCGCGCGTGCCCCGCAGTTACGTAGCCGACGCCAGGCTGCATATAGAGGTTGGTTGCCTGGCCGCAGCAGGACATATTTTAGCGCGAACCGAGGAAACGCCTCTAACTAATTGATGAATTAAACGATTACTGGCTTTGCGCATCGCTCCGATGGCGCAGGTAGCCGACCAGAAGCGGCAGCAGTGAAAGCACGATGATGCCGATGATGACGACCGTCAGATTGTTTTTCACGATCGGCAAGTTGCCGAACCAGTAGCCGGCGAGGGTGAGTGAAATGACCCACAGCAGCGCCCCGACCACGTTGAAAAGCAAGAAGCGTGCATAGGTCATCCGCGCAACGCCAGCCACGAACGGCGCGAAGGTGCGCACGAACGGCAGAAACCGCGCGATGATGATGGTCTTGCCGCCATGGCGCTCGTAGAAGGCATGGGTGCGATCGAACGCCTTCTTGTTGAACCAGCGCGACTGTTCCCAGCGGAAAACTCTCGTTCCGACATAGCTACCGATGCTGTAATTCACCGAATCGCCGATGATCGCCGCGGCGATCAGCACCAGCATCAATAACCCGAGGTCGAGGCCGCCGGTGGCAGCCAGCGTTCCGGCAACGAATAACAGGGAGTCGCCCGGCAGAAACGGCGTGACCACGACACCCGTCTCGAAGAAGACGATGGCGAACAGAATCGCATACAGCCACAACCCGTATAGCTGCAAGAGTTCGGCGAGGTGACGATCGAGGTGGACAAGCAAGTCCCAGAAGAAGCTGATAGTTTCCATCGCAGTGATCGACGGGGTGGTTTGTGCGCGGCGGCAATCATACCCGACGCTCGCGCCCAGGACACTCGGGGTGCGCCGCGTATAATGCCAGCGATCGGCCATATGCCTTCGATCAAACCCCTTCCCGACCTCCTGATCACACAGATCGCCGCCGGCGAAGTCGTCGAGCGCCCGGCTTCGGTGCTCAAGGAGCTGATCGAGAACAGCCTGGACGCCGGCGCGCAAACACTCGACATTCAGCTCGGCGCAGGCGGCATGCGTTTGATTCGCGTCGCCGACGACGGCGCCGGCATCGCCCCCGAAGACCTGCCTTTGGCGCTCGCCCGCCACGCCACGAGCAAGATCGCGACCCTCGACGACTTGGAGCATGTCGGCTCGTTCGGCTTCCGCGGCGAGGCCCTGGCCGCGGTCGCGGCGGTGGCGCGGGTCAGCATCACCAGCCGCGCCAACGGCCGCCACCATGCGAGCCGCATCGATGCGGAAGGCATGGCGGTGGTGCCGGCGGCGCTCTCCGCCGGCACCGTGGTGGAAGTCTCGAATCTCTATTTCAACACTCCGGCGCGGCGCAAGTTCCTCAAGAGCGAAGGGACCGAGTACGCCCATTGCGACGACGTCCTGCGCCGCATGGCGCTGGCGCGGCCGGACATCGGCTGGCAGTTGCGGCACAACGGCCGCCTCACCCACCACTGGCAGCCTGCCGCCGCGGCGCGGCGCGTCGGCGACCTCCTCGGCGACGACTTCCTCGCCGATTCGTACGCCATCGACGAATCTTCGGGCGTTCTGCGCCTGCACGGATTCACCGCCGCGCCGGCGGCGGTCGCGCGCCAGCCGCGATGCCCAGTATTTCTTCGTCAATGGCCGCTTCGTGCGCGACAAGCTGCTGACGCATGCGCTGCGCGCAGGCCTATCACGACATCCTGCACGGCAACCGCCATCCGGCCTACGTGCTGTTCCTGGAGGTCGATCCGCTACGCGGTGGACGTCAATGTGCACCCGGCCAAGACCGAGGTGCGCTTTCGCGATGCGCGCGCCGTGCATCAGTTCGTTTTTCATGCGCTACAGCGCGCGCTCGCCGCGCCGCTGCGCAACGCCGGTGCAGCAAGCGCGCCGGATGCCCGCGACCCTGCCGGTTGGCCCGCGGCGCAATTGCGCCAGGAGCGCCTTGCGGTCGAACAGCCCGTCGCGCCCTACATCGATCTGGTTCGCCGGGCTCTGGCACCGGGCGCGGAAGTGCCGTTAGCACCCGCGCCCGGCGTGTCGCTCAGCGCGTCGAGTATGTCCGAGGCCGAGCCCTTGGGCTACGCGTTGGGCCAACTCCACGGCATCTACCTCTTGGCGCAGAACGCCGCCGGACTGGTGCTGGTGGACATGCATGCCGCCCATGAGCGCATCCTGTACGAAAGGCTCAAGCGCAGCCTCGATCACCGGTCGCCGGCGATCCAGCGCCTGCTCATCCCCACGGTCTTCGGCGCCGCGGCACAGGAACTCGCAGCGGCCGAGGCGCATGCCGATGCCTTGCACGAACTCGGCTTCGAGATCGCTCAGGCCGGCCCGGCGGAACTGGTCGTGCGCAGCGTACCCAGCTTGCTCGCCAATGCCGCGATTCCCGACCTCGTGCGTTCGCTACTGGCGGAGTTACGCGAGTTCGCTGCCGGCGAAGTCATCCAGGCGAGGCGCAACAAGATGCTCGCAACCATGGCCTGCCATGGCGCGGTACGCGCGCATCGCAGGCTGTCGATCCCAGAAATGAATGCGCTGCTGCGCGAGATGGAATCCACCGACCGCGCCGACCAATGCAATCACGGCCGCCCCACTTGGACCCAGATCAGCATCGCGGAACTCGACAAACTGTTCCTGCGCGGCCGCTGAGCGGTTCGGGGACACGCTCACTCCAACTGTCGTACGGTGTACCCCTTGGCCCGGAGCAGTTCGGGCAAGCTGCCCTGCCCCGCCAGGTGGCCCGCGCCGACGACGACGAAAAGCTTGCGCTTCTGCGCGAGGAGTTCCTCGATGCGCGCGGCCATGCCGACGTTTCGCTGCACCAGCATGCTGTCGAATACACGCTCGCCGCGCGGCTCGTCTTCCAGGCCCGCGCGCATCAACTGGTCGAGCCGGTCGGCATCGCCGTCGCGCCAGGCACCGACCATCTGCCGAAAAACGTCCTTGAGCGAGTCGTCGCTGATCAGCTTGATCGACTGGCGCATCAACAGCGCCTGATCTTCGGGCGCCAACCGATCCATCGAATCGATCTGCTGATCGGCAGTTTCCAGCGCCACGATCGTCTTGCCTTGCGCCTGGGCGCGGCTCATCAGCCACAGGTCGACGCCCTGATCCGGCATGTAGCCGGATTGCATCGCCGCGATCAGAGCCAAGGTCGTGCCCGCCATCCACGGCCGCATCCGTAGCATCGGCTCTACCGGCGCGCCGATCTTCGCCAGCGCCGCCTTGAGGTCGGTGAGCACCTGTGCCGACACATGCTTGTCCAGGCCATCGCCTTGCGCATACAGTGCGCGCTCGAGCATGCGGCTCTGCACCTCCGGCGCCGCGGGGTCCAGTTCCATCGCGAAGATCTCGGCACGGTCGAGCGCCGCGACCACCGGCCGCGGCAGCGGGTAGCATTCGGCGCTGCATACATGGATCGAACCGTAGACATAGGCGGTCACCCCTGGCGCAGCGACCTGCCACAGGAAAAGCCTGTCCGCGGCCTGAGCCGACGTCGAAAGGGCAACCTGCAAGAGCAGTAACGAAAGCCAGCTCGGCATCCGGCGCAGAAGTTTGTGCAGTCTCATGTCATCTCAGCGATCGCGAAGAAAGCGAAGCGAACGGGCCAGGCTCAGCCCGAGGAGCGCGTCGGCGATCGAGTCGAGTGCTCGGCTACAATCGGCGCCCATGCGCCCCGTCCGGTCCCGGATTGTACATGCCGCCTGAGCGGCTCCCGCCAGCGCTGGTCCTGCTCGGGCCAACGGCCAGCGGAAAGACCGCCGTCCTACTTGAGTTGGCCGCGCGCCTGCCGATCGAGGTGATCAGCGTGGATTCGGCGCAGGTATACCGCGAGATGAACATCGGCACCGCCAAGCCCGATGCCGAAACTTTGGCGGCCTGCCCGCACCACCTGATCGATATCGTCTCGCCCGAGGAATCCTACTCAACGGCGCGCTTCCGCGAAGATGCGCTGCGCCTGATGCGCGAGATCGCGGCGCGCGGGCGCATCCCGCTGCTCGCCGGCGGCACCATGCTTTACTTCAAGACGCTACGCGACGGGCTGTCCGCGCTGCCCGCCGCCGACCCGACGCTACGCGCGCAGATCGAGGCCGCGGCGCTGCAACGCGGGTGGCCGGCGCTGCACGCGGAACTGGCGCGCATCGACCCGCAGGCAGCTCGCCGCCTCAATCCCAACGACGCGCAGCGCATCCAGCGTGCGCTCGAGATCGTGCGCCTGAGCGGTGAGCCGCTGGCGGCCGCCTATGCCAAGAAGGACGAATGGCCCTTGCCCTTCCGTCTGGTCTGCGCCGCCCTCGTTCCGGCGCAGCGCGAGCTGTTGCACGAGCGCATCGCCGCGCGCTTCGATGCGATGCTGGCGGCCGGGCTGATCGAAGAAGTCATCGCGCTCAGGCAGCGCTATCGCCTGAGCGCCGCGCTGCCGGCCATGCGCTGCCTCGGCTACCGCCAAGTGTGGGAGCATCTGGAAGGCCGCACCGACCGCGCGGCGCTGCGTGACAAGGGGATCGCCGCGACGCGCCAACTGGCAAAACGGCAGATCACCTGGCTGCGCTCGCTGGGCGGCCTGACGCCATTCGACAGCCTCGCACCCGACCTGCCGCAACGCCTGGAGGCGTTCTTCCAGCAAGACGTCTAGCTTCGTCCGGACTCGACCGACCCGACCCGCGCCGCCCACCGCATGGTGATCGCGTGAAGCGCGTCGAGCCCATCGGTCAGCGCGGCCGGACCGGGCTGCAGAATGATCGGTGACTTGACCTCGTGAAGTTCGCCGTCGCGCACCGCGGGAATCGCCTGCCACCCGGGCCGCGCCGCCACGCGCTCGGGCCTGAACTTCTTGCCGCACCATGAGCCGATGATGAGCTCCGGTGCGCGCCGCACGACGTCCTGCGGATCGGCCAAAATACGATCGCGCGCGAGGCTGCACGCCTCGCGCTCGGGAAACACATCGTCGCCCCCCGCGATTCGGATCAGTTCGCACACCCAGCGGATGCCGGTGATCGGCGGCTCGTCCCATTCCTCGAAGTAGACGCGCGGCCGACGCGGCAAACTCGCGGCAGCCTCGCGCACGCGCGCTAAGTGGCCTTCGAGTTCCTGCGTATAGCGCTCGGCTTTCTCATACGCGCCGACCAGCGCGCCCAGTCGTCTTACATACGCAAGAATCCCCGTCACCGAGCGATGATTGGCGATCCACACCTCGACGCCGGCCTTGATCAGCGATTGGGCGATGTCCGCCTGAATGTCGGAGAAACCGATCGCCAGATCCGGTTCGAGCTTCAGGATCTCCCCGATACGCGCGCTGGTGAAGGCCGAGACCTTGGGTTTCTCCTTGCGCGCGCGGGCGGGACGCACGGTGAAACCGGAGATGCCGACGATGCGCCGTGCCTCGCCCAGCGCATACAGCACCTCGGTCGGCTCCTCGGTCAGACAGACGATGCGTTGGGGATAGGCGTCGGACACGATAGTCTTGCTTGGATTCGGGAAAGACGGCCACTATAGCGAATCGCCCTTCGTCTCGGTGGCGGCGGCGCACCGATCGGGCGGCCGCCATGGATGCCACGCCACCCCCCCTTACTTCGACTTCACGGCATTGGGCTCCCCTGTAACTTGAAGCGTCGAACCGCCCGCGCGGCAGGGCGGCAGGCGACTACGTCGCGGCCCGTGGAGCAGCAGTAGTCCGGCGCAGCTGGGGCATGCGGCGATCGGATTTGCCTTTCGCCAGATGATTTATTACGACGGGCGGACGATTCGGGAATTGCGCCACCAGTTCCAGCTTCTCAGCCATACATTCGACGTAGCGCCGCAAGGTCGAAAGCAACATGTCGCTGCGCTGTTCTAGGCGCGAAATCGTGTCTTGCCCGACGCCCAGCGTCGCCGCCAGATCTTCTTGAGTTTTCTCGACATCTTACAAACCCTCATCGAGCGCCCGGAACTCGGCATCGAACGCGTCATCGACGGAAAGACGGCAGCGATTCGAACGGGTGGTTTCCTGGAAATACGACGCTGAGGCCGCGGGGAATAGAGCAGACTTCAGTCGTCATTTCCCCGTATTCCGCTGGAACCCGTCATCCTTGTTCGCACACGTAACCGGAAAGGGCGTAGGCGCTCCAATGCGCCCACATTTCGTTTAGGCGATCAGCGCTGCCAGGCATGCTGGCGCAGCGGCAGGAGCGAATCGATCGAGATGCCGTGGCGGAGAGGGTGGGATTTGAACCCACGATAGAGTTGCCCCTATTCCGGTTTTCGAGACCGGCCCGTTCAACCGCTCCGGCACCTCTCCGTGGGTGGCGATTGTAGCATCAACGCGCCGGCGGCTTCTCGCACGAAAACGCGGCATGCGCCGGTCAGCGTGCGATCCGCTCCACACTGCCCATGTAGGGGAGCAGCACCTCGGGTACGGTCACGCTGCCGTCGGCCTGCTGGTAGTTTTCCAGCACCGCGACCAGCGTGCGACCGACCGCGAGGCCGGAGCCGTTGAGCGTGTGCACCAGTTCGGGCTTGTTCTTTTCGTTGCGGAAGCGCGCCTGCATGCGCCGCGCCTGGAACGCCTCGAAATTGCTGCACGAGGAAATCTCGCGATAGGTGTTCTGCGCCGGCAGCCAGACTTCGATATCGTAGGTCTTGGCCGCAGCGAAAACCCATGTCGCCGGTGCACAGCGCCACCATGCGGTAGGGCAGCTCCAGCTTGCTGCAGGATCGTCTCGGCATGGCCGGTCAGCTCCTCCAGCGCGTCGTACGACTTCTCCGGCGCGACGATCTGCACCAGCTCGACCTTGTCGAACTGATGCTGGCGGATCATGCCGCGCGTGTCCTTGCCGTAGGAGCCGGCCTCGCGAGCGGAAGCACGGCGTGTGGCAGACGAACTTCAGCGGCAGCGCGTCCAGTCGGCAGAATCTCGTCGCGCACGATATTGGTGACCGGCACTTCGGCGGTGGGAATCAGGTAGAGCGTGCGTCGGCGCCCGGTCGCGGCACGCGCGAACAGATCCTCCTCGAACTTGGGCAACTGTCCGGTGCCGCGCAGGCTTCGCGGCATTGACCAGGTAGGGCGCGTAGACCTCGGTGTAGCCATGCTCGCGCGTATGCACGTCGAGCATGAACTGGGCAAGCGCGCGATGCAGCCGCGCGAGCTGGCCGCGTCATGAGCGAGAAGCGCGCGCCGGTGATCTTGGCGGCGGCTGTCGAAGTCGAGGCCGCCGAGCGCGTCGCCGAGGTCGACATGATCCTTGACCGGGAAGTCGAAGTTACGCGGCGTGCCCCAGCGGCGCACTTCGACATTGTCGGCGGCCGAGGTGCCGACCGGCACGCTGGCATGCGGCAGGTTGGGGATCACCGCGACGAAGTCGTTGATCGTGCCGAGGAGCTGCGGCAAGTTCGTCCTCGTTGGCCTTGAGCTCGGTCGCCGAGGCCTGCGACCTCTTGCATGAGCGCGCTCGTATCCTCGCCCTTGGCTTTGAGCTGCCCGATCTGCTTGGACAGCGAGTTGCGCCTCGCCTGCAGCTCCTGTGTGCGGGTCTGCAGTGCCTTGCGCTCGCTCTTCCAGCGCCTGAAAGCCACTGGCATCGAGCGTGGCGCCGCGGGTGGCGATGCGCTCCGCGACTTGGTCGAACTGCGAGCGCAGCAATTGAATGTCGAGCATCAAAAGTCCTTGCCCTTGGCGCGGGCGTCACGGTCCAGCGATTTCGCAGATATGCGAGCTTCTCGCGGATTTTCGCTTCGAGCCCGCGACCGGTCGGGGCGTACCAATTCGGTTCGGCCATGCCATCCGGGAAGTAGCGTTCGCCCGCCGCATAGGCGTCGGGCTCGTCATGTGCGTAGCGATAGGCGTGACCGTAGCCCAGCTCCTTCATCAGCCTGCGTCGGCGCGTTGCGCAGATGCTCCGGCACCGGCCGCGACTCGTCGCCGGCGATGAACGTGCGCGCCGCATTATAGGCGACGTAGACGGCATTCGATTTCGCCGCGCAAGCCAAGATAGATCACCGCCTCGGCCAGCGCCAGCTCGCCCTCCGGCGAGCCGAGGCGCTCGAAGGTCGCGCAGGCGTCGAGCGCGATCTCCAGCGCACGCGGGTCGGCGAGGCCGATGTCCTCGATCGCCATGCGCACCAGCCGGCGCCCGATGTAGAGCGGATCGGCGCCGCCGTCGAGCATGCGCACCATCCAGTACAGCGCCGCGTCCGGGCTGGAACCGCGTACCGACTTGTGCAGGGCGGAGATCTGGTCGTAGAACGCGTCGCCGCCCTTGTCGAAGCGGCGTAGGCTTTGCGCGACGGCGTTGTCGATAAACGCCGGATCGATCCGCGTCAGCCCGCCTGCCTGTACCGCGGTGCGCAGCTGCTCGAGCAGGTTGAGCAATCGCCGCGCATCGCCGTCGGCGAAGCCGATCAGTCGCGCTGCCGCGTCGGCGTCGAAAACCAGGTCGGGGGCAACGCGGGCTCGCGCGCGTTCGAACAAGATGCCGAGTTCCTCGTCGCTGAGGCTATGCAGCACATAGACCGCGGCGCGCGACAGCAAGCGCGCCGTTGACCTCGAACGACGGGTTCTCGGTGGTCGCGCCGATGAAGGTGATGACTCCCCGCTCGACATAAGGCAGAAACGCATCCTGCTGGGCCTTGTTGAAGCGATGCACCTCGTCGACGAAGAGTATCGTGCGGCGCCCCGACTGCGCCAGCGTAAGCTTGGCGCGCGCGACCGCCTCTCGTATCTCCTTCACCCCGGAAAACACGGCCGAAAGCGCGATGAACTCGGCATCGAATGCGCGCGCCATCAGCCGCGCCAGCGTCGTCTTGCCCACGCCCGGCGGACCCCACAGGATCATCGAATGCGGTGTTTTCGATTCGAAGGCGAGCCGCAGCGGCTTGCCCGAACCGAGCAAGTGTGCCTGGCCGATCACTTCTTCGATCGAGGCCGGCCGCATCGCCTCGGCAAGCGGGACGTGAGACGGCATCACGGGAAAGAGGTCGCTCACCACCACCTGACCGGGGCGGCGCCGGCCGTACAGCGTCCGCCGCTCGCCATCACTCGCCGACCAGATCGGCGCCCTCGGGCGGCGTGAAGCGGAATTGATCGGCGTCGAGCTTGGGATTGCGCTCGAACCGGGCGAACGACAGGGTCGTGACCTGGCCGAAGTTGTCGCGCAGTTCCATGACCCGGGGCAGATTGCCAGAAAGGCCGATGCGCACACGCTCGAACGTGCTGTCGGCGGCCTTGGGCGTCGCCTCGAGCCACTCCAGGCCATCGCGGCTTCCCGCATTTTGCAGCGCGAAATTCTCCTCCAGGCTGTTGTCACCGGCGAGCAGCGCCGCGGGACTGGCACCCAGCGCCTGCCCGATCGTCTTCACCGTGACCTGGTTGAGGTCTTTGTCATAAACCCAGAGCTTCGCGCCATCGCCGACGATGAGCTGATCGTAGGGCTTGTCATAGGTCCAGCGAAATTTGCCCGGGCGGGCGAACGCCATGGTGCCGCTGGCATTCTGCGCCTTGCTCGCCGAGCGGCCGGTTACGGTCTGGGCGAATTCCGCCTTGGCAGTCTTGGTTTGCTCAAGAAAGGCGCGCAACTGCTCGACGCCGCCCGCGCGCGCGGGCAGCGCGAGAAGAAGCATCAGGAGGCCCAAGAACCCTGGTTTCATGATCGGAATGGATGCGCTACGGTAAGCAATGGTAAACGCGCAGCGCTCCCATCGGTTGTCTTCGCCGAGGCGAAAACCTACTCGCTGCGCGGGGGTGCCAGCACCTCGCGGTTGCCGGCGGCACCCATCGGCGATACCAGGCCGGCACGTTCCATCTGCTCGATCAGGCGCGCGGCGCGGTTGTAGCCGATACGCAGATGCCGCTGCACCAGCGAGATCGAGGGCCGGCGCGTCTTGATAACGACTTCGACGGCTTGATCGTAAAGCGGATCGGCTTCGGCATCCGCCGACCCGCCGTCCAGCGCGACCTCGCTTTCGCCCTCTTCGCCGGCGTCGAGAATTCCGTCGACGTAATCGGGTGCGCCGCTTTCCTTCAGATGCTCGACGACCTTGTGCACTTCGTTGTCGGCGACGAACGCGCCATGCACGCGCAGTCGGCACGCCGGTCCCCGGCGCCAGGTAGAGCATGTCGCCCTGCCCAAGCAGCGCTTCCGCACCCATCTGGTCGAGTATGGTGCGCGAATCCACCTTGCTCGACACCTGGAACGCGACACGCGTGGGGATGTTGGCCTTGATCAGGCCGGTGATGACATCGACCGACGGGCGCTGCGTCGCGAGAATCAGATGGATGCCGGAGGCGCGGGCCTTCTGTGCCAAGCGGGCAATCAGCTCCTCGACCTTCTTTCCTACCACCATCATCAGGTCGGCCAATTCGTCGATGACGACCACGATGAGGGGAAGATGCTGCAGCGGTTCCGGGCTTTCCGGAGTCAGCGAGAACGGGTTGACCAGCGGTGTTCCAGCCTTCTCCGCTTCGGATACATGCTTGTTGTGGCTCGCGAGGTTGCGAACGCCCAACGCCGCCATCAGCTTGTAGCGCCGCTCCATCTCGGCCACACACCAGTTGAGCGCGCTGGCCGCTTGTTTCATGTCGGTGACGACCGGGGCGAGCAGGTGGGGAATGCCTTCGTACACGGAAAGCTCCAGCATCTTCGGGTCAACCAGAATCAATCGCACGTGCCGAGGCTCGGCTTTGTACAGCAGCGACAATATCATCGCGTTGATTGCCACCGACTTGCCCGAGCCGGTCGTGCCGGCCACCAGCAAGTGCGGCATCTTCGCCAGATCGACCACGATCGGCTGGCCGCTGATGTCCTTGCCGAGCGCCAGCGTCAATGCCGAATGCATTTCGTGATAGGCGAGCGAGCCGACGATCTCGGACAACCGTACGACCTGGCGCTTGGAGTTTGGAATCTCCATTCCCATGCAGGACTTGCCGGGAATGGTCTCGACCACGCGGATGCTCACCACCGATAGCGCGCGCGCCAAATCCTTCACCAAGTTGACGACCTGACTCCCTTTGACGCCCACCGCCGGCTCGATCTCGTAGCGTGTGATCACCGGTCCGGGCAGTGCCGCTACGACTTTGACTTCAACTCCGAAGTCGGCGAGCTTGCGCTCGATCAGGCGCGAGGTGAATTCCAGCGTGTCCACCGACGGCAACTCCGTCTCGTGTCGCGCAGGCTCGTCGAGCAGCAGCAATGGCGGCAGCGCAGCGCCAGGCAGATCGCGAAACAGTGGCTGCTGGCGCTCCCTGTCGCGGCGCGGCGATCGCGCCACTTCCGCCTCTGCGGGCTCTATGCGCAGCGGGGGCTGATCCTCGAAACGCCGCCGCTCGACTTCCACCACGGCTTCGCGCTGCTCCGCCACTTCACGCCCGGCGCGGCGGTCGCGCCAGCGTTGCACTGACGTCTCGGCGCCGCAGTACAAGCGCTCCAGACTAGCCCCCACGCGCTCCACCATCGCGAGCCACGAGAGGCCGCTGAAGATGCTCAGGCCGAGCGCGAACCCGCCAAGAAGCATCAGGGTGCCACCTGTGAAGCCGAATATCTGCGCAGTCAGTCCACTCACGACACTGCCCAACATGCCGCCCGGCCCCAGCGGCAGCGTCGCTTCGATGCTGTGAAAGCGCAGCGATTCCAGTCCGCTGCTCGCACCGAGCATCACCGCGAATCCCGCCAAAGCGATTAGGAAAGGGCGCCGATCGAACGCCGGCCGCGCACCCAGGCGCCGATAGCCCCAGGCCACCCAGAGCAGCATGAACACGACACACCACCAGGCCGAAATGCCGAAGAGATATAACAGCACATCGGCGGTCCATGCGCCCACACGACCGGCCGGGTTCTGGATGTAATCCACCTGGGCCGCGTGGGACCACCCCGGGTCGGTCGGGTGATACCCCATCAGCATAAGCGCGAGAAACAAGGCGGCACCGCCAAGAATCAACCAGCGAGCCTCTTGCAACAGAGCAACGATTTTCTCCGGTAGCGGCTGGGCAGCGACTCTGGAGATCATGTGCACTTGAACCTAGATATGAGGAAGGTGATGCAACTATATAGAATTATACGCGATCTGAACGAACGCGATAGGGCCATTCTTGCTCTTGGAAGCTTCAGCCGACCCAGCTTGAAGAACCGCTACGCGAAAAGACTCCGGCCCGGGCAAGCCGGGCCGCAGCTGGCGCAACAGGGACAAAGACTCGGTCAGACGGCAGAGATCGTCTCGTGCAACAAGATACGCCCACCCGCTTCCTCGATCAGTCCGCGCTCGTTGAGGTCCTTCATCACACGGCTCACCATCTCGCGCGAGGCACCGATCATTTTCGCGATGTCCTGCTTGGAGATCTTGCGCGTGACGACCTGTTGGCCGTCCACCGTCTCCGCCATCTCCAGCAGCAGGCGCGCGACGCGGCCGTACACGTCCATCAGGGCCAGGCTCTCGATCTTGCGGTCGGCCTGACGCAGGCGCTGCACCAGGTTGCGCATGATGTACATGGCTACTTCGTGATTCTCGAACATGCAACGCTTGAAGTCGCTCTTCGACATGACGATCAGCTCGCAGGGGCTGACCGCCATAACGGTTGCCGAGCGAGGGCTTTCGTCGAGCACGCCCATTTCGCCAAACAACTCCCCAGGGCCCAGCATGGAGAGAATGACCTCGCGGCCCTCCTCGTCGCTCACCAGCACCTTGAGGTTGCCGGCCAACACCAGATGAACGAAATCACTGCGGTCGCTTACGCGCACCACAACCGCATTGCGGGCAACACGGCGCATCATGGCGCAGCGCGCAATCTGTTCGAGATTCGGATCAGGCACGCCCCTGAACATTGCAAACGTTCGTAGCGCGGCAACCGTTACACCCGTAGGTAATGCCATCCTCTGATCTCCAGTGGAAAAGGCGGTCCGGGTACGATCGCTCCAAAGTCCCCGGCCGGCCGAGCTTATATGATCTGTAATCATGAGATTATAGGGAATCCATGAGAAATATCACATTTAATCGAAATCCGGTTGTGCTAAGGGTCCAACCAATGACGGGTCACCTCATCCGGTCCGCGAGCGCTGCCTGGCAGCTACAATTATCACGGAGCTATTCGCAAATCCTTTAGTTATCTTGAAAGGCAACCATGAGCGACCGTCACGCGCGCCTCCTGATCCTGGGTTCCGGACCTGCTGGTTACACGGCCGCGGTATATGCCGCGCGAGCCAATCTAAAGCCCGTCCTGATTACCGGCCTAGCTCAAGGCGGCCAGCTGACGACGACAACCGACGTCAACAACTGGCCCGCCGACGCCGAAGGAGTGCAGGGCCCGGAGCTGATGGCGCGCTTCGAGCGCCATGCGCGGCGCTTCGACACCGAGATCGTTTTCGACCAGATCCACACCGCCAAGCTCCAGGAGCGGCCGTTCGAATTGATCGGCGACAACGCAACTTACACGTGCGACGCCCTCATCATCGCGACAGGCGCCACCGCCAAGTATCTCGGACTTGCCTCCGAGGAAGCGTTCGCTGGCAGGGGCGTCTCGGCTTGCGCGACCTGTGACGGCTTCTTCTACAAGAACCAGGACGTGGCTGTCATCGGCGGAGGCAACACCGCGGTTGAAGAAGCGCTCTATCTGGCGAACATCGCGCGCCACGTCACCGTGGTCCATCGCCGAGACAAGTTTCGCGGCGAGAAGATCCTTCAGGACAAGTTGTTCGCCAAGGCCGCCGCCGGCAAAGTGACCATCAATTGGGACCACACGCTCGATGAGGTGCTCGGCGACCAAACCGGCGTCACCGGCATCCGGATCAAGCACGTGAAGACTAGCGCGAGTGAGGAACTCAAGCTGCAAGGCGTATTCATCGCCATCGGCCACGCGCCGAACACCGACATCTTCGCCGGGCAGCTGAAAATGGCGAACGGCTATATCGTCACCCGCGGCGGGCTCGCAGGCGATGCAACTGCCACCAGTATTCCCGGTGTCTTCGCCGCCGGTGACGTGCAGGACCACATCTACCGCCAAGCGGTCACGAGCGCCGGCAGCGGCTGTATGGCCGCGCTGGACGCTGAGCGCTATCTCGACAACTTGGCGCCCGCCGGTTAGCACGGGAGCATGAGTGAGGAAATCCGGCCATGTTGGCAACTCAGACGAGGAAGCACTCTCCGAATTTCGCCGTGCCGTAGCCGACGCCCGCCCGCTGTCCAATCGCGGCCGCGTGTACATCGAACCGCCGCGCCCAGCGGCAATAGCGCGTCAGCGCCAGCTCGACGAGAATGCCGCGCTACACGACTCCTTGCACACATCGCCGTCCATCGACTTGTGGCTCGAGGGCGGCGACGAACCAACCTTCCTGCGCAGCGGCCTGCCACGCTCGGTGCTGCGCGATTTGCGCCGCGGTCGCTGGGTCAAGCAGGGGGAAATCGACTTGCACGGCGCCAATCGCCAGCAGGCCCACCAGATGTTGTCTGCGTTCCTGGTCGGAGCCCTAAAGCGCGAGCTACGCTGCCTGCGCGTGATTCACGGCAAAGGACTACGCTCACCCGGACGCGAGCCGGTACTCAAACGCTATGTGCAAGCCTGGCTTATCCGTCACAGTGAAGTACTCGCCTATTGTCAAGCACGCGGCAGCGAGGGAGGCTCCGGAGCCTTAGTCGTGTTGTTACGGGCCAGCCGCTGAGGCACCTTCAAAGTGTCACGCAAAGCATAAGCCCTCGGGCGGATTCTCCGACCGAGGGCTCTGCATGTTGGAGCCTGGCAGTGACCTACTTTCGCGGGCGAGCTGCCCACTATCATCGGCGCAACTCCGTTTCACGGCCCTGTTCGGGATGGGAAGGGGTGGGACCAGAGCGCTATAGCCACCAGGCATTACCAGGTCGCCTGCAGCCCCATTAGCCGCAAGCGCAAATCGAAAGAAGCGAAGAAAGCTGGTTGTGATAGCGAGCGATGCCCCACATGCTTAAAGCTATAGGATCAAGCCGCACGGGCAATTAGTACCGGTTAGCTTAACGTGTTACCACGCTTCCACATCCGGCCTATCAACGTCCTGGTCTCGGACGACCCTTTAGCGAGATCAAGTCTCGGGGAAGTCTCATCTTGAGGCGAGTTTCCCGCTTAGATGCTTTCAGCGGTTATCTCTTCCGTACTTAGCTACCCGGCGATACGACTGGCGTCATAACCGGTACACCAGAGGTACGTCCACTCCGGTCCTCTCGTACTAGGAGCAGCCCCCCTCAAACTTCCAACGCCCACGGCAGATAGGGACCAAACTGTCTCACGACGTTTTAAACCCAGCTCACGTACCACTTTAAATGGCGAACAGCCATACCCTTGGGACCGGCTACAGCCCCAGGATGTGATGAGCCGACATCGAGGTGCCAAACTCCCCCGTCGATATGAACTCTTGGGAGGAATCAGCCTGTTATCCCCAGCGTACCTTTTGTCCGTTGAGCGATGGCCTTTCCATACAGAACCACCGGATCACTATGTCCTGCTTTCGCACCTGCTCGACTTGTCAGTCTCGCAGTCAAGCTCGCTTTTGCCATTGCACTATCAGTACGATGTCCGACCGTACCTAGCGAACCTTCGAACTCCTCCGTTACTCTTTGGGAGGAGACCGCCCCAGTCAAACTGCCTACCATGCACTGTCCCCGACCCGGATAACGGGCCAAGGTTAGAACCGCAATGACACCAGGGTGGTATTTCAACGTTGGCTCCACCGAAACTAGCGTCCCGGTCTCATAGCCTCCCACCTATCCTACACAAGTCCCATCACAGTCCAATGCAAAGCTACAGTAAAGGTGCATGGGGTCTTTCCGTCTAGCCGCGGGTAGATTGCATCTTCACAAACATTTCAACTTCGCTGAGTCTCAGGAGGAGACAGTGTGGCCATCGTTACGCCATTCGTGCAGGTCGGAACTTACCCGACAAGGAATTTCGCTACCTTAGGACCGTTATAGTTACGGCCGCCGTTTACCGGGGCTTCGATCAAGAGCTTGCACCCCATCACTTAACCTTCCGGCACCGGGCAGGCGTCACACCCTATACGTCCGACTCTCGTCTTTGCAGAGTGCTGTGTTTTTATTAAACAGTCGCAGCCACCATTTCTCTGCGACCCCATCGGGCTCCGCTTGTACAGCCTCACCCTACTGGGGCACACCTTATCCCGAAGTTACGGTGTCAATTTGCCGAGTTCCTTCTCCTGAGTTCTCTCAAGCGCCTGAGAATTTTCATCCTGCCCACCTGTGTCGGTTTGCGGTACGGTCAATTCTGGACTGAAGCTTAGAGGCTTTTCCTGGAAGCATGGTATCAACCACTTCGGTCTCAATGAGACCTCGTCGTCACGCCTTGGCTTAGCCCTCCGGATTTGCCTAAAGGGCATACCTACACGCTTAAACCAGGACATCCAACACCTGGCCGGCCTAACCTTCTCCGTCCCCCCATCGCATCCAGAATCGGTACAGGAATATTGACCTGTTTCCCATCGACTACGGCTTTCGCCCTCGCCTTAGGGGCCGACTCACCCTGCGCCGATGAACGTTGCGCAGGAAACCTTGGGCTTTCGGCGAGCGGGCCTTTCACCCGCTTTATCGCTACTCATGTCAGCATTCGCACTTCCGATACCTCCAGCATCCCTTGCAGGACACCTTCGCAGGCGTACGGAACGCTCCCCTACCATGTGTATTGCTACACATCCGCAGCTTCGGTTACGTGCTTAGCCCCGTTACATCTTCCGCGCAGGACGACTCGACCAGTGAGCTATTACGCTTTCTTTAAAGGATGGCTGCTTCTAAGCCAACCTCCTGGCTGTCTAAGCCTTCCCACTTCGTTTGCCACTTAGCACGTCATTTGGGACCTTAGCTGGCGGTCTGGGTTGTTTCCCTCTTGACACCGGACGTTAGCACCCGATGTCTGTCTCCCATACTCGCTACTTCCCGGTATTCGGAGTTTGCGATGGTTTGGTAAGTCGCAATGACCCCCTAGCCATAACAGTGCTCTACCCCCGGGAGTGACTACATGAGGCGCTACCTAAATAGCTTTCGGGGAGAACCAGCTATTTCCGGATTTGTTTAGCCTTTCACCCCTACCCACAGCTCATCCCCTAGTTTTTCAACACTAGTGGGTTCGGACCTCCAGCTGGTGTTACCCAACCTTCATCCTGGCCATGAGTAGATCATCCGGTTTCGGGTCTACGCCCTGCTACTAAGCGCCCTATTAAGACTCGCTTTCGCTACGCCTACCCTATATGGTTAAGCTCGCAACAGAACGTAAGTCGCTGACCCATTATACAAAAGGTACGCAGTCACCCCTGCACGAAGAACCCTCCGGGTTCTTTGCTTACACAAAGACCTATTTCATCTTTATATTCTTTTGAGTCGCGCTGCGCGCTCCTCGAGAGAACCCTAAAGACTCTTTGTGCAGGGGCTCCCACTGTTTGTATGCATGCGGTTTCAGGATCTATTTCACTCCCCTCCCGGGGTTCTTTTCGCCTTTCCCTCACGGTACTGGTTCACTATCGGTCGATCACGAGTATTTAGCCTTGGAGGATGGTCCCCCCATTTTCAGACAGGATTTCACGTGTCCCGCCCTACTTATCCCACGCTCAGTTCCACTCTCTTCTTTTCGCATACGGGGCTATCACCCGCTATGGCCGGACTTTCCAGACCGTTTTACTAACAAGTCAGCTAAATCGTGGAGGCTGATCCCATTTCGCTCGCCACTACTTTGGGAATCTCGGTTGATTTCTGTTCCTGCGCCTACTTAGATGTTTCAGTTCGGCGCGTTCGCCTCCTCACCCCTATGTATTCAGGGTGGGATGACCCTTGCGGGCCGGGTTTCCCCATTCGGAAATCTGCGGATCAAAGCTTGTTTGCCAGCTCCCCGCAGCTTTTCGCAGGCTGCCACGTCCTTCATCGCCTGTGATCGCCAAGGCATCCACCACATGCACTTAGTCGCTTGACCCTATAACCTTGAGATCGGAAACAGTTGCTTCCTTCACCCGGTTACAAATCACGCAACGCTTGTGCGCGCACGCCACCGCTGGTTCGCAAGTGTGTGCGCACGATGCAATCACAACCCAATGTGTTGCCTTCTAAAAAGCCAAAGACTCACGCCTTCGACCCCTTCGGGCCAACACACTTTACTTCTTCCGAATTGTTAAAGAACAAACAGCGCTCCGGCCAAAAGACCAGAACCAAGCAAACACGACGCTTGCTTGGTTCTACTCTTTACGAGCTGCGATGGTGGAGGTGAACGGGATCGAACCGATGACCTCCTGCTTGCAAAGCAGGCGCTCTCCCAACTGAGC
>CAWGHV010000015.1:0-35315 GCA_963822375.1 uncultured beta proteobacterium | reverse complement strand
TAATTTGCCCAACCGCTCGACTACGCCAGCGTTGGCCTGCGGAATTATGCCAGTTCGAACTGGAACAGCACGACGATCACGAAGATCGCGAGAATCGCGAGCAGAATGACCACGAAAATCTGCCCGATGAGCTCTCCTGCACTAGTCATCTGTGGTTCCTTCCTCGGGCGTAGCGCCCTGTGTTGTGCCGGTAAGCGGCGCGACGTAGGCGATCGCGCCGTCGATCTTGGTGAACGTCGGCGCGGTCGCCCTCCACGAGAATCGCGGATGCCGCGTTCGGCGAGGCGCGCCGTCCACGTTTCGCCGTTGTCGAGCTTGACGATTCCGGAGCCCTCGTCGAAGTCCTTCATGACTCGAGCGCCCTGACCGTAGAGGGCCGCCACGTTGCTCGGGGTCGTGTCTGCACCCTTGTGCAGCGTCATGAGCAAAAGCGGTCTGATGGTGAAGATAAGCAACGCCGAGAGAATCGCCGCGAGGCCGATCTGCACCCACCACGGCCAGCCGAGTAGGTTCGCGCCGAGCCCGCCGATCAGTGTTCCCGCGGCGATCATCAGGAAGGTGAACCAGCGTGAGCAGCTCGATCACGACAAATAGTACGACGAGCGCGAGCAACAGAATCCACAGATACTGCGTCAGATCCACTACCACCGTGCGGCGGGTCCCCTCACTGGTCGTTCGGGGTTTTTTCCACTTCACGCTTAAAGAGCACGTTGAGGAGGTGGCTGGCGACAGACCACTTTTGATTGCGATCGTGTCGAGTGGGTAATCAGTTTCCATGAGCAACTCCTTCGCCCGTGCTACTTTCGTGCGGACAATCTGCTCATGCGGTGAAAATCCTAAGAACTGACCAAAAGTTCGTTCCAAAGTACGGCGCGACACGCCACAGTGTTGAGCGACGTCATTGACATCGACCCCCTCACAGGCATGCTGTCGGATATAACGAACTCCTTTGGCAGTCAACATGTCCTCGATCGCGACGACGTCGCTCAACCGACGTGTGACTACGCCACGTGGCTTGATAAGAATTGGTTTTTTCGAATACTTTTTGCCTTGCATCATACGATCCAGAAGTGCAGCGGCGCGAACCCGTATGCGATTGTGATCGATGACTACGCTGGAAAGCGGCGGATTGCCGTGCATGCATAAAGGTTCGTCGTTGTCGCGCACACCAATAACTGCCACTTGCTCAGGAACAACCAATCCCCCTCTGCGGCAGGCGTCCAGGACGCACAGTGCCCTTAGGTCATGGCAGTCATGATACCAAGTGGCTTAGGTAGGTCGCAGAGCCACTCCGTGAGGTCCTGCTGGCCCCCTTCCCAGCTTTCCTGAAAATGGTGCCGAGACAGAGGGGAATAAACATGGCAGGGGAATCCAGCTTTACGAAGCACTTCAATAAAAGCCTCTCTGCGGGCTTTCGACCAATGTGCCCTCTCGACCCCCACAAAAGCAAAGTGACGAAAATGCCGCTCCAGCAAGTGCTCTGCTGCCGTGGCAGCAATCGGACTACGATCCGGGATTACGATGGGGACATTGAGATTATCGTAGTGGTGAAGCGTATCTATAGCTGGAACCTTCAAATTCACGACAAGCTGGACCATGCGTCTGGTTTGAATCCTGCATGATAACTCCATTGCCGTTCCATTTCGGAAGCCAAGTGGGGGGCGGATCATTGAGACTGCGTTGGTTGATAGAGTCGACCAGTATCCATTTTCAGTACATACTGAGCAACCCCCTTTAAGTAAGCCGCGTCCGTAGGCCATTGAAGTTTCAATGATAAGTGTAAATGATGTGGGGGACTTTTTCATTCATAGAAAATTCTCGTAACAATTTACAGCGACTATCTTAATGCGCGTTAGAAAATCGAATCTTCCCAGACGTAAAAAAAGATTGTGCAGTTGGTCTGTGCGACATTAGGATACAGTCTATTGATTGCGATCTTCGCATTCAAGTGTTTGTCTCCAGCGGATCTGGCGTCGAACCGAAACCTGACGCTTTAATTCCGGCAAGACGCTACCGCAAAAACAACGCAAAACCGCCATTCCTGGACCCGGTACATCGCGTGTGTACCCTCAGATTAGGTGTTTGGAATGCAGTGTTCGAATCAGATCTACAGCCCAAAGACTGACAACTTTGAGTGTATTGCTTCGTTAAATTCAACGGGCTTTGGAAAGGAAAGTGCATTATGCTCTTTTGCTCCTATTTTCACGATCAACAGCTTGCCTACTTTCCTTTATTGCCATGTCTCTTCGGTTAACCATATTGGTAGTTGCCCTTTCTCCGGCAAGTATTTTATTGGCCGAGAATCCGACAGTAGAAATCCAAGACACAGCGTCCGGTGAATGGTCGTTCTCACTGCCACGCATACCTCCGAGCGAACCGCGCAGTGGACAGTCAGTTCAACGGTGAAACCGGAAATTAAGCTGGAGCTTGTTGCGAACGAACCTCAGGTCGTCGATCCCGTGGCGATGGCTTTTGACGATTCAGGGTCCTCGATGTCGTTGAGTTGCTCGGGACTACTCCGAACAAGCTGAAGATCACCTTGGCCGCGTTGGTGCCTTACCGATGTCGACGGAGACGGGGTGTTTGACGAGAGCGCCATATTCATCGAGGGCCTCTCATGGCCGACAGCGGTCTGTTGCTACAATGGGGGGGTTCATGTTGCCGCAGCTCCTGATGTGTTGTTCCTGCGGGACAGTGACGGAGACGGCGTCGCTGACAAACGCGAAATAATCTTCACCGGTTTGGGACGCGGTAATGTCCAAGGCTTGGTCAATAGCTTTCAGTGGGGATTGGACAATCACTGGAGTGCTTGCCGCGAGCAGCGCCGGGCCAATCTGCGCGACATCGCCGTGCCTGCCACATACTCGATCTTCAAGGCAGGGATTTTTCTTTTGACCCGCAGACGCACATCGCACGAGCGGAGACAGGTGGCGGTCAACATGGAATGTGCTTCGATCAATGGGTAATCGGTTTGTGCGCTCCAATAGCGATCACCTTCAGGCAATCGTCTTCGAAGACCGTTACTTGCAGAAAAACCCGTATCAGGTAGCCCCTGCTTCCAGACGCTCAATTGCATCAGATGGACATGGAACAGAAGTTTACCGTACCAGTCAGGTTGAGCCGTGGCGTGTTGTGCGAACAAAGATGCGAGTGTCGTCGTCATCCACGGGAGGACGCTCCAAGGGGAGGACGCGCATTGTCATTTTACCAGCGCGACAGGAGTGACGATTGACGAAGGGGGCCTGAGCAAGGAACACTACGCGCTGATCGCTGACGTTGGCAGCAATCTCATCCATCGCAAGCGACTTATACCCGCTGGGGTTACTCATCGGGGTGAACAGTGCGGATCGATGAAGCTAGCGAATTGATCGCTTCATCAGACAATTGGTTTCGTCCCGTGCAGATGTGCATCGGCCCCGAAGGAGCCATCTACATTGCGGACATGTACCGCGAGGTGATCGAGCATCCAAGTCCCTACCTCCACAGATCAAAGAGCAACTGGATCTCACAAGTGGTCGAGACCGCGGTCGCATCTACCGCATCGTTCCGGCTGAGTATAAGTATCAATCTCCAAAGTCTTTGCATGAAGCGACAGTCGGCCAACTCGTGGAGGAGTTGGAAAGTCTCAATATGTGGAGGCGCATGACCGCAGCCCGCCTGCTGTATGAGCGTCAGGATAAGTCGATCGTGGCAAGCTTAGGACTGCCGCTGTGGGTGGTTGGTCAGACGGAGCTGCTCTCGCTTTCCATGCCTGAATTGCCCGTGATCGAGGTGCTGCCTTACGCCTTCATGGGTTCGGAGCTGTGGCTGCTGGTCGTCGGTGTGGCGCTGGTCATGCGCGCCATGGGCCAGACGATCGCGGCCGCGGCCCTTCACTCGCCCAAGTCTCGTGATGATTGCCGGCTTCGTTGTGGCGGCGCTCGCTATCTGCGGACACTGCTTCGACGAAGCCAGCGACCATCCTGCGGGCCTAGCTACGCCAACGCAGGATGCGTGGCTCGATCGGGTTCACGAAGGGGCGAGCCCTCTGAACGCGCCGCGGCCCATTCCTTCTTCAGCGTGCGATACCATTTGGCCTGCACGTCGATGTCGTCGATCCACAGCATGTTCTGCTGGTAGGCCAGACCCTGGTTCTGCAGGTTCACCATGTGGCCATCCTGTCCGAGAAATTTCGTCGCCGCTGGAATCAGAATTGGCAGGGCGAAGTCGAGCAGGGGTGCGTTCGCCAGAAGGTGATCTGCGTGATGCGCGTCTGCTTCAGCGTGATCGGGGTCAGGCAGGTCAGCGTGAAAATGCGGGCCTGCTTCGCCTCGATGATCTCCCACCGGAAGCCGGGGATCTGGAAGACGATCTCGGTCGTGACTGTCCGAGCCCATCAGCATCTTGTAGGCCAGCGAATTGCCCGACGGCTTGTGCCGCGCCAGCGCCCAGCCACGCTCCGCTGGTTCGAACGGCTTTTCCTTGAGGCGCAACCCTGTGCTTGGCGGGCGCCACCACCATTGATTGTGGACGAAAGGCACATGCGCGGGGTCCATCAGGCCGACGACTGCGTCGTCCATGTGCGCGTTGAAGATCTGTGCGACGAAGAATTTCGGCTTGAGCTTGCCGAGGTTGAAATCGGGAGCGGGGGCCGCGAGGCGGATCATCGCTGCGCGGATTGTCCGCGACATAAACGAAGATCATGCCGTTGATTTCCTGCACCGGATAGCGGCGCACGCGCACCTTGTCGGTGGCGAAGTCTTCCGTCTTCACCAGCGACGGCATGTGCCGGCATCCACCATCCGTTCCGAAGCGCCAGCCATGATAGGGGCACTGGATCGTTGGTTCCCCATTGGTGTCGATCTGCTTGCCGGCCGACAACGGAACCAGCCTGTGCGGGCGAGCATCGCGAAGGGCGAACGCTTCGCCCTTTTCCGTGCGCGCGAGCATGACCGGCTGACCAAGGATCACACGCCGGAATTGCTGTCCCGGCGCCAGCGATTTCGACGCGCAGGCGAAGTACCAGCTGTCGGTCAGCCAGCCTTCCGATGTCACGCCTGCCGATTTGGTGAGTGTTCCGTCTGCCATTTCCGCGTCAGTATTTCGGCCAGAGCCTTGATTGACGGGGACTATCCAATGTTTGCTGCCCCGCGTCGAGATGGATGGGACAAAGCGCCATGGCCGCCAGGATCAAGCCCGAACAGCCTGCAAAGGCTAAAGCGCCCAGGATGAGCGCCGCAGCCACGATTTCGGGCCAATGCCTGTGTGGCGCAGTCGAAATCGACGTGGATGTGCCGGTCTTCTGGGCCTGGCACGATCATTCGGCCGCTACCCGCCGAGCCCATGGTGCGGCCTACGCCACCTTTGTCGGCTGCTGGAAGAGCAAGGTGCGTGTGACGAAGGGGGAGACGAAGGTCGCGCGCTTTGCCGATGTCGAGCGCAAGCAGGTGCGCCATTTCTGTTCGGGCTGCGGCTCACCCGTGATGTTCGAGCGTGGGCATTCGCCGAAGATGGTGAACATTCCGCGCGCGTTGTTCACCGGCCGGACGGGACGCGAGACGAAGTATCATGTCGCGATCGACCAGCTTCAGGACTGGGCCTATCTGGGCGCGCCTGTTGGACCGCTGAAGGGCTACCCGGGTGTGACAGTCGAGAAGGCGCGCAAGAAGCGTGGGAAGACCCCGGAGCTTTTCGATCCCGAGATGTTTGGTGAGTGAGGCTTATCCCGACTAAGCCGGATGCAGCTCGCTATGGCTTTTCAGAACATTGTCGCCGTCTTCCTGCTCGATCAGATAGGCAGGGTTCGTCTTGTCGGCGGCGCGGGTGACCGTCGCGCCCTTCATTGTGCGCTCGATACGATGGGTGAAGACCTTTCGAACAACGCCGCGAGCCGTGTGTTCGCCCCATTTCCACCCGACATGCGCGCCGGGTTGGTACTTCTTCTTTTCGCGTCTCATGATCTGCAAAGATGACACCATGCTGCTGTTCCCCAGCTCGATCAGTGTTGTTGCAGAAGGGGAACACGCGCAACGCGGCGAAATAAATCGCCGGAACTGCCACCGACCGGAAGAGTTTCCGTGAAAGATTCTTCAGTCGTACGCGTCGTTAGTGACGCGATGGCTGAAAAATACTGCGAAGTCAGACAGGAACACTGCGCCGCATAAAATGGCGCGGAGGTCATGACTCATTGTTCAGCGTGGAACCTGAAACCACCTCTGCGGAACTCCGTTGGGTCTGCACGGAGCGCGCAAGCTCGCAGCGCTTCTGACGACAAGAACAGAGCACCATGGTCGGCAGCCTCCGTTCGGCTCCAGGTTCTCCCAACCCGCTTGAATTCAAGAATCCGACTCTAATCGGAGACTTATCGTTAAAAAATGAGAAGCCAGACAAGGACAGCGACAATTTGAACCTTAGTCTCAAGTTCAAAGTCTCTCAAAATGACTTAATTCAAGGACTTGCTGGCATAATTCCCGAAAAAAAAGGCGACGAAATCCCCACCGGGGGAATGTATCAGGACAAAGGATTTGCCTATTTCAACTCCAAATTCTCCTTTAATCGCGAGAAGGAAACCGTCGCCCCACCCGACGACGATTCTCGTGAAGGTCCAGCCGCCATTCTAGGGCCACTTGGTATCGGAATGTGGTCAACCCGCGCATCGCGCGGCGGCTCGTAACCCTCGAACAGCAGCGGCTGCTCCAGCTCCTGCGCCACCGACTCGCAGGCGGCCACGAGTTCCAGATAATCCTCCAGCGTCGATACCGGCGGCATGAAGACGTAGAGGACGCCGGCTCTGACTTCGACGCACATCGCGGTGCGGGCAATCCCGCCCGCCGACTCGAAAGCGCGCGGCTGACGCGCGCCGGCGCGGCGCGCGCCGCGCTGCGCCTCGCGCTCCATGACGGCGGGACCGTCGCCTTCGCCGTTCCCGGCGGTCCAACCCGTCAGCGGCTGGGCACGTTGCAGCAAGCGGCGGATTCCCTGATGGCTGGCGAGCGTCGGCAGCACCTGCGATGGGTCCGGCGCGTGGACATGTGGGTTGTCCGTGTCGGAGACCCACGGCAAAGAATCCAAGGGCAGGCGCAAGCCGAGCGGCGAATCGCCGGGCGTCAGAACCAGACGCTCGCCGCGCAGATACCAGGCGCTCGATTGCCAGCGGCGTTCGCCGCCGTAGGCGCGGGCGACCGGCAGGACATGACCAGCTACTTTGTCCAGTCCGTGGCTGAAGACGCGGCGCAGCCGCTCACGCTCCAGCGGGTCGTCGAGGCGCGATTCGAAGGGATCGACGTTACTGGGTAGGCGGCGCTCGCGCCATAGGTAGTACCAAGCGTCCTCGTAGGCCGGCATGATGAATTCGGGCGCCAGCCCGAGGCGCTCAGCGACGCCGGCAAGAAAGCGCCGCGCCTTGAATTCGGTGACCCCGTAGTCGACCGACTCGTCGGCGAACAGCGCGGGATCGGTCCACATCGGTTCGCCGTCGCGGCGCCACCACACGCCCAGCGACCAGCGCGGCAACTGTTCGCCCGGGTACCACTTGCCCTGGCCGTAGTGCAGCAGGCCCTGCGGTGCATAGCGGGACTTGAGCCGCGCCAGCAACTCGGCGCTAAGCTTGCGCTTGGCCGGCCCCATCGCTTCGATGTTCCACTCGGCGCCGTCCGGATCGTCGACCGAGACGAAGGTGGGTTCGCCGCCCATGGTCAGGCGGACATCGCCGGCATCGAGTTCGAGGTCGACTCGCCGCCCCAGCGCATCGACCTCAGCCCATTGCTCCTCGGTATAGGGCTTGGTGACGCGCGGCGCCTCCCAGATGCGATCGACCTTCATGCGGTGAACGAACTCGCACTCGCAATCCTCGGTATAGCCGGTCACCGGCGAGGCGCTCGAAGGCTCCGGGGTGCACGCGAGGGGAATGTGCCCCTCGCCGGCGAACAGGCCGGAGGTCGGGTCGAGGCCGATCCAGCCGGCGCCCGGCAGATAGACTTCGGCCCAGGCATGCAAGTCGGTGAAATCGGCCTCCGGCCCGGCCGGGCCGTCGAGCGACTTGACGTCGGCGGTGAGCTGGATCAGGTAGCCGGAGACGAAGCGCGCCGCCAGCCCGAGATGACGCGCCAACTGCACGAGCAGCCAAGCCGAGTCGCGGCACGAGCCGCTCTTCAACGCCAGCGTCTGCTCGGGCGTCTGGATTCCCGGTTCGAGCCGGATCAGGTAGCGAACGTCTTGTTGCAACTGGCCGTTGAGCGCGACGAGGAAGTCCACGCTGTTCTTCGGCCCGCGCGGAATACAGCCGAGATAGTCGGCGAACAGTGGCGTGGCCGGCAGCTTGACAAGATACGGCGCGAGCTCGTGCAGTTGCCACGGCTCGTACTCGAAGGGAAACTTATCGGCATAGGGCTCGAGGAAAAAATCGAACGGGTTGATCACCGCCAGCTCGGCGACCAGATCCACCTCGATCTTGAACTGCCGTGTCGGCTCCGGAAATACCAGCCGCGCCAAATAGTTGCTCTGCGGATCCTGCTGCCAGTTGATGAAATGCTCGGCGGGTAGCACCTTGAGCGAGTAGCTCAGGATCGGCGTGCGCGAATGCGGCGCCGGGCGCAGCCGGATGACTTGCGGCGAGAGCCTCACCGGCCGGTCGTACTGGTACTCGGTAACGTGGTTCAGGGCGACGTGAATCGACACTTCGAGTCCTTGGGTTAATCCGCGAGTTCTTAAGCCGCAAGTTCTAAAGCAAGGAGCATGCGACAAGAGAGGCACGCTCAGCTAGGAGGCGCCCGCGGCGCAGGCAGCGGATACACTGAAGCCGGACTCACGTCCGCGCCGCACCGTTCGGGTGCGAAACAACGGCCGGGAACGCACCAACAATGCACGGAAAAGGCACCGCGCCGCAACACGGCATCGTGCCGGGGGAGCGTGCTATTGAAACACGGAAGCTACGGACGGGCGTTGCTTGGATGGGCGCCGCTGCGCTGACTGGCGCTCAGCCGCCGCGGCGCATGGAGTCGAAGAACTCGGCGTTGTTCTTGGTCGCCCTGATCTTGTCGAGCAGGAACTCCATGGCTTCCAGATCGTCCATGGGGTAGAGCAGCTTGCGCAGGATCCACATCTTCTGCAGCACGTCGGGCTTGAGCAGCAGTTCCTCGCGGCGGGTGCCGGAGCGGTTGACGTTGATCGCCGGGTAGATGCGCTTCTCGGCCATGCGCCGGTCGAGGTGGATTTCCATGTTGCCGGTGCCCTTGAACTCCTCGTAGATCACGTCGTCCATGCGCGAGCCGGTGTCGATCAGCGCGGTGGCGATGATGGTCAGCGAGCCGCCTTCCTCGATGTTGCGCGCGGCGCCGAAGAAGCGCTTCGGGCGCTGCAGCGCGTTGGCATCGACGCCGCCGGTCAGCACCTTGCCCGAGGCGGGCACCACGGTGTTGTAGGCGCGCGCCAGGCGGGTGATCGAGTCGAGCAGGATCACCACGTCCTTCTTGTGCTCGACCAGGCGCTTGGCCTTCTCGATCACCATTTCGGCGACCTGCACGTGGCGCGTCGCCGGTTCGTCGAAGGTCGAGGAGACCACTTCGCCGCGCACCGAGCGCGTCATTTCGGTCACTTCTTCCGGGCGCTCGTCGATCAGCAGCACGATCAGCACGACGTCGGGATGGTTGGCGGTGATCGCGTGCGCGATGTGCTGCATCATCACGGTCTTGCCGGCCTTGGGCGGCGAGACGAGCAGGCCGCGCTGGCCCTTGCCGATCGGCGCGATGATGTCGATGATGCGCGCCGGTGATGTTTTCCTCGGCCGTGATGTCGCGCTCGAGCTTGCAGATGACTCGTCGGGTGCAGCGGCGTCAGGTTCTCGAACAGGATCTTGTTCTTCGAGTTCTCCGGCGGCTCGCCGTTGACCTTGTCCACCTTGACCAGCGCGAAGTAGCGCTCGCCGTCCTTCGGCGTGCGGATCTCGCCCTCGATGGTGTCGCCGGTGTGCAGATTGAAGCGGCGGATCTGCGAGGGGCTGACGTAGATGTCGTCGGTGCCGGCGAGATAGGAGGTGTCCGGCGAGCGCAGGAAGCCGAAGCCGTCGGGCAGCACTTCGAGCGTGCCGTCGCCGAAGATGCGTTTCGCCCTTCTTGGCCTGGTTCTTCAGCAGGGCGAAGATCAGCTCCTGCTTGCGCAGGCGGTTGGCGCCTTCGATCTCGTTGGCGACGGCCATGTCGAGCAGTTCGGCTGACGTGGAGGGTTTTCAGCTCGGATAGATGCATGGAGCGACGCTGCGCAGAACGAGCTACGGAAGACGAGGAGTGCGGAGGGAATCGGTAGGAGGCTGGCGTGCCGCGAACGGCCGGTACGATCTTGGCGGGAATCTGCCTTGGCGCTGCGTCGGTGCTGCGGCTTGAGCGCTGGCAGCGGCCGGACAGCTTCGGCGGGACTGTAACGAGTTCAGAGATTGCTGTCAATAAATGCCGTGAGTTGCGACTTGGACAGCGCGCCGACCTTGGTGGCCTCGACATTGCCGTTCTTGAACAGCATCAGCGTCGGAATGCCGCGGATGCCGAACTTGGCCGGCGTCTCCTGGTTGTCGTCGATGTTGAGCTTGGCGACCTTGAGTTGCCCGGAATACTCCTTGGCGACTTCGTCGAGGATGGGCGCGATCATCTTGCACGGGCCGCACCACTCGGCCCAGTAGTCGACCAGCACCGGGGTAGACGACTGCAGCACTTCCGGCTCGAAAGTGTCGTCGGTCACGTAATGGATGTGTTCGCTCATGGTTCCTCGCGCTTGAGAGTTGGAAGCTGACTCGACTACCGTGCCGCGCTATGGGTGCACGATAGGTGGGCAGTTCTATGGGTGGGCTGTTGGCCGGCCTCGTGGCCGCCGCGGCACAATAGAGGCCGCAGGGTTGAGCTGTTGACGATAAGTGACGCAACTTGCTTCATGCTAGCGAAAAACTCCGGCTTAGGGAAGTCCGAGTCCGATGAATGCCGGCGGAGCCGGGCAGCGCTCAACATGGGGCAACGGAAATCGGCTATATTTGGGTGCCGCGGCGCAACGCCGCCGGTTCGACAGCATCGCCTTGAGGATTGAAGGTATCCCGGAAGGTATACAAGCATGACTTATGTGGTGACCGAACCCTGCATCAAGTGCAAGTACACCGACTGCGTCGATGTGTGTCCCGTGGACTGCTTCCGCGAGGGGCCGAACTTCCTCGTCATCGACCCCGACGAATGCATCGATTGCACGCTCTGCGTGGCCGAATGTCCGGTGGAAGCGATTTTCGCCGAGGACGACGTACCCGACTCGCAGAAGCACATGACCCCGCTCAACGCCGAGTTGTCGAAGCTCTGGCAGCCGATCATCGAGCGCAAGGATGCGCCCGCGGACGCCGACGAGTGGGCCAAGGTCAAGGACAAGCTCGATCTGCTCGAACGCTGATTCCGTTTCCGGATCATCGCCCGCGTTCCATACGCTGCCCGCCGACCGCGACTTCATCGCCGCCGCGGCTGCGCTGATCGTCGCCCGCTGCGCCGCGCTGCTGCCGGACTTGAGCGGCGTGCGCATCCTCGTTCCCAATCTCGTCCTCGCCCCGGCACTGCGCCGCGCGCTGGTTGACGCGGCACGCCGCCCGCTGCTGCTGCCGCGCATTCTGGTGCCATCCGATTTCGCCTTGGATTCGGCGGCAGCCGCGGCGGAGCCGGAGAGCCGGCGCCTGCTATCTCTCTACGTAGCGCTCGAGCGCCGCCCCTGGGCAGCGCGCGGCGCCTTGTGGGAAACCTGCGCCGACCTGCTCGCCCTGTTCGACGAGTTGCACGAGCGCGCGGCCGAATTGCCCGCCGACGCGGCGGATTTCGAATCGCGGCTGGAACAGGCTTACACGCTATTCGGATCGGCGCCATTGAGCTTCGAGGCACGGCTGGTGCACGAGCTCTGGTTCGCCGAAGCGCAAGGACGGCCGGGTCGGGCGGCGCAGGTTTGGTCGGCGCTGGAGCGCGTCGCCGCGACGCCCGCCGCTCCGCTGTTCTGGGTTTTCGACGAGGAGCCGGGCGCCGCCGAGCGGCGCTTCGTCACCACCTATGCGGCGCGGCAAACCTGCCTTGGGCTGGTTCCGGTGCGCGCCGGCGCGGCCGAAACCGACGCCCTCGCCGCGGTGCTGGAAGCCGCATGGCCGCTCGATCCGGACCCGCCCCACCGCGCCCTGCACGAGCGCGCGGCAGCGCTGCGGCAGCGCATTCCGGCCAGTGCGCTGCATGGCCGTCTCGCCATCGTGGCCGCCCAGAGCCTGGAACAAGAGGCGCGCACCGCTGCGGATGCCGTGCGCCGCTGGCTGTCCGGAGGCAAGCGCGACATCGCGCTGATCGCCGCCGACCGCGCGGCGGCGCGGCGCACCCGCGCCCTGCTCGAGCGCGACGGCATCCTGATCGACGACGAGACCGGCTGGAAGCTCTCGACCACCCGCGCGGCGGCGCTGCTCGATGCCTGGTGCGAATTGATCGACGCCGGCGCCTACCATCGCGACCTGCTCGATCTGGTCAAGTCGCCTTTCGTATTCGGTGATATGGACGTGGAATCCCGGCGCACGACCGCGCTCCAGTTGGAAGCCCATCTCGCCGGCACCGACCTGCGCGCCGGCCTCGACCGTTATGCCGAAAGCCTGCAACGGGTGCCGGGCCTGGATCTGGCGCGCATGGCGCTCGCGCGGGTGCGTCGAGCCGCGCAGGACTATACGCCGGGCAAGCGCACCGTCGCGCAATGGCTGGAGTGGCTGCATCGATGCCTGGAATCGCTTGGTGCCCTACCGCCGCTGATCGCCGACGCGGCGGGGCGCAACATCATCGAATTGATCGACGCGCGCCGCGCCGAACTGGCCGGCGAGCGTCTGCGTCTCGACTTCGCCGACTGGCGCACCTGGCTCGAGCGCGAGCTGGAAACCGCTATGTTCCGCGACCGCAGCATCGCCAGCCCGGTCTGCATGACGCATCTGGTGGGGACGCGGCTGCGCCGCTTCGATGCCGCCGTCGTGATCGGCGCCGACTCGCAACACCTCGGCGCCGCGCCGCGCCACGCGGTCTTCTCCAACCAGGCGGTGCGCCGCGCGCTGGGGCTGGCGACGCACGCCGATGCCGCGCGACGCTTGCGCGACGACCTTGCCTACCTCGTCACCACGACGCCCCAGGTGCTGATGACCTGGCAGGCGCGGCGCGCTGCCGAGACCAACTTGCTGGCGCCGGAGATCGACGTGCTGGCTGTGCTGCACGAGCTGGCCTGGGGCACGCCGCTGATCGTGCCGGCGCCGCAATGCCGATTCGAATCGACCCTGGGTGGATTCACGCCCGCCGCAGCGCCCACGTTGGCAGGCGAACTGCTGCCGATGAGCCTCTCCGCCAGCGCCTGGGCCAGCCTGATCGCCTGCCCGTATCAGTTCTTCGCCCGCCATGTACTCGGGCTCGACGAAAGCGAGCAGGTGCGCGAGGCGCTGGAGAAGCGCGACTACGGCGAGATCGTGCACCGGGTCTTGTGGCGCTTCCACGCGCGCTACCCGAGTCTCGATGGCCACGATGATGCGGCGCTGAGCGCCGCGCTGCGCGAAATGGCCGAGGGCGAATTCAGCGCGGCGATCGGCCGCAGCGTGTTCGAGCATGCCTGGCTGGAGCGATTGGCACGGCGCATTCCCGAGTACATTGCCTGGCAGCGCAAGCGCGAAGCCGCCGGCTGGCGCTATGCCGCCGGCGAGGCGCGCCAGGAACGCATGCTGGACTTGGGCGGCGGCGCGGCGCTGCGCGTCCATGGGCGGCTGGACCGCATCGACCGCGCGGCCGATGCCGCCGCGGTCATCGACTACAAGGCGCAGCGTGCGCCCGACCTGCAAAAGCGGCTCGGCGATAGCGACGGCGACATCCAGCTCGCGGCGTACGCCTTCCTGCTCGGCGAGCAGGTAAGCGAGGCCGCCTATCTGGCTCTCGACGGTGACCCGATACGCGCCGTCGATCTGCCGCACCCGCAGGCGCTTGCAAAGGCTCAGTGCGAGCGCTTGGCCGAAACCTATTCGCAGATGCTGGCAGGCGCCGCGCTGCCCGCGCACGGCGCGCTCGCCGTGTGCGCGCGCTGCGAGATGGCCGGGCTGTGCCGGCGGCCTTATCACGCACCCTCCCCCTGCGGCACCGACGAATGAGCGACCCGGGGCATTTCCCGATCGCGCGAGCGCTGAATCCCGAGCGCAGCGCAGTGGTCGAGGCCTGCGCCGGCAGCGGCAAGACGTGGCTGCTGGTGGCACGCATGGTCCGAGCGCTCTTGGCGGATTGTGCGCCCGGCAAACTGCTGGCGATCACGTACACGCGCAAGGCCGCACGCGAGATCGAGGAGCGCCTGCGCGAATCGCTGCGCGAGCTGGCAACGCTGGATGACGCGCGGGCCCTGGCTTTCCTCGCTGAGCGCGGCCTCGACAGCGCGGCAGCGGCGCGCGCGCTGCCCAAAGCCCGTCGCCTGTTCGAAGAAATGGCGCGGGCGGCACCGCCCCCCACGATAACCACGTTCCACGGCTGGTTCGCCGCCACCCTCGGCGCGGCGCCCCTGGATACGGGATGGGCGGGATTCCGGCTGGTCGAGTCGAGCGCGCGGCTACGCGAGGAAGTGTGGCAGCTCTTCGGTGCCGACCTGGCGCGCCGTCCGCGCGACGGCGTAAGCGAATCCGTACTGTGGCTGCTGGAGGAAATCGGCCTGCATTCGACACGCCGGCTCCTCGGTCATTTCCTCGAGCGCCGCGCCGAGTGGCACGCCTACGCCGGCGAGGATGACGGCGCCTTCGACGCGGCAGTGCAACGGCTGGCGGCGGATTTCGCAGTCGATCCGCATGCCGACGCGTGCACGGGCGCCCTCGCCGATGACGCGTTGCGCGAGTGCGCCGCGCTGCTGGAGCGCAGCGCAACGAAGACCGACCTCGCCCAAGCGCAGTCCATCGCCCAGGCGTTGGGGAGCGCCGAGGCCCGGACCGCAATGGACGCGCTGACCGGCGTCTTTCTCACCAAGGCGGGCGTGCCGCGCAAGAACGCGCTCAACAAAGCGCTCGAAAACCGGCTCGGCGCAGCCGGTGCGCAGCGGTTGGTCGAGCTGCGCGAGGGCCTGGCGCAGCGCTGCATCGCCGTTCAGGCCAAGCGCGCGGAACAGCATGCCTACTGGTTCACCCGGCATGGATTGACGGTCGGGCAGGCGCTGCTCGATGCCTACGAGCGCTTCAAACGCGAACGCCGACTGATGGATTTCGTCAACCTGGAGCGCCACTGCGACCGCCTGCTGCGCGACCCGGTACGCGCCGCTTTCGTTCAGGTGCGGCTCGACGCGCGCTACAAGCACATCCTGATCGATGAGTTCCAGGACACCAATCCGCTCCAGTGGCGCATCCTGCGCGCGTGGCTCGACGGCTATGGCGGCGCCGGCTACAAGCCGCAAGTGTTCGTTGTCGGCGACCCCAAGCAGTCGATCTACCGCTTTCGCCGCGCCGAGCCACGGCTGTTTCCGGCGGCCGCGGCGTTCCTCGCCGACGCCTTCGAGGCCGAGCGCTTCGACAACGACCTGACGCGGCGTAACGCGCCGGCAATCGTCACCGTCGTCAATCACCTGTTCGCCGCGGAACTGCTGTTCCAGCCCTATCGCGCACAGCAGGCGCTGGCGACGCAACTGCCCGGGCGGGTGGAATTGCTGCCGCTGGCAGGCCACGAGCCTGCGCCGCTGGCGCAAGCCGGGGCGTTGCGCAACCCGCTGCGCGAGCCGCGGCTGGACGAAGAAGACCGGCGCCGGCGCGGCGAGGCACGCCAGGTGGTGGAGCGCATCGGCGCGGCGGTGGGACGCTGGCGGGTGATCGAGGGCGAGGGTCAGGAGCGGCGCGAGCGCCCGCTTCAGTACGGCGACATCATGATCCTGGCGCGGCGGCGCCGCGCCTTCATCGAGCTCGAAGCCGAGCTGCGCGCGGCCGACATTCCATACATCGGCCAGCGCCGCGGCGGCCTGCTCGATACGCTGGAGGCGGCGGACCTGACGGCGCTGCTGCGCTTCCTGTTGACCCCGGCGGACGACCTGGCTCTCGCGCATGCGCTGCGCGCGCCGGCGCTCGGCGCATCCGACGACGATCTGATTCTGCTCGCCGCCGAGCACGCCGAGCCGACCTGGTGGCAGCGGCTGCGCACTTGTGTCGCGAACGGTCGCGCCTCGCCCGCGCTGGAGCGTGCGGCGCGGCTGCTTGGCGAGTGGATCGAGATGGCGCCGCGCGTGCCGGTACACGATCTGCTCGATCGCATCTACGCCGAGTCGGAGCTGGTCGCGCGCACCTGTGCCGCGGTGCCCGCGGCGATGTGGCCGGGTGTGGCCGCCAACCTCGAAGCGTTCATCGCGCTCGCGCTGGAGGTTGACGGAGGGCGTTTTCCCAGCCTGCCGCGCTTCATCGACGAGTTGCAGCGTCTCGCGCGCGGCGACGCGGAAGACGCGCCGGACGAAGGCTTGATCGCCGCCGCCGACGAGGATGGCGGGCGCGTGCGCCTGCTCACCATCCACGCCGCGAAGGGGCTCGAAGCGCCGCTCGTGTTCCTGCTCGATGCGCACAGCGCAAGGGATCGGCATGACACCTACGCCACGCTCATCGACTGGCCGGCGAAAGCCGACCGGCCGGCGCACTTTTCGCTATTCGCGACCACGAAGGAGCGCGGCCAGCGCCGCCAAGCGCTGTTCGAGCAGGAGGAACAGTTGGCGGCGCGCGAAGCCTTGAACCTGCTCTATGTCGCCGTCACGCGCGCACGCCAGTACTTCTTCGCCGGCGGCATCGAGCCGATACGCGGGGAACTCCAGGGCAGTGCCTACGAGCGCCTGCGCGCCACGCTCGAAGCGCTCGGCGACGCCGCGGGACACGGCCCGCTACCGACTTCGTGCTCGGCTGAAACGGCGCCGCCGGCTGCCCCGAGCGGCATAGTGGCGCCACCGCCGGTTTCCGCACCCATAGGCGAGCGGCGCATGCCGGCAGGCGCCGAGGCGGCCTGGGGAATCCGCCTGCACGCACTGCTGCAAGTCATGACCGAGGGCCGCGCTGTCACACCAGCCAACCCTCTGGACATCGCCGAACCCGCCTGGCAAACGCTGATCGCAACGGCGGAAAGCATCCGCGCCGCACCGCATTTGCAGCGCTTTTTCGACACCGCTGGCGTATTGCGGGCGCAAAACGAACTCGAATTCGGACTGCCCGACGGCAGTGTCGGGCGCATCGACCGGCTGGTGGAGTTCGAGCACGAGGTCTGGATCCTCGACTACAAGAGCGGCCGGCGCGACGGCATACGCGAGGCCGACTACCGCCGCCAATTGGGAGCGTACCGCGCCGCGCTGGCGCAGATCATCCAAGGCAAGCCGCTGCGCTGCGGCCTGATCTATGGCGATGGCGAATTGGTAGAGATGTAAGTCCCTTGCCCGACCCCGCGCGCCTTGAGCTCGTCGAAGGCTGAGCGGTCTTTCCCCCTGCCCCTCAATCGAATAACATGAGTGGCGCCTGCCGCAGGAGAGTCGGCGGGCATCAGCGCGGCCTGGAGCACGGGTCGGCCTGAGCGTTCGCCGGCGCGAACAAGACGGCCGCCGGAGATGAGCACCTGGAGGAGAGAATGGAGAAAATCTGGCTGAAGAGCTACCCGCCGGGCGTTCCTGCCGAGGTGGACGTCGACGAGTTCCGGTCGGTCGGCGACCTGTTCGAGAAGAGCTGCCGCGCCTTCGCCGCGCGCACCGCCTACATCAACATGGAGAAGGGCATCACCTACGCCGAGCTGGACCGCCTCGCCGCTCAGTTCGGCGGCTACCTCCAGTCCGAGCTGGGGCTGGCGAAGGGTGCGCGCGTGGCGATCATGATGCCTAACGTGCTGCAGTACCCGATCGCCATGTTCGGGACACTGCGCGCCGGCTACACGGTGGTCAACTGCAATCCGCTGTACACGGTGCGCGAGCTGGAGCACCAGTTGACGGATTCGGGCGCCGAGGTCATCGTGATGGTCGAGAACTTCGCCCGCGTGGTGCAGGACGCGCTGCCCAAGTCGCGAGTCAAGCAGGTGGTCGTCACCGGCATCGGCGACCTGTTGGGTTTTCCCAAGAGCGCGATCGTCAATTTCGTGGTCAAGCGCGTCAAGAAGATGGTGCCGGATTGGGACATTCCCGGCGCCGTCCGCTTCAACGACGCGCTGACGCGCGGGGCGCGTCATGCGCTCAAGCCGGTCGACATCACCCACGACGATCTGGCTTTCCTGCAGTACACGGGCGGCACCACCGGCGTCGCCAAGGGCGCCATGCTGACCCATGGCAACATCGTCGCCAACCTGCAACAGGCGCACGCCTGGGTCAAACCGTTCCTGAAAGACAGCGGCCTGATCGTCACTCCGCTGCCGCTGTATCACATCTTCTCGCTGACCGCGAACTGCCTGACCTTCATGAAGATCGGCTGGACCAATCTGCTGATCACCAACCCGCGCGACATACCGGGCGTGATCGCCGAGATGAAGAAGAACCGGTTCAACGCGATCACCGGGGTCAACACGCTGTTCAACGCGCTGCTGAACGACCCGGAATTCGCCAAGCTCGATTTCTCCGGCTTGCAGATCACGCTGGGCGGCGGCATGGCCGTGCAGCGGGCGGTGGCCGAGAACTGGAAGAAGGTGACCGGCACGCCGCTGATCGAGGCCTATGGTCTGACCGAGACCTCGCCCGCGGCGACGATCAATCCGCTCAATCTGGAGGCCTTCAACGGTGCGATCGGCCTACCGATTCCCTCCACCGAAGTGGCGATCCGCGACGACGAGGGACACGACGTGCCGCCGGGCGAGCGCGGCGAGCTGTGCATCCGCGGCCCGCAGGTCATGAAGGGCTACTACAACCGGCCGGAGGAGACGCACAAGGTCATCATGCCGGATGGCTTCCTGCGCACCGGCGACATCGCGGTGATGGACGAAAAGGGCTTCGTGCACATCGTCGACCGCAAGAAGGACATGATCCTGGTATCCGGATTCAACGTCTATCCGAACGAGATCGAGGACGTGGTGGCGCGCCATCCCGGCGTGCTCGAAGTGCGCGGCGGTCGGCGTGCCCGACGAGAAATCCGGCGAGGCGGTGAAGATCTTCGTCGTGCGCAAGGATGCCGACCTCACCGCCGACGCGGTGCTCGCCCATTGCCGCGAGAACCTGACCGGCTACAAGGTGCCAGGCGGTCGAGTTCCGCAACGAGTTGCCGAAGACCAACGTCGGCAAGATCCTGCGGCGCGAGCTGCGTGACGAGGAAGTGGCGAAGACCGGCCAAGCGGCATGACGAGGCGCGCCGCTCGCGCCGGGGGTCAGCCGCCGCGTTTCTTGTCCCAGACGTAGTGCTGGAAACGCTGCCAGCGCGCATCCGGTAGGAGCGGACGATTCGGAGCTGCCTTGGCAGGAGCCGGCCTGCCTGGCTTCGGCACCGGCGCGGGTTTCGTTTTCCGCTTGGTCGGCATGGCGGGTGTCAGGGGGATGCGGTGGCCCTATGATAGACTTTCCCTTCTGTTCGACCGCGCTTGCGGCCGCCGATTTGCCATTCGCTCCAACGCACCCCAAGACACCTCCTCCGCACCATGTCGGGCAATAGCCTGGGCAAACTGTTCAGCGTCACGTCCTTCGGCGAATCGCACGGGCCGGCCATCGGCTGCGTCGTCGACGGCTGTCCGCCCGGCATCGCGCTGGCCGAGGCGGACATCCAGAGCGAGCTCGACCGGCGCCGGCCCGGCACTTCGCGCCACGTCACCCAGCGCCGCGAACCGGACACCGTGGAGATTCTGTCGGGCGTCTTCGAAGGCTTGACCACGGGCACGCCGATCGCATTGCTGATCCGCAATCAGGACTCGCGCAGCAAGGACTACGCGAACATCGCCGAAACCTTCCGCCCGGGCCACGCTGACTACACTTACTGGCAGAAATACGGCATTCGCGATTACCGCGGCGGCGGCCGCGCCTCGGCGCGCGAGACGGCGGTGCGCGTCGCGGCCGGGGCGATCGCCAAGAAATGGCTGCGTGAGCTCCACGGCGTAACGATCCGCGGCTACATGGCGCAGTTGGGGCCGCTGCGCATCGCCTTCAAAGATTGGGCAGCCGCCGCGGACAACCCGTTCTTCGCGCCCGACCCGGACATCGTGCCGCGCCTCGAAGCCTACATGGATGAGCTGCGCAAGTCCGGCGACTCATGCGGTGCGCGTATCACGGTGGTGGCGCAGGGCGTGCCGGTCGGCTGGGGCGAGCCGGTCTACGACAAGCTCGACGCCGATATCGCCTACGCGATGATGAGCATCAACGCGGTCAAGGGCGTCGAGATCGGCGCCGGCTTCGGCGCCGTCGCGCAGCTAGGTACCGAGCATTCCGACGAGATGACACCGCAAGGCTACCTCTCGAACAACGCCGGCGGAATACTCGGCGGCATCGCCACCGGCCAGGACATCGTGGTGAGCATCGCGGTGAAGCCGACTTCGAGCATCCGCCTCGACCGGCGCTCGATCGACAAATCCGGTGCCGCCGTCGTCGTGAATACGCATGGCCGCCATGATCCCTGCGTCGGCATCCGTGCCACCCCGATCGCCGAGGCGATGCTGGCGATCGTGCTGACGGACCACGCGCTGCGCCACCGCGCCCAATGTGCCGAGGTGCGCTGCGCCACGCCGCGCATCGCAGCTCAGGCCCCCACCGGCGCAGGCCCCGGCGCGGCCGGCCCGGTCGAGGATCCCGACCCGGACGAAGCCTGAGTATCGAGAATTTTTCATACAACGAGAGCCGAAATGCCATTGCTATCGCATGAACTGGAACAGGAGTTTCCCGATCTGAAGGAAGCGATTTACACCCTGCGCTCCGCCGACACGCACTTCGCCCGTCTGTGCGAGAAATACAAGAGCCTCGACGCGGAAGTCAGCCGGATCGAGGAGGACGAAGTGCCGGTGACCGATTTCGACCTCGAGAACATGAAGAAGCAGCGGCTCAAACTCAAGGACGAGATCTACGCTGTGCTGCACAGCTATCGCATCTGATTCGATCGCCGGCGCCCGCGGCCACGATGACGCCGTATTGGCGCCTGTCGGCGTACTACTTTTTCTACTTCGCCTTCGTCGGCGCCTTCTCGCCCTACTTCGGCCTGTACTTGCAGTCGATCGCCTTCAACGCTTGGCAGATCGCGGTACTGATGTCGCTGATGCAGCTTATGCGCCTGGTCGCCCCTTATGCCTGGGGCTGGCTCGCCGACCGCCGTGGCGCGCGCATGCCGATGGTGCGTCTCGCGGCGCTGCTCAGCATTGCCGGATTCGCGTTTTTCTTTTTCACCCGGGACTTCGGCGCGATGCTCGGCGCGATGGCCTGCCTCGCATTCTTCTGGGGCGCCGCGCTGCCGCTCGTCGAGAGCGTGACGTTCGGTCTCCTGGCTCGGCAAGAAGGTCGATACGGCCGCATTCGCTTGTGGGGCTCGATCGGATTTCTCTGCGCCGTGCTCGGTGTCGGCTATCTGCTCGACCGGCTACCGCTCGATACCTTGCTTTGGATATCGATCGCCTTGCTCGGCGGCGTCTGGGCGAGCTCGATGTTGATGCCCGAGTCACCGCCGACGGCGCATGCCGGCGCGGCGCCGGGTATCGCGTCGGTACTGCGTCGGCGCGAGGTGGTCTCGGTGCTGGCGGCGTGCTTCTTCATGTCGGCGGCACACGGCGCGCTCTATGTCTTCTACTCGATTCTGCTGGTAGGCCATGGCTACAGCAAAGCCGCCGTAGGTTGGATGTGGACGCTCGGCGTGCTGGCGGAGATCGTCGTCTTTCTCGCTTGGCCAGCGCTATTGCGGCGCTATTCGCTGCGGGCGATTCTGATGCTGAGCTTCGGCTGTGCCGTGGCGCGGTTTCTGCTGATCGGCTGGGGCGTCGCCTGGTGGCCGCTGGTCATCGTTGCCCAACTGCTGCACGGAGCAACGTTCGGCGCCTATCACGCGGCGGCGGTTGCCGCCATCAGCCGCTGGTTCGGCGGCCGTTTACAGGCACGCGGCCAGGGGCTCTACTCCGGGATATCATTCGGCGCCGGAGGCTTGGTCGGCGGATTGATCAGCGGCTACACTTGGGAAGCGTTCGGCGCCGCGGCGACCTACTCCATCAGCGCCGCATTCGCGCTGGTCGGGCTGATTCTGGTTGGGCGCGGTTGGTCCGGACCGTCGGTGCGATTCGTTGAAGATCGCTAAGTTGCCGGGTGCGCAGAGCGGGAGATTGACTATGAAGAGCATCTGGAGTCTGTTCGCACCGGGCATCGTCGCGGCGCTGCTGGCGGCGGCGTGCCAGACGGTGCAAACCACCCAGCCCGGCACCGTCGGTATCGAGCGCAAGCAAAGCATGCTGGTGTCGAGCGCGGACATCAACCAGGCGGCCGTCCAGTCCTACCGCGAGACCATGCAGCAGGCCGCCGCCAAGGGCGCTCTCAACCGCGACGCGGGGCAGGTGGCGCGCGTGCGCGGGATCGCCAACCGGCTGATTCCCGCGACCGCGGCGTTTCGGCCCGAAGCGAAATCGTGGAAATGGGAGGTCAACGTCCTCGGCGCCGACGACGTCAATGCCTGGTGCATGCCGGGCGGCAAGATCGCGGTCTACACCGGGCTCATCGACAAGCTCAAGCCGACCGACGACGAACTTGCCGCGATCATGGGGCACGAGATGGCCCATGCCTTGCGCGAGCACGCGCGCGAGCGCGCCTCGCAGGCCATGGCCACCGGGATCGGTGTTTCGATCATCGGCGCCGCGGCCGGGCTGGGCGATGCCGGCACCAACCTGGTGGGACTGGTCGCCGACCTCACCTTCACCCGGCCCAACTCGCGCCTGCACGAGACCGAAGCCGACCGCATCGGTGTCGAGCTGGCCGCCCGCGCCGGCTACGACCCGCGCGCCGCGGTCACGCTGTGGCAGAAGATGGGTAAGCTCAGCGGCGGCAGCCCGCCACAATGGCTGAGCACCCACCCCTCGCACGAGACGCGCACCCGCGACCTGGAAGACTACGCAGCGCGCGTAATGCCGCTCTACCGTCGTTAAAGGGGCCAGGCTCGATTCGGTGTGGTAGCATTCGGCGATGCCCCGCCGCCCCCGCATACATCTTGACGGTGTGCCGCTGCACATCGTCCAGCGCGGCCACAATCGCCAACCCTGCTTCTTCGCCGAAGAGGACTATCAAAGCTACCGCCGCTGGTTGGGCGAGGCGCTGAACGAGGTAGAGTGCGACCTGCACGCCTACGCGCTGATGACCAACCACGTGCATCTGCTGCTGACGCCGCGCAAGGCCGAAGCGGTCCCCAAGCTGGTGATTTCGCTTGGGCGGCGCTACGTGCAGTACATCAACAAGGCCTACCGCCGCTGCGGCACCTTGTGGGACAGCCGCTACAAGTCCTCGCCCATCCAGGGCGAGACCTACCTGCTGCTGTGCATGCGCTACATCGAGCTCAACCCGGTGCGCGCGGCGATGGTGGAGGATCCGGCGCACTACCGCTGGACGAGCTATCGCGCCAATGCCCTCGGCCAATCCGACGACTTGCTCACGGCGCACCCGCTCTACGTTGGCCTCGGGAGAACCCCCGCCGCCAGACGCGCCGCCTACCGCTCGCCCTTCGGCCGGGCGATGGATCAACAGACGATCGCGGATCTTCGCCTGGCGCTGAACCAGAACCAGCCGCTGGGCAATGAACGTTTCTATGCGCGGATCGAGCGCGCGACGGGCCAGCGACGCGAGGCCAGGCCGCGCGGCAGGCCGAGGCTCGAACAGGGCGCGAGCAGTACCGCGCATCCCGCACAAAGGAAGCGGAGATCGTGACGCCGGACCGATCGAGCCTGCCCCCTTATCGCGCCCAGCAAATGCCCAGGTTCTTTCACTTCCCCTGGCAGTTTCCGCCCAGCGGCCCTCTGCTGTTCGGCCTGTGCGCCTTGTATCTGCTGCCCGGACTGATCGGCCACGATCCCTGGAAATCTTATGACGCCACGCACTTCGGCGTCGTCTACTCCATGCTGCGCGACGGGGCCTGGCTGCAACCCGAACTCGCAGGCGAGCCCTACTACGACTTCCCGCCGCTCTACTACTGGCTCGGCGCGGCGCTCGGCAAGGCACTCGATTGGCTACTCCCTTTGCATGACGCGGTGCGCCTCGCGTCGGCGGCATTGGCCGCGCTGATGGCCGCCGGAATGGCCGCGGCCGCCGAGGAGCTCTACGGCGCCGAAACCCGCGGCGCGGCGATCCTGGTGATCATCGGCTGCCTCGGGCTGCTGGTACCGGTCCACGATGCGCAGCCGCTCATCGCGCTGCTGAGCGCAAGTGCCTGGACCTACGCTGGCCTCGCCGTCATACCTCGGGCACCGCTGCGCGGCGCCGTCATCGGTGGCTTGGGCGTCGGGCTCGGTGCCCTGGCCGGCGGCCCGCTCGCTGTGCTGCTACTCGCACCCCTATTCGTCCTGCTGCCGCTCGCCTCGCGCCACTGGCGCGCAGGCGCAAGCGTCGGCGCGATGGTCGCGTCGCTCCTGCTCGCTACGTTCGTCGCGGCGAGTTGGCCAACGTGGCTATGGCATACGGCGCCCGAGCGCTTCGACGCCTGGTGGGCGCGCCAGCTCTATCTCTATGTCATCGTTGACCAGCCGCTCGCCACGGCCGCGAACTCGATGAGCACGTTGTCATGGTTCGCCTGGCCAGCCCTGCCGCTCGCCGCCTGGGTGGTGTGGCGCGAGCGCAAATCCTTGGGTGAACCCGGTGTCCTGCTGCCGCTTCTGGCGTTCGCGATTGCCTTCGTCGTGCTAAGCGCGACACAGGAAGAGCGCAGCGTACCGACGCTGGCGCTGCTCACACCGCTGGCGCTGCTGGCGACCGCGGGCGCGGGCAGCCTGCGGCGCGGCGCTGCCAACGCGCTCGATTGGTTCGCCATGATGACCTTCACGTTCTTCGCCGCACTCGTCTGGGTCGGCTGGGCCGCCCTCGCATTCGGCGTGCCGGAGCGCCTTGCGCGCCAGGCGGCGCGGCTCGAGCCCGGGTTCGTCATGCCGTTCCAGCCGCTGGCGCTGGCGTGCGCAGTGCTGCTCAGCGTGGGCTGGCTGTGGCTGATATTCGCCAGCCCGAAATCGCCGTATCGCGGGACCGTCCACTGGGCGGCGGGCATCTGCGTATTCTGGGGACTGCTGAGCGCCCTGTGGTTGCCCTGGATCGACTACGGCAAGAGCTATCGCCCACTCTCGGCTTCGCTCGCCGAGGCGCTGCCCCGCACGACTCAGTGCATCATCGGGCGCGGCCTGGGCGAGCCGCAGCGCGCATCGTTCCACTACTTCGCCGGCATCAAGACGCGCCGCGAAGGCACGCGCGGCAGCGCAGATTGCAGACTGCTGCTGGTGCAGGAGACGGGACGCCGCCCCGAGCCAAACCCCGGGCGCGGCTGGAAGAAGTTGTGGGAAGGTCGCCGCGCCGGCGATCGCAACGAGATGTTCCGGCTCTACCGGCGCGAGCGGTAGTCGCCTGGGACGTGGTCCGCAGCGCAGGTAACGTTACGAGCGACAATTGTCATTCCCGCGCGGCCCAAGAATCGGCAGACAACCCACCAGCGCTGAAATCAGCATTCAAACATGCCGTACAAGCCAACGAGGAGACGAGAATGAATGAGGACACTTTCAACATCAGCGTGCGCAGCTTTCTCAAGATGGTAGGCGTTAACTCCCAGCGCGCGATCGAGAAGGCTGTCGATGAGGCGCTTGCCGCCCAACGCCTGCGCGGGGACGAATCGCTGCCGGCAAAGGTGACGCTGGAATTACCCGGCGTAAACCTCAAGGTGGAATTCGCCGGCGATATCAAGCTGGAATGAGCGGGGAATCAGCGGGGCTGTCGATACGCCGCCACTCGACTGGCAGAGCCTGTTTCTGCGCTGAGCGCATGCCGGCTGTTCCGCTTCGAAGTCCAATTGACGGTCCGACCAAGCCCTTGACAAGGCGGAAGAAAGGTCGAAGCGGAGCAACCGGGGACGCAGCCAACGTTCACACCACGCCAGAAGACCTTACCAGAACTGACTTCTAGGGCAGGCGTGAAAAAGGCCAGAGCGTTGTCTTACCTTTGTGAATGGTGGAGATGAGGGGGATCGAACCCCTGACCTTCGCATTGCGAACGCGACGCTCTCCCAGCTGAGCTACATCCCCCCGAGGAAGCGGCGGAGTATATCAAAACCCTATCGACGCGGCACTCTCGCAGAGCAAACGTGCTCGCGGAAGCTCTCAGGGTTCCTCATCCACCCCGCTATCTCTGGCGGCGCGGCGCAGGCGGTCGTTGATCGCCAGCCATGCCTCGCCCTGAGGCGGGGCTTCGACCAGGATCAGGTCGCTGCCCGAGGCGTCGAGTTCGCGCAGGTGCGCGTAGAGATCGTGGGCGTAAGTCTCGGCGTCGAGCGTCGAGCGCTCCCAGAACACGCGGCTGTCGTAGACGCGCGCGGTCGCGCGCGCCAGCACCGCGACACGCAGGCCTTGCGCCAGACGGCCGGCGATTTCCTCACGCAGCGCGACCTCCGCGACCAGGTGCATTGGCGTATGCGGCGCGTAGTGCGCTGGGAGCGACCCGGAGACGCGCGGCGCGCTGTCGTCACCCTGCTCGCCGATTTCGGGCTCGGCTTTGATCTCGGCGGCGATGTCCGCGGCGCTGATGGCGCCCGGGCGCAGAATCACCGGCCTGCCGCGCGACAGATCCAGTATGGTGGACTCGATGCCCACTTGGCATGGCCCGCCGTCGATCACCAGCGGCACCGCGCTGTCCAGTTCCGCCCTCACATGAGCCGCGGTGGTCGGGCTGATGCGCCCGTAGCGGTTGGCCGACGGCGCCGCAATGCCGCCGGCGAAGCGCGCCAGCAGCTCCAACGCCAGAGGGTGATTCGGCACCCGCAAGCCGACCGTGGGCTGAGCGCCGGTGACGATATCGGGAACACGCCGCGCCCGCCGCAGGATCAGCGTCAGCGGCCCGGGCCAAAACGCGGCGGCAAGCGTGCGCGCGGCGCGCGGCACTTCCGCCGCCCATAGCTCGAGCAGCGGGTTCTCCGCCAGATGCACGATGAGGGGGTGCGCGGCCGGCCGGCCCTTGACCTCGAACACCTTGCGCACGGCCGCGGGGTTGAGCGCGTCGGCGCCGAGGCCATACACGGTCTCGGTCGGAAACGCCACCAGCTCGCCGGCGCGCAGCAACTCGACCGCGTGCGTGATGTCAGCCGGCTTCATCGACGACGCCGATGCGCCGCCGCGCCGCGAGCGCGAGTTCGAGCGCGTGTGCCGCGTCGGCGTGTACGACCGTGAAGTGGCCCATCTTGCGTCCCTGGCGGGCGTGCTGCTTGCCGTACAGGTGCAGCTTGAGTTGCGGCACCTCGAGCAGTGTCGCCCAGTCGGGCTCGCCTCCGTGCCACAAATCGCCGAGCAGATTGACCATCACCGCCGGCGCGTTCTGACCGGTGTCGCCGAGCGGCAACCCAGTGAGCGTGCGCACCTGCTGCTCGAACTGGCTGGAGACGCAAGCGTCGATCGTGTAGTGGCCGCTGTTGTGCGGGCGCGGCGCGATCTCATTGACGAACAACTCCCCCGCGCTGATGAAGAATTCGACGCCCATGACGCCGACGTAACCCATCTCGCCCGCCAGGCCGAGCGCCATTTCCTCCGCCTGAGCGTTCAGCGCGCCGGAGACTTGCGCCGGCGCCACGCTGATGTCGAGGATACCGTGGCGGTGCGAGTTCTCCGCCAACGGGAAGGCGGCCACCGCGCCATCGTCGGCGCGCGCCACCACGCACGATACCTCGCAATCGAGGTCGAGCAGCTTTTCCATCACGCACGGCTCGCCCCGCATGCGCTGGAACGCCGCTTTCGCCTCGGCGACATTGGCGACGCGGGCCTGGCCCTTGCCGTCGTAGCCGAAGCGGCTGACCTTGAGCACGCAGGGAAACATCGCCGGCTCCGCCGACTCGATGTCCGCCTCGCGCCGAATCACCAGGAACGGGCCGACCGGAAACCCGTTGTCGTTGAGGAAGCTCTTTTCGCTGATCCGGTTCTGGGCAATGGCGACGCACTGCGCCGACGGGCGCACGGGAACGAACTTGGCCAGATACTCGAGCGCCCCGGCGGGCACGTTCTCGAACTCGGTGCTCACCGCGGCGCACATCTCGGCGATGCGATTCAGGGCGTCCTGATCGTCATAGTCGGCGACGAGATGCTGCACGGCTGCGCGCCCCGCCGGGCTGTGGGGATCGGGATCGAGCACCGCGACGCGGTAGCCCATCTCCTGCGCGGCAAGGACGAAGTAGCGGCCGAGCTGGCCGCCGCCGAGCATGCCCAGCGTTGCGGGAGGAAGTATCACGGAAGGGCGGATCAAGGAGAAAGCGAGTCGGAGGTTGCGAAGAAAGCGGCCCGCGCGCTGGATCTATTCACAAGCTCTCATTCGTGCTCGGCGAGGTTCATCTCCTGCACACGCTCGCTCTGCAGCGCCCGGAACTCGTCGAGCTTTTTCGACAGGGCTGGGTCATTCGTGGCGAGCATCGCGACGGCGAACAAACCGGCGTTGGCAGCGCCGGCTTCGCCAATGGCAAAGGTGGCGACCGGCACGCCCTTGGGCATCTGCACGATCGACAGCAACGAATCGAGCCCCTGCAGATGCTTCGTCGGCACCGGGACGCCGAGCACCGGGACCGTGGTCTTGGCGGCGAGCATCCCGGGCAGATGAGCCGCCCCACCCGCACCGGCGATGATGGCGCGCAGGCCGCGCTCGTGCGCCATGCCGGCGTAGTCGAACAGCAAGTCCGGCGTGCGGTGGGCCGACACCACACGCGCCTCATACGGCACGCCGAATTGCTTGAGCACATCGGCCGCCGCGCGCATGACATTCCAATCGGAGCTGGAACCCATGACGATGCCCACCAGGGGATGCTGGACCATTGGCCCTCCTCAATCGCGCTCGCGCGCCGCCAGGCGCCGCTCGGCGCTCTCGATCGTGTTGGTGAGCAGCATGGTGATGGTCATCGGCCCGACCCCGCCCGGCACCGGCGTAATCAGCGAAGCCAACTCGCGGGCGGCGGCGAAGTCGACATCGCCGCAGAGCTTGCCGGCGTTGGGGCCATGTTGCAGGCGATTGATGCCGACATCGATGACCACCGCCCCCGGCTTGATCATGTCGCCGGTGATCATTTGCGGCCTGCCCACCGCCGCCACCAGCACATCGGCGCGGCGGCAGTGGGTCGCCAAGTCGCGCGTGCGCGAGTGGCAGATCGTGACCGTCGCGCTTTGCTGCAAGAGCAGCATCGCCATCGGCTTGCCGACGATGTTGCTGCGGCCGACCACCACCGCCTCGGCGCCGTTCAATGCGACGCTCTCGCTCTTCAGCATCTCCATCACGCCATACGGCGTGCAGGGAACGAAGAGCGGGCGCCCCTGCATCAGCAGGCCGGTGTTGCGGGCGTGGAAGCCATCGACGTCCTTCTCCGCGGCGATCGCTTCGAGCACCGCGTCGGCATCGAACTGCGCCGGCAGCGGGAGCTGCACGAGGATGCCGTCGACATCGGCATCGGCGTTGAGCGCGGCGATGCGCTCCAACACCTCGGGTGGCGCCACGTCTATCGAATAATCGTAGCGCAGCGAGCGAACGCCCACGTCGGCGCACGCCTTGACCTTGTTGCGCACGTACACCGCGGAAGCTGCGTTCTCGCCAACCAGGATCACCGCAAGGCAAGGCTCGACGCCGCGCACCTCGAGCGCCGCCGCGCGCCCGCGCAGACCGCTGCGCAGGCGCGCCGACAAGGCGTTGCCATCAAGCAGACGGGCAGTCATCGTGGGTGGCCGGCGAAGGGTGGGAACGCGCAGGGACATAGTTTATCACCGCGGTGCAGGCGGCCGCGGCGCCGGAGGTTCGTAGGAGCGGCCTCCCGTCCGCGAACACGGCCGTCGCCATGAAGTGGCACCGATTCGCGACGAGGACGCCGCTCCTACAACACCTCGCGCTCAATGCGCTTCGGCGGCGGAACCCGGCGCCGCCAGATGGTCGGCGGCACGGCCGTCCTCGAAGGCGCGGCGGTTGAGGTCGACGAACTGCGGCTTGCGCTTCTGGAATCGCCGCACCACGCACTCGAACAGGACTTCGGCAGGGAACGGCAGATGGTCGGCGATCGCGCCGAGCATCACCGTATTGCCCAGGCGCATGTCGCCCAGCGCCAGCGCGATGGCCATGGCATCGAAGGCATGCACCTCGATGCCCAGCGCGCGCATCTGTCCGACCGGATCGGCCGGATAGTCGAACAGGCCGCCGGTGACGACCGGCGGTACCAGCCGCGCGGTGTTGACCAGCGCAAGGCCGTCCCTGCGCAGCCAGTTGGCCCAGCGCAGCGCCTCTGCCGCTTCGAAGCCGACCAGCAAATGCGCCTCGCCCATCGCGATCTGGGGCGAGAGGACGCGCGATCCGAAACGCAGATGCGAGGTGACCACGCCGCCGCGCTGGGCCATGCCCGCCACCTCGGTCTTCTTGACGTCGTGGCCGATCCGGATCGCCGCCTCGGCCAGAATCTCGGTGGCGGTCATGACGCCCTGCCCGCCGATGCCGCAGACGAGGATGTTGGTTGTTTTGCTGTTCGTCATAAGTGCAAGGCGCTGAACGATACCCCCGCCCCAGCCCTCCCGCGCTAGCGGGGGAGGGAGAACTAGGGATCACACCGGCTTGATGAACGCCACCGGCTTGAAGGCTTCCGCGTGCACGATAGCCTCGGGGGCGCAGGGTTGGACGCACAGGCCGCAGCCGGTGCACGCCGCGGTCTCGACCCGCACGAACGACAGCTCCACTTGCTTACCCGAGAGCTTCACGGCAGTCTCGCGGCGCGTCACGTGGATCGCCGGGCAGCCGACATCGACGCAGTTGCCGCAGCCGGTGCATTTGTCATCGAGGACGCGATAGGGCGCGGATTTCTCGTAGTCTTCGATCAGCACGCATGGCCGCGTGGTGATGATGGCCGAGGGCTCGTCGATGCGGGTCTCCTCGCGGATTGCCTTAAACAACGTCGGCAACTCGTACGGATCGACCACGCGGATGCGCTCCGGCTTGACGCCGAGCGCTTCCACCAGTTTGGCAAAGTCTACCCGCGGTGCCGGCTGCCCATGGATGTCGCGGCCATTGGCCGGGTTGTTCTGGCCGCCGGTCATGCCCACCGTGCGGTTGTCGAGCAGCAGCACGGTGACGTTGCCGCGGTTGTAGGTGATGTCGAGCAGGCCCTGCATGCCCATGTGCAGGAAGGTCGAGTCGCCGATCACGGCGAGAATCTTCTTGTTCTTGTCCGCGGCCCCACGCCCCTTGTCGAGGCCGAGCGCGACGCCCATCGAGGCGCCCATCGAGATGCAGGAATCGAGCGCGTTCCACGGGTGGCCGGCGCCCAGCGTGTAACAGCCGATGTCGCCGGCGATGGTGATGTTTCGGAGCTGCGACAAGGTGTAATAGACGCCCAGATGCGGGCAGGCCACGCACATCGTCGGTGGACGCGGGAACACCTGCTGGGGCAGGACATGCGTTGCGGCGGTCGGGGGATCGCCGAGCAGCTTGCGCAGCGCCGGTTCGATCACGTCGGCGGCCAGCTCCCCGATATGGGGCAGGCAATCCTTGCCGCGCACCGCCAGTCCGGCCGCGCGCAACTCGGTTTCCAGCAGCGGCTCGGTCTCTTCCACGACGACCACTTGCGCGCATTGAGCGGCGAGCCGGCGCGCTTTCTCGACCGGTACCGGATACGACAGCCCGAGCTTGAGCACGGGCGCGTCGGGAAAGGCTTCGCTGACGTGCATGTAGGCCGGGCCCGAGGCGACGAAGCCGATGCGATCGTCCTCCCCGGCTCGAGCGTGTTCAACGGCGATGCCTCCGCCAGCTCGCGCAGCCGATGCTCGCGCTCGTACATCAGTGGAACGCGGTGTCTGGCATGGGCCGGCACCATCACCCAGCGCTGCGGGTCCGGGATGAAGCCGGCGGGCTCGTGGGGCTCGCGCTCGCCCACCGTCACCAGCGCCTTGACGTGGCAGATGCGCGTGGTCAGGCGCAGCATCACCGGAGTCTCAAACTGCTCGGACAGCGAGTAGGCGTACTTCGTCATGTCGTAGGCTTCCTGCGAGTCCGCCGGCTCGAGCACCGGCAGATGGGCGAAGCGCCCCCAGAAGCGCGAGTCCTGCTCGTTCTGCGACGAGGACATGCCGACGTCGTCGGCAATGGCGACCAGCAGCCCGCCCTCGACGCCGGTCATGGTGATCGTCATCAGCGCATCGGAAGCCACGTTCATGCCCACATGCTTCATTGCGCAGAAGGCACGCGAACCGGCCATCGAGGCGCCGATGGCGACTTCGAGCGAGACCTTCTCGTTCACCGACCACTCGGCGTAGATATCCGGGTAGGCGGCGATGGATTCCAGGATCTCGGTCGAGGGCGTGCCCGGATAGGCCGCGGCGACGCGCACGCCGGCGTCCCATACCGCGCGTGCCACCGCTTCGTTGCCCGACAAGAGCGACCGGCTGTGCGCCGGCGCCGGTTGGACTGCTGCCATTGCTTCCTCCCGCTGTTCGACCGAAGACGCAAGCTAACTTGCGCTACGGCCGGCAACATTGAGCGGGGTCAAACGTTGCGGCATGCTGCGCAACCCCGGCGCTCGGGGTACGCACGCGGCCTAGCGCGCCAATGGCCTTATATAATGCGCCCCTCGCCGTCCTTCCCGGACCACTCGTTCAGGGTTAAAGTGTCGGCACAAAAGCGCCCCGCCAAGCGCGGCGGCGCATCCACCCTGCCATCCAACAGGAGGAGACACCCGTGGCGGCATTGCCCAACGTCCTGCTTTCGTCCGACACCGACTCCCAGGAAACCCGCGAATGGCTCGATGCGCTGGAAGGCGTGATCGAGCAGGAGGGCCCGGAGCGCGCCCACTTCCTGATCGAGACAGCTGATCGAGACCGCGCGCCGACGCGGCGTCAACCTGCCCTACAGCGCCGAAACCGAGTACATCAACACGATCCCGGTGGATCAGCAGGTGCGTCATCCCGGGCGACTTCGAGATCGAGCACACGCATCCGCTCACTACGCGCGCTGGAACGCGATGGCGATGGTGCTGCGGGCGAACAAGGACAACCAACGTCGGCGGCCACATCGCCAGCTTCGCCTCCGGCGGCCACGCTCTACGACGTCGGCTTCAACCATTTCTGGCACGCGCCGTCCGAGAAGCACGGCGGCGACCTGGTGTTCGTCCAGGGCCACTCGGCGCCGGGCATCTACGCGCGCGCCTTCATGCTCGGCCGCCTGACCGAAGAGCAGCTGGACAACTTCCGCCAGGAGGTCGACGGCAAGGGCCTGTCGTCCTATCCGCACCCGTGGCTGATGCCGGACTTCTGGCAGTTCCCGACCGTGTCGATGGGGCTGGGGCCGATCATGGCGATCTACCAGGCGCGCTTCATGAAGTACCTGCAGGACCGCGGCTGATCGCCAAGACCGAGGACCGCAAGGTGTGGGCCTTCCTCGGCGACGGCGAGACCGACGAGCCGGAATCGCTCGGCGCCATCGGCATGGCCGGGCGCGAGAAGCTCGACAACCTGATCTTCGTCATCAACTGCAACCTGCAGCGGCTCGACGGGCCGGTGCGCGGCAACGGCAAGATCATCCAGGAACTGGAATCGGACTTTCGCGGCGCCGGCTGGAACGTGATCAAGGTGATCTGGGGCCGCCACTGGGATCCGCTGTTCGCGCGCGACAAGAAGGGCATGCTGCGCAAGCGCATGATGGAGTGCGTCGACGGCGAGTACCAGACCTTCAAGTCGAAGGACGGCGCCTACGTGCGCGAGCACTTCTTCGACAAGTACCCGAACTGCAAGGCGCTGGTCGCCGACTGGTCCGACGACGACATCTGGCGGCTGAACCGCGGCGGCCACGACCCGCACAAGGTCTACGCGGCCTACCACGCGGCGGTCAACCACAAGGGCCAGCCGACGGTGATCCTGGCCAAGACCATCAAGGGCTACGGCATGGGCGAGGCCGGCGAAGCGCAGAACATCACCCACCAGCAGAAGAAGATGCCGGTCGAGGCGCTGAAGCGCTTTCCGCGACCGCTTCAAGCTGCCGGTGCGCGACGAGGACCTCGAGAAGGTCGCCCTACCTCAAGTTCCCGGACGGCTCGCCCGAGCTGGAACTACATGCGTGAACGGCGGCAGGCACTCGGCGGCTACCTGCCGCAGCGGCGGCGCAAGGCGGCGCCGCTGAAGTGCCGGCGCTGTCGCGCCTTCGACGCCCTGCTCAAGGCCACCGGCGAGGGCCGCGAGATCTCGACCACGATGGCGTTCGTGCGCATCCTCAACGTGCTGCTCCGCGACAAGAACATCGGCAAGCGCGTGGTGCCGATCGTGCCCGACGAATCGCGCACCTTCGGCATGGAGGGCATGTTCCGCCAGCTCGGCATCTGGAACCAGTTGGGCCAGCTGTACACGCCGGAGGATGCCGACCAGCTGATGTTCTACAAGGAATCCAAGGACGGCCAGATCCTGCAGGAAGGCATCAACGAGGCCGGCGCGATGTGCGACTGGATCGCCGCCGCGACCGTCCTACTCGACCCACGGCGTGCAGATGATCCCGTTCTACATCTTCTACTCGATGTTCGGCTTCCAGCGCATCGGCGACCTGTGCTGGGCCGCGGGCGACATGCGCGCGCGCGGCTTCCTGGTCGGCGGCACGGCCGGGCGCACCACGCTCAACGGCGAGGGCCTGCAGCACGAGGACGGCCACAGCCACCTTTGGGCGGCGCGCGATTCCGAACTGCGTCTCCTACGACCCGACCTTCGCCTACGAGCTCGCCGTGATCGTGCAGGACGGCATGCGCCGCATGTTCCAGGAGCAGGAGGACGTCTACTACTACCTGACGGTGATGAACGAGAACTACGAGCATCCCGAGATGCCGGACGGCGCGGCAGCCGACATCCTCAAGGGCATGTACCTGTTCCGTCGGGGCGCCAAGACGGACGAGGCGAGCAAGACGCCGCGCGTGCAGTTGCTCGGTTCGGGCACGATCTTCCGCGAAGTCATCGCCGCCGCCGAGCTGCTCAAGCGCGATTGGGGCGTCGAAGCCGACCTCTGGGGCTGCCCCAGCTTCAACGAGCTGGCGCGCGACGGCCACGCTAGCGCGCGCTGGAACATGCTCAACCCGGCGCAGCCGGCGCGGCTGTCCCATGTCGAACAGCGCTTGGCCGATACGCGCGGCCCGGTGATCGCCGCGACCGACTACGTCAAGCTGTTTGCCGATCAGATCCGCGCCTTCGTGCCGCGCCGCTACGTCGTGCTCGGCACCGACGGCTTCGGCCGAT
>CAWGHV010000014.1:0-26457 GCA_963822375.1 uncultured beta proteobacterium | reverse complement strand
AGGCCAACGGCGTCGCCGAGCCCGGCGCCGATGATGGCGGAGGTGGGCGCGAGCATCTCGCGCATCCCCGGCCCGCCCCTCGGGCCCTCGTAGCGGATGACCAGCACGTCGCCGGGGCGAATGCGCTTGGCCAGGATGGCCTCGAGCGCCGCCTCCTCCGATTCGAAGACCCGCGCCGGGCCGGTGATCGCCGGGTTTTTCAAGCCGGTGATCTTCGCCACGCAGCCTTCCTCCGCCAGGTTACCGCGCAGGATCGCGAGGTGGCCCTGCGGGTAGAGCGGCCGCTCGAAAGGATGGATCACGTCCTGGTCGGCGCGCGGCTGCGCGGGAACGTCGCGCAGCGTATCGGCCACCGTCGCGCCGCTGATCGTCATGCACTCGCCATGGAGCAGGCCGTGCTCGAGCAGTATCTTCATCACCTGCGGGATGCCGCCGGCGCGATGCAGGTCGGTGGCGACATACTTGCCGGACGGCTTGAGGTCGCACAGCACGGGTACGCGGGCGCGCACCCGCTCGAAGTCGTCGATGTCCCACTGCACCTGCGCCGCATGGGCGATGGCGAGGAAGTGCAGCACCGCGTTGGTCGAGCCGCCCACCGCCATGATGACCGCAACCGCGTTCTCGATCGATTCACGGGTGACGATGGCGCGCGGCAGAATGCCCTGCTTGATCGCCTTGACCAGGACGCGCGCCGATTCCGCCGTCGACTCGGCCTTCTCGGCGTCGTCGGCGGCCATGGTGGACGAGTAGGGCAGGCTCATGCCCAGCGCCTCGAATGCCGACGACATCGTATTCGCCGTGTACATCCCGCCGCACGAGCCGGCGCCCGGGCAGGCATTGCGCTCCACGCCCAGCAGATCTTCGTCGCCGATGCGGCCGGCGGCGTGCTCGCCCACCGCCTCGAATGCCGAAACGATGGTCAGATCCTTGCCCTTCCAGCGCCCCGGCTTGATCGTGCCGCCATAGACGAAGATCGCCGGGATGTTGAGGCGGGCGATGGCGATCATCGCCCCCGGCATGTTCTTGTCGCAGCCGCCGAGCGCGAGCACCCCGTCCATGCTCTGGCCGTAGCATACCGTCTCGATCGCGTCGGCGATCACCTCGCGCGACACCAGCGAGCACTTCATGCCCTCGGTGCCCATGGAGATGCCGTCGGAAATGGTGATCGTCCCAAACACCTGCGGCATCGCACCGGCATCGTACAGCTCGGCCCCGGCGCGTGCCGCCAGTTCGTCGAGACCGGCGTTGCACGGCGTGATGGTGGAGTAGCCGTTCGCAATGCCGACGATGGGCTTGTCGAAGTCGGCGTCGCCGAAGCCCACCGCGCGCAGCATCGCGCGGTTGGGCGAGCGCTGCACTCCCTGGGTGACGATGCGGCTACGTTGGTTGTAGGGCATGGCTCGATCCTCGCGTGCTCAATGGTGGACTTGTTGGGACGGGTGTTTTTGGACACATATGCTGATCGATTTGCTGCCGCCTGAAGCGAAGCGGCGGTTTCGGCAAGTCAACCGACCTTGACGTCGGCCGCTCGCGCGCCGGGAATGTAACGCAGATCGTGCGCCTTGAGGCGGAAAACGCTGTTGGGCGTTCCGGCGGCGGCCCACACCGGGTCGAGCGTGAACAGATCCCGGTCGATGAGCAGATGGACCGCGCTCGTGTGGCCGAGCGGCGCCACGCCGCCGATCGCGAAGCCGGTCGCATTGCGCACGAATTCGGCGTCGGCCTGGGCGATCGGCTCGCCGATCGCCGCTGCGACTTTCCATTCATCCACGCGGTTGGCGCCGCTGGCGATGACGACGACGGCTTGCCCGCTGGCGCGCGCCCGAAAGACGATGGACTTGCATATCTGCGCCACGGCGCAGCCGATTGCCGCTGCAGCCGCGGCGCTGGTGCGGGTGCTCGCGTCGAACTCGACGATCTCGGTGTCGATGCCGAGTTCGCGCAGCGTGCGCGCCACGCGCTCGCGCGACGACTCGTCGTTACTCCCGTGCTCCATCTGCGGTAACCGGTTGAACGGGCTAGAATCGTGATTTTATTCGAATCCGCCGCGCATGCTGGTCCACCCCGAGTTCGACCCGATCGCGTTCAGCCTCGGCCCGCTGCACGTGCGTTGGTACGGGCTGATGTATTTGGTGGCGTTCGTGCTTTTCATCCTTCTGGGGCGCTACCGCGCACACAAGAAGGTGCTCTCAGGCTGGCTGCCGCGCGATGTCAACGACTTGTTGTTCTATGGCGTGTTCGGAGTGATACTCGGCGGCCGCCTCGGTTACGTGCTGTTTTACAAGCCTGGCTACTACTTTGCCAACTTGAGCGAAATACCCGCCGTCTGGATGGGTGGCATGGCATTTCATGGCGGCATGCTCGGCGTGCTCATCGCATTGTGGATATTCGCCCGCGCCACCGGGCGCCGCTGGTTCGAGGTGACGGACTTCGTCGCGCCGTTGGTGCCGCTGGGCCTGGCGGCCGGGCGGCTCGGAAATTTCATCAACGCCGAACTGGTCGGGCGCGTCACCGATGTGCCCTGGGCGATGGTCTTTCCCAACGTGGACGATGCACCCCGCCATCCGTCGCAGCTCTACCAGTTCGCGCTCGAGGGCGTGCTGCTATGGATACTGCTCTGGTGGTATTCGGCCCGACCTCGCCCTATGGGAGCGGTGTCCGGGGCATTTCTTTTCGGCTACGGCGTGCTGCGGTTCATCGCCGAGTTCGGGCGCGAACCCGACGATTTTCTCGGCCTGCTCGCGCTTGGCTGGTCGATGGGGCAGTGGCTGAGCCTGCCGATGATCGTCATTGGCATCGGCCTCATGACGTGGGCCTATCGGGGCCGCGGGCGGGGTTTGCCACGCTAGTTCACGAAGCGGCCGTCTTCGGTCGCCAGCACAGTGTTGACGAACGTCGAACCTTGCCGAGATGTCCTCGAGTAGCTCACCTCGAAGCCGCCGACGTCGTAGCGGTTCATCTGCTGCAACCCTTCTACTAGCGCCTCGCGTGAGGGTTTCTTGCCCATGCGCCGCAAACCTTCGACGAGGACTTTGGCGCTGATGTAGCCTTCCAGTCCGCTGAATGAAGGCTGAGCTTGGGGCGCCGATTTCTTCAGCGCTTCGCGATACTCCTTCACGACGGGCGGCGCCACGCCCCACGGGAAAGGAACCACTTGGGTGAAGATCAGATTCGACGCGTCGGCGCCGAGGAGCCTGGCCATCTGCTGCGCGCCGGAATTGACCGCCATGAATTGCGTGCGCAGGCCCCGTTTCTTGCCTTCTTTGACAACGGCCGCGTAGGCGGCGTAGGAGCCGTGGTTGAAAACCACGTCGAGGTCGGTCGCGGCTATGCGTTCGGCGATCTGTGCCGGGTCGGACTTCTGCTGGCCGGGGGCCGTCAGCGGAAGCGCCGCCGTCAATTCCATTCTGCGCTCCGCCAGGATGCGCTGAACGTTGCCGAGGTGTTTGCGGCCGGTGTCCGTATCGGCGTGGACGAAGCCGATACGCTTCAGCCCGTATTGCAGCGCGGTGTTGACCAGCTTCTCGAACTCGCTCATGTGGCCGGGCCGCAGCGGAAAGATGTAGCGGTTGAAGTTCTCGCGCAATTCGGGCGAACCGGCGAGACAGGCAACGAACGGGACCTTGGCCGCGACGGCTATCTTCATGCTGGCCACGCAGGGACCGCCCTCGACGCCGCCGAAGATGGCTAGCACGTTGTCCTTGGCCACCAGGCCGCGGGTGTTTTCCGCCGCCCGCGCGGCTTCTCCGCCATCGTCGCGCGTCTCGATCACGACCTTGCGGCCGTTGATGCCGCCAGCGGCGTTGACCTGCTTGAGATGGGCGACGACCCCCAGGAGCACCGCCTGGCCATGCTCCGAGATGGGGCCCGAGAGCGGCATGGTTTGGCCGATAAGGAGGTCTTCGACCGCGGGGGTTTGACCGCCGGCGCCCGCGGCGAACAAGCCGCAAGCCAAAGCCAGCAAGCGAAGCGTCAGGGTCGGCAATCCCCTGCGTATGGCGCGGAGCGCGATGAGCAAGCAGCAGTCAGGGAACATCCAAGCCTTCACTGGGTTCTGGATCCGAGAAGTTGTCCGAAAACGGCCGCGCGTGCTGCCGATGGTGGCGAGAGCGCGCCGGTATAGTATGAGCAAAGAGTAACGATTGCGCACGGGTTCGACAGCCGTCCAGGCACAGGCGCTCGCACGCAGGGCCGAAGGTTCAGCCCGGGCTAAACGATGTGGAACCCGGGATCGGTTGCAGTTCATCGGACTACCCATTTTGCGATCTTGCGACGATCGCGATCGTTCCGCGGATAAGCGCAAAGACCCCGAGGCGGGCAGGCCTTTCCCGGCCGGCAAATCATCTTCGGCCAGTTCGGCGCTGGCCGATATAATGGCCTCCGAGCAGGCAGCCACCGGCTCGGCAACCTTGCCGCCCGTCGGTCGAAAGCACGCCTGCTCACCGACCGATAGCAGAACCTTTTGGGGGACACAGATGACAAGGCCATTCAAGATTCTCGGTATCCAGCAAATCGCGATCGGCGCGACCGACAAACAGAAGCTGCGCAAGCTTTGGGTCGATACGCTGGGCCTTACGCTGACCGGCAACTACCGCAGCGAACGCGAAAACGTCGATGAGGACATCGCGGTGATGGGTGTTGGCCCGGCGAAATGCGAGGTCGACCTGATGCAGCCGGTCGATATTGCGAAGAAGCCGGCGGTGCATGAAACGCCACTCAACCACATCGGGCTCTGGGTTGACGATCTCCCCAAGGCCGTCGAATGGCTCGGCGCCAACGGCCTGCGCTTCGCCCCGGGAGGCATCCGCAAGGGCGCGGCGGGCTTCGACATCACTTTCGTGCATCCCAAGGGCAACGATGAGTTTCCCATCAGCGGCGAAGGCGTGCTGATCGAACTGGTACAAGCCCCTCCCGAGGTTATCGAGGCGTTCGCCAAGCTCAGCTGACAGCACTCGCGGGAGCGACTTGCGGTTGCTGCGCTCGGCCTCTCCCGCGACCCATCGCACGTTTTCGATTCGCGAACGCTGCGCCATTGCAGTGGCCGACCCGGTGAGGGGGTTACTTCGGTAAACGCACCATGAAAACCGATTGCAGCATTCACTGGGTGGCATTGGCGGCTGCCGTCGCGATTTCGTCGGCCGCCGTCGCCGCCGACCCGCAGGCTGCGGGCATGGTCAAGACCAGCCAAGGCGTCGTCACGATTGAGCGCGCCGACCGCGCGCTTGCGGCCGCCCCGAGCACGCCGGTATTCGCGGGCGATCGTGTGCGCACCGGTGCCGACGGCTATGTCGGAATCACACTGCGCGACGATACGCGACTCACCGCCGGACCTCGGAGCACGCTACTGATCACCGATTTCGAGTACAACGCCGACGCCGACACCGGCGGCCTCGTCGCGTCATTCCTCAAAGGCACGTTCAGCGTCGTCACCGGACTCATCGCCAAGCGTTCGCCCGAGCGGGTTGAATTCACCACACCCACCATGACCTTGGGAATCCGTGGCACCGAGTTCATCCTCGAAGTGGCGGGCGAGCCTGAATGATTCGCGGCGCGGCGCTCTTTGTCCTCGCGCTGCTGAGCGGGTGCGCACCCATGCGCGATCGCGTCGTTCTGCTGCCGGGTGCCGACGGGCGCACCGGCGCGTTGGTCGTCAAGGCCGGCGGGAACGAAACCGTTCTCGACAGCGCTTATGCAAGCGTGGATGTCGCGGTTGGCCGCGGCGCTGGAGTGAGCGGTGGCGGGCCCGCTGCCGCACCGGCAGCGCTGACAACGCCGGCCAAGCTCAGCGGCACCGAAGTGAATAGCCGCTACGCCGCGCTGCTGCAAGCGCAGCCGTGGACACCGCGTGCCTATACGATGTACTTCGTCAGCGGCGCTAGCGAACTCACGCCGCATTCGCGGCTGATGCTGGAAATGATCAAGGTCGCCATGTCGACGACGCCGGCGGCGGACGTCGTCGTAGTCGGCCATGCCGATCGCGTCGGGCGCGAGCGGGCGAACGACCGCCTGTCGCTGCGCCGCGCGCGCGCGGCGCGCGATGCCTTGGTGAACATGGGCATCCCGGCCGAGGCGATCGAGGTGGCCGCGCGAGGCGAGCATGATTTGGCGGTGCCGACCAAGGACCAGGTTCCCGAGTTGAGAAACCGGCGGGTCGAAATCAGGGTTCGCTGATCGTGATCCCCGCGCACCGATGGTCCCTAATGAGTGAAGCCTTGACGATTTTGGCGAAGACTTCGGTGGTGCGTGGCGGTACCGGGGATTTGCAAGGGGGCTTGCCCCCTTGTTCCCAATTCGGGGGATAAACAAGGGGGTTCTCCCCTTGTTCGTACCATGGTGTTTTTCCGGCCATCGGCAAAGCTGCACGCCTGTTTGGTTCCGGCTCGGCCGGCTTAGCAAGCGCGTGCTGAAGCACCAGCTCTACCGAACCGCGCTGGGACTGCTCGCGCTGGCCGTGCTCGCGGGGCATGCCGCGCGGTACTACGAAATCGGTTTGATAAGCCGGCTCGACGGCATCATCTATGACGCCAAGGTTCGGCTGACGATGCCACGCAACGGCGACAGCCGCATCGTCATCGTCAACATCGATGCGAAATCGCTGGCGGAGATCGGGCGCTGGCCGTGGAACCGGGAGCGCCTGGCGCTCCTGGTCGACAAGGCGTTCGAGCGCTACGGCATTGTGCTTCTCGGTATCGACATGATCCTCGCCGAGGCCGATGCGAGTTCCGGCCTCGGCGTGCTGGAGTCGCTTGCCGGCGCCGAGCTCAAAGGCAATCAAGCGTTCGACGCCGCACTCGGCACCCTGCGTACGCGGTTGGACTACGATCGGCGCCTCGCCGAGAGCATGCGTAAGCATGCCGTGGTGCTCGGCTTCCATCTTGAGCACGACAAGTTCGGCAGCGAAGCCGGCGTACTGCCGCCGCCGCTGGCTCTCGAGGGCATCGAGGGCCGGTCGGCGACGCTCATACGCTGGTCGAGCTTCAGTGGCAACCGGCCGGAGTTCCAGGCCGCTGCACTCGGCGCCGGCCACACCAACGGACTGGTCGATCTCGACGGCATAACGCGGCGCGTGCCGCTGATCGTCGATTATCAGGATCGGTATCATGAGGCCCTGGCGCTGGCGATGGCGCGCGCGGTGCTGGGAAATCCGCCGCCGCGCCTGAGCACCGCCGGTACGACAAACGGCGCAAGGGCGGGCGGCTCGATCGACGCCATCGAATTGCCGACCGGGCGCGGGACGATTCGTATCCCGGTCGATGCCCAGGCGGTGGCGCTCATCCCGTTTCGCGGCGAGCCGGGCAGCTATCCGTACTATTCGGCCGCCGATCTGATGGCCGATCGACTTCCGGCCGACGCGCTGCGCGGCAAGCTCGCGTTGCTGGGCACGACCGCGCCGGGTCTGCTCGATCTGCGCGCCACCCCTGCGGGCGCGATCTTTCCCGGCGTCGAAGTCCATGCCAATCTGCTGAGCGGAATTCTCGATTCGACGTTCAAGGCGATGCCTCCCTACCTGCCGGGCTTGGAGGTGACGCTGCTGGTGGTTGTAGCTGCGCTGATGTTGTCTTGGCTGCCTAGATATTCCCCGGCTCGCGCCACGCTGGGCTCGGCCGCGATACTGCTGCTGGTGATCTGGCTCGACCTGGCGCTCTGGCAATACGCCGACCTGGCGTTGCCGACCGCCTCCGTGTTTCTGCTCGTCCTCGGCCTCTACGCCTTCAACATGTCTTTCGGCTATTTCACCGAGTCGCGCACGAAAAAACAGCTGGCGCGGCGCTTCGGCGAATACGTGCCGCCCGAACTGGTCGAGGAAATGAGCCGCAATCCGACGCGCTACAGCATGGAAGGGCGCAGCCTGGAGCTGACCGTTCTGTTCGCCGACATTCGTGGTTTCGCCTCTATCTCGGAGGGATTGCCTGCGAAGGAGTTGGCGGCGCTGATGAACGAGTACTTTTCGGCACTCACCGACGAGATCCGCGCTCAGCGCGGAACCTTGGACAAGTACGTGGGCGACGCCATCATGGCGTTCTGGGGCGCGCCGGTGGAGGATGCACAGCACGCCCACCATGCCGTGATCGCCGGCCTGCGGATGCAGCGCAGGCTGGTCGAAGTGAATTCCACGTTCGCTTCGCGCGGCTGGCCACGACTTGCCATCGGCATCGGTATCAACACGGGCGTGATGACTGTAGGCGACATGGGCTCGCGCGAGCGCAAGGCTTACACCGTGCTCGGCGATCCGGTCAACCTCGGATCGAGGCTCGAGGGACTCACCGCGTACTACGGTGTAGGCATCATCATCGGCGCGGCCACGCGGGACGCGGCGACCGACATCGTGTGCCGCGAACTCGACCGGGTGCGGGTGCGGGGCCGCGCCGGCATGGTGACGATCTACGAACCGATAGCCCTGGCATCGGAGCTCGACGAATCCGTGCGCGCCGAACTCGATGAATGGCATACGGCGCTCGCGCGCTATCGGGCCCAGGACTGGGACGGCGCCGCGGCCATGTTGGCGCGCCTGGCTGGCGGCGCGCCCGAACGCACGCTGTACCGACTGTACCTGAAGCGCATCGGGGAATTGCGCGCTCAGCCCCCGGCCGCTGACTGGGATGGGGTCTGGCAGTTCGGGACGAAGTGAATCGACGCTGGCTGAATTACAGCTGTGCCGCCTCGAAGGTATTGCATTGGCTGAGCTGTCCGCTCTCCAGCCCGCGCCTGAACCAGCGTACGCGCTGAGCCGAACTGCCGTGAGTGAACGAGTCCGGCATGGCATGGCCGCGCGACTGCTGCTGCAGGCGATCGTCGCCGATGGCGGTGGCGGCATTGAGGGCCTCCTCGACATCGCCCGCTTCTAGAATACTTCGTGTGCGGTTGGCGTGATTCGCCCAGATGCCCGCCAGGCAGTCCGCTTGAAGTTCCAGGCGCACGGATAGTTGGTTCGCTTGCGCCTCGCCGGAGCGTTGGCGCATCGCCTGCACCCTGCCTGAAATGCCAAGCAGATTCTGCACGTGGTGGCCGATCTCGTGCGCGATGACATAGGCTTGGGCGAAATCACCCGGCGCACGAAAACGCGTCTGCAGGTCTTGGAAGAACACCAGGTCGATGTAGACCTTCCGGTCCTCCGGGCAGTAGAACGGCCCCATTTGCGCTTGGCCGATGCCGCAAGCGGAACGTGTGGCCCCGCTGTAGAGGACCAAAGTGGGCTTGGCGTACTGCTTTCCGGCCTGGCTGAACAACACACTCCACGTATCTTCGGTGTCGGCCAGCACCTTGGAGACGAAGCGCCCCATCTCGTCTTCGGGCGGCACGCCGGGCCGGCCTTGCGATGCCGAACCCGATTGCACCTCGGTTGCCGGGCCGGCCGTCATATTCAATACGGTCGCGGGGTTGACGCCGAAATACAGTCCGACGAGCACCAGCACGACGGTCCCGATGCCGATGCTGCGCCCGCCGATGGGCATGCCGCCGCGGCGGCCAAATCCGCCGCCCATGCCGCGGCGGTCTTCAACATTGTCGCTCTCGCGTCCGTCTTCGATCTTCATGGAGCGGCCTCCGCAGTTGGGCAGCGGCGTATTGTGGCACAGCGAGCGGTTGCTTGAGGGCCCGCTCCGGTGCCCGCCGTGGCGCCGCGAGAAGACGCGGGCCCGCGATTGCGGGCCCGGAGGGTGAGGCGCTCAACCGAGCGCCGAGGCCGGAACTACTCGAGTCCTAGGACTACTTGAACTTGAGTATCGCCTGATCCACCGCCAGACTTGCCCCGGGCTGGGCAAGCACTTCGGCGACCACGCAGTCCTGCTCGGCTTTCAGCACGTTTTCCATCTTCATCGCCTCGATCACCGCGAGCCGTTCGCCGGCCTTGATCTCCTGGCCCACCTCAGCCGCCACCTGGGTCAGCAATCCGGGCATCGGCGAGAGCAGAAACTTGGAGAGATCGGGTTTGGGCTTGATCGGCATCAGCGACAGCAGATGGGCGGCGCGCGCCGTCATGACGATGCAATCGGCCTCGGTGCCGTTGTGGAAGATGCGGAAGCGCAGGCCGATACGCTCGATCTGCACGCAGATCGGCTCGCCGTTGCAGGTGCCGGTGAGCAGCGGGTCGCGGAAGCGCCATTCCGTCAGCAGCTTGTAGACGTCGCCCCTATGCGTGGCTTCATAGCCGCCCTCGACCGGAACCAGCGTGACCGGGTACTGCTGCTCGTTCATCATCACCACCCAATCGGAGCCGACGCGGCGATGCAGACCGCGCGTCTGGTTGCTGATCTGCACGGCACGCGAGATGTAGCGGCGGCGCGCGACGGCGGCGACGACGGCGAGGAAGGCCGGATCTTCGTGGGGCACGTTGGAGGCCTGAAAGCCTTTCGGATACTCCTCGGCGATCAGGCCGGTGTTGAAGTTGCCCGAGATGAAGCGTGGGTTCTGCATCAGCGCCGCCTGAAAGGCGATGTTGCTCGACACGCCGCGGATGTGGAAGGCGTTGAGCGCGTCGCGCATGCGGCCGATCGCGACATCTCGCGTGGCGCCATGCACGATCAGCTTGGCGATCATCGAGTCGTAGTACATCGAAATCTCACCGCCCTCGTACACGCCGGTGTCTACGCGCACCTGGCCCGGCACTTCCCGCGGCGGCAGGTAGCGTATCAGCCGACCGATCGAGGGCAGGAAGTTGCGGAACGGGTCCTCGGCGTTGATGCGGCATTCCATCGCCCAGCCCTCGAGCTGGATGTCCTCCTGCTTGAACGGCAGCTTCTCGCCCGCCGCCACGCGGATCATCAGCTCCACCAGGTCGAGTCCGGTGATCATCTCGGTTACCGGATGCTCCACCTGCAAGCGCGTGTTCATTTCGAGGAAGTAGAAGCTCTTGTCCTTGCCGCCGACGACGAACTCCACCGTGCCCGCGCTCTGGTACTGCACCGCCTTGGCCAGCGCCACCGCTTGCTCCCCCATGGCCTTGCGTGTGGCGGCATCGAGGAAGGGGGAAGGCGCCTCCTCGATCACCTTCTGGTGGCGACGCTGGATCGAGCACTCGCGTTCCCACAGAGTAGACCGTGTTGCCGTGGCCGTCGCCCAGAACCTGGATCTCGATGTGGCGCGGCTCCTCGATGAATTTTTCGATGAACACGCGATCGTCGCCGAAGGCATTCTTCGCCTCGTTGGTGCACGATTCGAAGCCCTCGTGTGCCTCCTGATCGTTGAAGGCCACGCGCAGACCCTTACCTCCGCCCCCGGCGGAGGCCTTGATCATCACCGGATAGCCGATCTCCTTGGCGATGCGTACCGCCTGATCGGCGTCCTTGATGACGTCGGTGTAGCCGGGAATGGTGCTGACCTTGGCCTTCATCGCCAGCCTCTTCGAAGCGATCTTGTCCCCCATCGCCTCGATGGCATGGGTTTTCGGGCCGATGAAGACGATGCCCTCGGCCTCCAGGCGGCGACAGAATTCGGAGTTCTCGGAGAGGAAGCCGTAGCCCGGGTGCACCGCCTCGGCGCCGGTGTCCTTGCAGGCCTGGATGATGCGGTCCATGACCAGGTACGACTCCTTGGTCGGCGGCGGGCCGATCAGCACTGCTTCGTCGGCCAACTCGACATGCCGTGCATCCTTATCGGCCTCGGAGTACACCGCCACGGTCTTGATGCCCAGCTTGCGCGCGCTCTTGATGACGCGGCAGGCGATTTCGCCTCGGTTGGCGATCAGAATCTTCTTGAACATGGTTTTACCCTTTTTCCGGTGCAGCAGCGAAGAGATGAACGATTTGGGAAGTGAATGTTCGGGCCAGCCGTCTCTTCACCTCGTAACCTCGCCTGCTCACCCTTTCACAGCGGAATGTTGCCGTGCTTGCGCCACGGGTTTTCCAGCTTCTTGTCCTTGAGCATCGCCAGGGAACGGCAGATGCGGCGGCGCGTCTCGTGCGGCATGATGACGTCGTCGATGAAGCCGCGATGGCCGGCGATGAACGGGTTGGCGAACTTGAGCCGGTACTCCTCGGTCCGCGCGGCGATCTTCTTCGGATCGCCGATGTCTTTGCGGAAGATGATCTCGACCGCGCCCTTCGGGCCCATGACCGCGATCTCGGCGGACGGCCAGGCGAAGTTGACGTCGCCGCGCAGATGCTTCGACGACATGACGTCGTAGGCACCGCCGTAGGCCTTGCGCGTGATCACCGTCACCTTGGGAACGGTGCATTCGGCATAGGCGTAGAGCAACTTGGCGCCATGCTTGATGATGCCGCCGTACTCCTGCGCGGTGCCGGGCATGAAGCCGGGCACATCCACCAGGGTGATGACCGGAATGTTGAAGGCGTCGCAGAAGCGCACGAAGCGCGCCGCCTTGATCGAGGACTTGATGTCGAGACAGCCGGCGAGCACCAGCGGCTGGTTGGCGACGATGCCGACGGTGGACGCATCCATCCGCGCCAGGCCGATGACGATGTTCTTGGCGTGATCGGGCTGCAACTCGAAGAAGTCGCCGTCGTCGACCATTTTTACGATCAACTCCTTCATGTCGTACGGCTTGTTCGGGTTGTCCGGCACCAGCGTGTCGAGCGAGTTGTCGTCGCGGTCCGTCGGGTCGAACGGCGGTATCGCCGGCGGCTTCTCGCGGTTGTTCGATGGGATGAACGAGATCAGCCGCCGCACCATCATCAGGCATTCGACGTCGTTCTCGAACGCGAGGTCGGCCACGCCGGACTTGGTGCTGTGGGTGATGGCGCCACCCAGCTCCTCGGCGGTGACTTCTTCATGGGTGACGGTCTTCACCACTTCGGGGCCGGTCACGAACATATAGGAGCTGTCCTTGACCATGAAGATGAAGTCCGTCATCGCCGGCGAGTACACCGCGCCGCCGGCGCACGGGCCCATGATCAGCGAGATCTGCGGGATCACGCCGGAGGCCATCACGTTGCGCTGGAACACGTCGGCGTAACCGGCGAGCGAATCGACGCCTTCCTGGATGCGCGCGCCGCCCGAGTCGTTGAGGCCGATCACCGGCGCGCCCACCTTCATGGCGTGGTCCATGATTTTGCAGATTTTCTCGGCATGGGCGGCGGAGAGCGAGCCGCCGAAGACGGTGAAGTCCTGGCTGAACACGAACACCACCCGGCCATTGACCGTGCCGTAACCGGTAACCACGCCGTCACCCGGGATTTTTTGGTCTCCCATGCCGAAGTCGGTGCAGCGGTGCTCCATGAACATGTCCCACTCCTCGAAGGAGTCGGGGTCGAGGAGCAGGTCGATACGCTCGCGAGCGCTCAGCTTGCCCTTGGCGTGCTGGGCGTCGATGCGCCCCTGGCCGCCGCCTAACCGCGCCGCCGCGCGGCTTTCGTCAAGCTGGCGGATGATTTCATGCATGGTTTTTTCTCCCTTCAATCAGACTGCGATGCCGCCTGTTGCAACGCAACGAAAAAGACCGTAAAGGACAAGTCGCCGGATCCGGGTGCGGAGCGCGCACCCGCCGGCGAGGAAAGGGGAATGACTGAATTCTATTGGATTTCGCCGCGCGAGGGAACTCGCAGCGGCGGAATCCGGGGAACTACGGGAGATTTGTTCAGCGCAGCACGGCTACGTAGATGCCGGTCAGGATGGCGGTGGTGATGACGCCGCTGATGCTGGCGCCCAATGCGTGCGGCAGGATCAGCGCGCCCGGGTTGGTCTCGGTGGCGATCTTCTGCACGAGCTTTGCCGTCGTCGGCACGCAGCTCACGCCCGCCACGCCAATCATCGGGTTGTACTTGCCCTTGTACCAGAAGTACAACACGTAGCCACCGATGATGCCGCCGATGGCGGCAAACGTCAGAGCCATGATGCCGAGCAGCAGCAGCTTCAACACCACCGGACTGAGGATCGTGTTGGCCTCGCACAGGATGCCGAGTGTCAGCCCGAGGAAGAAGGTGGCGCTGTACAAGAACGTCTCGGCGAGTTGCGACTGGTAGTTGACCAGCCCGCTCTCGCGTATCGCCACACCGATGAACAGCGCCAGGAACAGCGGCGCCGCGACCGGGAACAGCAGACACAGCAGAACACAGGCAACCACCGCGAACACCAGCTTCTGGCTCGAGGTGATCTGCTTGTAGGCGCCAACTTGCATCGGGATTCCGCGCAGACGTGGTGGTATGAACAACTTGATCAAGTACGGATAGCCGCCATAGGTCAGGCCCAGATAGAGATAGCCGACGACCGTGATCGGGACGAACAATTCCTTGGCCAGGATGAGCGAGGCGAACAGCACCATGGGGCCGTCTCCACCGCCGATCAGCGCAACCGCCGCCGCGTCGCGCTCGACCATGCCGAGCGACATCGCGATGGGAAACGTGAGAATGGTCCCCAGTTCGGCAAACAGAGCAATGAACATGCTCTGAAACGGCCGTGCCATCACGAACCCGACGTCGAGCAGCACGCCGATGCCCATGAAGACGAGCACGGCGATCAAGCCATTGCTGAACATGAAGGTGTAGATCGGCTGCAGCCAGTTGATCTGCAGGATGCTCACCGTGGCGTCGGTGCCGGTGACGAGCGGGTCGATGAACAGCGTCCCCATCTTGCCGCCTTCGAGGAACATCACGGCCGGCATTGACCGACGCCATGCCCAGACCCATGGGGATCATCAGCAGCGCTTCCAGGACGCCCTTCTTGCCCAGATAGATCAGCAGGAGACCGAAGAAGATCAAGCCGATCCGACCCCATAAGATCTTGGGTTCGGATGCGGCGAGGGTCGCAATACCCTGGAATATGTCGAGCAGGTGCATGCCTTCCATCGCCGGCGCTCCGATCAGGAAATCGTGGCCAGAACTTGGCCAGGCTCGACTGCGTCGCCCGCCTTCACCGCGATGCTCGCAACCTTGCCTGCTCGCGGTGCGACCATCGGCGTCTTCATCTTCATCGCCTCGATGATCACCACCTTGTCGCCCTGATTGACCGACTGTCCGACCGAAACGGCGATGGACTCCACCACGCCGCCGAGGGTGCTGGTGACGTCACCCGGGCCGGCAGGCCCCTTCGCGGCGGAAGGCGGAGCGGCAGGGGCGGGCGGCGGGGTTGCCGGGCGCGGCGTGGGGATCGACATGCTGCCCGGCTCGGGATAGAAAGAGCTGCCGCCTTCGCTAAGATCTTCGACCGTGACGCTGTACTCCCTGCCGTCTACCGTTATGCGGAACTTCTTCTCCATGGTTTCTATTCTCCAGATTCTTGACGGGCTGAAATCCTAGTGCTTCGGATGGTGTTGGACCGCATGCGACGCATGATGAGCAAGGCGTCCCTCGGCCACCCAGCCGGGCGTCCGATGCTCCTCGATATGCACGATGCGATGGGCGCCGAGCATCGCGTAGACGGCAGCGGAGATCGCCGCGACATGGTCGGCCGCGACGTCGAACGCCGGCACCGCGGGCGCGGCCGCCGGCTTGGCCGCCTCGGGCTTGCCCTCGATCGCGTTGAGGACGACCACGATCACCTTGATGACGACCGCGACGCCCAGCGATACGATGATCGCCAAGCCGTAGATCCAAAACGCCTTCATCCATATATCTGCCATTTGGTATCGCCTCCTGTGGCCGAACGGCGCCTTACATCGGGATATTGCCGTGCTTCTTGGCCGGCCGCAGTTCGCGCTTGGTCAGCGTCTTGCGCAACGCCAGGGCAAGCACGCCGCGCGTCTCCGCTGGCTCGATCACGTCAGTGATGTAACCCTGACCGGCGGACAGGTAGGGCGAGGCAAACTCGGCGCGGTACTGGGCGACCAATTCGGTGTGCTTCGCCTTGCGGTCCGGGGCTTCCGCGAGCTCCTTGCGGTAGAGGATGTTCACCGCGCCTTCCGCGCCCATCACCGCGATCTCGGCAGTGGGCCAGGCATAGACGAAATCGGCGCCCATCTCCTGGCTGCACATGGCGAGGTAGGAGCCGCCGTAGGCCTTGCGCAGAATGATCGTGATCTTCGGCGTGGTCAGCGACGCATAGGCGAAGAGCATCTTGGCGCCGTGGCGGATGATGCCGCCGCGCTCCTGCTCGATGCCGGGAAGGAAGCCCGGAACATCGACCAGCGTCACCAGCGGGATGTTGAAGACGTTGCAGAAGGCGGATGAAGCGCGAGCCCTTGTCCGAGGCGTCGATGTCGAGCGCCCCCGCTGTCTCGGTCGGCTGGTTGGCGACGAGCCCGACGACGATGCCTTCGACTCGCGCGAAGCCGACGATGATGTTGCGCGCGAAGGCCGGCATGAACCTCGAGAAACTCGCCGCGGTCCACCAGACGCTCGATGACCTTGCGCACATCCATCGGCTCCGACGAATCGTTCGGGATCAAGTCGTTCATCGACTCGTCGCGCGTCAGCGAGATGTCGGCCTGCAGATGGTGCGGCGGATCCTCGGTGTTGTTGGAGGGCAGGTAGGACAGAATCTTGTGCACCAGCTCGATCGCCTGCTTGTCGTCATCGACGACGAAATGGACGTTGCCGCTGACCGAGGCGTGCATGTCCGCGCCGCCCACCTCGTCCATCGTCGTGGCGCGGCCGGTCACCGCCTTGATCACTTCGGGACCGGTGATGAACATATGCGCGTTGTTGCGCGTCATGATGATGAAGTCCATCAGCGCCGGCGAGTACGAAGCGCCGCCGGCGCAGGGCCCGCAGACGACGGCGATCTGCGGCACGACGCCCGACATCAGTACGTTGTGGTAGAAGACGTGGCCGTAGCCCGACAGCGCGTCTACCGCTTCCTGGATGCGCGCGCCGCCCGAGTCCTTGAACGCGACCAGCGGGATGCCGGTCTTGATGGCGAACTTCATCAGTTCGACCATCTTGTGGGCGTGCATCTTGCCGAGCGTGCCGGCCGCCACGGTGAAGTCCTGGCTGAAAGCGGCCACCAACTGACCATTTACGTAGCCGGTTCCGGTTATCACACCGTCGGCGGGCATGTCCTTCTTCTCGATGCCGAAGTGGCGCCCACTGTGCTTGATGTGCATCCCGATTTCTTGAAACGTATCGGGCTGGAACAATGCGGCGAGCCGGTCGCGCGCGGACATCAATCCCTTCTTGTGGCGCTCCTTGATCTTGTCTTCGCCGCCGCCGGCGGTGATCTTCTTGCGGCGCGTGCGCAGATTTTCCAGCTGTTTCGCGGACAACGTCATGATGCCTCCTACCCGTTTGGACTCAGTGACATAAATTCTTCTTTTAGCTTCATAACCCGAACGATATCCTTTAACCCTCTAGATACGCAAGCAGCCGATTCGCCGCCGCTGCCGGCGTCGATGTCTCGTCCGCCACCGACCCGAGAACGGCTTCGATTTCCGCCTTGATCCGCGGATGGCTGCGGAAGCGCGCGCGCAACCCTGCCTCGATCAGCGTCCACGTCCAGTTCAATGCCTGGCGCCGCCGCTTGTCGGCGAACTCACCGCTGCGTGTCATGACATCGCGATAGCGCTCGATGTCGCTCCAGAACTGGTCGATACCGTTGCCGTCGCGCGCGCTCACTGTGACCACCCGCGGTTTCCAGTTCGGCGAGGCCGGCCGCAGCATCGACAGCGCCGTGCTGATCTGAGACCGGGCAAGTTGTGCTGCCCTGGGGTCGATGTCGGCCTTGTTGATGGCGATGATGTCGGCAAGCTCGACGATGCCCTTCTTGATCGCCTGTAGCTCGTCGCCGGCATTCGGGAGTTGCAGCAGCACGAATACGTCCGTCATCCCTGCCACCGTGGTTTCGGACTGCCCGACACCGACGGTCTCGACGAGAATGACGTCGAAGCCGGCAGCCTCGCACACCAGCATCGATTCGCGCGTCTTCTCCGCCACGCCGCCAAGCGTGCCGGCGCTGGGCGAGGGGCGAATATAGGCTTGCGGGCGCTGCGACAGCTGCTCCATGCGCGTCTTGTCGCCGAGGATCGACCCGCCCGAGAGCGAGCTGGACGGGTCCACCGCGAGCACCGCGACGCGGTGCCCCTTGTCGATGAGATGCACGCCGAAGGATTCGATGAACGATGATTTGCCGACGCCCGGCGATCCGCTGATGCCCACTCGAATCGACTTGCCGGCTTGCGGAAGCAGCGCTTCGAGCACGCGCTGGGCGCGCAATTGATGCTCCGGGCGAGTCGATTCGATGAGCGTGATGGCTTTGGCCAGCGGCCGCGTCATGCCCGCCAGCACGCCCTCCACCAGCAAGCCGTCGGCCTGAGGGAGCGGCCGTCGAATGTCACTTGGGTTCATGTGGGGTCACACGGGTCCATGCGGGGGGCCAATAGGGCTCAGCGCGGCAATGAACGAGTGAAAGGACGCAAAGAGCCATCCAACTTCTCTTTGCGTCCCTTGCTTGGCAACGCGAACCCGGTCTATGCGGGCACGCGCGACCCTCGAATCGCCGCCAGCACCTCTTTCGCCGCGGCCGGTATCGGCGTACCGGGGCCGAAAATGCCCTTCGCGCCGGCGGCGCGCAGGTGGTCGTAGTCCTGCGCCGGAATCACTCCGCCGGCGAACACGACGATATCCGTGGCGCCCTGATCCTTCAGCGCCTTGATGAGCGCCGGCACCAGGGTCTTGTGCCCGGCGGCCAGCGTCGATACGCCGACGGCATGGACATCGTTCTCGATTGCCTGGCGTGCCACTTCGTCCGGCGTCTGGAACAGCGGGCCGATGTCGATATCGAAACCCAGGTCGGCCAATGCGGTCGCCACGACCTTGGCGCCGCGATCGTGACCGTCCTGGCCGAGCTTGGCGATCATCACCCGCGGCCGGCGGCCCTCTTCGGCGACGAAGGCTTCCACTTCCTTCTTCAATTGCTGCCAGCCCTCGTCGTTTTCAAGCACCGCGCCATAGACGCCCGACACGCTTTGGGTGGTGGCGCGGAAGCGGCCGTATACCTTCTCCAGCGCATCCGATACCTCGCCCACCGTGGCGCGCAGCCGCATCGCCTTCACCGTCAGATCGAGCAGGTTGCCCTGGCCCGAACGCGCCGCCTCGGTGAGCGCGTACAGCGCGTGCTCGACGTCGGCGGTATTGCGGCTTCCGCGAATCTTCTTCAGGCGCGCGATCTGCGATTCGCGCACTGCGGCGTTATCGATCTGGCGGATGTCGAGCTTCTCTTCCTTCTTCGGCTTGTACTTGTTCACGCCGACGATCACGTCCTTGCCCGAATCGATGCGCGCCTGCTTGTCCGCCGCGCTGGCCTCGATCTTGAGCTTGGCCCAGCCCGAGTCCACCGCCTTCGTCATGCCGCCCATCTTTTCGACTTCTTCGATGATCTCCCAGGCCTTGTCGGCCATCTCGTGGGTCAGCTTCTCCATCACGTAGGAGCCGGCCCATGGGTCGATCACGTTACAGATGTGCGTCTCTTCCTGAATGATGAGTTGGGTGTTGCGCGCGATGCGCGAGGAGAACTCGGTCGGCAGCGCGATCGCTTCGTCGAGCGAGTTGGTGTGCAGCGACTGAGTACCGCCGAACACCGCCGCCATCGCCTCGATCGTGGTGCGTACGACGTTGTTGTAGGGATCCTGCTCGGTCAGCGACCAGCCCGATGTCTGGCAGTGGGTGCGCAGCATCATCGACTTCGGATTCTTGGCGTTGAAGCCTTTCATGATCTTCCACCACAGCAGGCGCGCGGCGCGCAGCTTCGCCACCTCGAGATAGAAGTTCATGCCGATGGCGAAGAAGAACGAGAGCCGGCCGGCGAATGCGTCCACGTCCATGCCCTTGGCCAGCGCGGTCTTCACGTACTCCTTGCCGTCGGCCAGCGTGAACGCGAGTTCCAAAGTCTGATTCGCGCCCGCCTCCTGCATGTGGTAGCCGGAAATCGAGATCGAGTTGAACTTCGGCATGTTCTTCGCCGTGTACTCGATGATGTCGCCGACGATGCGCATCGACGGCTCGGGCGGGTAGATGTAGGTGTTGCGCACCATGAACTCTTTCAGGATGTCGTTCTGAATCGTGCCCGAGAGCAGATTCTGCTCGACGCCCTGTTCCTCGGCGGCGACGATGTAACCGGCGAGCACCGGCAGCACCGCGCCGTTCATCGTCATCGACACCGAAATCTTCTCCAGCGGAATGCTGTCGAAGAGAATCTTCATGTCCTCGACCGAATCGACCGCCACGCCGGCCTTGCCGACATCGCCGACGACGCGCTCGTGATCGGAGTCATACCCGCGATGGGTGGCGAGGTCGAAGGCGACCGACACGCCCTGGCCGCCGCCGGCCAGGGTGCGCCGGTAGAATGCGTTCGACTCCTCGGCGGTGGAGAAGCCGGCATACTGGCGTATCGTCCACGGCCGCACCGAGTACATCGTCGCCTGCGGGCCGCGGACGAAGGGCTCGGCGCCGGGTACGGTATTCGTGTGGCCGATGTCCTTGATGTCCTCCGCCGTGTACAGCGGCTTGACGACGATGCCCTCGGGCGTCACCCAGTTGATTGAATCGAGCGTAGCGCCCTTCAAGGATTTGGCGGCAGCCTTTTGCCAGGCCTGGATGTCTGCAGCAGCATTCGGCTTGTCCGTACTCATTCGTGATCCCCCGATCAAGTGGCGTGGTCTGACCTTCGAGCCGGCGCGAACCACGAGGCGTGCCGGCGTGCGCCGCCCGGCGCGAAACGCAAGGCGAGAGTATAGATTATTCGCCTTTGCGGATACATCCGTTCGATTGGAGAAATGCGATGAGCAGTGAAGGCAACCCTATGGATTGCAAGGTCTTGTGCCAAGTCGATGGCGCAATCGCCACGGTCAGCCTCGCCAACCCCGGCAAGCGCAATGCCGTGAACGCCGACATGTGGCGCCAGCTCACGGACGCGATGCGCGCGCTGTCGGCCGACGAGAGTCTGCGCTGCGTGGTGCTGCGCGGCGCAGGCGACGAGGCGTTCGCCGCCGGCGGCGACATCGATGAGCTCGAAACCATACGCGCCACGCCCGAGCAGGCCGAGTCGTTCCACGGCCAACTGGTTGCCTCCACGATGCAGGCTATTGTGGACTGCATGCATCCGACCGTCGCGCTGATTCATGGCGCATGCATCGGCGGCGGCCTCGAAATCGCCGGGCAGTGCGACCTGCGCATCTGCGGCGAATCATCGCGCTTCGGCATTCCCATCAACAAGCTCGGCTTCACCATGTATCACGGCGAACTGCGCAGCCTGCTCGCGCTCGTCGGACCCGCGGTGGCGCTGGAACTGCTGCTGGAAGGCCGCATCCTCGACGCCGAGGCAGCCTATGCCAAAGGACTTGTCACGCGCGTCGTCGCCGACGCTGAGGTGGAGCAGGAAACCTATGCGACGGCCCGTCGCATCGCCGCCGGCGCACCGCTGGTGGCGCGCTCGCACAAGCGCTTGGTGCGCCGGCTGATACCATGGGCGGAGCCGCTTACAGCGGCCGAAGCGGCGGAGAACCTGGCCTATCTCGACAGCGAGGATTACCGCATCGGCATGGCGGCGTTCGCGTCCAAGCAGAGTCCGCGCTTCCGCGGACGCTAGTGGTTTGTGCGGCGACTACCTCAACCGCCAGAGCATATTCGCCGCCAGCACGACGAGGAGGCAGGCGAAGACACGCTTCAAGGTCTTGACCGGCAGCTTGTGCGCCGCCGCCGCGCCCAGTGGCGCGCAGGCCGTACTCGCCGCCACCACCCATATCCAGGCCGGCAGGTAGACGAAACCCAGGCTGCCGGCCGGCAGCCCGCTCACCGTCAGGCCATTGGCGATGTAGCCGATGGTGCCGCCGATCGCGACCGGCAGGCCGACCGCGGCGGAAGTGCCGATCGCTTCGCGCATCTGCACGTTGCACCAGGACAGAAACGGCACCGTCATCGCGCCGCCGCCGATCGCCGCCAGCGCCGAGACGATGCCGATACCGAGCCCGGCGCCGATCAGCCCGCCGCGGCCGGGCAGCGAGCGGCTCGGCTTGGGCTTGATGTCGAGCAGCATTTGCAGCGCGATGCCGAACAGGAAGATGCCGAAGAACAGCGTCAGCCCGCGCGTCGAAACGTAGCGTGCGACCACGCTGCCGAGCAGCGTCCCCGCCAGCAGGCCGGGGGTGAGGCCGAGCACCACCGGCCACAGCACCGCACCGCGGTGGTGATGCGCGCGCAAACTCGATGCGGCGGTGAGCAGGATCGTCGCGATCGAGGTGCCGAGCGCCAGGTGCAGCACATGCTCGTCGGGAAACTGCTGGGCTGCGTACATCATGCTCAGCAGCGGCACCAGGAGCACGCCGCCGCCCACGCCCAACAGGCCGGCGAAGAATCCGCCCACCGCGCCCAACAGCAAATAGAGCATCCACCATGTCATCGTGCCCGCGATTAGCCGCCAATGCGGCGCGCACGTCAAGCCTGCACACGAACTACCTGGCGACGGGCGGGTTCACAGCGCGAACCTGTCAGGCTAGAGTTGATCCGCGCCATTCCTCTCTTTGCCGGCAACCCGATCATGACAATTAACCGCAGGCATGCCTCGATCGTCGTCGTGACTTGTGCTTTGGCGCTTGCCGCCTTCGCGGCGCCGGCGCAAGAACCGGTGGTGTTGAACATCTCGCACCAATTTTCCGCCGGCACCGGCGAAGTGGGGGACTTTCGCGACCGTTTGGTGCGCAAGTTCGCCAGTCAAGTCGAGGAGCGCAGCGGCGGTTCGCTCAAGTTCGCGATTCACCCCGCATCGTCGCTGATGAAGCCGCTCGACCAGTGGGAGGCGATGGCGCGCGGTTCGCTCGACCTGGCCCTCGCTCCCCTGGCCTACGCCGGCGCGCAGGTGCCCGAGTTCAACATCGGCTTGATGCCTGCGCTGGTCGCCGACTATGCGCAAGCTCGGCGCTGGCGCGATGCGCCGATCGGCGTTGAGCTCGGCCGCATCGCCGAGCGCAGGGGCATCAAGCTACTGACCTGGGTGTGGCAAGCCGGGGCCTTCGCGTCCAGGGAAAAGCCGATACTCGGTCCAGCCGATGTCAAGGCTCGCAAGGTGCGCGGCGGCAGCCGCGAGATCGACTTGGTGCTCGAAATGGCCGGCGCGATCGTCACCAATCTCCCCTCAGCCGAGATCGGTGAAGCGCTGCGATCCGGTGCGCTGGACGTTGTGCTGACCTCCAGCGCATCGCTGCTTGCCTTAGGCGTGCACGAGCAGGCCACTTACCTCACCAGCGCGCGCGACAAATCGATCTGGTTCATGCTGCAACCGCTGGCGATGTCCAAGGCGAGCTTCGACAAGCTGACGCCCGAGCAACAGGCGATCGTGATCGAGGTCGGTGCGAGTCTGGAGCAGTTCGGCATGGACGCCGCGCAGGCAGACGATCTCAAGCTGGCGGAGCATTACCTTCAGCAGGGCGCAGAGGTGCACGACCTCGCCGCCGCCGCCTTCGCCCAGTGGCGCGAGCTCTCCAAGACGTCGGCATGGAAGGCGTTCGCGGAAAAGGTCCCGAACGGCCGGCAGCTTCTCGACCTGGCGGTGGCGCTGGAATGACACTGCTCGGGTATTGGATCCGGGCTATTTGCTCACTGCTCTGAGTGCGTGGTCTTGTAGGAGTGGCGTCCTCGCCGCGAATCTGCGCCTCGCCATGCGAAGGCCTTGTTCGCGGCCGGGAGGCCGCTCCTACGGGGGGTCGCGAATCGGCGCGTATCACGCCATCGCGCCATTGATCGCGATGACCTGGCCGGTAATGTAGCCGGCCTCGTCGGAGGCGAGAAACGCCGCCAGGGCTGCGACTTCCTCGGGTGTGCCGGCGCGCTTCATCGGCACCAGCCGCGCGATGGCCTCGTCGATCGAACGCCGCCGCGGCTCATGGCGCGTGGCGATGATGCCGGGCGCCACCGCGTTCACGGTGATGCCGCGCGATCGCCATTTCCAGCGCCAGCGACTTGGTCGCCCCATGCAGGCCGGCCTTGGCCGCGGCATAGTTGGCCTGGCCGCGGTTGCCGATCACGCCGGCGAGCGACGATGATGTTGACGATGCGGCCCCAGCGCGTGCGCGATCATCGGCAGCAGCAGCGGCTGCGTGACGTTGAAGAAGCCGTTGAGCGAGACGTCGATCACGCGCACGCCACTGCTCGCGCTTCATGCCCGCCACGGCGCGTCGTCGTGGATGCCGGCGTTGTTGACGACACCTGGATCGGCGCCTGCTCGAGCAGGGCTTCCAGCGCGGCCGCGCGTCGCCTCCGCATCGGTGACGTCGAAACAGGCGATCTCGGCGCTGCCCCCGGCGGCGCCGATTTCCGCCACCAAGGCTTGCGCTTGCGCGGCGCCGCGATTGGCATGCACCAGCACATGCAGCCCCGCCGCCGCGAGGCGGCGACAGATCGCGGCGCCGATCGCGCCGCTGCCGCCGGTCACCAGCGCGCGCCGGGTCACTCGGCGCCCCCGCGCAACACCACGGCGACACGGCCGCTGAGCAACTCACGCTCACCCGCCGAAATCGCGAAGCGGTAGAGCAAGCGAGCGCCTTCGGCCGCCAGCTTCTCGCTCATCACCTCCAAGTCCGCGGCGATGTCGTCGAGCCGCTGCACGTGCAGGCGCACGTCGCGTACCGCGGCGAGATAGCCCTGGGCGCCCGGCGCCATGCCGCCGGAAAGCGCGCCATGCAGCGCCATCGCCTGGGCACCGTATTCGATACCGGCATGTGCCGGCAGGAATGCGCCCTCGCGCAGCGGATTGGCCGGTTCGCGGTGGCTGAGCGCGCGGCAGACAATGCTCGCTTCATCCCATCGTACGACGCTGTCGAGCAGGCACATGCGGCCCTGGTGTGGGACCAGCCGAGTGATCTCACCCGTGCCCAGCATCACGAGCCGCTGCGCAGCACCAGCACCTGCGCGTCGAAATACTCGAGCAACACTTCATGCATTGCGCTCGTCGATTCCGCGTCGGTGCTCGATTGCCCGCGCGCGAGTGCCGTCAGCCATGGCCAGCAGCGTGAGATCGGGTTGTTGCGCAGGCATTTCGGCGCGCTCGGCATGCCGACCCGCCGTTCGCCGGCAGGTTCGAGTGTGAGCCGCCACGGCGCCTGCGCGCCGCCGCCTTCCATCGGCGCGAGCATGAAGGCGGCGGCGAACGGGTTATCCATCGGCTGCATGGCGTGCAAGGGTTGCGGCATCGGCAGATCGAATGCCACCAGCAACACCGGTTGGTTTTCCATGGCGACTTGCACGACAGCTTCCAGCAAGCCGGCGGCGAAGGTTAGATCGTAGGCGCCCAAGGAGTTGGACGCGGCATGCGAGCCGGCGCCGATGCTCCAGTAGCCCGACGGTGCGTTGTGCACCGAATTGTGGAACCGCGTCGGCGACACCTGGCGCTGCGACTGCGCCAGCGCGTCGCAGATCTCGTGCAGGATCTGCCCGTCGCTGTCGCGTGCAGCGAACACGCTCGCGACCTCCTTCGGATCGAGCGCCGATGCGCGCGTGGCTTCGAGCGCCGCGGCGAGTGCCAGCCGCACCGAGGCCGAGGCGCGCCGGCGTTCAGCCGCCGGCAGGATGTCGGGCGCCGGGTTGATCATCGGCGCATACTGGTAGGGCGACATTGCGGCGAGGATGGTGCGGCTGGCCGGCCAATCCGGCAGTCCCGGCCCCACCACGCCGACGCCGCGAACGCTGAATTCCAAGACACTCATTGCGCGCGCCCGAACACCAGCGCGCAATTGCTGCCGCCGAAGCCGAAGGAATTCGACAGCGCGGTGCGCAGCGGCCGTTCCTCGCCCTCCAGCGCGATATGCGCCTTGAACTCCGGGTCGATGCGGCGCGTGTTGAGCGTGCCGGGCACGAAGCCCGCGCGCAGGCTGAGGATGCAGATGATCGCTTCGACGATGCCGGCGGCGCCTAGCGCATGGCCGGTCCAACCCTTGGTGGCACTGCATGGCGGTGTCTCGGCGTCGGCGCCGAATAGGCGCACGATTGCGCGGTCCTCGGCGCGGTCGTTGGCCGGCGTCCCGGTGCCATGCAGATTGATGTAGTCGATCTGGGTCGGCCGCAGCGCCGCCCGTTTCAATGCCGAGCGCATCGCGAGCAAGGCGCCTTCGCCCTCCGGATGCGGGCTCGACATGTGGTAGGCATCGCTGCTCTCGCCGTAGCCGAGCAGCCGTGCCTGCGCTGCCGCGGTGCCCTCGCGTTCGAGCAAAGCGAACCCCGCCGCCTCGCCGATCGAGATCCCGTCGCGGGCCGCGTCGCATGGCCGGCACGCTTCGCGCGAGGTCAGCTCGCCGCCCACCGACGAGAGGCTGTTCAAGATGCGAGAATTGACAGCCAACTGGTTCACTAAGCAGAAACCCCGAACCGGCCAAGGTTTCAGCGTCGATGCGAAAGAGGGCCGAGCATGTGTATACTTGCACGGCAATGTATATATCTTCGGCGGAGCATCGGCATCCTTCAGCCAGTCAGTTCCTGGAAGTGTACAACTTCTCAACCAACCAGACACAAGCCGGTGGGCTCTTACAAACAGGGTGGTAGCGCCAAGGGCCTTCCATACCTGCGACCTGTGGGATGAGACATTAGTCGTGTTTGGGGGCGAGACATTTGGCCAAGTCTCCACCTCGAGGATGTTGACCAATGAGCTGAT
>CAWGHV010000013.1:0-23447 GCA_963822375.1 uncultured beta proteobacterium | reverse complement strand
TGCAAAAGTTTCACAGCCTCTAAGGCCTCCAGCAGCGCCGGAATGGCCGTGATCTCGTTGGACTTCTCCTCGGTCTTCAACTGCCCCAGGCTCAGCCCCAGCCGATCGGCAAAGGCCGACACCATGTGGATGGCGCGCACTCCTAAGCGCCGGGCATGGGAGCGACGCACCGTCTTACCATCCACCGCCAAGTCCAGCCCCTCCAGGCTCGGACACAGCGATTTCATCCACGCAATGAAGCAGCGCCCGAAACAGCGCGCATTCAGCCCCGCAAACACTCGCCCAAAGGTGTCGTGCGAGGCCACCCCCTGCTTCACCCCCACATGGCGGCGCAGCCACTCGATCTTGGCCTCGCCCCACATCTGAATGGCCCGCCAGTCCTCGGCCCCACACAGCATCCTCGCCAGCGCAATGAATAGGATCTGTTCCAGCGCATACACCGCTCGGGCGCGCGGATCGGACAACGCGGCGAAGTGCTCCAACACCCCACCGACCCCAGAGTGCATCTCTCGATCTCCGCAAAAATCGAGAGTAATCAGCACTTCTCCTCCGCCTACAAGCCGGCGTCATAACTCCAGGACTGTGAACGAGTTTTCGTACGATTGCCCTGGCGATTCGCCGACGAACAATCACGAATCGTCCGGAAACGGGCTAAGCTACTCGCCTGCCCGTTCCATCCCATTGCACCGGAACACACCATGTCCGGACTGCTCCGAGTCATAGCGATCCTCTCGGCAATCCAGGTTGCAGGCGCGGTCCGCGGCGCCGACGAGGTTGAGGCGACCCGGGCCGCCGATCGCGATTCTCGCCGCGCTCGATGAGCAGCGTTACGAGTCGATTTGGACCCATCAGTCGAGCCGATATCTGCGCGACAAGCTGTCCAAGGACGATTTCGTTGCCAGAATCGCCATCGGCCGCGCGAACTCGGTCGCATCCAGGAACGGAAGCTGGTGGAAGTGAGCGACGCCCGGTCCGCGAAGTCCTTGGATTACCAGGGCACCGTGTATGCCGTGTCCTACCTCAACACCTACGCCGCCGGCCGGTACCTAGAGCGGGTCGTCGTGCTGAAAGAGAAGGACGGCAAGTTCCGCCTCGCCGGCCTATGGGGCACCAACGCGCCGGCGGAGTCCAAGTAGCGTCCTGCCGTCAGGCCGCCGCACGCAACGCCTGCTCGAGGTCGGCGACGAGGTCGTCCACCGCTTCGAGTCCCACTGACAGCCGCACCAGCCCTGCGAGTACGCCTGCCTGGGTCATCTGCGCCTGGCTCAGCGAACCTCCCCAAGCCGATGCTGCATGCATGGCAAGCGTCTCGATTCCGCCCAGGCTGACGGCATTCGTGGCCAGTTGCAATCGCGACACCAGGCGCTGCGCCGCAGCGTAGCCGCCCTTCATCTCGAAGCTCAGCACGCCCCCGCAAGCGCGCATCTGGCGCATAGCCAAGACATGCTGCGGGTGGGTCGCAAGCCCTGGATAATGCACCGCCGCGACTTCCGGCCGCGCTTCCAGGAATTGCGCCAAGCGCAATGCGGTCGCGTTTTGCCGCTCCACCCGCAGCGGCAGCGTACGCAGGCCGCGCAACAGCAGCCAGGCGTCGAAGGGGCTGGCGCTCGCACCGAGTACGATGGCATCGTGCCAGATGCGCTCCACCATCTCGTGGGTGCCGGTGACCACGCCTGCGAGCAAGTCGTGGTGGCCGCCGAGATACTTCGTCGCGCTGTGTACGACGATGTCGATGCCGAAGTCTCCGGGACGTTGGTTGATGGGCGAGGCGAAGGTATTGTCAGCCATCGTGGCAATGCCTCTCGGGTGCGCCAACTCCGCGACCGCTGCAAGATCAGTCAAGCCCAGCGAGGGATTCGACGGCGTCTCGACCAGGATCAAGCGGGTGTTCTCCTGCACGGCATCGGCGAAGGCGGACGTGTCCGACTGCGCCACCAGGGTGGTCGTCACCCCGAAACGCGGCAGCAGGCCGGCGAGCAACTTGGCGGTGCCCATGTAGTGGCTGGTCTGCGCGAGCACATGGTCGCCCGCCGCTACCAGCGCCAGCACCGCGGTCGAGATCGCACCCATGCCGGAGGCAAACAGCAGCGCGGCCTCCTTGCCTTCGAGCTGTGCCAGCAGCGCTTCGCAGCGCGCCAGCGTGGGGTTGCCGTAGCGCGTGTAGTAGCGTGGATGACGCGGCTCGCCCGCCATCGCCGCGAACTCTTGTAGGTCGCGGGCGCGGTAGGTGGCGGCGGTGTGGATCGCCGGCGCCAAGCCGCGGTCCTGGTCCACTTCCGCGTCGCCGTGAATGACAAGTGATTCGATATCCATGAGCCCGCTCCTAAACCCGCTTTTGAACTCAGTCCTAAACTGACCGCACGCGGCTGAATCGGGCCAAAGTGCGCGCCCGCGCCGCGGCGTGATCGACGATCGGCGGCGGATAGTCGCGGCCGATGACGACCCCGGCCGCATCCTGCTGTTCCCGCGACATGCGCCAGGGCGCGTGGATCGCCCGCCCGTCCACGCCCGCCAGCTCGGGCACGTAGCGTTTGATGAACCCGCCCTCCGGATCGAACTTTTCCGACTGGGTCACTGGGTTGAAGATGCGGAAGTAGGGTTGCGCATCGCAGCCGGTCGACGCCGCCCATTGCCACCCGCCGTTGTTGGCGGCCAGATCGTAGTCGTTGAGCTGGCGCGCAAAATAGCGCTCTCCACGGCGCCAATCGATACCCAGGTCTTTCGTCAAGAAAGACGCGGTCACCATGCGTAGGCGATTGTGCATGTAGCCGATCTGGTTGAGCTGGCGCATCCCTGCATCGACCAGCGGATAGCCGGTGCGCCCATCGCACCAATCCGCGAGCAATTGTGGCGCATCGTCCCAAACCAGTGCATCGTACTCGCGCCGGAAACAGGCATCGACCACATGCGGGTGGTGCCACAGGATCATGTGGTAGAAATCGCGCCAGACGAGTTCGCTGAGCCAGCAATCGGCGCCGGCGCCGCCGCGCTGCCAGGCGGCGCGGGCCAGCTCGCGCACCGACACCGTGCCGAAACGCAGATGCACCGAGAGGTAGGACGGCCCCTTGCGCGCCGGGAAATCCCGCCGCTGCTTGTAGTGGTCGATGCGCTCGATGAAGTCTTGGAACAGCGCCTGCGCGCCGGCCATGCCGCAAGGAATCTTCAACTCGCTCAGATTGGTCGGCTCGAAGCCGATCTGTTCCAAGCTCGGAATGTGTGACTCGAAAGCCGGCCGTGCCAGATGCTTGGCATGTCGCTCGACCGGGTGAGGCAGGAGATCGGCGGCGTCGAGCTTTTTCAGCCACGCATTCTTGTACGGCGTGAAGACGCTAAACGCCTGCCCGTCCTGGGTCAGCACCTCGCGGCGCTCGAAGACCACCTGATCCTTGAAATCGAGAAACTCGACGCCGGCCGCGCTCAGGCGTGCCGCCACCTCGTGATCTCGCTCAAGCGCCTGAGGCTCGTAGTCGCGGTTGCAGTAAACCCCACCGACACCAAGTTCCACGGCCAGCCGCACGATTTCGTCGCGCGCCGGGCCATGGCGCACGATCAGCCTGCCGCCGGGGCCGCCCTCCCTCGTGCCCAGCTCGGCGAGGGCGCGATCGAGCTCGAGCAGGGAATGCCAAATGAACTCGACACGCCGGTCCCTGCGCGTCGGCAGCGGATCGAGGATCTCCGTGTCGAAGACGAAGGCGCAATAGACCTGCGCGTGGTTTTTCAGGGCGGCGTCGAGCGCGGCATGGTCGTAGCTGCGCAGATCGCGCCGAAACCACACCAGTGCCGATGATGAGGGGGTGCTAGGCGACGCCAATTCACGCACCCGGCAATGGTCCGCAACCGACTCGCATGACTGTCTACAGCCCTTGTTTGTATCCTTCAGCTACGGGGATTAGAATGCCGCGATGGGCATCGCCAATGTCAATCTCACGCACCATTTCCTGATCGCCATGCCGAACATGGCCGATCCGAACTTCGCGCGCACGCTGACCTACGTTTGCGAGCATAGCGAGCAGGGTGCGCTGGGCATCATTATCAACCGTCCACTGGACATGCGGGTTCCTGCGCTGTTCGAGCGCATCAACATCGCAATGATGGCGCATGGGTTCGACGGCATGCCGTTGTTTTTCGGCGGCCCGGTACAGACCGACCGCGGCTTCGTGCTGCATCGCCCAGCAGGCGAATGGCAGGCCACGCTTGCGGTGAATGACGACATCGGCCTCACTAGCTCGCGCGACATCCTGGAGTCCGTGGGAAGCGAAGGCAAGCCGGACGAAATCCTTATTTCCCTCGGCTATTCCGGCTGGGCCGCCGGTCAGCTCGAACATGAGCTGACGCAGAATGCCTGGCTCACGGTCGCTGCGGATCCGCAGATCATATTCAACATGCCCCCGGAGGAACGGATGGTCGCGGCGATGCAGCTGCTCGGGGTGGATTACGCCAAGCTGTCCGAGGTGGCGGGGCACGCGTGATGGTCCGCACTGAGGCGTCCGCCGAAGCGGCGCTTCGATCGGACCGCGCGGCGACACCTGCGCCTGCCAATGGAGCCGTTACCGAGGGGACCGTGCTGGCGTTCGACTTCGGCCTCGCGCGCATCGGTGTGGCGGTCGGCGAGCCGGCATTGCGTCAGGCCCACCCGCTCACCACTATCGAGGCCGCGGACAATGCCGCGCGCTTCGACGCCATCGCCAAGCTGATCGCTGCGTGGCAGCCGCGAAGCCTAGTGGTCGGACGCCCGCACCGCCAGGACGGCGGCATCCACGAGATGGATGCGCGTTGCCGCCGCTTTGCGCGGCAGTTGCAGGGCCGCTTCGGCTTGCCGGTCGATCTGGCGGACGAATCCTTCAGCTCCACCGCCGCCACGGCGGCGCTGCGCGAAACCGGCCGCAACGTACGGCGCGAAAAGTCGCGCATCGACGCGCTCGCCGCGCAGGCGATACTCGAAACGTATTTCGATGCAACTACCCGACGCTGATCTGTTGCTGGGGCGCCTGGCCGAGCAAATGCGCGCGGCGGTATCGGTGAATACCGGACTCGTGGGCATCCACACCGGCGGCGCTTGGCTGGCGGAGCGCCTGCACGACATGCTCGGCCTCGAAGTGCCATTCGGAGTGATCGACGTCTCCTTCTACCGCGACGATTACGGACGCATCGGTCTGCACGCCGATCCGCGCAACTCGAGCGTTCCCTTCGACGTCGACGGCCGCCCCATCGTCATCGTCGATGACGTGCTCTATACCGGCCGCACGATCCGCGCCGCGCTCAACGAGCTATTCGACCACGGCCGCCCGGCGCGCGTCGATCTGGCCGTGCTCGCCGACCGCGGCGGGCGCGAGTTGCCGATCTGGGCGCGCTACTGCGCCGAGGAAATCACGCTCCCGGCGGAGAAGAACTTGCAGCTCGACCGCGACGACAAGGGAAGACTGTCGCTCCGACTCGTCGATGCGTAATCCCCAGCTCAACAAAAACGGCGAGCTCCAGCACCTGCTGACCATAGAGGGATTGCCGCGGGAACTCCTGCACAAGATCCTCAGCACGGCCGAGCCCTTCGCCCGCGTCTCGCAGCGCGAGGTGAAGAAAGTGCCCCTGCTGCGCGGCAAATCGGTGTTCAACCTGTTCTTCGAGCCGTCGACGCGCACCCGCACCACCTTCGAGATCGCCGCCAAGCGCTTGTCGGCGGACGTGATCAACCTCAACATCGGCACCTCGAGCCAGACCAAGGGCGAGACCCTGCTCGACACGGTGGGCAATCTGGCGGCGATGAATGCGGACATGTTCGTGGTGCGCCACGCAAGCAGCGGTGCGCCGTACCTGATCGCGCAGGACCTCGCACCCCATATCCATGTCATCAACGCCGGCGACGGCCGCCATGCGCATCCAACGCAGGGCCTGCTCGACATGTACACCATCCGCCACTACAAACGCGAGTTTTCCGAGCTGACGGTGGCGGTCGTCGGCGATATCCAGCACTCGCGCGTGGCGCGCTCACAGATCCATGCCCTGACCACGCTGGGGGTGCCGGAAGTGCGGGTGATCGCCCCCAAGACGCTGCTGCCTTCCGACGTCGAGAGGCTCGGCGTGCGCGTCTTTCACGACATGCGCGCCGGGCTCAAGGACGTCGACGTGGTGATGATGCTGCGCTTGCAGAGCGAACGCATGCAGGGCGCGCTGCTGCCCTCGCCGCAGGAGTTCTTCAAGTTCTACGGGCTCACCGCGGACAAGCTCGCGCTCGCCAAGCCCGACGCGATCGTCATGCATCCGGGGCCGATGAACCGCGGCATCGAGATCGATTCGGCGGTCGCCGACGGTCCCAATGCCGTGATCCTGCCGCAGGTGACATTCGGCATCGCGGTGCGCATGGCGGTGATGAGCATGCTCGCCGGCGCCTAAGCTAGGCATGAAGATCCAGATAAAGAACGGCCGGCTCATCGACCCGCGCGCCGATGTCAACACCCGCACCGACCTCTACATCGGCGCCGGCCGGATCGTCGGCATCGGTCAGGTGCCGGCGGGCTTCGTGGCAAACCGGGTCGTCGATGCCAACGGGCTTATCGTCTGCCCGGGGCTGATCGACCTCTCGGCACGCCTGCGCGAACCCGGCCTGGAGTATCGCGCGACGCTCGACTCGGAGATCGAAGCTGCTGCGGCGGGCGGCATCACCAGCCTGGTCTGCCCACCCGACACCGACCCTCCGCTCGACGAGCCGGGCCTGGTGGAAATGTTGAAATATCGGGCGATGAACCTCAATCGCACCCGCGTTTTTCCGCTCGGTGCGCTGACGGTGAAGCTGGCCGGCGAACGCCTCACCGAGATGGGCGAGCTGAGCGAGGCCGGCTGCGTCGGCTTCACCCAGGCCAACACGCCGATCGTCGACACCCGCGTCCTGCTGCGCGCCTTGCAGTACGCCGCCACCTTCGGCTATCGCGTCTGGCTGCAGCCGAGCGATCCGTTCCTCGGCCACGACGGCGTGGCTCACGATGGCGAGGTCGCCACGCGCCTGGGATTGCCGGGCATTCCCGCCTGCGCCGAGACGGTCGCTCTGGGCACCCTGCTACAGCTCGCGCAGCTCACGGGCGCAAAGCTGCACATCACACGACTGTCCAGCGCCGCGTCGGTGGCGATGGTGCGCGCGGCGAAAACCAAGGGCTTATCACTGACCTGCGACGTATCGATCAACCACTTGCATCTGACCGAGATGGACATCGGCTACTTCAATGCCCACGCGCATCTCCAACCGCCGCTGCGCGCGGCAAGCGATCGCGAGGCGCTTCGCCGCGGCTTGGCCGAAGGCGTGATCGATGCCGTGTGTTCGGACCACACGCCGGTGGATGACGACGCCAAGCAAGTCCCATTCGCCGAGGCGGAGCCCGGGGCGACCGGCTTGGAACTGCTTCTGCCGCTGACCTTGAAGTGGGCGCAGGAGACGAACCTGCCGCTGACGAAGGCACTCGGGCGCCTGACCTCGGATGCTGCGCGCATCCTGGATATGGACGTCGGGCACCTCGGCGTCGGCGCCGCGGCAGACCTGTGCGTATTCGATCCGCAGGCGCGCTTTCGGGTGGCTCGTGACGACCTCAGAAGCCAAGGCAAGAACACACCTTTCCTCGGCCTGGAACTCGACGGCCGCGTTCGTTACACCCTGGTCGACGGCCGCTTCGTGTACGAGGCCGGGGCCGGGCACTGATCGCCTGCGCTGCGCCGCAGCGCGGCGACGCTCGGCTGCGAGACGCCGCGCACGAGCACCCGCTTGCGCCTGCCGGTCGCGCCGGTCAACAGCTCGACCTGGCTGCGTCCCACCTTCAGCTCCCCGGCCAGAAATCCCACCAGACAGGCGTTGGCTTTGCCCTCGACCGCGGGCGCGGCTAGTCGAAGCTTCAGCGCGTCGCCATGCATCCCGGCAATTTCGGTCTTACGCGCGCCCGGCTGGACATGCAGGGTAAGCACGAGATCGCCGGCGGGAGTCGTCCGTAGCCATGACTCTTTCATCCGGCGATCATCGGCGTTAGGCCGCCGCGCAGATAGGCGAGCAACATCAGAACGACCTGAAACAGCAGGAGCGCCACGAGAGGCGAAAGATCGATGTTGGCCACCGTCGGTACGATGCGTTGCAGTGGCCGAAGAAACGGGCGGGCCAGCGAGCTGAACAGTGGCGCCAGCGGCGAATGCGGATTGACCCACGAAAGTACGGCGACCACGATCACCACGACGATGAGCACGTAGACGAACACGCGAGCGGTTTCCACCAGGCCGAGCGCGAGCACCAGCACCGAAGAAAGAGCAACATTGGAAGCGAAGGAAAAGAAGCCGCGCAGCCAGTAGCCGAGCAGCACCAACGCGCTTTGCACCATCCATGCCGAGAACAGGCTCGCGAGGTCGAGGCCGAAGAGGCCGGGGATCAAGCGCCGCAGCGGCACAACCGCCCAGTCGGTGAGCTTGACGACGAACTGGCCGAGCTCGTTGCGGAACGAGGCGCCGGCCCACTGCATGTACAGCCGGCCGAGGAACAAGACGGTGAAAAAGCCGCCGACCGCCTCGATGATCAAGAGCAGGATGTTGCTCAGCATCGCCGTTTTCCGTTCCTGGTTTGCGGCAGTTCACTGCTCGCCCATCGAATCCCCGAGCTCGCGCCCACGCGTCTCGGCCGCATGGACGGCACGAATGATGGCATCGCAAACGCGATCCGCATCCAGCGCGTTCAACGCCTGCTCGGTCGTTCCACCTTTCGACATCACACGGCTGCGTAGCGCACCGATGTCGTCCGGGCTCACGGCGGCGAGCTTGGCAGCGCCGAGGAAGGTTTCGACGCTCAACTGGCGCGCCTGTTGTGACGTGAAGCCAAGCTCCCGGGCGGCGCTCTGCAGCGCCTCGATGAAGTAGAACACATAAGCCGGGCCACTGCCCGAAACCGCGGTCACGCCGTCCATCAGTGCTTCGTCCTCGATCCATAGCGTCGTTCCGAGCGCGCCCATGATCTGTTCGACGACGAGCCGTTCGCCGAACATGACGGACGGATCGGCACAAAGCCCGGTGATGCCGCAACCGATCAACGCCGGCGTATTGGGCATCGCCCGCACCAGGTGCGAATGCCCACCTAGCCAGCGCTTGAGGTCGATCAAGCGAATGCCGGCGGCGATCGAGATGACGAGTTGGCGGCCCAGCTCGCCGGCCAGCGGGGCTACGGCTTCGCGCACTTGTTGCGGCTTGACCGCCAAGACGATGCAGTCGGCCTCGAGGAATTCAGCGCCCGGGGTGGCGACGCAGCGCACGCCGAATTCGCGCTCGAGGCGCTCGCCCGTTTCCGCGACGATCTCGGCGACGACTACTTGCGAGGCGGGAAAGCCCTGCTTGAGCAGCCCGCCGATCAGCGCGCCGGCCATGTTGCCGCCGCCCAAGAGCGTTACTTTCATGTCCTTCCCCCCGCAGCAATTTGTCCCGTAGCGCTGCGCTTAAGTCCGGGCTCGCTGCCCGAATACCGCAGTACCGACGCGAACGATCGTGGCGCCCTCGATGATTGCCGCTTCCAGATCGTGGGACATGCCCATCGACAGCGTGTCGAGGATCAGACCGCGCGCTTCCAATTGGTCCTTGAGTTGCCTGAGGCAGGCAAAGCGCGAGCGTTGCAGCGCAAAGTCGTCGGTCGCCTCGGCGATCGTCATCAGGCCGCGCAAACGCAAACCGGGGAGGGCCGCGATGGCCTCGGCCAGCTCCGGTAGGTGTGTCGGCGCGATGCCGCTCTTGCTCTGCGCACCGCTCACGTTGACCTGTACGCAGACCTGTAGCGGAGTGCTTCTGGCGCCGCAGGAATCAGCCAGGCGCCGTGCGATCCTAAGCCGATCGACACTGTGTACCCAGGCGAAATGTTCGGCGATCGGACGAGTCTTGTTGCCTTGGATCGGGCCGATGAAGTGCCATTCCAGATCGAGATCGGTTAGCTCGGCCATCTTCGCGATGGCCTCCTGGACGTAGTTTTCGCCGAAGGCGCGCTGCCCGGCGGCTGCCGCTTCGCGCACGGCGGCGGCGGGAAAGGTCTTGCTCACCGCCAGCAATTCGATGCTCTCGACATCCCGCTCCGCGCGCCGCGCCGCCGCGCCCACTCGAGCCCGCACGGCTTGCAAGTTGGCGGAGATTGTTGCCATAATTTCAAGCTTTGAGCGGGCGCAAGTATAGCATCAGTATTTCGCGCTTCCTGCCGTTACTGGTTCATCGCACCGTGCTTCCTGGGCCTATCGATGGACATCACCGAACTGCTCGCCTTTGCCGTAAAGAACAAAGCCTCCGACCTGCACCTGTCGTCCGGGTTGCCGCCGATGATCCGCGTGCACGGCGATATTCGCCGGATCAACCTGCCGCCGATGGAGCACAAGGATGTGCACGGCATGGTCTACGACATCATGAACGACGGCCAGCGCAAGGTGTACGAGGAGCACCTCGAGTGCGATTTCTCGTTCGCCGTGCCCAACCTTGGCGCGCTTTCGCGTCAATGCCTTCGTGCAGACAGCGCGGCGCGGCGTCGGTGTTCCGGACCATCCCGAGCAAAGTGCTGAACCTCGAGGAACTCAACTGCCCCAAGATTTTCAAGGACATTTCGATCCAGCCGCGCGGCATCGTACTGGTGACCGGTCCGACCGGATCGGGCAAGTCCACCACGCTGGCGGCGATGGTCGATTATGTCAATGAGAACGAGTACGGCCATATCCTCACCGTCGAGGACCCGATCGAATTCGTGCATGAGAGCAAGCGTTGCCTGATCAACCAGCGCGAAGTCGGGCCGCATACTCTGTCGTTTTCGAACGCGCTGCGCTCGGCGCTGCGCGAAGATCCCGATGTCATCCTAGTTGGCGAGATGCGCGACCTGGAGACCATCCGCCTCGCACTCACCGCCGCCGAAACCGGACACTTGGTGTTCGGCACCCTGCACACGAGTTCCGCCGCCAAGACCATCGACCGCATCATCGATGTGTTCCCGGCAGCGGAGAAGGAGATGGTGCGAGCCATGCTGTCCGAGATCGCTGCGCGCCGTAATCTCGCAGAGCCTGCTCAAGACCAAGGATGGCCAAGGCCGGGTCGCGGCGCATGAGATCATGATCGGCACGCCCGCCATCCGCAACCTGATCCGCGAGAACAAGGTGGCGCAGATGTATTCGGCGATTCAGACCGGCCAGAACGTTGGCATGCAGACGCTGGACCAATGCCTCGCCGACCTGGTCAGGCGCAACGTGGTCTCCGCCGCCGAAGCGCAAGGTGAGAGCCCAGAACAAGGACAATTTCATCGGCTGACCGGTAACTGGGACGACTAAAGCCGATTCACGCTCTGCCGTAGATTACGGTTCGAGCCGCCACCGGCCGGCACCGCGACGCCAAGCGCAAAGGAGGACACGATGGAACCCGATCAGGCACTGAGATTCATGTACGACTTGCTGCGCCTGATGGTCGCCAAGAAGGGCTCCGACCTCTTCATTACCGCCGGATTTCCGCCCGCCATCAAGATCGACGGTCGAATAGTGCCCCAGTCGAACCAGATGCTCACGCAACAGCATACGGCGGAACTGGCACGCGCGATCATGAACGACAAGCAGGCCGCCGAATTCGAAGCGACGAAGGAAGTGCAATTTCGCCATCAGCCCACAGGGGATCGGGCGCTTTCGCGTCAATGCATTCGTCCAGCAAGGGCGCATCGGCGTCGTCCTGCGCACCATCAACATGACGATTCCGCAGCTCGATGACCTCGGACTGCCGCCGGTGCTCAAGGACATAGCCATGACCAAGCGCGGGCTGGTCATCTTCGTCGGCGGTACCGGTACGGGTAAGACCACTTCTCTGGCAGCGGTGGTGGACTATCGCAACCAGAAGACCTACGGCCACATCATCACGGTCGAGGATCCGATCGAGTACGTCCACGAGCACAAGAACTGCATCGTCACGCAACGCGAAATCGGCGTCGATACCGAAGTCTGGGAGCGTCGCGCTGAAGAACACCCTGCGCCAGGCGCCCGACGTGATCCTGATGGGCGAGATCCGCGACCGCGAAACGATGGACTATGCCATCGCTTTCGCCGAAACCGGCCACCTGTGCCTGGCGACACTGCACGCCAACAGCGCCAACCAAGCGATCGACCGGATCGTCAACTTCTTCCCCGAGGAGCGGCGGCAGCAGCTCCTCATGGACCTTTCGCTCAATTTGCGCGCCATGGTTTCGCAGCGCCTGATCCCGGTGAAGGACAAGAAGGGCCGAGTGCCCGCGGTGGAGGTCTTGCTCAATTCACCGCTACATCTCCGATCTGATCTTCAAGGGCGAGGTCACCGAGATCAAGGAGGTGATGAAGAAGTCGCGCGAGCTGGGAATGCAGACTTTCGATCAGTCCTTGTTCGACCTGTTTGAAGCGGGGAAGATCAGCTACGAGGATGCCTTGCGCAACGCCGACTCGGTGAACGACCTGCGGCTCAACATCAAGCTGAACAGCAAGGAAGCGAAAGAGCGCGACCTGACCGCCGGTCTGCAGCATCTGGACATCGTGAAGTGAAGTGACGCAGAGCCGCTTCGGCGCGGCCCGTCGTGTCCGCGCCGCTTACGGTTGTTTCTGCAGCGCCCCCTGCACCATCCGATACTCGTACAAGCGGCATTCGAGCGCGCCGTTGTAGAGCGCGAGCCGGCGCGAGGTGCGCAGGCCGATCGACTTGGGCAAGCGCGGGTCCCCGCTGAATAAGCAGCAGCGCCAACCGGCAAAGCGCTTCTTCAGCGCGTCGCCCAACTTAGGGTAGAAGTCGGCCAAGTCCTGCTCCCGCTCGGTGATGCGCACGCCATAGGGCGGATTCATCACCAGCACGCCGCTGCGCGCGGGCGGCGAGAGTTCCAGCACGCTGCCTTGTTTCAGGTGCACCACGTTCTCTAGGGACGCGGCGGCCAGGTTGATGCGCGCTTTGTTGATCTGCTCGCCGTACAAATCGGAACCGTAGATCGGCCGTTCGGTCCGCGGCAGCACGCGGTTGCGCGCCTGCTCCAGTTCCTCGTTCCACGACTGCTTGTCGAACTCGCGCAGCCGCTCGAAGCCGAAGTCCCGCCCTAGTCCGGGCGCGATGTCGAGCGCGATCTGCGCCGCCTCGAGCAGAAAGGTGCCGCTGCCGCACATCGGATCGAGCAGCGGCTCATCGGGCCGCCAGTCGGCCAGCCGCAGTATCCCGGCGGCAAGATTTTCCTTGAGCGGCGCCTCCACCTTGGCTTGCTTGTAGCCGCGCTTGTAAAGCGGCTCGCCGGAGGTATCGAGGTATAGCGTCGCTGTCGCATCGGAGAGAAACGCGTGGATTCGAACGTCCGGCTGGGCGGTGTCGACGTTCGGCCGCGAACCGACCGCGGCGCGAAAGCCGTCGCACACCGCATCCTTGATGCGCAACGCGATGAAGTCGAGGCTCTTGAGCGGACTGCGGATGGCGGTGACGCCGACACGGATCGTCCGCTCGACCGCGAACCACTCGTGCCAAGACAGTTGTCGCGCCAGCGCATAGATATCGTCCTCGCGCCGATACTCCCCCACCGCGACGCGCCACAGAATGCGCGTGGCGATGCGGCTCCACAGATTGGCGCGATAGCAGATGCGCCAGTCGCCATCGAAGTGCGCCCCGCCGGGGACGGCTTCGACTGCCGGCGCGCCGGCGCCGGCCAACTCGTCGCGCAGCGCTTGTTCCAGCCCGCGCGGACAAGAAGCGAAGAAAGACATCGGCATCACGTCGCGCCGTCCGCCTAGAAGGGTTTGAGCACGACCAGCAACACCGAGCCGAGCAGGAGCAACACAGGAATCTCGTTGAACCAGCGAAACCAGACGTGGCTGCGGGTGTTGCGTCCGGCGCTGAAATCTTGCAGCAGCTTCCCGCAGTAGGCGTGATATGCCACCAGCAACAAGGTCAATAGCAGCTTGACGTGGAGCCAGCCACCGCCGACCCCGTAACCGAGCCAGAGCCAGAGACCGAAGCCCAGTGCCAGAGCGCCGATCGGGGTCATGAAGCGGAACAGCTTGCGTTCCATCATGAGCAGCCGCTCGGCCGTCCGCTCGTCGTCGACCATCGCATGATTGACGAACAGGCGCGGCAGATAGAACAGCCCGGCGAACCAACTGACGACGAATACGATGTGCAGCGCCTTCAACCACAGATAAGTCATCCACTCTCCCGTGCCATGGCGCGCGCCGCCGCCACGCCCTCGGCGACGCTCGGATACTTGAGCCGCACTCGCAGCTCCTGCTTTACGCGGCGGTTGACCAGCCGCCTCGATTCCCCCATAAAGGACAAAGTCGCCTTGGCGAGGCGCCGACCCGCTTCGTCGCGCGATACACGCGGCGCGCGCGGCAGGCCGACAGCGTCGGCGACAAGGTCGAAGTAGTCTCCCATCTTGAGCGCCGAGTCGTCGTTCGCGTTGTAGGCCCTGCCGGGCCGGCCGCGGCTCAGCGCGCGGCAGACAATCGCGGCCAGATCGTCCGCGTGGATGTGATTGGTGAACACGTCCTCGGCGGCACGCAAGACGGGATCGCCGCGGCGCAAACGCTCAAGCGGCAGCCGATCCGTGGCGTAGATGCCGGGCGCGCGCAACAGCGACACGCTGACCTTGCAGCGGCGCCCGAAGGCGCGCACCACCCGCTCGGCATCGACCCGGCGCGCTGCCCTCGCGGTCTGGGGGTGCGCCGCACGCTCCTCGGTTACCAGCGCACCGGCACAATCGCCATAGACGCCGCTGGTGCTAACGTAGATGAGGCGCCGTGGTAAACTCCCTCGTCGCGCGAGCGCCGCCACTAGGCGCTGGGTACGCCGATCACGCGTTCCCGTATCCGGTGGCGGTGCCGAGTGCAACACTAAAGTTGCGAGCCCAGCGAGTCGTTTAAGAGTCTTCGCTTGATCGAGATCGGCCCGAATCGGGGTGATGCCTTGGCGTCTGAGCTCCACGACCTTCGATTCGCTGCGCGCCACCGCGAACACGCGGTAGTGGCGCACCAGCCACGGAAAAGCCCGCCGCGCCACGTCGCCGCTGCCCACGACCACTAGTCTTTGCACGCGCCGATTATCTCACGCCACTCCCGCACCTATGGCCTTCCGCATCACTATCGAGCCCAGCGGTCACGGCTTCGAGGCAAGCCCGGAGCAGAGCATCCTCCAGTCTGCGCTCGACGCCGGGTTCAATCTTCCTTACGGGTGCCGCGACGGCGCCTGCGGATCCTGCAAGGGTAAAGTGCTCGCGGGGCGCATCGACCACGGCACCTATCAGGCGAGCGCCTTGTCGGAGGACGAGCGACGCGCCGGCCATGCACTGTTCTGCTGCGGCAAGCCGCTATCTGATCTCACCATCGAATGCCGCGAAGTCGCCGCGCTGACCGACGTACCGATCAGGACGCTGCCCTGCCGGGTGCACAAGATGGAGCGCGCCGCGCCCGATGTCATGATCGTGTACTTGCGACTGCCCGCCAACGAGCGCTTGCAATTCCTGCCCGGACAGTATCTCGACATCCTGCTCAAGGAGGGCCGGCGGCGCAGCTTCTCGCTCGCCAATGCGCCGCATGCCGACGAGTTGCTCGAACTGCACCTTCGGCTGACGCCGGGCGGACGATTCACCGAGCATGTGTTCGGCACGATGAAGGAACGCGACATCCTGCGCTTCGAGGGGCCGCTCGGCAGCTTCTTCCTGCGCGAGGACAGCACCAAACCGATCGTATTCGTCGCCGGCGGCACCGGCTTCGCGCCGATGAAGGCGATGATCGAGCATGCCTTGCATATCAAGAGCACCCGGCCGATGGTGCTCTACTGGGGCGCACGCCGGCGCGAGGACCTGTACTTGAACACGCTACCCGAACGCTGGGCGCGCGACCACGCCCACTTCGAGTACATACCAGTGTTGTCGGAGGCGGCGGTCGCGGACGAATGGCGAGGCCGCGCCGGCCTGGTACACCGGGCGGTGATGGACGACTTGCCGGATCTCTCCTACCACCAAGCCTACGTGTGCGGCGCGCCGGCGATGGTGGACGCCGCCCGGCGCGATTTCACCGCGCCCTGCAAGCTGCCGGCGCAAGAGTTCTTCGCCGACTCATTCACCTATGCCGCCGAAGCGGAGCCGGGAACATGACGACCCAAGTCTTCATCACGCGCCAGCCGGTCTTGAACAAGCAGCGGGCGATTACCGCCAACCGATTGGCGCTTCATCCGCACGGCGGTACACCAAACCAGGATGCAGCGGACGCGCTGAACCTGCTCGCCGATGTTTGGCCGACCGAACGAACCGTTCTTGTGGGCCTCGGCGGCGCTGCCCCCGACACCGATCTGCTCGGCTGGACGCCGCCGGAGAACACGCTGCTGGAGATTCCCGCGGCCAGCCTGAAGCATGCGCCGACACTGGAACTGATCGAGCGGATGAATCAGGCGCAAGCGAGTTTCTGCCTCTGCGACTACGAGAAGGACGTGCCATTGCCGGAGGCGGCCGCCTTCCGCTTCGTCCTGGCCGATGCCAAGCTGCAGCCGCGCACGCTCGGCGCCCCGGGTCTGCTGCTGGCCACGCAACTCGAAGATGCAGCGGCATTCGATGCGGCATTGAAAGCCGGCTTCGACGGCGCCGCCGGCTGGTTCTTCCTCAACACCAAACCGGTGGCGAAGAATCTCGTGCCGGCGCATGCGCAAATCGTGCGCCTGTTGAATCTGGTGCGCAGCGACGCCGACATGAAGGACGTGGAAGCGGTGCTGAAGCAGGATGTGGCCTTGTCGTTCAAGCTGCTGCGCTACATCAACTCCGCCGGCTTCGGCTTGCAATGCGAGATCCAATCGTTCCGCCATGCCGTGACCATCCTCGGCTACAGCAAGCTGCACAAATGGCTATCGCTGCTGCTGGTGACCTCGAGCAAGGATCCCGCGGCGCCGGCGCTGATGCAAGCCTCGATCGCGCGCGGCCGTTTGATGGAACTGGTAGGCCGCAACTTCTTCAACAAGAGCGAGTATGACAACCTGTTCATCGTCGGCGCATTTTCGCTGCTCGACGTGCTGCTGGGCGCGCCGATGGAGCGCGCGCTCGACCAGATGAACTTGCCCGAGGCCATCGCCGATGCCCTGCTGCGCGGCGAAGGCGAATATGCGCCGTTCCTCGAATTGGCCCGCGCCTGCGAAGCGCAGAGCGCCGATGCTTTGGCGCAGCAGGCAACATTGCTCCAACTGGCGGCCGAGGACGTCAATCGCGCCCAGATGCAGGCGCTGTCGTTCGCCGATAGCTTGCAGTTCGGATAAGCGTATGGATCCCCCGCCCACGCGGGGATGACACGCGCCGAGCGATCGTCCGCTACTCTCCGCCCAGATAGGCCTCACGCACCTTTGGGTTGTGCAGCAGCGCTTCGGCGCTGTCGGCAAGCGTAATCGCGCCGCTCTCCATCACGTAGCCGCGCGTGGCCAGCGTCAGTGCGAGCTTGGCGTTCTGCTCCACCAGCAGGATGGTGACACCCTGGCTGGCGACCGATTTGACGACCTCGAACACCTTTTGCACCATCAACGGCGCCAAGCCCATCGAAGGCTCGTCGAGCAAGAGCAGCTGCGGACGCGACATCAGCGCGCGGCCGATCGCGAGCATTTGCTGCTCGCCGCCCGACAGGGTGCCGGCGATCTGCTTGGCGCGTTCCTTGAGCCGCGGCAGCAAGCCGAACACATGCTGCAAGTCGGACTCGATCTCGCGCTTGTCTTTGCGGCAATAGGCGCCCATCGCGAGGTTTTCCTCCACCGACAGCCGGGCGAACACACCGCGCCCCTCGGGTACCATGGTCAAACCTTCGCCGATCAGCCGGTGAGCCGGCCAATTCATGATGTCCTGGTCGCGGTAGCGGATCGCGCCGTGAGCGGGCACCATGCGCGCCAGCGCCTTGAGCGTGGTCGTCTTGCCGGCGCCGTTGGCGCCGATGAGGCAGACCATCTCGCCGGCGCCGACGTCGAGGCTAACGCCCTTTACCGCGGCAATGCCACCGTAATGGACTTTGAGCTCGCGCGCCTCAAGCAACTTCGCCTCCCAGATAGGCTTCGATCACCTTGGGATCGTTCTGCACCTTCTCCGGTGTGTCCTCGGCGATCTTCTCGCCGTAGTCGAGCACCGCGACGCGGTTGCACAAGCCCATCACCAGCTTGACGTCGTGTTCGATCAACAACACCGTGATGCCGTCCTTTTGGAGGTTGAGGACGAGGCTGCGCAGCCCCGCCGTCTCGGTGGCGTTCATGCCCGCGGCCGGCTCGTCCAGCGCCAGCAGCTTGGGCTCGGTTGCCAATGCCCGCGCGATCTCGAGCCGCCGCTGGTCGCCGTAAGAGAGGTATCGCGCCATGTCGTTGGCGTGGCGATCGATGCCGACGTAGCCCAGTAGTTCGTGCGCGCGGCGCACCACGGCGCTCTCCTCGCGGCGCGTCGCCGGGGTGCGCAGGATGGCGCCAAACACCTGCGCGCGGGTACGGATGTGGCGGCCCACCATCACGTTTTCCAGCGCGGTCATGTTGCCGAACAAGCGGATGTTCTGGAACGTGCGCGCGATGCCCTGCTTGGCGACCTCGTGCGGGGCGCGTATGTTGAGCGGCTTGCCGTCGAAGACGAACTCGCCCTTGCTGGCGGTATACAGCCCGGTCAGGACGTTGAAGAAAGTGGTTTTACCCGCACCGTTGGGTCCGATCAGGCCGTAAATCTCGCCGCGCCGAATGTGCAGCGAGACGTCGCGCAACGCCTGCACCCCGCCGAAGCTCTTGCAGACAGTCTGCGCATCGAGCAGGGCCTCGCTCACTTCTGCTCGTCCCCTTCGATCTCCTCCTTGGCGGCGGCGAATTCGCGCCTGCGGATCGGCGAGGGCCACAAGCCGGCCGGACGATAGAGCATGACCAGGATCAGCGCCAGGCCGAACAGCAGCATGCGCAGGCTTTCGGGGTCGAGCAGCACCTTGCCGAACAGCACGGTCTGCATCGGCCCCGCCCAGTGGCGCAGCAACTCGGGCAGCACGGCGAGCAAAAGGCCGCCGATGATGACGCCTGGAATGTTGCCCATGCCGCCGAGCACTACCATGCACAACACCATGATCGATTCGAGCAGGATGAAGCTCTCCGGGCTGACGAACTCCTGGACGCTCAGGTTTGATTTTAATTTCTGATGAATTAGCTTCTGATGTTGCGCGGCAATGGGAGTGGAATATCCATGGTCTTTCTGCGTATCAAAATAAATCAGGATATATTGAGCAAGAGTATGATGGTGTAAGGATTTGTATTAAGCAATTGGCTGGTGCAGATACTAGTTTTTCACAAACGGATACTTTTACTTCGAGTCCTGCTTTGCCTCAGTATGCAAAACAATATCACGGCACTTTCTTTACAAATCAAAAAATGACTGATAATTGGTTTGTTTTCTTGCCGGGTCGCCGGCCCATTCGGGACGCAGCGGCTGTTCACCATAGGTCTGCGGCGCCACGTCGTTGCCGCCTTGCAGCACCAGCGCGTCCAAGGCCTCGGCGTACTGGCCGAGCTTGAAGTCGGCGCGTGTGGTCAGGCTTTGTGAGTCGACCGCCGGGATCATCACCGCCAGCGCGCCGCCGTGCAGCAGCCAATGCGCGACCGACTGTTCCAGGTAGTGCAGCGTCTTGGTCCACACGCCGCCCAGGTCGAGCACCGGGCTGGACGGGTAGTAGATGCGTGCCGACACGCCGATCATCAGGTAAGGGCGCTTGAAGGGCATGATCACATCGCCTGGCGGAACAGGCGCTCGTAGTCGGCCTCGGTCGCGGGCCGGGGGTTGGTGCTGCCGGTGAAGTCGGTCGCGGCCAGCGGCACCAGGCGCGGCAGCATGGCCTGGCGTGACGCCATGGGCGGCCAGGCCGCCGCTGATGCCGATCTGCAGCTTCAGGTGCTTGAGCCAGGCGCACGAAGGCGAAGCCACCGCCGGCCACGCCCAGCGACATGGGCCAGTTCGTCGAACTTCTTCGGCACCGCTTCGTGGTTCCAGGCCAGCACGGTGTCGATCATCAGCGCGTTGGCCAGGCCATGGTGCATGTCGGCCACCGCACCCAGCGCATGGGCGCAGGCATGCACCGAGCCCAGGTCCTTCTGGAACGCGATCGCGCCCATCATCGAGCTCATCATCATGTCGGCGCGCGCCTGCAGGTTGGCCGGCTCGGTGCACCGCAGTGGCCAGCGCACGCGCGCCGATGCGCAGGCCTTCGAGCGCGATGCCGTCGCACAGCGGGTGGTAGGCCGGCGACAGATAACTTTCGATGTTGTGCGTCAGCGCGTCCATGCCGGTGGCCGCGGTGATGGCCGCCGGCAGCGCCAGCGTCAGTTCGGGGTCGGCAAACACCGCCTGCGCCAGCAGCTTGGCGTTGAACACGGTGCGTTTGACATGGCTGTCGTTCTCGCTGACCACCGCCGAACGCCCGACCTCGGACCCGGTGCCCGAGGTGGTGGGCAGCGCCACGAACGGCGGCAAGGGATTGACGATGGGCCGCAGCTGCGGGTGGTCCCACACGTACTGCAGCACGTCGCCTTCATGCACCGCCATCACGCCGACCACCTTGGCCACGTCGAGTGCCGCGCCGCCGCCGAAGCCGATCACACAGTCTGCGCCATGGGCCTTGAACGCGGCAGCGCCGGCCATCACCTGCGCGCAGGTCGGGTTGCCGAACACGCCGTTGAAAACGGCCACCTGCAGGCCGGCCAGGTGCGACTGGAATTCGGCCATCAGCGGCAACGCGGCCAGCGCGCGGTCGGTGACGATCAAGGGCCGCTTCAGGCCCTGGTCGAGCAGATGCGCGGCGACCAGCTTGCGCGCACCGGCGCCGAAGTGGATGGGGGTGGGGAAGGCGAAGCGGGTGATGCTCATGCGGTGCTGTCCAGTAGGCTCATGCCGTCGATGCGGGCTGCCCGGCGGTCGAAGGTGAGGGTGCGGTCGCAGCCCTGGACACGGGCCAGGGCTGCGATCAGCGCGTCGGCAAAGTCGATGCGGGCATGACGGTAGGCGTCGAGTGCTGCCCAGACCGCGGCCTGCGACTGCACGACAAAACGATCGTCGGCCAGCAAATGGGTCACGATGTCGACCACCGTGTCCTTGGCGGCGTCGAGACTGCCACGCAGCACCCAGACCAGTTCGGCCAGCGCAACCAGTGACACATGGCCACGCGAATGTGGCCCCAGTTCATGTTCGATCAGGCGCACGGCGATGCGCGACTGCCGCGCATCGCCGTGCGCGAAGTAACGAACCAGCACGTTGGTGTCCAGGCCGATCACGTCGGCCCACGCTTGGAGGTGGCGCGCCGCGCGGGCGCGTGGCCTTCAGGCCGGCTGCCCATCTCGGCGATGGCCTGGTTCATGGCCTTGATCGACAGCGGCTTGTCGCGTCGGCTCTTGACGATGCCGCGCATGGCCGTGATGTCACCCTTGATCACCACCAGCCGGTAGCCTTGCCAGGCGGGCACGAACTGGATCTTGTCACCCGGCCCCACGCCCAGCGCTTCGCGCACGGCCTTGGGCACCGTGATCTGGCTCTTGCTGGTGAGGGTGGCTTCGTCCATGCGGTCTCCAGGTAAGGCAAGAATCGATTCTGCCTTACGGCCCAGGTCCGATCAAATGATCTCGAAGTAGCGCTTCAGTTCCCAGTCGGTCACCGCATCCTGCCACTGGCGGTGTTCCCATTCGCGCGTGGCGGCGAAATGCTCGACGAAGCTGTCGCCCAGCCAGTCGCGCGCGATCTCGCTGCGCTTGAAGACCTGCGTGGTCTCGATCAGCGAACGCGGCGCGCGCGGAATGTGATCGCGAGGTCGAGAACCGCTTCGAGAACATGGGCGCGCAGCTGATCCGCGAAGTCAGCAGCAAGACCAACGACACTGCCGGCGATGGCACCACCACCGCGACGGTCCTCGCCCAGGCCATCTTCAAGGAAGGCATCCGCAACGTCGCCGCCGGCTGCAACGCGACGCAGATCAAGAACGGCATCGAGAAGGCCGTCGACGCGATCGTCGCCGAGCGCTGGCAAGTCCAAGCACGCCCGTCAAGGGCAAGGACGCGATCCAGCAGGTCGCCACCGTCAGCGCCGAACGATCCCGAGATCGGCGAGCTCGTCGCCGAGATCATCGACAAGGTCGGCAAGGACGGCGTCGTGACGGTCGAGGAGAGCAAGTCCACCGAGACCGACCTACGACATCGTCGAGGGTCTCCAGTTCGACAAGGGCTACCTGTCGCCCGTACTTCGTCACCGACCCCACCCGCATGGAGACGGTGTTCGAAGAGCCGATGATCCTCTTCTACGAGAAGAAGATCGGCAACGTGCAGGACCTCATCCCGATGCTCGAGAAGGTGCTCGCGTTGGGACGCCCGTTCATCATCGTGGCCGAGGACGTCGAGAACGAGTGCCTCGCGACGCTGGTTCTGAACCGCATCCGCGCCGAACCTCCCGTCGCCGCGGTCAAGGCCCCGGGCTTCGGCGATCGACGCAAGGCGATGCTCGAAGACATGGCCATCCTGACGGGCGGCCAGTTCATCAGCGACGACCTCGGCCTGAAGCTCGAGAACGTCGGGCCCGGAAATGCTCGGCACGTGCGCCGGCTCGTGATCACCAAGGAGAACACCACGATCGTCGGCGGCAAGGGCGACAAGGCGGCGATCGCAGGTCGCTCTGACGCAGATCAAGCGCCAGATCGAGAACACCGACAGCAACTACGACAAGGAGAAGCTGCAGGAGCGGCAGGCCAAGCTGAGCGGCGGCGTCGCCGTCGTCAAGGTCGGCGCAGCCACCGAGACCGCGCTCAAGGAGAAGAAAGCCCGCGTCGAGGACGCGCTCGCTGCCACGCGCGCCGCGCTCGAAGAGGGCATCGTCCCCGGCGGCGGCGTCGCGCTCGTCATGGCGGGCAAGGCCCTCGTCACGGTCACGGTGAGGTTCCGGGCACGAGAAGATCGGCGTAACACGAAGCGGCCAGGTTATTGCAGCCGACCGACGCTCAGTCAGCGCACGTGACCACGCTAATGGGCGCACCTTCTCCCGAAGTTACGGTGCGACTTGCCTAGTTCCTTCACCCCAGTTCTAACGCCTTGGGATTCTCACCCTGCCTACCAGTGTCGGTTTGCGGTACGGTTTCTTCTATAGCTGAAGCTTAGTGGCTTTTCCTGGAAGCGTGGTGTCAGTCACTTCGCCGAATAGGGCTCGTCTCGGTGCTCCGGCATAAAAATCCCGGATTTGCCTAAAATTCATGCCTACCTCCTTTCCCTGGAAACAACCAACGCCCGGTAGACCTGACCTTCTCGTCCCCCGACATCACACGTATAAAAAGTGCAGGAATATTAACCTGTAACCTTCCCATCGACTACGCATTTCTGCCTCGCCTTAGGGGCCGACTACCGTGCGCCGATGAACGTTGCGCGAGGAACCTTGGGCTTTTGGTGTGGGGGCTTTTCACCCCCATTATCGTTACTCATGTCAGCATTCGCACTTCCGATAC
>CAWGHV010000012.1:0-94547 GCA_963822375.1 uncultured beta proteobacterium | reverse complement strand
TACTCGCGCCAACAACTCACGCGGATCGTCAAACGCTGGCGAACGGGCAAGAAACTCGTCAAGACCTATCGCGCGCCGAAGCACGGTCTGGTGCGCAAATTCACCGATGCGGACATCATTGTCCTGGCCGAGACCGACAGCCTGCACGGCACGCTGTCGGGGCCGGCCACCCGGCACCTCATGGCGCGAGCGCTGGAAGTCTTCGGCGATGCCCGTTACGAGCGACTGGCGACGATCTCGGTGGGACACCTGTACAACCTGCGCAAGCGCCATGGTTACATCGACCGCCGCCGTGTCTTCACCAAGACCCGACCGACGGGCATCGCCATCGGCGAGCGCCGGGCGCCGGCGCCCGATGGGCGTCCCGGCTTCATCCGCATCGACAGCGTCCATCAGGGCGATCAGGACGGCCTCAAGGGCGTCTATCACATCAACGCGGTCGACTGCGTCACCCAGTGGGAGCTGGTCGCCACCTGCGAGAAGATCAGCGAAGCCTATCTGCTGCCGGTCATCGAGGCGCTGCTGGCCGGCTTCCCGTTCGCGCATCCTGGGCTTTCATGCCGACAACGGTTCGGAGTACATCAATCACAAGGTGGCCAAGATGCTCGACAAGCTGCGCTGCCGAATTCACCAAGTCGCGGCCACGCCATTCCAACGACAACGGCCTGGCCGAGACCAAGAACGGCGCGGTCATCCGCAAGCATCTGGGCTACGCGCATATCCCGCAGCGCTTCGCCGCCGAGGTCAATGCCTGGTGTACCGAGCACCTGAATCCGTACCTCAATTTCCATCGCCCCTGTCTGTTCGCCGAGGACATCACGGACAAGAAGGGCAAGACGAGAAAGCGCTATCCGCTCGATTGGGTCAGCACGCCCTTCGAGAAGCTTGCCAGCCTGCCGGACGTGGCCACATTCCTGCGACCGGGCGTCACGCTCGATGCCTTGCGCAAAACCGCCACGGCGATGTCGGACAACGCGGCGGCCGAGCAGATGAATCTGGCTCGGCAGAAGCTGTTTCTTTCCATCAACCAACGATCCCGCAAAGCCGCTTGAAGCTCGCCGCCAGAAAATCCACCCCCAACCCGGCCTGTGGATTTGTGGACAATTCGCTGGCAAAAAACCGCCAGCGAACCGGGTCGCTTGCCGTGGAAAAGTCGCAAAAGGCCGCGACTTTCCCACCGCGCTCCCCTTTGCCCACAAGCTCCACAGGCCACCCTCAGTTTTGATATGCAATTCGAAAGTCAAAACCGATCGTTCAGACTCATACCTCAATTGGAATTGACTGCTCACGGCGGCGAAACTTCGCGCCGTTCACCGCACTCCCACCTCGGCGGGCGTCCCGGCGAACGCCGCCATGCCGGCAAAGCGCGCCCCGATCTGTTCCTCGATGCGCAAAAGCTGGTTGTATTTCGATAGCCGTTCGGAGCTGCGCAGCGAGCCGATCTTGATCTGCCCCGCCGCCGTGCCGACGGCGAGGTCGGCGATGAAGCAGTCCTCGGTCTCGCCCGAGCGCGCCGACACCACGCAGGCATAGCCGGCGGCGCGTGCCATGGCGATCACGTCCAGCGCGCCGGAGAGTGTGCCGTTCTGATTCAGCTTGACCAGCACCGCATTGCCGATGCCCGCGCGGATGCCGCGTTCGAGCCGCTCAGTGTTCGTTGTAAACAAGTCGTCGCCCACGAGTTGGACCACGCTCCCCAGCTTGCCGGTCAGCGTCTTCCAGCCGTTCCAATCCTCTTCGTCCAGCGCATCTTCGATAGATACGATGGGAAACTCGCGCGCCCAGGCCTCGACCAGCGCGATCATCTCCGCGCTCGTGCACCGGCGTCCTTCGCGCGCCAGCAGATAGGCGTCGCCCGCGGATTTCAGCGTGCTCGCCGCCACATCGAGCGCGAATACGATATCCACGCCCGGCCTGAGTCCGGCGCACTCGGTCGCTTCGACCATGAGCTGAAGCGCCTCGCGTCCGGTTTGCAAGCCCGGGCTCATGCCGCCCTCGTCGGCAAGCAACGTGCTGAGTCCGCGTCGCACCATGACCTCGGCCGCGGCGGCCCGGATGCGCGCAATCAGATGGATCGCCTCGGCGATCGAGTCCGCCCGCGCGGGGACCGCCAAGAAATCCTGCACGTCCATGCCGCCGCCGGCATGCAACCCGCCGCTGAGGATGTTCACCATCGGCATCGGCAGCGTCGCCGCCGCCGTTCCCGACAAGACCGCGATCCAGGCGTGGAGCGGCAGGCCCTGCGCCTCGGCGGCCGCCCGGCACGCCGCCATCGACACGCCAAGAATGGCATTGGCGCCGATGCGCGCGAGCTGCGCCGTGCCGTCGAGTTGCACGAGACGCTCGTCGAGCGCGCGCTGGTCGAGGACATCGCAGCCGCGCATGGCATCCGCGACCTCCCCATTCACATTGGCGACCGCGCGCAGCACACCATAGCCGCCGTAGCGCGCGCAGTCGCCATCGCGCAACTCACACGCCTCGGCCCGACCGATCGAGGCGCCAGATGGCACCGCCGCGCGCCCACGACTTCCGTCGTCAAGCTCGACGTCGACCTCGACGCTCGGGCGCCCACGCGAGTCGAGAATCTGGCGTGCATGCATGGAACGAATGGCTGTGTTGCTCATGGGCTCACCTGATCGCGAATGCGGGCGCGGTACTACCGCCAACGCCCTGGCTTTCGTTGCTTTCATTGACTGGCGGCGCAGCCTCCGAGAGACCCTCGAAATCGGCCCAGATGCATGTGCCGTCAGCGCGCCCGCTCCCACCCAACAACGGTCGTCGAGGGCGCCCAGCTACAGTTTGCAGGATAATCCGCCCGACCGAGCTTAACCCACCACGCGGAAGACTTCATGCGCGGGGGCACTCGACGCCGTGCATGATCAGCATTCCAGGATGAATCACGTTCGATGAGCAAAACACTCGATCCCCAAGCTAGGGCCATGATGGATCTCGTCGCGCGCGCTGCCGCGCCGGCGTTTCATACGCTGGACGTGACCAAGGCGCGCGATGAGGTCCGCAAGATGCTCACCTACTTCAGCCCCGAACCGCCCGCGGTGGCGGAGGTGCGCGACCTGCGCATTGCGAGCGATGCCGGCGCAGGTGAGATCGCGGCGCGGCTCTACCGTCCGCTCGGCAGCGCGGCCGACGAGCGCATTCCGGTGCTGATCTTCTTTCATGGCGGCGGCTGGATCGCGGGCGACCTGGACGGTTACGATTCTCTTTGCCGGGTGCTGGCGAACAAGGCGGGCTGCGCGGTGCTCTCGGTTCAACTATCGGCTGGCGCCCGAGCATCCGTTCCCCGCGGCGGTGGACGATGCGAGTGCCGCGCTGTTTTGGGCGCAGCGACACGCCGGCGCACTCGCAGTTGACGCCGAGCGCATGGCGGTCGGCGGCGACAGCGCCGGCGGCAACCTGGCAGCCGTGACCGCGATCGCCGCACGCGATTCGGGCGCGCCGCGGCTTGCGCTTCAGCTCCTGGTCTATCCGGCGACCGATCAGCGCAGCAAACGTCCGTCGCAGCGCCAGTTCGGCCGCGGCTATCTGCTGGACCTTGAGTCGATCCGCTATTTCCAGCAGCAATATCTTCGTCATGCCGGCGACTACGATGATTGGCGAGCCGCGCCGATAGTGCGGCAGGATCTCGCGGGCGTGGCGCCGGCGCTGATCATCAGCGCTGGCTTCGATCCGCTGGTGGACGATTGCCTCGCCTACGCCGAGCACCTGCGCGCGGCGGGCGTCGCCGTCGAGTACCGCTGTTTCGAGGGCATGATTCACGGCTTCTTTACGCTGGGGAAGTTTTTCACCGCGGCGGGAGAGGCGGTAGACCTGGCGGCGCGGTCTCTGACCGAGGCGTTCCGCGGTTAGTCTCGCGGATCAACAGAGGACCGCGCGATGAATCGTGTCGAGGACATCGGGCAGGTTCTGCATCGCATGATCGATGCGCAGCGCTATGCGGTTCTGGCGACCGACGATAAAGGCCAGCCGTACACTAGCCTCATGGCGTTCGCCGTAACGGGCGATCTGAAGCAGATCGTCCTGCTAACCGAACGCGCCACGCAAAAGTTTGCCAACCTCAAGTGCAATCAGCGGGTCGCCGTCTTGATCGACAATCGGGAGAATAGCGGAACGGACACTCAGGATGCTTTCGCAATTACCGCAATCGGGAAAGCTCGGGAGGTGAGCGCCGACGCCTGCGCCAGTCTGCTCGGACTATTTCTCGCGCGCCACCCCTATCTGGAACGATTCGCAGCGTCTCAGACGTGCGCGATCCTGAGCGTGAACGTCGAGACCTATGTGCTAGTCACGCGGTTCCAGGATGTCGTCGAGTGGCACCCGGAGTCTTGATGGCGCCCCCGGCTCACGCTCAAGTGTGCCCGACCACCCGATGCGGTTGGTATGGCGCCTCCAGCGCGGAGGCCTCCTCCGACGATAGCACCAGCCGCACCGCCGCCGCCGCATCATCGAGTTGATGCGGCTTGCTCGCCCCGACGACCGGCGCGGTCACGCCCTTGGCGAGCAGCCAGGCGTAGGCGACTTGGGCGTTGGAGATCCCGCGTACCTGTGCGATGCGCGTGAGCGCTTCGACGACCGCGAAATCCGCGTCGCCATAGTAGTAGGATTGCGCAAGATCGTCGGTCCTGGCGCGTGCGGTGGCACCGCCCTGTTTGTCGCCGGACTTGCGGTTGCCGGCGAGGAACCCGCGCGCAAGAGGGCTCCACGGGATCAGCGCGACACCCTGGTCGCGGCAGAGGGGAATCATCTCGCGCTCTTCCTCGCGGTAGGCCAGGTTGTAGTGATTCTGCATCGACACGAAGCGCGTCCAGCCATGTTCCTTCGCGACCTGCTGCGCCTTGGCGAATTGCCACGCGAACATCGAACTCGCGCCGATGTAACGCGCCTTGCCAGCCTTGACCACGTCATGGAGCGCCTCCATCGTCTCGTCGATCGGCGTGTCGTAGTCCCAGCGGTGAATCTGGTACAAATCGATGTAGTCGGTGCCGAGCCGTTGCAGGCTCGCGTCGATGGCGGCGAGGATGCGCTTGCGCGACAGACCGCTGGTGTTCGGCGCCGCCGGCGGACGCTGCCCGCCGCCTCCCGAAAACGCGAGATCCACCGGGAAGAACAACTTGGTGGCGATCACCACCTCGTCGCGGCGCGCGAATTCGCGCACGAACCTGCCCGTAAGCGTCTCGGACACCCCGGCGGAGTACATGTCCGCGGTATCGAAGAAGTTGATGCCGAGTTCGATCGCCTGTTGCACCAGCGGCCGGCTGGCTGCTTCGTCGAGCACCCACGGCCGCCAGTCAGGCGTGCCGTAGGTCATCATCCCCAGGCAGACACGCGAGACTTTGAGCCCGGTGTGGCCTAGATTCGCATATTGCATGACATTCTCCCGCGGCCGCCTTCAAAGCGGCGCGCCTTCACGCAGTGGTCGAGCTACCCCAATCTTGCTGCTCGAGCCAAGCGCAGATGCGCTCAGCCGCCGCTTCCCAATGGACGTCGAGCATGATCGTGTGACCGGCGCGAGGAATCACGGCGACCTCCCCGCTCCATCGCGCAGCCGTGAACTTCAACAACGTCGGCGCAAAAACGGCATCCAGCTCGCCACCGACAGCGAGCACCGGCAGCGACGGTCGGCGCCGCGGGAAACGCAAGGCGAGCAGCGCCATTTCCGTGATCGCTCGCTGCGATTCGGCCTGGAATTGCGTCTGAAAGCGCAGCAAATCCTCCGGCTTCATGTCAGGCGAGTAGTACACCTCGCGCATGATACGCAGCGTTTGCGGCGAATATTCGCCGCGGCTGGCGCGTGTCGTCTCGCTGAAAAAAGCCGGCTCCGTTAGCGCCAGCTTCGCCGTAGCCGCGAGGGTGCCGGTGGCGGGCACCGGCGCCATGAACACCGCGGCCTGCGCCGACTCGTGTTCCAGGTAGCGCTCGATGACCACGGTCCCCATCGAGTGGCCGACGAGGATCGGCGATCGACCGATCGAGCGCACGGCCTGAGCGATGTCGTTCGCGTAGTCTTGGAGACCGAAGGAATCCAAGCGCTCGCGCCCCTCGCTCGCGCCATGACCGGACAAGTCGACGGCGTGGCAGTCGAACCCGCGCTCGCTGAAATAAGGCAGGAAGTATTCGCTCCAGCAGCCGGCAGTTACGTATCCGCCATGGACGAACAGAAGCGGCGGATAACGCGTCGCACCAACCGCCGGCCGATGCAGGATGTGGAGGCGACGGCGATTCATATAGACAAGCGAATGTACCACGGCCGCCGCGGTCCGCATCCGACGCGCATCGAGCAGCCGTTCCACCACTGCTTCGCCGGGGCGCCGCCAGAAAGCACGTTGCACCTTGTCGGAGGAAGCCGGTCAGGCTCAGCGAGTCAGGGCAATCGCAAGAAAACTCGTTCACAGTCATATAGTTATGACAGGTAGTTGTAAACAGGCGAAAAATGACGTCTACTCTCGATTTCTTGAGGAGATCGGGAGATGGATGAAGCGGGCAAGGGGGTATGGGAGCACTTTGCCGACTTGGCCGATCCGCGCGTACGGCCGATCTACGCCCTGGAGGAGATACTGTTCATCGCACTGGCCGCGATGCTCTGTGGGGCGGAGGACTGGTGCGCCATCGAGCTATGGGGCAAAGCCAATATCGAGTGGCTGCGCCGGCACGTGCCCTTGAGCCAAGGGGTGCCCTCGCACGACACCTTTGGACGGGTGTTCGCCGCACTGAATGCGCGCGGTTTTGAGCGCTGCTTCATCGCCTGGATGAGATCGCTGTGTCCGAGCCTGGCGGGACTGGAGTTGGCCATCGACGGCAAGACGCTGCGCCGCTCGCATGCGCGACGCCTGGGCGTGCGTGCCATCCACATGGTGTCGGCCTTTGCCGATCGGCTGGGGCTGACATTGGGTCAGTTCAAGACCCAGGAGAAGTCCAACGAGATCACGGCGATTCCAGCGCTGCTCGAGGCCCTGCTGCTCAAAGGCGCGCTGATCAGCATCGATGCGATGGGCAACCAACGCGCCATCGCCGCCCAGATCATCGCGGCCGAGGCCGACTATGTGCTGGCGGTCAAAGACAATCAGCCCAAGCAGCTCGAAGCGATCGAGGAGTTCTTCGCCACCGCCGAGCACTTCGACTATGTCCATGTGCCCCATGCGAGTCACACCAGTGTGGAGAAAGATCACGGTCGCATCGAGACGCGTCGCTATGTGGTGAGCGAACAACTCGATGGGCTGGAGGCCAAGCTCAAGCACCGCGGCATGCGCTCGATCGTGATGGTAGAGGCCACCCGCCAGATCGGCGAGAACCCATCGTGTGAGCGGCGCTACTATGTCAGCTCCCTGGGCGCGGATATCCACCGGCTGAGCCAGGCGATTCGGCGCCACTGGGGGGTGGAGAACCGCCTGCATTGGTGCCTGGACATGGCTTTCAACGAAGATCAGTCTCGGGTGCGAACCGGGCATGCCGCGGCGAATCTGTCGATCTTGCGTCGCATCGCGCTGAACCTGCTGCGCCTGGATAGTTCCGTGAAAGCCGGCATCAAAAACCGACGCCTGCTCGCCGGCTGGAATCCCACCTACCGCGATCAGCTGCTGGGACTTATACACAACTGATGCGATTGCCCTGCTCAGCGAGTGAGTCGCGTGCACACGGAACAGACTTGTTGCTACAATGGCGCCCCGATGTGATCGCGCATCTCACCTGCCTCTGCGAACACATCTCCTTGTCCCCATCGTCTAGAGGCCTAGGACATCGCCCTTTCACGGCGGTAACCGGGGTTCGAATCCCCGTGGGGACGCCAGTCAAATCAACAGGTTGGAGTCTTTTTGTTACGAATAGTTCTCATCTGGGTACCAGATTTTGAAACTATTTGCGATGGAAACGACACAAATTTGACACAGCTATCCGCGCAATCCTGCGCCTGCGCTGGTGGGCCGAGTACCGAGCAAGCACTCAAAGATCGAGTGACTCCACGGCAGACATCAAGTGGGCTGGCGAAAGGTGGGAGTATTTCATTGTCACCTCTATTCGCGTATGACCCGCCAATTCCACTATGGATCGCAGATCTTTGCCCGCCATCACTAGATGACTTATGAATGTATGGCGAAGACTGTGCAGAGTGCCTTCGAGGCCCGCGCGGTCACGGCACTTAGCGAACGCTCTGGACAAGCTGTGCTTCGCAATTTGGGGAAGCACGCACTCGGAGGTTCTTGTAATCCGTTCCTTCAGGTAGTCGAGCGCCCATTGTGCGCTCTGATTGATGGGAATGGATCGCCACCTGCTAGATTTCGTTCGGGCGTGGGGGCGGTTCTCGTCGTCATAAATCGACTCGATCCAGAGTCTGCCGTCTCGAACATCCCTCCAGCAAAGGTTCAGCGCTTCCGTTCTGCGAAGCACCGTGTTCGCGAGCAGTTTCCATATCGCATGGTGGCCATTGTATATGAAGTAGGAATAGAGGCGCTGCAACTGCCCAAAGCCCTTGAACAGCGGTACGACGTTGGCCGGAAACCCCTCGGGCAAGAGTTCATCTCTCGCGGCGGCAGAAATCGTTGCATCCACAAGGAGGGCGGCCCCATCGAACTCATCGTCGAAATCCAGCTGCACTTGCACCGCCTCGCGGATGCGCTGCAAGGGAAGCGTCGTTAAGCCGGGCTCGACGCGATCGAACTCAACGCGGAAGCCCTCGCCAAAGCGTCTTGGCAGGTTTGCGCGATCGGGGTTCCCGCGTAGCCACAGTTCCTTGGCGCAAGCCAGAACGAGCCCCCGATAGGCCACCAATTCCTGCGCGCACTCCACGTCCAGGGCATGGCCCTCGAACCGCGATCCGTCGAAGCGAAGTGTCGAAAGATCGATCTTGGTTGACGTACCCATATCACATGCCTCTTGTTCAACGAATGCCCCAATCGCACAGCAATATTGGGGATCATCGGTTCTGGATTGATGCTTGAATTGTGATGCCCAACGGCAGTGAGCAAGGTAAGCGGGCGAGGGAGCAAAAGGCAAGACCTGACCCAATACTGTTAGTTTAGATAGAATTGCGCGACAATTGCTACCGTCCCCACGACGGAGCATGCGATGGCGCGAACCAAGGCGGTGCTGGGCCCGGGCGCTCGGCTGTCCGACTACCTCAGTGCAAGCCTCTTGGCCCGTGTCGTGCCGGCCGAGGTGGTGCACGACGTGCTCAACGCACATGGTCGGAACTCGCAGCGGCTGCGCAGTTTCCCCGCTGTGGTCGGGGTTTACTACTGCATCGCGCTGAGCCTGTATCCGGAGGCGGCCTACGAAGAGGTCTTCGCCGCTGTCAGCCAGGGCCTGGCATGGGCCGCTGGCGCTGCCGAGCCGGTCAGGGTGTCCAAGGCGTCGATCAGCGTGGCGCGCAGCAAGATCGGGGCGGCACCGCTGCAGGAGCTTGTGCAGCGCTGCTGTACGCCAATGGCCCAGGCCCAGTTCCACCGGCAAGCGTTCTACCGGGGTTTGCGGCTGGTTGCGATGGACGGGCGCAACTTCGAGTTGCCCGACGAAGCCGACAACGAGGCCTACTTCGGCCGTCCCGGCAGCCGCACGGGGACTGCCGGCTATCCGCAGGCGCAGTGCGCCGTGCTGCTGGAGTGCGTGACGCACGCGATTCTGGCGGCCAACCTGGGCCCCTACCGCAGCAGCGAGTGGGAGATCTGCAAGCCGCTGCTGGCCAGCCTTCGCCCAGACATGCTGTGTCTGGCCGACCGAGGGTTCAACGGCTACGGGTACTGGCAGCAGGCGCAGCAGACGGGGGCTCAACTGCTGTGGCGCTGCGCGTCCAATCGGGTGCTGCCGCGCCGGCACGAGCTCAGCGACGGTTCGTACCTGAGCGTCATCGTTCCCAGCGGTGCAAGCCGCGCGCAGGCCAAGGAGCAGGCCATCGTGGTGCGGGTGATCGAGTACGCGCTGCCGGGTCTTGCCGAGGCGCAGCCACGCTATCGACTGCTGACGACGCTGCTGGATCCGCAAGCCGCGCCGGCGCTGGAGCTGGCGGCGCTGTACCACGAGCGCTGGCAGGTCGAGGAGGTTTTCGACGAGCTGAAGACGCATTTGCTCAAAGGTCGGCGGGTGATGCGAAGCAAGACCGCCGAGCTGGTGCGGCAGGAGTTCTACGGCTGGGTGCTGGCGCATTACGCCGTGCGCTGGTTGTTGCACCAGGGGGCCACCCGTCATCGAATCCCGCACGAGGAGCTGTCTTTCACCAGTCACATCCAACTGCTGCGCCGCGAACAGCCCCTGTCCGGGGCCTTTCCCCCCAACGCGGCCAAGACCGCGAAGGCGCTGCTACCTGCGCACCCTGCGTTAGAGCTCAATGCTTCGCGCCACACACACGCTCAACCGTCAAAGCCCACGGATGCTCAAGCGGCGCAACTCGCCCTATGCCTCGCACGATCGGACGCGGGCAACCCGGGTTCCCATCGAGTGCATGCCGGCGATGGTCGGGCCTTCGCCCGCGGTCGCCGCCAAGGGCAGCCGCGAGGCAGCGCACGATCAGTTGTGGTCGCCGAGCAATCCGAGCGGTCGATTCTTCATCTAAGCTAACAGTATTGAGACCTGACCAGACCTGACCGAGACCTGACCGAGACCTGACCCCCAGACCGGATCGTGACCCCCAGATCGTGTGCTATCCCCTGAACGGATTCACGATCGTCAGCCCCTCGACACGCTGTCCGTCCCGCAGATCCTCGCTCAGCAGCCTGCTGCACCCGGCGGCCAGCGCGCCGGCGACGATCAGCGGATCGTAGAAGCCAAAGCGCCAGCGCGACTGGATGTCCAGCGCCCGATGGTACAGCGCCTCGCTCGCCGGCATCTGCATCAGCGGCGCCAGCACCGCGTCCAGGTAGCTCCGCGCCGCTTCGGTCGACAGCGCGACTTCGGCCTTGCGCAGCGCGACGTTCAGGCACTCCTGCACCACCTGGTAGCTGATGCATGCATTGCCCTCGGCCAGTGCGGTGCGGACGATCCGCTCTGCGGCGGCGTGCTTTTCGGGGTCTGTCGAGTCCAGGTGATAGATGAAGACGTTGGTATCGAGAAAGAACTCAGCGCTCATTCATCGCATCCCGGCTGAGCTTTCGACCCACCTTGAGCTGCCCGCGCAGTCCCTGCATCACGGACTCGTAGCGCTGCATGCGCTCACGCGCCTGTGCGTAGTCGGCCAGCCAACGGCGAAACTGCTCGTTCAAGGTCGTCCTGTCCAACGCGGCACGAGCGCGCGCCGCCTCGATCAGGGATTCGTCGGCGCTGAGAGTGATGTTCTTCATGGGTACGAAAGAAGGGAGGCTTCGTGTCTATCGTGTACACGACAACAGTGCGCACGAAACGAGGATGAGCTCAGGGCCTTGAACTTGACCTCCTGCATCATGGCGCGCGATCAACCGGCTCACCCGCGACAACGACAAGCCTTGACCAACGGCGGACCCTCGCCGCTGGTGGCGTAAGCGATGCGCACGCCCTCATCGGCGGTGGCAAAGCGGATGTATTGCCGCGCGGTAGCCAGGGGCCGGCTCTAAGCAGTCCAAGTCGTTGGTGATTGTAGCGGACGTGTCGATGAGCTTCGAGGTGCAGCCAGTCAAGTCCCGAAAACGCTCGGGCCGCCCCACTGGCTACGGTTGCCGCAGCGTCGAAGGTCCCGCCGGATCACGCAGTCTTTCTGCACGGCAGTGAGGTGCGCGGCTTCAACGGGCTTCGCCCTCCGCAACCTCGCGCTGCGCCATCTCCCCCTCCAGCCGTCGGCGCACATCGCCCGGCGAACCGGTGCGGCGGGCCAACAGATCGTAAGCCACCGGCACCACGAACAGCGTGAACACCGTCGCGGCGAGCACGCCGTAGAGAATGACGGTGCCGAGGACGGCGCGCGTCTCGGCGCCCGCCCCGGAGGACAACAACAGCGGCACCGAGCCGGCGGCAGTGGTGATGCCGGTCATGAGGATCGGGCGCAGGCGAATCGCCGCCGCTTCCTCCAGCGCCGCGCGAAACGGCTGGCCGGCATCGCGCAACTGGTTGGCGAACTCCACGATCAGAATGCCATTCTTGGCCGCGAGGCCCACCAGCATGATCAGGCCGATCTGGCTGTAGAGGTTGAGTGACTGGCCGCTCAGGTACAGCCCGAGCAGAGCTCCGCCGATGGCCAGGGGCACGGTCAGCATGATGACGAACGGATGGACGTAGCTTTCGAACTGGGCCGCCAGCACCAGGAAGACGACGACCAGACCGAGCACGAACACGAACACGATCGAGCCGCCGGCAAACTTGAAGTCGCGCGACTGGCCCTTGTAGTCGATGATCGCCTGCTCGGGCAGGTGCTCGCGCGAGAGCTTTTCCAGATAGCCGAGCGCGTCCCCAAGGGCCAGTCCGTCGGCCAGATTGGCTTCCAGGGTGATCGCGCGCACCCGGTTGTAGCGGTTGAGGCTGGCCGCATCGGCCGCTTCTTCCACCCGCACCAGGTTCGACAGCGGAATCAGCTGGCGGCTGCGCTCGGAACGCACGTAGATGTTCTCCAGAGCGGCCGGCGTGCGCTGAGCATCGCGCTCGCCTTCGACGATCACGTCGTACTCCTCGCCTGCCTCGATATAGGTGGTCACCCGGCGCGAACCGAGCATGGTCTCCAGCGTGCGGCCGATGGCGCTGCCGCTCACGCCCAGCTCGGCGGCGCGATCGTAGTCGATGGCGACACCCAACTGCGGCTTGGTTTCCTTGTAGTCCCAGTCGATCTCGGTGAGTCCGGGATTGCCGGCGTTGATCCGCTCCATCAGTGTGTCTCGCCACTGCGCCAGTTCCTCGTAGGTGCCGCCGCCGATGACGAACTGCACCGGCTTCTGGGTGCGGCTGCCGAAGCCCTGGCGCATCACCGGAAAGGCTTGCACGCCGGGCAGGTCCGCCAGGCGCTGACGCACGTCGTCCATGATCGCCCAGCCGGAGCGGCGCTGCTGCCAGTCGTCTAGCACAAGGATGGCGATACCGGAGTTGAAGGTCGCCAGATTGCCGAAGGCGCGCGGTGCCCGCACCAGTAGCCGAGTCACCTCCCCTTGCTCCACCAGCGGCGTCAGCCGGCGCTCGATCTCGTTCATGTAGTCGAGCATGTAAGCGTAGGAAGCGCCCTCGGGGCCGTTGACGATGACGAAGAATGCGCCCCGGTCTTCCTTGGGCGTGTACTCGCTGGGCAGCTCCCGAAACAGCCAAGCCGAACCCGCCAGGATGCCGACGAAGGCCAAGCCGACGATCCAGGCATGGGCCAGCGCGCCCCGCAGCAGCGCGGCGTAGCCCCGCTGCACGCGGCCGAAGGCCGACTCCACCTTGCGCGTGAGCCGTGACGAGTGGGCCTGATCGGCCAGAACCTTGGATGCCAGCATCGGCGACAGCGACAGCGCCGACGAGGCTGGAAAAGCCCACCGCCGCCGCCAAGGTCAGGGCGAATTCGGTGAACAGCCGCCCGACGTCGCCCTGCAGAAACGCGATCGGCACGAACACCGCGACCAGCACCAGCGTCGTGGCGATCACCGCGAAGCCCACCTGGCGGGTGCCTCGGTACGCCGCCACCAGCCGCGATTCGCCGTAGGTTTCCATGCGCCGGTGGATGTTCTCGAGCACCACGATGGCGTCGTCCACCACCAGACCGATGGCCAGCACCAGCGCCAGCAGGGTGAGCAGGTTGACCGAAAAGCCGAGCGATCAGCAGCACCGAGAAGGTCGCCACCAGCGAGACCGGCACGGTGACCGCCGGCACCAGCGTCGCACGCAGGCTGCCGAGAAACACGATAGATCACCGCGACCACCAGCCGATGGCGATGAACAGCGTCTTGTACACCTCGTGGATCGCGCCTTCGACGAACACCGAGGTGTCGTAGCTCTGCTTGATCTGCATGCCCTCGGGCAGGGTAGGGCCCAGGCGCTCCGCCTCGCGCTGGGCGGCCTGGGCCACGCTCAGCGTGTTGGCGGTCGATTGCTTGATGATGCCGATGCCGACCATGGGCACGCCGTTGCCGCGAAAAAAGGTCCGCTCTTCCGCCGGGCTGCGCTCGACCCGCGCCACGTCGCCGAGCCGCACCAGATAGCCGTCCTCGCGCCGCGCGCCAGCACCAGCCGGCGAAATCGGCGGGCTCGCGGAAGTTGCGCTGCACGCGCACGGTGAACTGGCGGTCGCGCGACTCGATGCTGCCGGCCGGCAGTTCGACGTTCTCGGCGCGCAGCGCATCTTCCACGTCGCCGACCGTCAGATCGCGCGCGGCCAGTTCCCGCCGGTCGATCCAGATGCGCATGGCGTAGGTCTGGGCGCCGCCGATGCGCACCCGGGCCACGCCGTCGAGCACCGAGAAGCGGTCGACCAGATAGCGGCTGGCGTAGTCGGTCAGCTCGGGGACGCTCATGCGATCGCTGACCAGGTTGAGCCACATGATGACATCCTCGTTGCTGTCGACCTTCTGGATCTCCGGCGGATCGGCCTCGACCGGCAGGTCATCGGCGACGCGCGAGACCCGGTCGCGGATATCGTTGGCCGCCGCGTCGATGTCGCGGTCGACCTCGAATTCCACGGTGATGACGCTTCGCCCGTCCTCGCTTCGGGAGGCGACGTAGCGGATGCCCTCCACGCCGGCGATGCGATCCTCGATCACCTGCGTGATGCGCGTTTCCACCACATTGGCGGCGGCGCCGGGGTAATTGGTTTCGATGGAGACCACCGGCGGGTCGATATCGGGGTATTCGCGCAGCGGCAGCCGGTCGAAGGCGACCAGGCCGAAGGCGATGAGCAGCAGCGAGAGTACCGAGGCGAATACCGGCCGGGTAACCGAAAGATCGGAGAGGATCAAGGCCGCGGGCCGTCCGGGGCGGGTTGCTTGAGCATGACGCGCAGGTCATGCGAACCGTCGTCCACCGCGCGGATGGCGACGCTCTGACCGGGGCGGGCCGATTGAAGGCCGTGCGTGATGACCCTTTCGCCCGGTTTCAGCCCCTCCACCACCTCGACCTCGCCGGGCCGACGCGTGCCGGTCTTGATTTCCCGGCGCTCTACCCGGTTCTCCTGGGCGGAGTCAACCACCAGCACGAATTGCTTCTCGGCCAGCGGTACCAATGCGGTCTCCGGGATCACCACGCCTTTGCGCGCATTCTTCAGCAGTACGACCCGCATCAACAGGCCCGGCTTGAGCGCCCGATCCGGATTGGGCAGCACGGCGCGCACCACCACGGACCGGGTGGTCGGGTCGACGCGGCTGTCGATGCCCACGACTTCGCCGCGGAATTCCCGCTCGCCATAGCCGCGCGCGGTTGCCACGACGGGCAGGCCCAGCCGCAGCGTTTCGAGGAAGGTGCTGGGCACCGGAAATTCCAGCTTCATGGTGCGATCGTCGTCCAGGTTGGTGATCAGATCACCCGGGCGCACCAGCGCGCCGAGGCTGAGTCTGCGCAGCCCCACGACCCCGCTGAACGGCGCCTTAACCCGACGGTCGGCGAGCCGGGATTCGATGCCGGAGAGCCGCGCGCGCGCGGTTTCCCAATTTCGCCGCCGCTCGTCCAGCATGGCGCGTGAGGCGTTCCCCTGCCCTGCCAGCGACTGTATCCGCTCGAACTGGCGCTGGGCCTCCTGGACCGTGGCCTGCGCTTCTTTCAGTTGTGCGTGTTCTTCGGCGCTGGTCATCTCCACGAGAATGTCGCCCGCCTTGACGCGCTGGCCGTCGTCGAAACGGATGGCGGTCACGGTCTCGGTCACCGAGGCAGTCAGGGCGACCGATTCGTTGGCGCGCAGTGTGCCGAGCGCCTCGACCCGATCCACCAGCGGCTCCAGCCGCGCCTGCGCGATGATCACCGCCGGGGTCGGCGGCGCCGCCTGAGCGTAAACGCGCTCGCCGAAGCCTGTGGCAACACCAACCACGAGCAGGAGAATGAGTGCAAGACGACGCCTTGCCTCGGTTGGCTGGGTCATGGCAGCGAGACCTTGGGAACGAGGGGACGATCCGACGAACTCCCACGAGCAAATCGGTGCACTCGGAGACTCGGCTCCCCTGTGACTCTGTTTTCGCCGGGGAGGTTCAGGCGGAGGACAAAGTCGCGGTGCGGGATCGATGCCGAAAGTCAAGCCGGTGCGGCTATTTCCCCGGACGTACCAGGAGAGCATCGTTACGGGCGGAAAATTCGTCGGGCACCTCGAAATGCGGCAGCGCGCCGGTTTGGAACACGTCGAAGGACCAGTTCGGCCTGCCGGCGAACGCGTCCTTGTGGCGATAGTCCGTGAAATCTCCGCGGACGCCGTGGCTCATCCACACCGGCATCGCGAGGGATTCGCAAACGCGGGTGATGTCGGCGCTGAACAGGTACCCGGAAACGAAACGATAAACGACGTGATGGGCGCCGGGATCGCGCGTCGTGAGTAAATCGTACTCGAGCAGGCCTTCATCGATGTTCTTGGCGCCCCAAGTCTTCTGGAGGAAGTAGCGCACGCTGCGGCGCGAGGTAAGGAAATCGTAAAACGGGCGGCTCCACAACGAGACGGTAAACACGCCGTAGAGCCAGGCCTTGCCCCGATTGCTGCCGGGCGGCCCGTCCCAGGGCGCCCGCCGGTCGAAGCCGGTGGGGCTGACCAGCGCCAGCGTGCGGAAGCGCTCCGGCGCCTCGGACGCCGCACGCGCGAGGAACTCGGACGACAGCGACAGAGCGAGCGCATCGATGGGCGCTCGGCCGTGGCGGCGGCCGATCTGCTCGGCCATCGCCAGGATCGCATCGGTCATGAGGCGGATGGTGTAGTCGCGGTCGCTGCGCTCGGAAAAGCCGTAGCCGGGAAGGTCCAGCGCATAGACCGTGCGCCGGGCGCGGTAATGCTCGTAGAGGGGCCGCACCTCGTACGCCGAGCCGGCGGCGTTGACGCTGTGAATCAGCAGCAGGGGCGCTTCGCGCGACTGCGCCGGGCCATCCACGTAGTAGCTGATGACGCCCAGGCGGCCGGAGAAAGAATGACGCTCGCCGGCGAGCGCATGCGGGAGGGTGGAATTCGATGTCGTGGGCATGGAACTGCAACCCAGAGCCGTGATGAGCAGGGCGGCGATCGGCGCGCGGATTAGCCCGCGATCACGCAGCCGGGAGAAGGGTCGCAGGTACGCACTTACCGGCGAAATCGCTCGACTGCTCACGTCTTCAGTGGCTTGTAGCGTATGCGATGCGGCTTCGCCGCTTCCTCGCCCAGGCGCCGTACCTTGTCCTCTTCGTAGTCGTGGTAGTTGCCGTTGAAGAACACCCATTGCGACTCGCCCTCGCAGGCGAGTATGTGCGTGGCAAGTCGGTCGAGGAACCAACGATCGTGGGAGATGACGAGCACGCAGCCGGCGAATTCGAGCAGAGCATCCTCGAGCGCGCGCAGCGTCTCCACGTCGAGATCGTTGGAGGGCTCGTCGAGGAGCAGGACGTTGCCGCCGGCGATGAGGGTTTTCGCCAGATGCAGCCGGCCGCGCTCGCCGCCCGACAGCTGGCCGACGATCTTCTGCTGGTCCGCGCCCTTGAAGTTGAAACGCCCGACATAGGCTCGCGATAAGGTTTCGAACTTGCCGACCGTGAGGATATCCTGGCCGTTGGACACCGCCTCCCATACCGTCTTGTCATTGGGCAGGGCGTCGCGCGACTGATCGACGAAAGCGATGTTGACCGTCGGCCCGACCTCGATCTCTCCGGCGTCGGGCGCCTCCTTGCCGGCGATCATGCGGAATAGCGTCGATTTGCCGGCGCCGTTGGGGCCGATTATGCCGACGATGGCACCGGGCGGAATCGACAGCGACAGGTTGTCGACCAGCATCCGTTCGCCGTAGCTCTTCGACACGCCTTTGAATTCGATGACCTTGCCGCCGAGGCGTTCGCCCGGCGGAATGAAGATCTCCTGGGTCTCGTTGCGCTTCTGGTACTCGTAGGTCGCCAGTTCGTCGTAGCGGGCGAGGCGCGCCTTGGCCTTGGCTTGGCGCCCCTTGGGATTCTGGCGCACCCACTCCAGCTCCTTCTTGAGCGCCTTCTGGCGCGCCGATTCGGTGGCCTCCTCCTGCTTGAGCCGGGTGCGCTTCTGGTCCAGCCAGGAAGAGTAGTTGCCCTTCCACGGAATGCCGTAGCCGCGGTCGAGTTCGAGGATCCACTCGGCGGCATTGTCGAGGAAGTAGCGGTCGTGGGTCACCGCCACCACGGTGCCGGGAAAGCGCGTCAGGTACTGCTCAAGCCATTCCACCGATTCGGCGTCGAGGTGGTTGGTCGGCTCGTCCAGCAGCAGCATGTCGGGCTGCGACAGCAACAGGCGACACAGGGCCACACGGCGCTTTTCACCGCCCGAGAGCTGGGCTATCGGTGCCTCCCACGGCGGCAGGCGCAGCGCATCGGCGGCGATCTCCATTTGCAGTGCGACGTCGGGGCCGGCGGCGGCGATCACCGCCTCGTACTTGGCCTGCTCCTCCGCCAGTTTGTCGAAATCGGCATCCGGCTCGGCGTAGGCGGCGTAGATCGCCTCCAGCTTCTGCTTCGCCGCCAATACTTCCCCCACCCCGCCCTCGACCGCCTGGCGCACCGTCTGATCGGGATCGAGCTTCGGCTCCTGCGGCAGGTGGCCGATGCGCAGATCGGGCATCGGCGTCGCCTCGCCCTCGATCTCCTTGTCGATGCCGGCCATGATGTTGAGCAGGGTGGACTTGCCCGAGCCATTCAAGCCCAGCACGCCGATCTTGGCGCCGGGAAAAAATGACAAGGAAATGTCCTTGAGGATGACGCGCTTGGGTGGCACGACCTTGCTCACCCGATTCATGGTGTAGACGTACTGGGCCATGGGAATCCGTTGACGAAAACAGCGAAGCGCGCGATTATGAAGCAACGCGCATGAGACTGCACGGCGTTGGGTAGGAGCGCCGCTGGCGGCGCGACAGGACGTCGGCTACACAGCGTTGTAGGCGCGCCGCTGGCGGCGCGACAGGACGTCGGCCCGGTCGCGCCGCCAGCGGCGCTCCTACCTCGGCACCGGCTGCGACTGGAGCAGCTCCATGATGTCAGTATTGCCGGCCATCGAGGCGATGACCATGGCGCTTTCGCCGCGGTCATTGCGCGCGTCGATGTCCGCGCCGCGCGCCAGCAGCAGCTTTACGATCTGCATATGCCCGTGGCGCGCGCCGAGCATCAGCGCGGTGCTGCGATTGGGTGCCACGGCATCTACATCGGCGCCGTGCTCCAGGAGCAAGTGCACGATGTCGGTGCTGCCGGCGAGCGTGGCGTAGTGCAGCGGATTCCAGCCCGGCTGGTCGTGGCGCGCGCCCGCTTCGAGCAGCTTGCCCGCGATCTCCGTGTAACCCTTGAGCGCCGCCAGCATCAGCGCCGTGTCGCCCTGAGGTGCACGCGCATCCAACTTCGGTCGATAGCGCAAGAGAACCTCGACGACAGTCGGATTACCTTCGCCCGCAGCGATCATGAGCAGCGAAAAACCGCTGCCGTCGGTCGAGTCGACGCCCATGCCACGCCGCAACAGATTTTCCACGGTCGGGGCGTCGCCATTGCGCGCCGCGATCAACAGGTCTTCGAGCGGGTCGGCGCGCACCGGAGCAGGCAATGCCGCCGCGGCAAACATCAGCAGAATTAGGATGGTGCGCGAAAGAATCCGCATCTCAGCCGCGCGGAATGCGAAACAGACGAAAAAAATTGTCGGTCGTCGCCCGCGCCACTTCGTCCACAGCGACGCCGCGCACGCGCGCAATCTCTTCCGCCACGTACTTGACATAGGCTGGCTGATTGACCTTGCCGCGGTGAGGCGCCGGGGCAAGATAAGGCGCGTCGGTCTCGATCAGCATGCGCTCGAGTGGCACCGCGCGCGCCACCTCGCGCAGCGCCGCGGCGTTCTTGAAGGTGACGATACCCGAGAAAGAAATGTAGAAACCCAGCTCCAGTGCGGCATCCGCGGTCTCACGCGTCTCGGTGAAACAGTGCATTACGCCGCCGACATCGCCGGCGGCCTCCTCGCGCATGATGCTCAAGGTATCTTGAGCCGCGGCGCGGGTGTGGATGATAAGCGGCTTGGCGCAGGCGCGGGCAGCACGGATGTGGGTGCGGAAACGATCGCGCTGCCACTGTGTATCGCCGCTCTCGCGGTAGTAGTCGAGGCCGGTCTCGCCGATCGCCACCGCCTTCGGGTGCGCCGCCAGTTGCACCAATTCATCCGCCTCGGGTTCGCGGCACTCGCGCTGATCGGGATGGACCCCTACCGAGGCATAGAAATTCGCATGGTCTTCGGCCAGCGCGATGACTTGCGGCAGCGCTTCGAGCGAAACACTGACGCACAAGGCGTGGGTGACGCGTTCGCACGCCATCGCGGCGACGATTTCGGGAATGCGGCCGTCGAACTCGGCGAAGTCCAGGTGACAGTGGGAATCGACGAACAACTGGCGCGGGCGCTACAAGGTATGCGTCTGACGACTCGCGCCCAAAAGGCCGCCGAGCAGCGTTTCGATCTTGTTCTTCGCCGCTTGGCCGCTTTCGTCGTCGCTGAACTGGACGCCGATGCCCTGGGCCTTGTTCCCTTGGGCGCCGCTGGGTGTCACCCAGACGACCGTGCCGGCAATCGGCAGCTTGCCCGTTTCGTCGATCAGCGAGAGCAGCATGAACACCTCGTCACCCAGCGCATAGGTCTTGGAGGTCGGAACGAAAATGCCTCCGCGCTTGAGGAACGGCATGTAGGCGGCGTAGAGCGCGGACTTGGAGTTGATATTGAGCGACAGTACGCTCGGCCGGGCGACGCTCTGCAACTTGCGCGAGTCAGCCATCGAACCTAGTTTGCCGCAGCACCGGCCGCGACGCCGCGTCGGTAGCGCAGGAGCATGTCTTCGATGAACAGTCTGGTATTCAGGGGATGGTCCGCCACGCGGCGCAAACTCAGCATTTCATTGTAGCAGGCAATCAAAGCTCCGATTCGCGCACCCTCGGCGAGTTTGGCAATGACCTCGCGCCGCGCCGGATGGTAGAAGACACGGCGCGCGAGGCGGTAGGCAACGAGGTCGTAGAGCCACTTTTGCAGCCAATCGACCAGAATTGCTAGCGTGATCGCGGTACCCGCGCCGCGCCCGCCGCGCGTCCAGCTTTCCCAACTGGCGGCAATCTGCAAGGGATCGCCCGCGCCGCCCGCGGCAACCGCCGCCAAAAACTTTTCGCGCTGCGCGCCCACACCCGCGGCAGCCAGCGTAGCGCCGAGCAAGGGGAATCCGCCCGCCGCCGCCAAGGCGGCCGGTGGGTCATCGATGCCCTTAGCGCGCAGCCAGCCCAGAGCCTGTTCCGGATCCGGTTTGCCGAAGGCGATTCTTCGACAGCGGCTACGAAGCGTCGCCGACAACTTCCGAGGATTGTCTGACACCAATAAAAACAACGTGCTTGGCGCCGGCTCCTCAAGTAACTTGAGAATTGCATTGACGCTCGGATAGTTCATCGCCTCGGCCGGCTCGATGACGATGATGCGCCACCCCTGACGATGCGTACCCACCCCAACGAAGTCTTGAAGCTGCCTGACCTGATCGATAACGATCTGATTGCCTGACCTTTTTGGCTTGGGCGCGATGGTTTCCGCGGCCTCCGCGCCGGTTCCCGGCTCATTGGCGGCCGCGCCGGATTCGGCGGCGTACGGCTTAAGGACCCGCAAGTCGGGATGCGTGCCAGCTCCAACCCACTTACAAGCCACGCAGTCGCAGCAAGCGAACCCATCGGATCGGGGAGCCTCGCAGAGCAGGCGCGCGGCGAGCGCGTGCGCAAACTCGCGTTTGCCGATGCCTTCCGGGCCGGCGAGAAGCAGCGCGTGCGGCATCCGATCGAGGTTCGTCACGAGTCGCTCCCAGTGCATCGATTGCCACGGATAAATCATACGGCGTAAAGCTTTGTAGCTATCTTCTCGAGTTGAGTCTGAACATTTTCCGGAGATTGGGAGGCATCGATGACGTGAAAGCGCTTGGGTTGCGCCTGTGCCCGCGCAAGGTAGGTCATGCGCACGCGCGTGAAGAAGCCCTCGGCCTCCTGCTCGAAGCGGTCGACTCCGTTGTCGAGGGAACGCTGGCGCTTGCGTGCCTGGGCCGGCGGCAGGTCGAACAACAGCGTCAAGTCCGGTTGCAATTGCGGGTGTACCCATTGCTCCAAGGCGGCGATCCGGGTCGGCGAAAGGCCACGTCCGCCCCCCTGATAAGCATACGTCGCGTCGGTGAATCGGTCGCAAATAACCCAGTCGCCGGCGGCCAGCGCAGGTTCGATCAACTTGTCGATATGTTCGCGGCGGACCGCGAACATCAGCAGCGCCTCGGTTTCCAGGTGCATCTTTTCGTGCAGGAGCAACTCGCGCAGGAACTCGCCCAGCGCCGTACCGCCGGGCTCGCGCGTCGAGACGATGGTCAGACCGCGCGAGCGCAGATAGTCGATGAACCAGGCCAGATGCGTCGTCTTGCCCGCGCCGTCGATGCCTTCCAGGGTGATGAACTTGCCGCGCATCTCAGCCGCCGCTCCGCTTCTGATAGCGCGCCACCGCGCGGTTGTGCTCGTCGAGCGTGCGCGAGAACTCGCTCGTTCCATCGCCGCGGGCGACGAAATACATCATGTCGCTGCTCGCCGGCCGCAGCACCGCTTGTATCGACGCCAGCCCGGGCATCGCGATCGGCGTCGGCGGCAGCCCCGGCCGCGTATAAGTGTTGTATGCCGTATCGCGCTGCAAGTCGCGCTTGCGCAGATTGCCGTCGAAGCTCTCGCCCATCCCGTAGATTACCGTCGGATCGGTTTGCAGCGGCATGCCCTGACGCAAGCGATTGGTGAACACCGCCGCGACCAGCGGCCGGTCGCCGTCCCTCCCGGTCTCTTTCTCGACGATCGAGGCCATGATCAGCGCCTCGTACGGCGTCGCATACGGCACCGTCTTGTCGCGCGCCGCCCACTCGCGCTCGAGGATGCGCTGCATCGCGCGGTGGGCGCGGCGCAAGACATCGACATCGCTGCCGTTCTTGTCGAACAGATAGGTGTCGGGAAACAACAGACCCTCCGCGGACTGTTCCATGATGCCGACCCGGCCCAGGATCTCGCGCTCGTCCAGACCCCGAGTATCGTGTTGGAGCGCGGGGTGGGCGTCGAGCGCGGCACGCACCTGCCGAAACGTCCAGCCCTCGATGAAAGCGATCTCGGCCAGCGACACCTCGCCCGCACTGAGCTTGCCGAGCAACTGCCAGGGGGTGATGCCCTGCTGGAATTCGTAGCTGCCGGCCTTGATCCGGGCGGCGTGGCCGCCGATGCGCCCGAGCAGCGTGAATCGCCAGGGCGCGATGCCGGTGCCCCCGGCAAGCTGGCGCGACACGGTGCGCAGGGCGCTGCCCGGCTTGACTTGCAACTCGAGGGGAGCCTCGGCGATTTCGATCGGTGTGAGCGCAAAGTGGACAAGCCAGCCCACGGCAACCGAAGTAGCCAGCAGCGCGACAACGACCAGCGATTTGACGAGACGCCGCACGAGGAAAGGAAGGCGGTGAACGCACCAAGCGTTGCGAAGGCGGACGATATAATAACGCTCGAACCCATCTTGGACTCCCTCGCGCGAAGACTCGCACCATGAATCAAGAGTGGCAAGAACTGCTGTTGCGCGCCGGCGCCAGATTCGCGGACTATGAACTGGTCGATTTCGGCGACGCCCATGGCGAGCTGATCGCCGCCAGAGACGCGACCGTGCTCGTGCCGCTAAGCCACTTGGGCGTGATTCGCGCCGGCGGCGAAGATAGCGCGACCTTTCTACATGGCCTGCTCACCAACGACGTCAAGCAGCTCGGCCCCGGCGCCGCGCAATGGAACGCCGCCTGCTCGCCCAAGGGGCGGATGGTGGCGAGTTTTTTGATTTGGCGCGATGGTGATGACTACTTGCTGCAATGCGCGCGCGAGATTCTGGCCGGGGTGCTGAAGAAGCTGGCGATGTACGTACTGCGCGCCAAGGTCAAGCTCGGTGACGCGAGCGAGACGCTGTGCAAGCTCGGCATCGCCGGGGCGCATGCGGAGTCCGCCCTGCAACATGCTGGACTGCCGCTGCCGGCCGGCGCCATGGCGGTCGACACCAACGCTCGGGGCCGGGTGATTCGGCTCGCCGCCGATCGTTTCGAGGTCGCGGTCGAGCCGGCGCAAGTGCAGGCGATCTGGGCCAGCCTGAGCGGGGCGGCGCGTCCCGCGGGATCCCCGGTTTGGCGCTGGATCGAGATCAACGCCGGCATCCCGCAGATCGGCGCGCGCACCCAGGAGGAGTTCGTCCCGCAGATGGCGAACTTCGAACTGATCGGCGGGGTGAGCTTCCAGAAAGGCTGCTACCCCGGACAGGAGATCGTCGCGCGCACCCAGTACCTGGGCAAACTCAAGCGCCGCATGTATCTCGCTCACCTGCCGGTCGTAACAACGCCGGAGATCGGCGCCAACCTCTATAGCCCGGACCTGCCCGACCAGCCTTGCGGCATCGTCGTCAACGCGGCTGCGGCGCCGGAGGGAGGGCACGATTTGCTCGCAGTAATGCAGATGTCAAGCGCCGAGGCCGGCGACGTGCGCCTCGAGCGCCCCGACGGCCCACGGCTGAGCTTGCGCCCGCTGCCTTATGCGGTGAATTGACGAGCGCCGTGGTTCCATGCGTATGGCCTGCTACGTGTTCTACAAGATCGATCCCGCGGCGGAGTCGGAACTGCTGATCGAGTTGCGTCGCTTGCAATCCACTTTGGCCGAGCGCACCGGTGTGCGGGGCCGGGTGCTGCGGCGCGACGACGCCAGCCACACCTGGATGGAAGCCTACGAAGGCGTCGAACAGCGCGAGGTTTTCGAACAGTCGCTGAGTGAGCTAGTCGGGGAGCGCCGACTCGAGCGCTTCCTCGCCGCCGGTGAGCGGCGCCACGTCGAGCGCTTCGTCGAGTGTGCCTGATCCTGCTGGCATGGAAGGCGCATCCTCGCTTCCCGCTGGTGGTCGCGGCGAACCGCGATGAGTTCTTCGCCCGCCCTACCGCGTCGGCAGGGTTCTGGGACGACGCTTCGCAAGTTCTCGCGGGGCGCGACCTGGAGGCGAGCGGAACCTGGCTCGGCATCACTCGGGCCGGCCGCTTCGCCGCGCTGACCAACTACCGCGACCCGGCACGCAACGACTCACGGGCGCCGTCGCGCGGCGCCCTGGTGGCGCGCTTTCTCACCGGCGACGAGACGCCGGCGGCATTCGAGAGGATGCTGGCAGCCGAAGGGCCCCGCTACAACGGCTTCAATCTGGTATTCGGCGAATGCGCGGCAGCGCGGGCGCAACTCCGCTACTTCTCGAATTGCGGCGACCGTCTGCGCACTCTGGCGGGCGGCATCTACGGCCTGTCCAACCACCTGCTCGACACGCCCTGGCCCAAGGTCAGCGCAGGCAAATCGGCGCTGGCGCGCGCACTCTCCGCGTTGCCCGCGCAGGCGCCGCTGTTCGAGCTGCTGCGCGATGAGCACACCTATCCGGATGATGCGCTGCCGCGCACCGGCGTCAGCCAGGAGTGGGAACGGCTCCTGTCGGCATCGTTCATCCGCTCACCCGATTACGGAACCCGATCGTCGACGGTGCTGATCGTCAACGACCAGGGCGAAGCGCGCTTCATCGAGCAGACTTTTCTTCGCGGCGCCGAGCCCGGAGAACGTGCGGAGTTCGCCTTCGCCATCACCCCAACCCCAGCTCCATCGTGACGTGGGGAATACCCGCCTCCTCATATTCCGGCCCTTGCGCGACGAAACCGTAACGCGCATAGAACCCCGCCGCCTGGATCTGTGAGTGCAGCCGCAGCTTGCGATAACCGAGCCGAAGCGCCTGCTTCAACAGCGCTTCCAGAAGCGCCGCGCCCACACCGCGTCCGCGCCATTCGCGCAGCACCGCCATGCGGCCGATATGGCCATCGGGCAGCAACCGCCCGGTGCCGAGTGCCGTGCCATCGGGTGCGAATGCCAAGGCGTGGCGCGACAGCGCGTCCATCTCGTCCCATTCCAAATCGCGCGGCACCTTCTGCTCGACGATGAACACCGCTGCACGGATGTGCCGCGCGCGCGCGCGCGCGGCGTCCCAATCCGTCACCTCGACGCGCATCAGCCACCGATCTCCACGGCTGTGCCGCAACCCACCAGATCGAACAACTCGATGATTTCGGCATTGCGCATGCGGATGCAGCCAAGCGACCCCGGGACGCCCATCGGCACCCGGTCGGGCACCCCGTGGAGGTAGACGAAGCGGCGCATCGTGTCGACATCGCCGAGCCGGTTGAATCCCGCCTCGCAGCCGGAGAGCCACAAAATGCGTGTGAGAATCCAGTCGCGCTCCGGTTGTTGCTCGGCGAGTTCGGGCGACCAGGTTTCGCCCGTCGGGCGGCGCGCGACGAACACCGAATTCTCCGCCGCGCCGGCGCCGATTTTGGCGCGGATGATATGCCTCCCGCGCGGCGTGCACAGGCTGCCGCGGCGCTCCCCCGTGCCGTGGCGGGCCGTCGACACGGCGTAGCGCCGTATGCATGCGCCATCGGGCCCATACAACAACAGCGACTGGGTGGGGACATCGACGCGAATGTTCATCACTTTCAAGCGAAGCCGGTGCGACCGCGTTTCGCGGCGAAGAAGGCGGAGAGCAACGCGGCGGATTCCCGCGCCAGCAAGCCGCCGGAAACTTCGGTGTGGTGGTTGAGATCGGCCTGCCCGAACAAGTCCACGACGCTGCCGCAGGCGCCGGTCTTGGGATCGACCGCGCCGAAGACCAGACGCCCAATGCGAGCATGCATGATGGCGCCCGCGCACATGACGCAGGGCTCCAGGGTCACGTACAAATCGCAGTCGGTCAGGCGATAGGTACCGAGGCGTCGCGCGGCTTCACGCAAGGCAATGATTTCGGCATGGGCGGTCGGATCCGATTGCGATATCGGGCGATTGAAGCCGCGCCCGACGATTTCCGTGCCGCGCACCACGAGCGCGCCGACAGGTACCTCGTCGCAGGCCGCGGCTTCGCGCGCTAGGGCGAGCGCTTCGCTCATCAACTGGGTGTCCGCATCTGTGTGCATGGTGCCGGCCCGGAAACGTTGACGGGAATTCTACTTTGCCGATCCGTTGTCACGAGGTGCACGCCCGATCGGCATCGATTCGCTCTCATTCGGGTGCCCGAGCCGCTCCTGCTGTGGCACCATAACGCCGATTCGATCCAGTAGGGGCGCCGCCATGATTCAGCGAAGAATATCCGCCATCGAAGCCGTGCTCGGCATGAGCTTCGCGTGCGTAACCCTGGCCGGCTGTGCGCCCTACGAAACGAGGCCGCTGGACGACCCGGAGATTCCGACCGCGGTATTGATCATTTCCAATCTGCCGACGCTCGAGTTGCGAGGCGTTTCCGTTGTCATCGAGGCGGTGGATGGCGAACCGGCGTACGACAACGAGCGCGCCGTCGTGTATCCGGGTGCGCGCATCATTCGGGTTTCCGAGACATTGACCGGCCTGCTCGCGCAGCGCGGCGTTCGCGTTCCGCTGCGGACCTGCGACGCCACGCTGGAGTTCGTCGCCCAAGCGGGCCGGCGCTATCGCGTGGTTGCGGAGGACACTTGGGAGTCCAATGCAAGTCTCAAGATCATTGACGACAAGGGCGCCGCCGTCACCGCCTCAAAGGTGTGCAACCCCCGCCAGGCAGAGGCCATAGCTGCTACGGCCGCGGGGTTTCTTGGACCGGCTCGGTCTTCTTGAGGTTGGCCAGCAGCACGGTGAGCAAACCCAGCACCAGTTCGTCGGCAAAAGGAATGAAATCCGGCACTAGGAGATCGATGAAGAAGATCGCCGCGGTCACCGCGAAAAGATTGGGGAAGCGCAGCCTCGAGGCGAAGCGCATCAGCGAGGCGGCAATGAGATTTCGAGTCATGGTTGATCCTCCCGCAACAAAAGCAATAGACCGCAAGGCGGGTGGCGGGTTCAGATCTTTCGCCAACCAACGAACCGCCCCCGACAACAACGGCCGCCCGGTGCAGAAGTGTTATTGTGCCTGGAGCGCGGCACATGGGCGAGTGGCTGTTGCGTTCGTCGTCAACTCCCTCGTGGCAGCCGTTGTGGAATGCGTTCGCGCAGCCGCGAAGCCTCGGACATACAGGAGCCACTCATCGCCGAACCGGCTATGGATAGCGCCCACAAGCCACCGTCGAATCTAGGCGACGTTCTTTCGCGCACTGTTCTGCGGGTCGGCGAGGATGCCTACGTGGTGGACGCGCTGCGCGTCATGGCGAAGAACGTCGTCAGTTCCGTCGTGGTGATGTGCGAGCAGAATGTCTTGGGCATTTTCACCGAGGGCGATGCGGTGCGCGCCGCCGCCGACGGACAGCTCCGCCCCGAGCGCAGGATGCGCGACTTCCGGCTGCGGCAACCGCTGACGTTGCCCGAGCACACGGATCTGCGCGAAGCCTACCACTCGATGAATGAGGCCAATGCCTGCCACATCATCGTCACCGGGGCCGCTGGCGCCATCGCGGGAATCGTCAGCGAGACCGATCTGCTATGTCATACGCACACCGACAGCCTGACGCCGACCCAGCTCGTGTCCCAGGCGATGACCCGTGATGTGGCAAGTCTGCGCCCTGATGATCGCGTGGCCGACGCCCTGGCGCTAATGAGCCGACGCGGCATCGGCTGCGTGGTCGTCCAAGAGGACACAAGGCCGAGAGGCATTATCACCAACCGCGACATGGTGCGCCTACTTGGATCGACAGACGAGGTCAGGAACAAGCCCGTGGGTGACGTGATGAGCCAGCCGGTCCGCAGCGTCGCGCCCGAAGCCAGCGTGCGCCTTGCGGAAAGAACCATGCTTGACTCAGGCGTTCGACGCCTCGCAGTCACCGACCGCCACGGAGCGATCGTCGGCATCCTCACCGAGCATGACGTCGTCAAGACACTGCAAGGCCACTATGTCGAATTTCTCCGGCAAACTATCGGCGAGCAGTCACAGCGGTTACGCGCAACGAGCCAACACATGCGCGACAGGATGGTGCTCGACAACATCCTGTCTTACTCGACGGAACTCGCCATCGTCGCGCTCGACTTGGAGCAGCGCGTGGTGTTCGTCAACCCGCTGGCGCGCGAGCTGCTGGGCTGGCCGAGCGGTGAACTGAGCGGTCAGAGGGCACTCGACATCGCGGGCGGCACCAACCTGTCTCTGGCGGTCTTCACTGACTCGATTCCCGCGCTGCGCGATGGTCCGCTGCATCAAATCGTGGTCAACACGATCCAAGGCGATCGCTGGATTCGCGCGCGAACCTTCGGTATTCGCGATCCCCAATCGAAGCTCGCGGGATATCTCTTGTTCGCTGTCGACGTCACTGAGGCCCAGCAGGCGCAGGCCGCCTTGCAGGAAAGCGAAGAGCGATTTCGCGCGACCTTCGAGCAGGCCGCGGTCGGCATGTGCCATGCCGATCTCGACGGCCGCCTGCTGCGAGTCAACCGCAGATTTTGCGACATCGCGGGATACCCGGCGGCGAGCCTTTTGGGTCGAAACTTCCGCGAATTCAGCTTTGCGGAAGACCTGCCGCGCGAGGAGCGATTAATAGAACGCGTGCGCAGTGGCGATATCTCAACGTACTGTTTGGAGAAGCGCTACATCAGCAAGGACGGCGCGATGGTCTGGGCAAATGTGACGGTTTCGCTGATTTTCGACGCCGACGGCCGTCCCAAGCATTTCCTTGGCGTGATCGAGGACATTTCGCAACGCAAGGCCGCAGAGGCAGCGCTGATGAGCAGCGAGGAACGCTTGCGACGTATCACCAACTCCATGCGCGACATGGTCTGCCAGACCGACGCGCAAGGCCGCTTCCTGTATGCGACTCCGTCTTACCTGCAGATTCTGGGCTACGACCCGGCGTCCCTCATCGGCCGCTCGGTGTTCGAGTTCCTCCATCCAGAAGACAAGGACTCGGTGATTCGCGCCTTTCAGGCCGCGCTCGCCAACAAGAGCCCGGGCAAGGCCGAATTCCGCTACCGCCACGCCAACGGCGACTATCTGTGGATCGAAACGACGGGTGACGTCCTACTCGACGGCAGCGACAAAGTTGTTGGCGCGGTGTTCGCCAGCCGCGACAGCACTCAGCGCAAGACCAGCGAGGTCGAGGCACGCGAATTCAATGCCATGCTCGAGCAGCGCGTCGCCGAGCGCACCGCCGAATTGGCGGCCGCCAACCGCGAGCTGGAGTCGTTCAGCTACTCGGTCTCGCACGACCTGAGCGCACCATTGCGCGCCATCGAGGGCTTCAGCACCCTGCTGAAGACCGAGTTCGAACCCAAGCTCGACGCCCAGGGCCGCGAATACTTGCAACGCATCCGCGGGGCGGCGCGGCGCATGGCGCAATTGATCGACGATCTGCTCGATCTATCACGCGTGTCGCGCCGCGAGCTGCGGCGGCAGTCCGTGGACCTGAGCGAGCTGGCGCGCGGCCTGATCGAGGAGTTGCGCTGGCGCGAGCCGTCACGCAACATCGAGTGGATGGTCGCCGACGGCCTGGTCGCCGAGGCCGATCCAACGCTGATGCTTGCGGTGCTACAAAACCTGCTCGGCAACGCTTGGAAGTTCACGCGCCCGCAAGCCCAAGCGCGGATCGAATTCGGCTTGGAGGAGGATGGCGGCATGCCGGCGTTCTTCGTGCGCGACAACGGCGCCGGCTTCGATATGGAGTATTCCCACAAGCTATTCACGCCGTTCCAAAGACTGCACGGCCCGGCCGAATTCGAGGGCAACGGCATCGGCCTGGCAACGGCGCGCCAGATCATCCACCGCCATGGCGGCAAGATCTGGGCCGAAGGCGCGGTCGACGCCGGCGCCGTTTTCCGCTTCACCCTCGGCGCATAGCGCCAGTTGCGCCCGGATTGCCAGAAGAAGGATCCTATATGCCCAAGTTCGCGGCCAACCTGACCATGCTGTTCCAGGAGCTCGATTTCCTCGAGCGCTTCGAGGCCGCCGCCCAGGCTGGATTCAAGGGCGTCGAGTACCTGTTTCCCTACGCCTATGACAAACGCCTGCTCGCGGACAAGCTGGCCACCCACGGCCTGACCCAGGTCCTGCACAATCTGCCGGCCGGCGACTGGGGCGCGGGAGAACGCGGGATCGCCTGCCTGCCCGATCGCGTGGGCGAGTTCCAGGATTCGCTTGGTATGGCGATCGAGTACGCCCAGGCACTCGAGTGCCGGCAGCTCAACTGCCTTGCCGGCATCGCTGCGCCGGGCGCCGATGGCGACAAGCTGCATGAGACCCTCGTCGCCAATCTGGGTTACGCCGCGGCTGCCCTCAACGAGGCGGGTATCAAGCTGTTGATCGAGCCGATCAATACTTTCGACATTCCGCGCTTCTACCTGAACCGCACGCGGCAGGCACTGGACATCATCGCCGAGACGGGCTCCGACAATCTGTTCGTTCAGTACGACATCTATCATATGCAGCGGATGGAGGGCGAGCTCGCCAAAAGCATGCAGAACAACCTGCAGCAGATCGCGCACATCCAGCTCGCCGACAACCCTGGGCGCAGCGAGCCGGGCACGGGCGAGATCAACTATCCGTTCCTGTTCGATTGGCTGGATCGGATCGGCTATTCCGGATGGATAGGCTGCGAGTACAGGCCGATGGCCGGCACGCAAGCGGGCCTGAGCTGGGCCCGGCCCTACCTCCGGAGATGACACGCCTCACTGAACACGCCGCACAAGGAGTGATGACATGAGCAAAGTCGGATTCATCGGCCTGGGCATCATGGGCGCGCCCATGGCCGGGCACCTGCATGCCGGGGGCCATCAATTGTTCGTGCACACGCGGAGCAAGGTGCCGGAGAGCCTGGCGGACCGCGCAACGGTCTGCGCCAGCGCCAAGGAAGTCGCCCACAGCGCGGAGATCGTCATCATCATGGTGCCGGACACACCCGACGTGGAGAAAGTGCTTTTCGCGCCGGGCGGCGTTGCCGAGGGCCTCGGCGCCGGCAAGGTCGTCGTCGACATGAGCTCGATCTCGCCGGTCGCCACCAAGGACTTCGCCATGCGCATCAACGCGCTGGGCTGCGAGTATCTCGACGCCCCAGTGTCCGGCGGCGAAGTCGGCGCCAAGGCGGCGTCGCTGACGATCATGGCCGGCGGCCCCCAGACTGCCTTCGACAAGGTCAAGCCGCTGTTCGAGCTGATGGGCAAGAACATCACCCTGGTCGGGGCCAACGGCGATGGCCAGATCACCAAGGTTGCCAACCAGATTATCGTCGCCCTGACGATCGAAGCGGTGAGCGAAGCGTTGCTGCTTGCCGCCAAAGCCGGCGCCGATCCGGCCAAGGTGCGCCAAGCCCTGATGGGCGGCTTCGCCAACTCGCGCATTCTCGAAGTGCATGGCGAACGCATGATCAAGCGCGCCTTCGATCCGGGATTCCGTATCGAGCTGCAACAGAAGGATCTCAATTTGGCGCTCGCCACCGCGCGCCAAATCGGCGTCGCGTTGCCCAATACCGCGACCGCCCAGGAACTTTACAACGCCTGTGCCGCGCAAGGCGGCAGCGCGTGGGATCACTCGGCCATGGTGCGCGCGCTGGAGAAGCTGGCCGACTTCGAGATCGGCGGGGGGAAGTAGCCCGGATAGGAATGCAATAGCGTGATCGGCCCGCGGGACCTGCTGCGCCGCATGTTCGATGCTGCCGTTGCGTCCGCCCAGCCGGCGCTGTGCCTTCCGCCGCATATACCCGCGGCACCCAAGGGCCGCACGCTGGTGCTCGGCGCCGGCAAGGCGTCGGCGGCGATGGCGCGCGCGCTCGAGGACAATTGGCCGGGGCCGTTGTCCGGGCTGGTCGTCACCCGCTACGGCTACGCCGTGCCGTGCCGGCGCATCGAAATCGTCGAAGCCGCGCATCCCGTACCCGATGCCGCCGGGACCGCGGCCGCCGCACGTGTCCTAGCGCTTGCCGGCGGGCTGAGCGCCGTCGACCTGGTGATCTGTCTCATCTCCGGCGGCGGTTCCGCGCTGCTGGCGCTACCGGCGCAGGGAATGACCCTCGCCGACAAGCAGGCAATCAATCGCGCGCTACTCGCTTCGGGCGCCAGCATCGGCGAGATTAACTGCGTGCGCCGCCATCTGTCGGCGATCAAGGGCGGGCGGCTCGCCGCGGCCTGCCATCCAGCGCAAGTGGTCAGCCTGCTGATCTCCGACGTGCCCGGCGACGATCCCATCGACATCGCCTCCGGCCCCACGGTGGCGGACCCCACGACCTGCGCCGATGCGCTGGACGTGTTACGACGCTATGCCATCGCGGTTCCCGAAACGATCCGCGCGACCCTGGAGAGCGGCCGCAGCGAGACGGTCAAGCCCGGCGACGTGCGGCTCGCCAACGCCCAAACCCGTATCGTCGCCGCGCCGCAGAAGGGGCTGGAGGCGGCGGCAGCGGTAGCACGCGAGCATGGCATTACCCCGCTGATCCTCAGCGACAGCATGGAGGGCGAAGCACGCGACGTCGGCAAGGTGATGGCGGGAATCGCGCGCCAAGTCGCGCTGCATGGCCAGCCGGTGGCGGCGCCCTGCGTGCTGCTCTGCGGCGGCGAGACGACGGTGACGGTACGCGGCAAGGGGCGCGGCGGGCGCAACGTCGAGTTCCTGCTCGCGCTCGGAGTCGCACTCGACGGGTTGGCGGACGTACATGCCATCGCCGGCGACACCGACGGCGTCGATGGCGAGGAAGAAATCGCCGGCGCCTACCTCTCACCGGACACGCTGGCGCGAGCGTGGGCGCGCGGCATCAACCCCAAGGACCGCCTCGCCGACAACGACGGACATGGCTTCTTCGGCGCGCTCGGCGATTCGGTGGTGACCGGTCCGACGCACACCAACGTAAACGATTTCCGCGCAATTCTGATCGCCGCGCCGAGCCGCCACCACAGGTAGCCGGCGGCATCCAGGATCGATGTGGAAGCAGCCGCGCCGCCCCTGCAGAGTAATGTCATCTTGTTGGGCACATGGGAGTGGTCTATAAGTGGGGCGATCCGGGCCAGCTAAACGGCCACGCCGGCGCGGCTGCCCAGGCGATTTCGGGGGATCAATGGCGGACAATTACTAGAGAGGATGGGATGAGCCTCCGCGTCAAGGTGCTGGCCCCGCTCGCGCTTTGCGGACTGATCATGGCCGCATATCTCGGGTGGGGTTCGTTGCCCCGCGGTCTGCAGCAGGTGGCGCGAAGCGACCTGCTGGCCTTGCTCGCGGTTGGCTTTCTGCTGCTGTTCGGAGCGGCATGGCTCGCGTTCGAGGAAGTCGTCGCCAAACCTCTGGCGCGCATTGCACTCGCCGCCGGAAGCGCCGAGACCGCTCGTCGCGACGAGATCGCGCAAGTCGCGCGCGCCGTCCAAGCGCTACGCAATCAACTCGATCGAAAGCAAAGGGCGCTCGAGGAGGTGCAGCACGGTCGCCGGCAGATCGAGCGCGCGCTGAACGCGAGCGAGGAACGCTACGTCCTGGCCGTGCGTAGCGCCAATGACGGACTGTGGGAATGGAACCTCGATAGCGGAGAGGTGTACTTGTCGCCCCGCTGGAAAGGAATGCTCGGTTTCGGCGACGATGAGCTGCACGGAACCGCGGACGAGTGGCGGCGGCTCATCCACCCCGATGACCGCGCCGCGGTGGACGCCGCGCTCGAAGCGACGCTACAAGGCCAGACGCCGCGCTATGAGCACCCGCACCGCTTGGTGCACAAGGACGGCGGAGCGCGCTGGATCCTCTCGCGCGGGGCCGCGATTCGCCATGCCAACGGCAAGCCCTATCGCCTGATCGGGCTCGATACCGACGTCACCGCCGTCAAGCGCGTCGAGAGCCTGCTCGACGAGATCGTCGCCGGTACCACCGGCACCTACGGCGATGCGTTCTATCGCTCGCTCGTTAAGCATTTCGCCGGAGCGCTGCGGGTGCCGTGTGCCTTCATCACCTCATGCGCCGACGACCCGCCGACGCGCTTGCGCACGCTGGCGTTTTGGACCGGCGAAGGCTTTCGCGACAACTTCGAGTACGATCTGCTGGGGACGCCTTGCTACAGCGTCGTCAACGAGGGCAAGACCTGCTTCCTCCCCGCCGGGGTTGGCGAGCTGTATCCGGTCGAAGCCGGATGGGAAGGCTACCTCGGGATTCCGCTCTTCGCCTGCACCGGCAAGGTGATCGGCCACCTGGCTTTTCTCGACAAGAAAGAAATGGCTGAAGATATGCGCGTAGATTCGATCTATCGCATCTTTACTTCCCGCGCGGCCGCGGAACTGGAGCGTCACATGGCGCTCGAGGAACTGCGCGAGCGCGGCGTCAACATTGAATCCGACGCGACCGCGGCGCTTGCGCAGGAGTCGCGCTAGTTCACGTAGTTTGGGGTGAGCGAAGCGAACCCCAACATCCAATGCTGGCCAGCAGCCGTTGGGGTTCCTTCGTCACCCCAACCTACACGGGCTAGGCCGAACCCACGCTATTCCAGCGCGTTGGGCGGATCGGGGTCATCGTCCCAATCCGCATCCGGCTTCGGGTAGCGCTCGAGCCATTTTTCCAGCCAGCCGACATGCTCGCGCTCTTCATCGGCGAATTGTTCGGCGAGTTTGCGCACATCGGCGCGCCGGGCGCCGGCGGCCAACTCGGAGTAGAAGTCGGCGGCACGCCGTTCGTGCTCGAGCGCCAGCGCGATCGCTTGGTACGGGCGAATCAAATAGTGCAGATCGGCGGGATCCAACGCTTCCGGACTTTCGCCGTCACCCCAGCGGTAGTCCCACGGTGCTATGCGCGGCAGCGCCAGGCCGGCGCTCGCCTCGCTCATATGGTCAACATGCTTCTTCTCGATTTCGGCGAGCTTGCGAAATAGCGTTTCCACTTCGTGGTTGTTGTGCACGGCCATCTGGTCGGCCAGCTCGACGTAGCGTTGCGCGGCCTCCTCCTCCATCGCCAGCGCATGGGCGAGCAACTCCTCCACCGTGTGTACGGCCTTGCCGGAATTTCTCGTCGCGCTCATATCGCGAACTCCCGTTCGAGATCGGCCAAGGCGACGTTGTTCGTGCTGCGCGCCGGCTGGAACGGCTTGCGCTCGCCTTTGTACAGCACCTTGCCGACGTTGAAGCCGTCGTCGCTCATCAACCGCCGCGCCGCCAGCGCCGGATCGCTGGTGGCCTCCGTCGTCGGCGTGCGCACGATCTTCTTCCACTCGTGCTGCTCGGGCCGGAAGGTGATGCACGGGCTGAGGATCTGCACCAGCGCGAAGCCGGGGTGGCGAATCGCCTCGACGATGATCCGCGCGATATTGTTGGGATCGCTGCTGCTGCAACGGGCGACGAAGTTGGCACCGGCCGCGAGCCCGATGGCCAACGGATGAAACGGATTGAGGCCGGTGCCCTCGGGCGTCAGCTTGGAGCCCTCCCAGTCGGGCGCGGTGGTCGGCGAAGCCTGCCCTTTGGTCATGCCATAGACCTGGTTGTCCATGACGATATAGGTCAGGTCAACGTTGCGTCGGCAGGCATGGAGGAAATGATTGCCGCCGATCGAGAAACCGTCGCCGTCGCCGCCGGTGACGATCACGGTCAGCTCCGGCCGCGCCAGCTTGAGTCCCGTTGCGACCGGCAGCGCGCGGCCATGCACCCCGTGAAAACCATACACGCTCGTGTAGGCCGGGATGCGCGAGGAGCAGCCGATACCCGAGACGATGGCGACTTGCTCGGGCGCAACATCGAGTTCCGCCAGCCCTTTCGTCAGCGCCGAGAGCACCGAGAAATCGCCGCAGCCCGGGCACCAGATGGGCTTGAGTGCGGACTTGTAGTCCTTCGCCGCACGCTGCTTGGTCGAGGCAGACGTATCCATTGTCAGCTCCAGTCGCGCAGCCGGGCCAGCACCGCGCCCGGCCGTATCGGCAATGGCCCGGCGTGATGCAGCACTCGCACCTCGCCCGGCAGATCGTAATGTGCGCGCAGGTAACGATGAAACTGCGCGCTATGAGTCTGCTCCACGACCAATACGCGGCGCACGCCTTCCAACGCCGCGCTCAGCCTTTGCAACTGCGCCGGAGCGAGCAGCCGCAGCGCCACCAGGCGCACGCGGCCGCCGCCGGCGCGCCAGCGTGCCACCGCCTCGCGCACCGGACCGCTGCTCGATCCCCAGGTCACGATCGCCATGTCGTCCGCACCGTCGGTATCGACATCGGCCCATGAGTCGCCATAGTCGAACTGGATGAGCTTGCGTTCGCGCTTGTCGAGCTGGAGCGCGTGGTCCGCTGCCTGCGACGAAGGCGTTCCGGCCTCGTTGTGCTCCAGGCCGTCGGCCGTGTAAGCACATCCGGCCATGCCGGGGATGGCCATCGGCGACACGCCCGAGGCGGTCTCGGCGTAGCGTCTGTAAGCAGCCTCCGAGGCGCTGTCATGCGGGCCCTGGCGGCGGGCGACGAAGTGCACCTCGGATGGCCGCGGCACGACCGCTCGTGCCTGCCCCATCGCCTGATCGGAGAGGACGATGGCGGGCGCCTGCATGGCCTCGGCGAGATGAATCGCCCACTGCGTCGTGTGCAGGCAGTCGGCGACCGAGGTCGGCGCCAGCACCAGGTGCGGCGCATCGCCGTGCAAGCCATACAGCGCGATATTGAGGTCGCTCTGCTCGGATTTCGTGGGAATGCCGGTCGAGGGGCCACCGCGCATGACATTGACGACCACGACGGGCACCTCCGCCGCCACGGCGAGTCCGATCGATTCGGTCATCAGCGCCAGGCCCGGTCCCGAGGTCGCGGTGAGCGCGGGAACGCCGCCGTAGGAGGCGCCGATGATCTGGTTGATCGAGGCCAGCTCGTCCTCGGCCTGGACCAGCATGCCGCCGACCTTGGGCAGGGCAGGTGCGAGCCATTCGAGCACTTCGGTCGCGGGCGTGATCGGATAGGCGGCGACGAAGCGCACGCCGCCGCGAATCGCCCCCAGACCCGCCGCTTCGTTGCCGGTGATGCTCCAGCGCGCGCCGGGTTCCACGGGTTCCACCTCGCCCGCCGTTGGGCGCGGCACCGCGGGCAGATCCTGCGCCGCCTCCGCCCCGGCGCGGAATGCCGCCGCGCTGGCGCCGACCGCCTCCGCGCCCTTGCGCTGGAGCGCCTTTTCGAGCGCTCCCATCATCGCCGCCTCGGGCAGGCCGATCATGGCGCCGATGACACCCAGGGCGACCATGTTGGCGCGTCCCCCGGGGTTGCTTTTCGCCAGCTTCCGTAGCGGCAGTAGAACCTCGTGGGCGCCACTGCTCTTGATCGCCGGCGGCGGCTCGCCTTCGTCGCTGTCGCCGATCACCACGCTGTTCGCCGTCAGCGGCAACTCCGCGGCGAAGCGCTCGATGTTCTGCCAGTCGGTGGCGATGAGGATGTGAAAGTGATCGTCATGCGAAGAGACGGGTTCGCCGCTGATGCGGATCATTGCGGCCGCCTCGCCGCCGCGAATCTGCGGGCCGGTGGAGCGCGTCATGTATGCATACCATCCGGCGCGCGCCGCGGCATCGAGCAACAGCCCGCCGGCGGTAATCGCACCGGCGCCGCCGCTGCCGGCGATGACGATTGAAACGGACTGCACGGTCATGACGACGTCTCTCTTGTGGCCAGGCGGACCCTACCTGTCGGAGCGGCCTCCTGGCCGCGAATGAAGCCTTCTCCTTGTGACACGCCGATTCGCTGCGTGGACGCCGCTCCTACAACACCACGCGCTGCTCATGGCCTAGTCACGCGACAAGTATATCGGCACCGAAGGCGAAACCGGATCGTGCCGGTACGCCGATGCACTTGCGGCTACGCGGAAAAAGCCTGGATGCCGGTCTGGGCCCGGCCCAGGATCAAGGCGTGGATGTCGTGCGTGCCCTCGTAGGTGTTCACCGCCTCCAGGTTCATCACGTGGCGGATCACGTGGTACTCGTCGGCGACGCCGTTGCCGCCGTGCATGTCGCGCGCCATGCGAGCGATCTCCAGCGCCTTGCCGCAGGAATTGCGCTTCACCAGCGAGATCATCTCCGGCGTCGCCCGGCCGGCGTCGACCAGCCGCGCCACCCGCAGTACCGCGTGCAGCCCAAGCGTGATCTCGCTCTGCATGTTGGCGAGCTTCCACTGGATGAGCTGGTTCGCGGCCAGCGGCCGCCCGAACTGCTTGCGCTCCAGCGTGTAGCGGCGCGCGCCATGCCAGCAGAATTCGGCGGCACCGAGCGCGCCCCAAGCGATGCCGTAGCGCGCCTTGTTGAGACAGCCGAACGGTCCCGCCAGCCCCTTCGCCCTGGGCAGCAGGTTCTCCTCCGGCACGAACACCTCGTCCATGACGATTTCGCCGGTGATCGAAGCGCGCAGCGAAAACTTGCCCTCGATCTTGGGCGCCGACAAGCCTTTCATGCCGCGCTCGAGTATGAACCCGCGGATGTCGCCCGCATCGTCCTTGGCCCACACGATGAACACATCGGCGATCGGGGAATTGGTGATCCACATCTTGCTTCCATGCAGGACATAACCGCCCGCGACCTGGCGTGCGCGCGCCGCCATCGCGCCGGGGTCGGAGCCATGATCCGGCTCGGTCAGCCCGAAGCAACCGACCCACTCGCCGCTGGCCAGCTTGGGCAGATACCGCTGCCGCTGCGCCTCGTTGCCATAGGCATGAATCGGAAACATCACCAGGCTCGACTGCACGCTCATGGCCGAACGGTAGCCGGAGTCGACGCGCTCGACCTCGCGTGCGATCAATCCGTAGCAGACGTGATTGACGCCCGCGCAGCCATAGCCTTCCAGGGTGGAACCGAGAAAGCCGAGTGCGCCCATCTCGTACAGAATCTCGCGGTCGAAGTTCTCGTGCCGGTTCGCCTCGATCACGCGCGGCATCAGCCGTTCCTGGCAATAGGCGCGCGCCGAGTCGCGCACCATGCGCTCCTCGTCGGAGAGTTCGTCGTCCAGCAGCAGCGGGTCGTCCCAGAGAAAGCGCGCGGCTTCGGCGGGCTTGGTCATTTCGTTCCGTCCTCGATGGGGTCGTGGCGAGGGCAGCCGGTTCTTGCCCGGTCGTGCAGAACCGCGCCCGGCGCTACCACGAGTGCTTGATCGCCCCCGGCGTACACGCGCGAGTGCACGGCAGGCTCTTGTAGCCGGCCGCCGGCTTGCAGCCGGCGCAGTCGTACCTCAAGGTCTTGCGCGATTGCGGCTTGATCCATGCCACGTCAGCGTCGTAGTCGTCGGTGATGATCTCGAACAGCGCCATCGGGCACGCGTTCAACGCAGGCATAGCCTACGGGACAGGCGATGCACTTGTCTGTCTCGATGCTGATGGAGTACTCGCCCGAGCCGTCCTTGTAGCCATAGTGCGCGATCATTGGCCGCTCCTCGACGTTTTCACGCCTGCGTCTGTGCCGGAGCGCGGCAGCGCTCGTGGTCAGCTTGGCGAATTATGATACACAGTAGGAGTGGGTTGGGGTGAGCGGCAGGCGAACCCCAACGGCAGAGCTGGCTTTCGCGCAACGCTGGGGTTCGCCTGCCGCTCACCCCTACCTACGACCTTCACGCCGCCCGCGGCCATCCGCGCTCGCGAATGCCCACGGAAAAAAGCCCGCAACCTTGCGCTTGCGGGCTCCAGGGTCATACCTGCCGCGCGTCGATCAGGGGTGCGGCACCTCCAGCAGCAGCGCGTTGATGAGTTTGTCGATGTCCCTAGATTTATGGAACAGATGCGTCGAGATGCGCAACGGGCGCGACGAGGTACCGCCCGACGTGGCGATCGCGTTCTGCGTCTCGTCGCTGCGCAGCGAGTGCGGTGCATTGGTGTTGCGCACCACGATGCCCTGATTCTCGCGCAGCGCCGTCACCGCGTTTCCCGATTGAGTGGTCTGTGCCGCGGCTTCGGCGGGGGAAAGATCGGCGTTGTAGTCGAACCCTGGGGAGAACGGGTTGAACGAGGTCAGTGCAACGCGCGCATAGTTCCCCGCGGTCGGGTCGTAAGGCGCAGCGAGGGATCTCGGCCCCCAGATCTGCACCAGCCGGCCGCGCAGATACTGGGCGAGGCTGACGATGTAGTCCTCGATCGCCTGGCGCCCCCACTGGTCCCACAGGGTGCAGCACTCCTGCAAGGCGCGCAGCGCCGGGTAGGAGGGATTGCCGATCGACATCATCGTCGACGCGACGTTCTGGGTCGGAGCGCGCACACCCTTCGCCAAGTTGCTCCCTGGCGCCCCGGAATAGGCCGCCGAAATGGTCGGGAAGAAAGCCGGCAGCGGCGTGGTATTGGCGTAGCCGGGCAGCGTCAGGGTTCTCATCGCGCCGCCTACGACCGTCACATCCTTGGTATAGGTATCCGGTGCGGCCGGCGCGAAGTTGTTGCGGATGTAGAGGATTCCCGTTTGCCCGGGGCCACATTGCCATTTGTGGCCGGCGCCGGCGTAGAAGTCCACGCCCATGTCATGGAAGTCGAGGTTGATCATGCCGATGCCGTGAGCGCCGTCGATCACCGAGATGATGCCGTTGTTCGCCGCCCACTCGCACAGCCGCTTTTCGGGCAGCCGAATGCCTGTGAGATACGGCGGCGAGGAAAAGACGATGACTTTGGTCTTGTCCGTCCTCAATGCCTCGAAGCGCGCCAGTACCTCGTCGTCACTGTAGGCGTCGTTGGTCGGCAAATTCACCCGCTTGAGCACCGCCCCGGTGCGATCGGCTGAGATCGCCATCGGGCCGTTGCCGCCCGGATGCTCCATGTTGGTGGTGAGGATCTCGTCGCCGGGCTGGAGCACCAGGCCGGCCATGATCTTGCTCATGCCGTCGGTGGTGTTGAAGCTCATCACGACTTCGTTCGGATCGGCACCGAAGCCGGCGGCGATGGTATTGCGCATCTCCTGCGTGCTGAATGTAGTCCGCGGATCCCGCGCGATGTCCTTGGTGTTGTCGATTATGTTCCGAATCACTTCACGCGGCGTCGAGCCGGTAGTTCCGATGTTCATGAACAGCCGGCTGCGATCGAGCATGAAGGCCGACGCATACGGCCCGCCGTAGGCCCATGCCTCGGGGGAGAACAGCGCGCCGCCGACGCCGCTGGCGGCCACCGCGCCGACGCCGAACACCTTGAAGAAATCGCGCCGCGCCTCGCTCACGATTTCGGCTTTCTCCTCCACATCGTCGCGCAGATCTTGCATCGTCGGTGCGGCCTTCTTCTCGAGCTTCTGTTCCGCGTTCTGTTCCATGTTCGACCCTCCGTCAGGCGAAAAGCGGTGAATGCCGCGAAGCCCGCGCTAACGCGCGGCGGTCGCGGCGATCTCGATCTTCACGTCACGCGGCAGCCGTGCCACTTGCACCGTGGCGCGCGCCGGCGGCGCGTCCTTGAAGTACTCGCCGTAGACGCCATTCATCTTGGGAAACTCGTTGAGGTCCGACATAAACACCTGTGTCGCAACGATGTCGGCCATGGTCAGGCCGCTCGCCTCGACCACTGCCTTGAGGTTGTCGAGCACCAGCCGCGTCTGCTCTTCGATGGTCGTGCCGGCCACCTTGCCGCTCTTCGGGTCGAGCGGAATCTGCCCGGCCAGGAAGACCATGCCGCCGACCTTGATCGCCTGCGAGTAGGGGCCAATCGCCGCAGGCGCGTTCGGGGTGGAAACCACTTCCTTCTTAGCCGTCTGGGCGAGTGCGGGAGCGGCTAGGCACAGGACGAGGGGAGCGAGCCAGGTAAGGCGCTTGAGTTGCAGTTGCATACACGTTCTCCTTTGTGGAGGTGATCGGCGCGTGGCCGGGGGTGGGAATCGGTGACTGGGGTTGGCTGGGCGAGGTGCCTTCTTATTTCCTGGAAATCTATCTATAGAGTAATCCACGCGGGACCGAAGTCAAGGATTTGCGCAGGTCTCCAAACCGTAGAATCGGCGCGCGTTGTCGTGCAACACGGCGCGCGAGCGATGTTCGCCGAGGGTTTCGCCGATAAGATCGATGTCGCCCGGCGCGAATGAGCGCGGGGCCCGCGTTGAACGGAAGGTCGGTGCCGAACATGAGGCTCGCAGGGTTGGCGGCCGCGATGGCGCGCAATGCATCGCGCACGTCGAAATCGAGCCGCCCGAATCCGCTCGCCTTCACCGCCGCACCGGCTTCCGCCAGGCGCAGCGAAGCGGGAAGGCCGGCGCGCGACAGGCCCAGATGGTCGATGGCGACCTTGGGTAATCGCAACAGCATGTCGAGCTGCTCGCCGAGCGTCGCCGCGTCGACGTAGAGCTCCACGTGCCAGCGCACCAGTTCCCAAACGCGCCGCGCCAGGCCGGGCAGATCGGCGAGCGCCGCCGAGCCGCCCCGGCGAACGTTGAAGCGCAGCGCCCGCACCCCGGCGGCGTCGAGCCGCAACAGCTCCGCGTCGCCGACAGTTGCCGGAAGCTGCGTCACGCCGACGAACCCGGGACCAAGACGCTCCAGCGCGTCGACAAGATAGGATTGGTCGAACCCCTGGAACGAGCCGGATACCAGCGCACCACCGCCGATGCCGAGCGCGCGGGCATGCGCGAGGTAGTCGTCGCAGGTGAATTCGTGGGGCTCGTAGTCATCACCGCGCACCAGCGGAAAGCGCCGGTCGATGACATGGAAGTGAGCGTCGAACAGCGGAGTCGGTGCCGAAAAGACGTTCGGCATGGCAACCGGATCAGATCCCCAGGTAGGCCGTCTTGACCTGCTCGTTCTCCAGCAGCTCTCTGCCCGTTCCGGAAAGGGCGATGGCGCCCGTCTCCATGACGTAGCCGCGGTCGGCGATGCCCAAGGCGGCGAAGGCGTTTTGCTCGACCAGGAAGATGGTCATGCCCTGCGCTTTGAGCGAGCGGATCACATTGAAGACCTCCTCGACCAGCAACGGCGCCAGACCCATCGAAGGTTCGTCGAGCAAGAGCAGCTTCGGTCGGCCCATCAGCGCGCGGCCAACGGCGAGCATCTGCTGCTGCCCACCCGAGAGCGTGCCCGCGGAAAGGCCGCGCTTTTCTTTCAGCACGGGGAACATCGCGTAGATTCTTTCCAGGTCGGCCTGGGTCTCGCGGCGGCGCAAATGCATGGGCAGCGCATAACCCCCAAGCAGGAGATTGTCCTCCACCGAGAGCGGGCCGAACACCTGCCGCCCTTCCGGCACCTGGCAGATGCCGCGCCGCACGCGCAGGTGCGATCGCAGCCTGGTGATGTCTTCACCCTCGAAGCGGATCTCGCCTCCGCTCGCCGGCTGCACGCCGGAGATCACGCGCAGCAGCGTCGTCTTGCCGGCGCCGTTGGCGCCCACCAGCGCCACCAATTCGCCGCGGCGGATCTCGACATCGACGCCCTTGAGCGCCTTGATCCGGCCGTAGCAGCTCTCCAGCCGGCTCACCGTCAACACCGCCGGCACGGATAGATTCGCCGCCGCTTCCGGCGCTCCCGCCGGGTCGCACGCGTCGCCAGCGGCGAAGGGCGGTGAGCGCATTTCCATCGACGCATCCTACGCAGCGGCGCCGAGATAGGCGGCAATGACGCGCGGGTTGCCACGCACTTCCTCGGCGGTGCCTTCGGCGAGCTTGCGGCCATAGTCGAGGACGAGAATGTAGTTCGACAGGCTCATCACCAGCTTCATGTCGTGTTCGACCAGAACCACGGTGATGCCGGATTGCGCGATCTTGCGGATCAGCTCATCCACATCCGCCGTCTCCTTCGGGTTGAGCCCGGCCGCCGGCTCGTCGAGGAACAGCAGGCGCGGCTTGGCGGCGAGCGCGCGGGCGATCTCCAGCCGCTTCAGCGCGCCGTAGGGCATCGCATCGGCGCGACTATCCAGGTAGCGCTCGAGACCGACGAAGCGCATCAATTCCACGGCTTCGCCGCGCAGGTCGTGATCGCGCCGCGCCATCGCCGGCAGCCGCAGCATCGCCTTGACGATGTGGCGATCGAGCCGCAGGTGGGCGCCCACCATGACGTTCTCGAGCGCGCTCATATTCATACAGACTTGCAGGTTCTGGAAGGTACGCGCCATCCCCATCCCCGCCAGCGCATGCGGCGGCCAGCCGACGACGCCGGTGCCGTCGAGGTGCACCTCGCCCTCGCTCGGTGCGTAGATGCCGGTGACGAGATTGAACAGCGTCGTCTTGCCGGCGCCGTTGGGGCCGATCACGGAGTAGACGATGCCATGTGCAACGGCGAAGCTTACGTCATGCACTGCCTTGACGCCGCCGAAGGTCTTCGACAGGTTCTTGACTTCGAGCAGCGCCATCAGTCGTCCCTCTTGAATCGCGCCGCGAGCGTGGGCACCAGCCCCTTCGGCATGAATATCATGGTGAGCATCAGGATCGCGCCGAACGCCACCGTTTCCCAGCCCTCGAAGGTGACCAGCGCCTGGGGCAAGGCCGTCAGCAGCACCGCGCCGACCACCGACCCGAATACCGACGCCATGCCGCCGACGACGACCATCGTCACCAGCTCGATCGAATGGAAAAAGTCGGCGACATGCGGGGTTACGAAGCCGACGTAATGCGCGGTGATGCTGCCCATGATACTGGCGGCGGCGGCGGACAGGACGAAGATCGCCACCTTGTAGCGCACGATATCCACGCCCGCCACCTGCGAGGCTACCTCGGAGCCATGCAGCGCGCGCAGCGCCCGGCCGAAGGGCGAATCGACCAGATTGAGCGTGGCCCAGATGCTGAACAGGAGGATCGCTGCGACGATCCAGTACCACTGCTCCTCGCCGCTGATCTCGAATCCGAGCAGCCGAAGTCCCGCCACCGCCATGCCGTCGGGCCCGCCCGTATAAGCGGTTTCGTTCTTCACCACCATCGACAGAATGATGCCCAAGCCCAGCGTCGCCATCGCCAGGTAATGGCCGCGCAGCTTGAAGATCGGCCGCGCCACCAGCGCCGCCAGCAGCGCCGCGCCCACCGCTCCGGCCGCCATCGCGGCCAGCGGGTGCCAGTCGAAATGTGCCGGCAGCACCGCGGTGGCGTAGGCACCGATGCCGACGAAACCGGCGTGGCCAAGGCTGATCTGTCCGGCGAACCCGATCATCATGTTGAGCCCGAGCACGATTGTTGCGTTGATCGCCATGCGGATCGCGACATCCATGTAGTAGGCGTTGGGCAGCACGAAGGGCAGCAGGAGTAGCACCGCGGCGACCAGCCCCAACCCGATGCAGGCGGATCTGCTCATCTCACACGCGCTCCGTCACCTTGCCGCCGAACAGGCCGCGCGGCATGAAGAACAGGATGAACAGGATCAGGATGAAGGGCACCGCGTCCTTGTACGCCGACGAGATGTAGCCCGCCGCCATCGCCTCGACGATGCCGACGAACAGGCCGCCCATCACCGCGCCGAGCCCGCTGCCCAGGCCGCCGACCACCGCGGCGACGAAGCCCTTGAGTCCCAGCATGATGCCGACATCGTAGGAAGTGAAGGTGATCGGCGTGATCAGGACGCCGCCAAGCGCGCCGAGCGCGCCGGACAGGGCGAAGCTGACGAACAGTACCCAACTGGTGTTGATCCCGACCAGCCGCGCCGCCAGGCGGTTGTGAGAGGTGGCGAGAATCGCCTTGCCGGCGAGCGTGCGGCTGAAGAAGAACCACAAGCCGACGACGGCGGCGGCGGTCACTCCGAGCACCCACAAGCTCTGTGGCTGCAGCGTCGCGCCGAGGACGGCGATCGGCTCGTTGCCGGAGAACGGCGGCAGGCCGTGGGTGCCCTTGCCGAGCCAGACCTGGACCACGCCGCGGATCACCAGCGACGCGCCGATGGTGATGATGATCAGCGCCACCACTTCGGCGTTCTTCGCCGGCTCGATGGCGAACTTCTCCAGCAGCACGCCGATGAGCGCGGGAATCACGATGGCGAGCGCGATTGCCAACGGCATCGGCAGACCGCTCGCCGCGAAAAACACCGTCAGCATCCCGCCGAGCATGATGAACTCGCCCTGGGCGAAGTTGATCACGTGGCTGGCATTGTAGATGAGCGTGAAGCCGAGCGCGGCCAGGGCGTAGGTCGCGCCGACGGTGATGCCGGAGAACAGGAACTGGAGGAATGAGGCTAGCACGGCGTCAATCCCCGAGACCGAGCCGTGCCGCAACAAGCCAGTGCTCACCCAAGATGGTGAACATCTCCCTCCTCCTCCAATTGTGCGCTCGTTCTAGCGAGTCTTCGATGAGTCTGAGATGCGAACTCCATTCTGTCAATGGGCCGTTCGCCGATCTCCAAATGCAGGCGGCCAATTCACATCGCTTCGAATATCCCGGCCGCGCCCATGCCGTGACCGATGCACATGGTGACCATGCCGTACTTCAGCTTCTCGCGCCGCAGGGCATGGACCAGCGTCGCGGTCTTGATCGCGCCGGTCGCACCCAGCGGGTGGCCCAGCGCAATGGCGCCGCCGAGCGGGTTGACCTTCGCCGGATCGAGCTCGCAGGTGCGGATCACCGCCAGCGACTGGGCGGCGAAGGCTTCGTTCAGCTCGATCCAGTCGAGGTCGGCTTTGCGCAGACCGGCCTTGTCCAAAGCATCCGGAATGGCTTCGATCGGGCCGATGCCCATCACTTCGGGCGCCACGCCCTTGACGGCGTAGCTGACGAAGCGCGCGAGCGGCGTCAGGTTGAACTGCTTGAGGATCCTCTCCGATACCAGCAGCACCGCACCGGCGCCGTCCGACATCTGCGAGCTGTTGCCCGCGGTGACCGAGCCCTTGGCGGCGAACACCGGCTTGAGTTTGGCGAGCTTCTCCGGCGTCGCGTCGGCACGCGGCCCCTCATCATCCACCACGGTGCGCTCCACAATCTTTACCGCGCCGGTAGCCGGGTCGGGTACATGCGCGCGCACCGTGTAAGGGGTGGTCTCGTCCTTGAACTTGCCGGACCGGATCGCCGCGATCGCCTTCTGGTTCGAGGCCGCGGCAAACGCGTCCTGATCCTCGCGCGACACCTTCCAGCGCTCGGCCACCTTCTCCGCCGTGATCCCCATGCCGAAGGCGATGCCGAGGTTCTCGTCGTTGTCGAACACGCGCGGATTGAGCACGATCTTATTGCCCAGCATCGTCACCAGGCTCATCGATTCGGTACCCCCGCCGATCATGACGTCGGCGTCACCGAGGCGGATGCGGTCGGCCGCCATCGCCACCGCCTGCAGCCCGGAGGAGCAAAAGCGATTGACCTGGACGCCGGGCACGCTATTTGGCAGACCGGCGATCATCACCGCCATGCGCGCGACATTGAGCCCCTGTTCCGCCTCCGGCAGCGCGCAGCCGCTGACGACGTCGCCGATCAGCACCGGGTCGATCGCCGGCGCCTGCGCCAGAATCGTCTTGATGGCGTGCGCCAGCATGTCGTCCGGGCGGGTGGTCTTGAAATACCCGTTGCGCCGGCCGACCGGCAAACGCGCTGCGGCGACGATGTAGGCGTCTTGAACTTGCTTGCTCATGGGTGACTCCTTCCGAAGTTCGTGGTCTTCGCGCCCGCTCAAAGTTCGTGAAGAAATAGCAGCGAGCGGGCCGAGTTCGGTCCGAGGAGCGCAGGCGTACACATCAGTACGTTGAACACCGCAGGATCGAACTCGGCCCGCGCAGTAGATTTATTCACAAGCTCTCAATTGCGCAGTGGCTTGCCGGCCTCCAGCATGTAGGCCATGCGTTGCTGGGTCTTCTCGGTCTTGAGCAACTCGACGAACTCGCGCCGCTCGATACCGAGCAGCCAATCTTCGTCGACCAGCGTGCCGGGCTCGACATCGCCGCCGCACAGCGCGGTCGCCGACGCCTTCGACACGACGAAGTCGTGATCGCTCATGAAACCGCCCTCGCGCAGATTGACCAGCTCCATCTGCAAGGTGGCCAATCCGGGCCGGCCCACCACTTTGATATCTCGCGCCGGCAGCGGCGGCCGGTAGCCCGCCTCGGCGAGCGCGCGGGCTTGGCGGATCGCCACATAAAGCAACTCGCGGGCGTTGAAGAGCACCGTGTCGCTGTCCAGCGCGTAGCCCATCTCGCGCGCATTCAGCCCGCTCTTCGAGGTCAGGCCGCGGATGATCTGGCGCCATGCCGATTGAATGTCTTCCCACGGATCGTTTTGTATGCGCCGGCGCGCGGCTTCGGAGGCACGGCGGGCGAACTCTTTGCAGCCCCCGCCCGCGGGAATCAGGCCGACCCCGGCCTCCACCAGCCCGATGTAGCTCTCCAGCCCGAGCACACGACGCGCGCAATGCATCGCAACCTCCGCGCCGCCGCCGAACGCCATGCCGTCCACCGCCGCGACGGTGGGCACCTGGGCGTAGCGCAACGCCTTCGTGGCGCCCTGGAAGTGGGCGACGACCTTGTCCAATTCGTCCCACTCGGCAGCCTTCACCAGTCCCATCACTTGCACCAGATCGGCGCCGACGGCGAACGGCGCTTCGTGCCAGAGGACCAAGCCGTCGAACTCGCTTTCGGCGCGCGCCACGCTCCGGTAGATACCGTCCACCACGCCCTTGCCCAGCGAGTGCATTTTGCTCTTGAAGGACAAGATGGCGATGCGCGCATCGAGCGCCGGCAGGCGCCACAAGCGAATGCTGTCGTCCTCCTCGATGGTTTCGCCCAACTCCTGCTTCTCGCCCAACACCGGGTCGGGAAACAATTGGCGCGCGTAGACCGGTAGCGTCGAGCGGCCCTTGATCTTGTTCTCGGCGGCCGAGTAGGCGCCGTCGGCCTGATAGACGCCGTCGCGCTGCATCACCCATGCGGGCAGCGGCACGTCGGCCATCGCCTTGCCTGCCGCGATGTCCTCGGCGATCGCCTGGGCGATGGCCTTCCAGCCCGCCGATTGCCAGATCTCGAACGGCCCCTGCGACCAGCCGTACCCCCAGCGCATGGCGAAATCGATATCGCGTGCGTTGTCGGCGATCTCGGCGAGAAGGTAGGCGCAGTAGTGGAAAACGTCGCGGAACATCGACCACAGAAACTGCGCCTGCGGATGAGGGCTCGCACGCAGCGCGGCGAATCGCTCCGCCGGGTTCTTGGTCTTGAGTATCGGTTCGAGTTCCGCCGCCATACCGCCGCTGGAGACGCGGTAGTCCTGGCTCGCCAGATCGAGCACCTGGATCTCCTTGCCCGCCTTGCGATAGATTCCGCCACCGCTCTTCTGCCCCAACGCGCCCTTGGCGACCAGGGCGGCGAGCCACTTCGGCGTCTGAAAGTACTCGCGCCACGGATCGCCGGGCAGCGTCTCATGCTGCGAGTCGGTCACGTGAGCCAGCGTATCGATACCGATGATGTCGACGGTGCGGAAGGTCGCGCTCTTCGGCCGCCCGATGCGCGTGCCGGTGAGCGCGTCCACCTCGTCGAAGCCGAGCTTGAGCCGCTCGGTGTGATGCATCACCGCCAGCATCGAGAGCAGCCCGATCCGATTGGCGACGAAGCTCGGCGTATCCTTGGCGCGCACGATACCCTTGCCCATGCGCGAGACCAGCCAGGACTCGAGATCGTCGAGCATCTGCCCGTCGGTGCCCTTGGCCGGAATCAGTTCCACCAGATGCATGTAGCGCGGCGGGTTGAAGAAATGCACGCCGCAGAAGCGCGGGCGCAGCGGCGCCGGAAACGCCTCGGCCAACAGGTTGACCGAAATGCCCGAGGTGTTGGAGGCGAGTACCGCGTTCGGCGAAACATGGGGCGCGATCTTGCGGTAAAGGTCGACCTTCCACTCCAGGTTCTCGGCGATCGCCTCGATGATCAGATCGCAACCCTCGAGCTGCTTCAAGTGCTGGTCATAGTTCGCCGGCGTGATGTGGGCGAGCCGATCCCGCGTCGCCAGCGGTGCCGGTTGGAGCTTTTTCAGTGCGGCTACGGCCTTGGTGGCGATGCCGTTGGGATCACCCTCCTTGGCGGCGAGCTCGAATAGGAGCACCGGAATGTCGGCGTTGGCGAAATGCGCCGCGATCTGCGCGCCCATGACCCCGGCGCCGAGGACGGCAGCTTTGCGGACGTGGAAATTTTGCGTACCCATGTTTCCCCCTAGAAGCATCAGCGCCCGGCGCTGAGATCGTGGCTAGTGTGGCGCAACCGGCCACGGCAGCGCCGCGCCGCGCCCGACATCGATATCCTGATTCAGATCTCCGGCGAGGAACCGGCGGACGATTGGCACCGCCAGTTCCGCTTGCGTCAGCAGGAACAGATGCCCGCAATCGAGCACCGCCAGCCGGGCTCCCGGGATGAGCACCTTCATGATCCGACCGTTGATGGCGGGCACCAGCGGGTCGTCGCTACCGGCCATGATCAGCGTCGGCTGGCGCAGGCGGCGCAGCCAGTGGATGCTGGTCGCACCCCCAGATGGCGAACAGTTGCCAGATGTAACCCAGAGTGCGCGGCGGCACGATTTCACTCAAGTGGCGGCGCGCGAACTCGGGGTTGTTGCGAAACACGCCGCCGTAGATCGTGCCGGCATGTTCGGCGATGAAGTCCGGATCGTTGAAGCGGCCGGCGTGCATCAGCATCCATAGCGCGCGCAGGTTGCCGGGCACGGCGAACAGCCCGGTCGAGGTCCCGGCCAGGACCAGTCGCCGGCATACCTTGGGAAAGTCGTAGGCGAACTGCTGCGCCAGGGCGCCGCCCCACGACACGCCCAGGACATCGACTCGATCGTAACCCAATTGCGTCAGCATGCGCGCCGCCAACCGCGCCAGGCCGGACATGCGCTGCGGCAGGATGCTGGTAAACGAGCCGCCGGAGCCGGGAACGTCGAACGCGATCACCTCGGTGCCGCTCATCTGCTCGGCGAACGGCCGCAGCAGCTCGATGCTGCCGCCGATACCGTTCATCAACAGCAAGGGCGTTGTCCCCTCGTCTCCCGGCCACACCGCGACGCGCAGCCGGTGACTGCCTACGTTCAGTGTTTGGATTTGCACTTTAGCCTTTCATCGCCATTGGCTTTTGGGATTGCGCTGCGTTTCATCCAGGCCGCGAAACCGCGAATCTCGTAGGAGCGGCCTCCTGGCCGCGAATGAGGCATTCGCATCGTCGAAAGCAGATTAGCGGCGAGGACAGGACGCCGCTCCTGCGCCAATCATGGCAGGTGAACGTACGTCCCCGGCGCGGGATCGCTCGGCGGATACTCCTTGTTGCCGAGCGCCTGGGGCGGCGCAGTCATCGCTCCGGAGCGCTCGTTCAGCCACGCGTTCCATCGCTCCCACCAGCTTCCAGATTCCCGGGTGGCGCCTGCCAGCCATTCGTCGGCGCTCGCCGGCCGCGCCGGGTTCACGAAATAGGAGGCCTTCTTGTTTCCCGGCGGGTTGATCATGGCCTGGATATGGCCGCTGTTGCTCAGCACGAAATCGCATTTCCCGCCGAGGAAGTGGGCCGACTCGTAGCAACTCTTCCACGGCGTGATGTGGTCTGAATCGCCGGCGAGCGAGAACAGATCGCAATCGACCTTCTTCAGATCGATCGGTACGCCATCCACCTTGAACTCGCCGGGGTGGGCCAGCGCCTTGCTGGAAACGATCTCCATCAGTTCGGTGTGGAACTTCGAGGGCAAACGAGTGTTGTCGCAGTTCCAGTAGAGAATGTCGAACGCTGGCGGCTTCTGGCCCATCAGGTAGTTATTGACCCAGTAGTTCCACACCAGATCGTTGGGGCGCAGCCAGGCGAACATTTTCGCCATTTCCTTGCCGTCCAGCACGCCCTGCTTGGCGGTATGCTCGCGTGCCTTCATCAGGCCGCCCTCGGTCGCCATCATGCCCATCAGCGAGTCGCCCGGCATGTAGAGTATGGTGACGTTCAGCGTCATCGAGTTGACCAGCCGTTCGTTGCGCGCCGCCATCTGGCCCAACATGCTCGAACTTATGATGCCGCCCGCGCATCCCGCCCACAGGTTGCAGTCCTTGGCGCCGGAGATTTTCAGGGTCGCCTGAAGCGCCTCGCGCGCCGCATCGCAATAGGTATCGAAGCCCCAGTCCCGATGCTCGGGTGTGGGATTGCGCCAACTGATCATGAACACCTGCTGACCCTGCTGGAGCAGGTAGCGCACCATGCTTTTCTCCGGCGACAGGTCCATGATGTAGAACTTGTTGATCGGCGGCGGCACCATGAAGAACGGGCGCTTGCGCACCTGCTTCGCCAGCGGCTTGTACTGGATCAGTTCCAGGACCGCGTTGCGGTAAACCACCGCGCCTTCGCTGGTGGCGATGTTGCCTCCAACCTTGAAGGCGCTCTTGTCCACCATGCTCGGCATCCCACCTTCGTTGGCGAGGTCGGACAGCATGTTCTCCATCCCGCGCACCATGCTGGCGCCGCCGGTTTCGAGCATGCGCTTGACGGCCGCCGGATTGACCGGCGTGTTGGTGGGAGAGAACGCGTCGATGAAAAGCGACACGATGAACTTCGCCCGTTCGCGGTCGATGCCCTCGACATCCAAGTCGTCGAGCACGCCATGCCAGTAGTCGGTGCCGGCCAAGTACATCTGCATCAGCGCCTTGTACGCCGGATGCTGCGACCAGGTGGGATCGGCGAAGCGCCGGTCGGTCTTCGCCGGCTCCAAGTTGGACATTCCGGTAAGCGCCTTCATCACCTCGCCGGCGAAGGCGGTCTGGTGCTTCACGAATGTCGCCGGATTGCGCATCGCGCTGCCAAGAACGGCGGTCAGGGTCTCCTTGAAGCCCTTGCTTTCGAATCCGAGCACCGGCGGCACCCAACCGACCTCGCCCGTCTGCTGCGCCAATTCCCTTTCCTGTCTCGTGGCCATCGCGAATCTCCTTCAACTGATCGATTGAACGGCGTGCTGCGCATAGTTTTCGAATTGCCGCCGCAAAGTGAGTTTCGACATCTTCCCTGTGGCGGTCAGCGGAATCGCGTCGACGAACACCACGTCGTCCGGAATCCACCATTTCGCCACCCTGCCCTCGAACGACTCGAGCACTTCCTCCTTGGTGACTTCCTGGCCGGATTTCTTGACGATCACCAATAGCGGGCGTTCGTCCCACTTCGGGTGGCTGACGCCGATGGCTGCCGCCATGGCGACCGCGGGATGCAGCGTGGCGATGTTCTCCAGTTCGATCGAACTGATCCACTCGCCGCCGCTCTTGATCATGTCCTTGGCGCGGTCGGTGATCTTCAGATAGCCGTCGTCGTCGACCGTCGCCATGTCGCCCGTGGGAAACCAGCCGTCCGCGAGCGCGCTCTGGTCGGCCTTGTAGTAGCGCTCGACCACCCACGGGCCGCGCACGTGCAGTTCGCCGGTCGACTGGCCGTCCTGCGGCTGCTCTTCGCCGTCCGGTCCGACCAAACGCATGTCGATGCCGAACGGCGGCCGGCCCTGGTTCGCCTTGAAGACGATCCGCTCCTCGTCGGTCATGCCGGCGTGCTTGCGCTTGAACGTGTTGAGCGTGCCGACCGGGCTCAGCTCGGTCATACCCCAGCCGTGCAGCGCCTCGACGCCATAGTCTTGCCACATCGCACGGATGATGGCCGGCGGGCAGGCGGAGCCGCCGACGAGGATTCGCTCGAGCGTGCCGAACTCGAGCCTCTGTGCCTTCACATGGGCCAGCACGCCCTGCCACACCGTCGGCACGCCGCCGGCGAAAGTCACGCCCTCGCGCTCGAACAACTCGTACAGGCTCTGGCCGTCCGTGTGCATGCCCGGCAGCACCAGCTTGGCGCCGACCATCGCACAGGTGTAAGGAAGCCCCCAGCAACTGGCATGAAACATCGGCACCACCGGGCACACCGCATCGCGCGACGACAAGGACATCGAATCCGGCAGTGCCGTCGCGTAGCTGTGCAGAACGCTAGACCGGTGCGAGAACAGCACACCCTTGGGATTGCCCGTCGTCCCCGAGGTGTAACACAGCAGGGAGGCCGTGTCCTCATCCAGCCGTGGCCACTCGAAATCATCGGATTGCCCAGTAACCAGCGCCTCGTAGGACTCGGCGAAGAGCGTGGCTTCCGGCACCTGCTGCGCTTCGACCAGTGCCACCCAATGCTTGACCGACGGACAGTCGCCGCGGATCTGCGCCACCAGCGGCGCAAAGGTGGAATCGAAGAGGACGATCGCGTCCTCGGCGTGATTGACGATGTAGACGATCTGCTCGTGGAACAGGCGCGGATTGACCGTATGACAAACGGCGCCGGCGCCGGATACCGCGAAGTACAGCTCGAGATGGCGGTGGGTATTCCACGCCAGGGTGGCGACGCGATCGCCGGCCTTCATTCCCAGGCCGCGCAGCGCCCGCGCCGCCTGCCGCGCGCGGCGGTGCAAGTCGCGGTAGGTGGTTCGGTGGGTGGGGCCTTCCACCGTCCGCGTCACGATTTCCGCGTCGTGATGGTACTTGTCCGCATGCTCCAGCAGGCTGGAGATCAGCAGCGGCTGGTTCATCATCTGTGCAAGCAAGCGCGCGCTCCCGCTAGCGTCCTACTACGGTTCTAAACACGCGGTCATTCGGCGTGCCGTATCGCGTTCCCGCCGTTCGTGGTGAGCTTGTCGAACCATGAACGGCTCCTGCGGTTGTGGCGCGCCCTTCGAGGGCTCAGGGCGAACGCCATGGTGTGCCGAACAACTCATGCCGTTGTGTACGACTTCGCTGCCGAAGCTGCCCATACTCACGGCAGGGCGACCACCGCCTCGCCGGCGATCTTGACTTCGCCGTCTTGGTTTCTCGACTGGATTTCGAGCTTCACCCGCTGCTCGCCTTCATGCTCGAACTTCTCCGCGACCCGGCCGCCACAGGTGATGACGTCGCCCAGATGGGTGATCGCCTGGAAGCGCACCGACCAAGTCCGCAACTGGGCCGGCGGCACCCAATTGGTCAGCAATCGCCCGAGCCAGGCCATGCCGAGCATGCCGTGGGCGAATACATCTGGCATACCAGCCTTGCGCGCGAAATCGATGTCGATGTGTATCGGGTTATGGTCGCCGGACGCACCCGCGAACAGCGCGAGCGTCGTTCGGTTAACCGGCGCCAGCGTGAGTTCGGGGATCGTGTCGCCGACCTTGATTTGCGCGAAACTGACATCAGTCATCTCTCACCTCTTCCTATTTCCGCGCGACGATCACGGTGCGGATTTCCGCCACGCGCTCGCCGTCGGCGTTGGTGACAGTCAACTCGCGCACGATGAATTCGAGCGCACCGTTCTTCTTGTCGTAGATCTCGGTGATGCGCGGCACCACGGTGAGCGAGTCGCCGGCGTAGGCGCTCTTGTGGTAGGTGTAGCCTTGCTCGCCGTGAAGGATTCGCGCCAACGGCACACCCATGTCCGCGAGTGACTGGAACAGCGCGTTGGAGTCGAAGTCCGCCGCCAACAGAAACGTCGGCGGCACCAACAGATCGCGGTGACCGGCCGCTCGCGCCGCGGCTTCGTCGAAAAAGATCGGGTTGGTCTCGCCGATGGCCTTGGCGAAGAACTTGAGCCGCCCGCGCTCGACGTCGAAGCGTATCGGCGCACCTGTATGCCCCAGCCATTTTTCTCGGTCGATCATTGCCGGCACCCGGCGAGCTGGAGCGCATTGCAATATGTCATGTATTCTCTCCTCGCCTCACTTCGTCTTTTCCGCGCGGGCTTTTCCCTCACCCAACCCCACTCCCGGGAGGGCGAGGGGGAAGAGGGCCTGCCGCGCTTGTTATGACGACTACTTCAGCACCACCCAATCACCGTTCTTGACCTCCAACATGCGGAACGCCGACAGATCCAGCCCCATGTGATCGGTGGCGGACATGTTGAAGATGCCGGTGGTGCCGACGAAGCCTTTGGTCTGCTCGATGGCGTCGCGCACTTTGGCTTTGTTGACCGATCCCGCGCGCTTGATGGCGTCCACCGCGATCATCAGCCCGTCATAGGCGTAGGCGCCGAAGGTCGATGGGTCGGCCTTGTAGCGCTCTTTGTAGTCCTTGCGATACGCCGTGACGACCGCCTTCTGCGGATCGTTGTCGGCAAGCTTGTCGGCCACCAGCACCGCGCCGGAGGGCAAGCGCACCCCGTCCGCCGCCGACCCAGAGAGCTTGATGTATTCGTCGGATGCCACGCCATGCGATTGGTACATCGGCAGCGTGATGCCAAGCTGCTGGTAGTTCTTGGTGACGATCGCGGGCGGTCCGCCGAAACCGAATACGAACACCGCTTGCACGGCTTGCGTCCCCTTGATCTTGGTGAGCTGTGGCGTGACGTCGGTGTCTTTGGGGCCATACGTCTCGTTGGCGACGAGCTTGATGCCGTACTTGCCGGCGACCGCCTCGGCTTCCTTCTTGCCCGACTGTCCGAAACCGCTGGTCTCGGACAGCAGCGCAACCGCCGTGATGCCGCGCTTCTTCATGTCCTCGAATACCTTTTCGGCAGCCATGCGGTCGGTCTGCGGCGTCTTGAACACCCACTTCTTCACCGGCTCGATAATCGGAATGCCGCCGGCCAACGAGATCAGCGGGATGCCGGCCTTCTCGACCAGCGGCACCATCGACATCGTCGAACCCGTGGTCGTCCCGCCGACGATGATGTTGACCTTGTCGTCCTCGATGAGGCGCTTGGCGAAACTGTTGGCCTTGCCGGCGTCGGTGCCGTCGTCGTAGTGGACCAACTGTAACGGGCGGCCGAGTACGCCGCCGTCCTTGTTGATCTTTTCGATATACATCTCCAGGGTTTTCAGTTCGGGATCGCCCAGGTAGGCGCCCCCCCCGGTGACCGAGAGTACCGAGCCGATCTTGATCGGCTCGGCGGCGAGCGCACCGGCGACAACGCCGAACCCGCAGACGAACGCGGCCAGAAGTCTTCTTATCGAATTCGCAGTCATTTTTTTCGTCTCCTCCAAAGTTGCGGTTAAAGAAAACAGGCTACACCCGCTCGATCAGCATCGCGATACCCTGGCCGACCCCGATGCACAGGGTGCACAGGGCGTAACGCCCGCCGCGGCGGCGCAATTCATACATTGCGGTGGTCGCCAGCCGCGCCCCGCTCATGCCTAGCGGGTGGCCGACGGCGATCGCTCCGCCGTTGGGATTGACCTGCGGGGCATCGTCCGGAAGCCCAATTTCGCGCAGCACCGCCAACGCCTGTGCGGCGAAGGCTTCGTTCAGTTCTATGATGTCGATGTCGCCGAGCCGCAAGCCGAGCCGTTCGAGCAACTTGCGGCTGGCGGGGGCCGGCCCGATACCCATGATGCGCGGGGCGACGCCTGCAACCGCCGCCCCGACCACCCGCGCCTTGGGCGTGAGCCCGTAGCGCAGCGCCGCGGCTTCCGAAGCGAGGATCAGCGCGCAGGCGCCGTCGTTGACGCCGGAGGCGTTGCCGGCGGTGACTACGCCGTCCGGCCGCACCACGCCCTTCAATTCACTCAGCGATTCAAGCGTCGCCTCCGGCCGCGGATGCTCATCGCGCGCGAACGGCTTCGGCTCGCCCTTGCGCTGGGGAATGGACACGGCGACGATCTCGTCGGCGAAGCGCCCGGCGGCATCGGCCGCGGCCCAGCGCTGCTGGCTGCGCCAGGCGAAGGCGTCCTGATCGGCGCGGGCGATGCGAAAATCGGCGGCGACGTTCTCCGCCGTTTCCGGCATCGAGTCGATGCCGTGGACGGCTTTCATCTTCGGATTGACGAAGCGCCAGCCGATCGTCGTGTCATGGACCTCGACGCCGCGCTGGAACGCCGCCTGCGCCTTGCCCATGACGAAGGGCGCCCGCGACATGCTCTCGACGCCGCCGGCGACCATCAATTCGGCTTCGCCGCAGCGGATCGCCCGTGCCGCTTGCGCCACGGCATCCAGGCCGGAGCCGCACAGGCGGTTGACCGTTGCGCCGGGCACCGCGACCGGCAGCCCGGCAAGCAAAGCCGCCATGCGCGCGACATTACGGTTGTCCTCGCCGGCCTGGTTGGCGCAGCCGAGGATCACGTCGTCGACGCCGCCCCAGTCCACCGCGGGATTGCGCTCGACCAGCGCGCGTATCGGCACCGCCGCCAGGTCATCGGTGCGCACCGAGGACAACGCGCCGCCGTAGCGTCCGATGGCGGTTCGCACGGCATCGCAGATGAAGGCTTCCGCCATTCGCCGCTACTCCTTGGGCCGCTTGTCGATGACGCGCTTGGCCTTGCCGATCTGCGTGCGCACAATCGTATCCGGCGGCAGAACACTCACCTCCGTAGTCACGCCGATGAGCGATTTGATCGAACGCTGCAGATGCTTGCCGATGCCTGCCGCATTCTCCGGCGAGGTCGATCCGGCAACTGCCGGCTGGAGCTCGCAGCGCACCTCGACCTGATCCAAGTGGCCCGCACGTGTGACAACCAGCTCGTACTGACCGGACAAGCGCCCATCCTTCAGAATCAGCTCCTCGATCTGCGTCGGAAAGACATTGACTCCCCGGATAATGAGCATGTCGTCGGTGCGCCCGACGATCTTGGCGATGCGGCGGAACGAGCGCGCGGTCGGCGGCAGCAACCGCGTCAGGTCGCGCGTGCGATAGCGGATCACCGGAAACGCCTCCTTCGTGAGCGAGGTGAACACCAGCTCGCCCTCCTCGCCATCGGGCTTGACTTCGCCGGTCAGCGGATCGACGATCTCCGGGTAGAAGTGGTCCTCCCAGATGACCGGGCCGTCCTTGGTCTCGATGCATTCGTTGGCCACGCCCGGCCCCATCACTTCCGACAGACCGTAGATATCCACCGCGTCGAGCCCCATTTTCTGCTCGATCTCCTGGCGCATCGCGTTGGTCCAGGGTTCGGCGCCGAAGATGCCGATCTTGAGCGAGCAGGCGGCGCCGTCCAGCCCCATACGTGCGAATTCCTCGGCGATCACCAGCATGTAGGAAGGCGTGACCATGATGATGTCGGGCTTGAAGTCCTGGATGATCTGAACCTGCTTTTCCGTATTGCCCCCCGACATGGGGATCACGGTGCAGCCCAGGCGCTCAGCGCCATAGTGCGCTCCGAGTCCGCCGGTGAACAGGCCGTAGCCGTAGGTGACCTGGACGATGTCGCCGGGTCGCCCACCCGAGGCGCGGATCGAACGGGCGATGAGGTCGGCCCAGGTATCGATGTCCTTCTTCGTATAACCGACCACGACCGGCTTTCCGGTCGTGCCCGACGAAGCATGCACGCGCACCACCTGCTCGCGCGGCACGGCAAACAGCCCGAAGGGGTAGTTGTCGCGCAGCTCCTTCTTCGAGGTGCACGGGAATCGGGCAAGATCCTTCAACTCCCGCATGTCCTCAGGATGGACGCCGGCGGCGTCGAAGGCGCGCTTGTAGTGCGGCACGTTGTCATAGACGTGGCGCAGCGTCCAACGCAGGCGCTGCAGCTGCAGCGCCGAGATCTCGTCGCGGCTGGCGCGCTCTATCGGTTCCAACTCGCCCGGCTGAGGTCCCTTGTCAGGCATGGTCTCCTCCTATCCACTTGGACTAACCTTCGGCTTCGAGTCCCGCGATCACTTCTCCGTTGATGCGGTAGGACTTGCCGCGAAACAATGCGACGGTGCGGCCGCTGCTGGTGCGCACGACGACGTCGTAGACGCCGGTGCGCCCCGCCAGCGAGCGCTCCACCGCCTCGGCTTCGAGCACATCCCCTTCCCGCGCCGGGCAAAGGAAATCGATGTGGCAGGCCGCCGCCACCGTATTCTTGTTATAGCTGTTGCACGCGTAGGCAAAAGCCGTGTCCGCCAGCGCGAACAGCAGCCCCCCATGGCAGATATGGTGCCCGTTAACCATCTCCGGCGTCACCGTCATGGTCATCAAGGCGACTCCGGGATGAATGTCGACAAGCTTGATCCCGAGGTGCTTGGCGGCACTATCCCGCGCATACATCGCCTGGTGCACCCGCTGCGCGAGATCGTGGGCGTTTCCGTTGCTGTCGCGCATGGGGTTTTCGCCGAGACTCCGAAGATGAGACCGCTCATTCTCCGGTGTATCGGGGTTGGCGTTTTTCCATGAACGCCGCGACCCCTTCCCGGTAGTCTCGGCTGCGTCCCAGCTCGCGCATGAAATCCCGCTCCAAATCCAGTTGCTGCTCGAGGGTGTGGGTGTGGGCGGCACGCATCGCCTGGCGCGTGCGCACCAGCGCCTTGGTCGGCGCGGCGGCGAGTTGCGCCGCCAGCTTGTCGACGGCGGCGGTGAACTCCGCGTCGTCCACGCAGGCCCAGATGAGGCCCCAATCCGCCGCTTGTTCCGCGCTGAGCTTGTCGCCGAGCAGCGCCAAGCCCATGGCGCGGGCGATGCCGACGCGCTGCGGCAGGACGTAGGTGCCGCCGGTGTCGGGAATCAGGCCGATCTTGCTGAACGCCTGGATGAAAGTCGCCGAGCGCGCGGCGACCACCAGGTCGCAGCCGAGCGCGAGATTGGCGCCGGCGCCGGCGGCGACGCCATTGACCGCGCAGATCGACGGCATGGCCAACGCTTGCAGCGCGAGCACCAGCGGCTTGTAGTTCTTCTCCACGGTGGCGCCCAGGTCGATCGGCTCGGCACCCGGTTGCACGCTGCGGTCGGCCAAGTCTTGGCCGGCGCAGAAGCCGCGGCCGGCACCGCTCAGCACCAGCACCCGCGCGCTCTTGTCGGCACGCAGCCGCGCCAAGGCCTCGCGCACTTCCTCGTGCATCTGCTCGGTGAAACTGTTCAGCCGATCCGGGCGGTTGAGCGTGAGGCGGGCGATGCCATCGGCAACGCCAAAGATGACCGTCTCGAATGCCATGGCCGCAGCCTCAGACATGGTAGCGCCGCTGCACGACGCGGAAACGGTTGGCGACGAAGGCCGAATCGGCGAAGGAGGTGGTGGCGGCGGGGTTTCCCCCGGTGGCGTGATAGTCGGAGAAGGCTGCCGACTGATTCACGAAAACGCCGCCGGTCAGGTTGATCGACAAGGCCACCTTGGCGCGCCAGGTGGCTTCGGTCATGGCGTCGATCAAGTCATGCTTGGTCGAGTAGACGCCAACGGTCAGCGCGCCATGCTCGCGCACCAGCCGCTCCGACAGCGCGACTGCCGCTTCGCCATCCTTGGCGCGGACAACGAAACTGATGGGGCCGAAGCGCTCTTCCATGTAGGTGGCTTCGTCGGCGGCATCGCACTTGAGCAACACCGGCGTGCGCACCTGCGCCTGCGGAAAATCCGGATGATCGATCTTCTTCGAGGCCAGCACCACTTCGCCCAGGTCAGCGGCGCCGGCGATCCGTGCCAAGGTCTCTTCCGATTGAATGGCGCCGAGCACCGCTGTGGCAACCTCCGGCTTGGCGAGGAATGCGTCGATGGCGGCGCCGAGATCCGCCGCCACCTGTTCGAAGCTCTTGGGGCCCTCGTCGGTCTCGATGCCTACGGCGGGGACGATGATCGCCTGGGTGGTCGTGCACATCTGGCCGGAGTAAAGCGACAGCGTGAACGCGAGGTTCTTCAGCATCGCCTTGTAGGCGTCGGTGGATTCGATGACGATGTTGTTGACCCCCGCCAGCTCCGCATACACCTGCGCCTGCTTGCAATTATTCAATAGCCACTGGCCGAATGCGTTGCCGCCGGTGAAATCGACCGACTTCACCGAGTGATGCGTCGCCAGCGCCTGGGTCGTCGTGCGCTGCGCGCTGACCGCCAGCGAAACCAGGTTGGGATCGATGCCGTGCTCCGCCAGCACTTCGCGAATCACCTTGACCGTGATCGCGGCCGGCAGAATCGCATTGCTGTGCGGCTTGACGATGACCGGGTTGCCCGTGACTAGCGCGGCGAACAGGCCCGGATAGGTGTTCCAGGTGGGGAAGGTGCCGCAGCCGATCACCAGTGCGACACCGCGCCCCACGACTTCGAAACGCTTGCTCATTTTCAACGGCGAGTTCTTGCCCTGCGGCTTCTCCCACACGCTCTCACTCGGCACGAAGGCCATCTCGCGCCAGGCGTAAGCGACCGCTTCGAGCCCGCGGTCCTGCGCATGCGGCGCCCCTGCCTGAAAGGCCATCATCCAGCCTTGGCCGGTGGTCATCATCACCGCGTGGGCAATCTCGAAGCTGCGCTTGTTGAGCCGGTCGAGCGCCTCGATGCAAATACCGACACGTCCCGCCGCGCCAATCTTCTGCCATGCGGGCATGGCGGCCAGCGCCGCGTCGATCAGCGCCTGCGGTTCGCACACCGGGTAGCCGACGTTCAGCTCGATGCCGTAGGGCGAACGCTCGCCAGCGAACGTGCCGCTGGGTGCCGGCTGATCGAGCGGAAACGCCTTGCCCAGATAAGCCTTGAACGCCGCCTCTCCGTCCGGCGCAGAGCTTTCGCCATAGACCTTCGGGCTCGGCATTTCCGAGTAGGGCGACCAATACCCGCGGGTGCGGATCGCGTCCAGCGCTGCGTCGAGGGTAGGCCGGTGCTTCTCGAATAGCGGGTGGGTCATCGAACTCTCCGAGCGATTGCGGTGCCGCAACATCGAACTGGCCGGCGACTTATCGCCGGCCGGACAGAGATTCGCGCTGCGGCCGCGGTGGTTCACATCGCACGAACGTTACGAAAACCAGCTTCATGTGTCAATAAACCGTATCAGAATTTTTCGCCCGCGAAGTTCTGCGCGCAAATCCGCGCTCGCCAGATTGCTTTCCGGCTCTTGTTCCGGGGCGACACGTGGGTTCTGCCCGAACTCGGTCTTTTGATACACGGATGGTTGACAGTTCCATATTTGATGTAACACCATAATCGGATTCGACGACATGCCGCACGGCGACGAGTCCGGGCCGTCCGCAGTCTGCCATTGCCTTCGGAGACGATAAATGTACGCACAGATGGTCGACACGGGTGCGCAACGGGTGCGCCCCATTGCCGAGATGGAACCACAGGAGCGCGCGTTTCAGGAACGCATCGACGCCGGCGTGAAAGTCGAACCCAAGGACTGGATGCCGGAGGAATACCGCAGGACGCTGATCCGGCAGATCGCCCAGCATGCCCACTCGGAGGTCGTAGGCATGCTGCCCGAGGGCAACTGGATCACCCGCGCGCCAACCCTGCGGCGCAAGTGCATCCTGTTGGCCAAGGTGCAGGATGAAGCCGGTCATGCGCAGTATCTATACAGCGCCGTCGAAACCCTCGGCGTGTCCCGCGACGCGCTCTACGAGGACCTGCTGGCGGGGAAGATGAAGTACTCGAGCATTTTCAACTATCCGACGCTCACCTGGGCGGACATCGGCGCCATCGGCTGGCTCGTGGACGGCGCTGCGATCATGAACCAGATACCGCTATGCCGCTGCTCCTTCGGACCTTATTCGCGAGCCATGGTGCGTGTGTGCAAGGAAGAGAGCTTCCACCAGCGCCAGGGCTACGAGTTGATGCTTGCGCTGTCGCGCGGCACTCAGGCGCAGAAGGACATGGCGCGGGACGCGCTCAACCGCTGGTGGTGGCCGGCGCTGATGATGTTCGGTCCGCCGGATGACACTTCGGTGCACTCGGCGCAGTCGATGGCGTGGAAGATCAAGATATTCTCCAACGACGAACTGCGGCAGAAGTTCGTCGATCAGACCGTGCCGCAGGCCGAGTACCTTGACCTGAGCGTTCCCGACCCGCAACTCAAGTGGAACGCGGAGCGCGGCCACTACGACTTCGGCGACATCGACTGGGAGGAGTTCTTCGAAGTCCTCAAGGGGAACGGTCCCTGCAACAAGCAACGCATGAAGGCGCGTCGAGCCGCGTGGGACGACGGCGCCTGGGTGCGTGAAGCGGCGTTGGCCCACGCCGAGAAGCAGACTCTGCGGCGCGCCGCGAGAGCAGCTTGACCCCGGGCGCGGCGACGCCAAGCAAGTCGAAATCAGGAGTACGAAGATGCATGAATGGCCCTTGTGGGAAGTGTTTATCCGCAGTCAACACGGCTTGGCGCACAAACATGTCGGCAGCGTGCGCGCGGCAGACGCGCAGATGGCGCTGGAAAATGCGCGCGACGTCTACACCCGGCGCAACGAAGGCACGAGCATCTGGGTCGTGCGCTCCGGCGATGTGACTGCATCGAGCCCAGGGGAAAAGGCGGCGCTGTTCGAACCGGCGAACAGCAAGGTCTATCGGCATCCGACCTTCTACGAGGTGCCGGAAGAAGTGAAGAACATGTGAGCGCCCAGCCATGACCACCGATCGAGAGCTGTACGAATACGTGCTGCGCCTTGGCGACAATGCGCTGATTCTCGGCCAGCGGCTGTCCGAGTGGTGCGGCCATGGCCCGGTGCTCGAGGAAGACATCGCGCTCACCAATGTGGCGCTCGACCTGATCGGTCAGGCGCGGCTCTGGCTTTCCTATGCATGCGTCGTCGAAAAGCTCGGGCGTGACGAGGATCAGATTGCCTTCCTGCGCGACTGCGGCGAGTACCGCAACGTGCTGCTGGTGGAGCAGCCGAACGGCGACTATGCCGAAACGATCGCGCGCCAGTTCTACTTCGACACCTGGCACTACTTCCTGCTGCGCGAGCTGCTCGGCTCACAGGACAGATCGATCGCCGAGATCGCCGAAAAGGCGCTCAAGGAGGCAACCTATCACGTCAAGCGCAGCGGCGATTGGGTGGTGCGGCTGGGCGACGGCACCGACGAAAGCCACCGCCGGATGCAGCGGGCCATCGATGACTTGTGGATGTATACCGGCGAGCTGTTCGAGGTCGACGCATTGGATCGCTCACTGATCGCACGAGGCGTCGGCGCCGACCTCGAAAGGCTGCGCGAGCCCTGGCTGAGCCATGTCGGCGCGGTAGTGAGCGAGGCGACGCTGACGCTGCCGGCCGGCGAATGGGCGCAGGACGGCGGCAAGCGCGGCGTGCATTCGGAGCACCTCGGCCATCTGCTGTCGCAGATGCAGTTCATGCAGCGCGCCTATCCGGGGATGTGCTGGTGAGCGCCATGGCGGTGCCGGGATCGCGCGGGCTGGTGGTTCAACCCGAGAGCGATGAGGTGTGGGCGTGGCTGGAGCAGGTCCCCGACCCGGAGATCCCCGTCGTCTCGGTAGTCGAACTGGGAATCGTGCGCGAGGTGCGCTGGGAAACCTCTGCCAACGGGGCGGAGCTGGTCGTCACCATCACACCCACCTACTCGGGCTGCCCGGCGACCCAGCTCATCGAGGAGGAGATCGTCGCGGCGCTGCGCGGCCACGGTATCGAGCGCGTGCGCCTGGAGATTCGGATTTCCCCCGCATGGACCACGGATTGGCTTGCGCCGGCCGCCAAGGAGAAGCTGCGCGCGTTCGGCATAACGCCGCCGGCACAGCAGGCGATCGACATTCGGGATATCGGCCGCGGCCGTACCGACGAACCGGTCGTCGCCTGCCCACGCTGTGGCTCGACCGACACCCGCGTAACATCCTGGTTCGGCTCGACCCCATGCAAGGCGCAGTACCGGTGCACCGATTGCCTGGAGCCGTTCGACTATTTCAAGTGCCACTGAGAAGGCACGTTATGCGTATGCCATGAGCAAATTCTACCCATTGACCGTCGGCTCGGTGCGCGGCGAAACCCGCGACGCGGTGCTCATCACCTTCGACGTCCCCGACAGCCTGCGAACGACCTTCCGCTACATCCAGGGCCAGCATCTGACGCTGCGGGTGCTGATCGACGGCGAGGACGTTCGCCGTTCTTACTCGATCTGCTCGGCGGCGGGTGACGAGCAGTTGCGCATCGCGGTGAAGCGCGTTCCCGGCGGGGTGTTCTCGGCCTGGGCGAACACCTTGCTGCGGCCTGGGCAGAAGATCGACGTACTGCCGCCTACCGGCCACTTCAATATTCCGCTGTCACCGGACAACCGCAAGCACTATCTGGCCTTCGCCGCCGGCGCAGGCATTACGCCGGTGCTGTCGATCGTCAAGACGACCCTGGTCGCCGAGCCGCACAGCCGATTCACGTTGATCTACGGTAACCATGCCTCGTCCAACGTGATCTTCCGCGAGGAGTTGGCCGAGCTGAAGGATATCTACCTGGAGCGCTTCAATCTCGTGCATGTCATGAGCCGCGAGCACCAAGACATTGACCTGTTCAACGGCCGCATCGACCGCTACAAATGCCAGGAGCTGTTCGAGCGCTGGGTGCCGCTGGACGACGTGGACTTCGTTTTCATCTGCGGGCCCGAAGGCATGATGAACGAAGTGAAGGCGGCGCTGGCGTCCGCCGGCGTGCCCAAGACCAAGATCAAGATCGAGTTGTTCGCCGCGAGCATACCGAAGCAGACCCACGTGCCGAAGCTAAAGCCGGTGCTCGGCAAACAGGAATGCGAGGTCACCGTGGTCATGGACGGGGCGGCGCGCAGCTTCGCCATGGAGAAGGATACGACGTCGATCCTGGACGCCGCGCTCCAACACGGATTCGACATGCGCTACTCGTGCAAGGGCGGCGTGTGCGCGACCTGCCGCTGCAAGGTGGTCGATGGGCGGGTCAACATGGATGCCAATTTCGCCTTGGAAGACTACGAGATCTCCCGCGGCTTCGTCCTGGCGTGCCAGAGTTACCCGGTGACCGACCGCGTCGTCATCGATTTCGACCAGGACACATAGACCACTCCGCAGTATCCCGGGCGGGCGCCGGGCGCCGTCGCTCAAGCCGCGCATTACCGTGCCGTAGTTTGCAGCAACTGTGATTCGGCCCGGAACTCCGCATGATAACTGCACCGCTTGCAGACTTGCCCGCCTGGGTTGCCTATTTGGCCCAGGTCGATATTCCCGTACTGCGACGCACGAAACGCGAGCTTGCACGGCTGCGCGAGCAGGAAGACCGGGTCAACGGCAGAACGCTCGCCGCCGCCGTCCTGCAGGATCCGTTGCTGACCGTCAAGGTGCTGGCCTTCATCGAGTCGCATAGAAGGCGCCGCCAGATCGTCAACATCACGACCATCGACCGAGCCATCATGATGCTCGGAATCTCCCCATTCTTCCGCCAATTCGAAAGCCAGCCGGTCGCGGAAGATCAACTGCTGGGTCTGCCCGAGGCGTTGCTGGGATTGCTGCGGGTGATCGGCCGTGCCCGGCGTGCCGCCCACTACGCTCGCGACTGGGCCTTGCTGCGCCACGATCTCGACGTCGACGAGATTACCGTCGCAGCGCTATTGCACGACATCGCCGAGACCCTGTTGTGGTGTTTCGCCCCCGAATTGTCACAGCGCGCGGCTGATCTCCAGCATCGGAACCCCGCCATGCGCAGCCAGACGGCGCAGCTGGAGGTGTTCGGTGTCACTGCGCTGGAGTTGCAGCTTGAACTGGCGCAAACGTGGCACTTGCCCGCCTTGCTGCAAACGTTGATGAACGACAACCAAGCCGACAATCCGCGGGTGAAAAACGTGGTCTTCGCGGTCAGCTTGGCACGCCATTCGGCCAACGGATGGAACGACCCCGCGCTACCCGGCGATTTCGCGACCATCGCCGAGCTGCTGCACTTGAGCGTCGATCAGGTAATGATGCGAGCGGGGGTCGACCCGTATCTCAGCGACATCGGCGCCTGAGCCCGGTCGATCGACCGGCCGCGCGCTGAAGACATCGTGTTCCAAGTGACTTCGCGCTTCGCTATCATGCGTGGGCAAGCGCCGAGCCAGCCTGAGTCGAAACGCCGGGCCCGTATGGTTCTGATTCGGCCGGAATAGGGAGCATTCATGAGTATCGCCGCGCTACTGATTCTGGGACTCGTCGTCGTCCTCTCGCTCTATGGCATCATCATCTACAACGGTCTGGTGCAGATCAAGCACGCGGTGGCGAAGGCCTGGGCGAATATCGACGTGCTGCTCAAGCAGCGCCACGATGAGCTGCCGAAGCTGGTCGAGAGCTGCAAGCAGTACAAGCAGTTCGAACAAGAGACGCTGCAAAGAGTCATCGAGGCGCGTTCTCGCGTACACGCGGCGCGCGAAAAGCTCGACATTCCAGCGCTCGGCCAGGCGGAGGGCGCGCTGCGCGCCGGCCTGGGACAGCTCTTCGCGATCGCGGAAGCCTACCCTGAGTTGAAGGCCAACGAGCACTTCTTGCAGCTGATACAGCGCATCACCGCACTGGAAAACACGATTGCCGATCGACGCGAGCTGTACAACGAAAGCGTCAACATCAACAACGTTCGTATCGAGCAATTCCCGGACGCCATCGTCGCCCATATGTTCAACTTCGAGCCCAAGCCGCTGCTTGAATTCGCGACGGTTGAGAAAGCCGACGTCGATCTAAAGGCTCTGTTTACCTAGCCACGCTCTCGCATGTTGGTCTCGTTGCGCCGCGGCTATGCGCAACTCATCACCTCCGCCGCCCCCCTCGCCTTCTTCGGCGTCGCTGCCGGCTTTTCTACACCATCTGCGATTCTTGTCTGCTGTGCGCTCGCCGGCGCAATCAGCCTCTTGGCGTGGACATCGACGACGCGCCGCAGGCGCGCCATCGACGATACGCCGACGTCGCGCATCGCCGCCGCCGCCCAGGGCTACGTCGAGCTCCAAGGTGTGGGCAAGCAGCTCGCCGGACTGCCATTGCTGAGTCCGCTTAGCGGTCTGCCTTGCCTATGGTATCGGTACCGCATCGAACGCCGCGATAGCGACAATCGCTGGGTTCATGAGGACAGTGGCGAGAGCGACGGGTCGTTCATCCTCGACGACGGCAGCGGCGAATGCCTGGTCGATCCGGAAGGGGCGGAATTGCTCGTCACGCGCAAGGATCGGTGGACCCAGAGCGGGCGCCGTTACACCCAATGGACCCTGATCGAGCGCGACCCCGTGTATGCCCTCGGGCACTTCGACACCAAGGGCACCGTGGAGATCGACCTGCGCGTGGGGGAAGATGTGAAGAACCTGCTGGCCGAGTGGAAATGCGACCGGCCGGCGCTGCTGCAGCGCTTCGACGGCAATAGCGACGGCGAAATCGACATCGCCGAATGGGAAGCGGCCCGCGCAGCAGCCAAAGCGGAGGTGCTACGAGCGCACCGCGAAACCCGGGCACACGCGGAAACCCATGTACTGCGCCGGCCCGACAGCGGCGGCTTGTACCTGATCTCCAATACCAGCCCGGCTCAACTCGCGCGCCGCTATCGGCTGTGGTCGTTCTTCCACCTAGCCTTGTTCTTCACCGCCCTCGCCGGCATCGCATTCGCCGTGAGGCTCTTCGGATCGCAATAAGTTCGGCCGCTACGAAACTGCCGCATCCGCATCGAACGGATGCCGTAGGACGATGGTCTCATCGCGCTCCGCGCCGGTGGAGATCATGTCTATCGGCACGGCGCAGACCTGTTCGATGCGTTTGAGATAGTCCTGTGCGTTGGCGGGCAGCGCTTCGATCTCGCGCACGCCGACGGTGCTCTCCTTCCAGCCCGGGCATGACTTCGTAGACCGGCTCGCAGCGCGCGAGATCCTCGGCGCCGACCGGCAGGATATCGCTAAACTTGCCGCCGCCATCGAGCTTGTAGCCGGTGCACAGCTTCAGCTCCTCGACGCCGTCGAGCACATCGAGCTTGGTGACGCACAAGCCGGAGACGCCGTTGATCTGGATCGAGCGCTTCAGCGCCGCGGCGTCGAACCAGCCGCAGCGTCGCGGCCGTCCGGTGGTGGCGCCGAACTCGTTGCCGCGCGTGGCGAGGTGCTTGCCGATCGTCGTCCGATCAGTTCGGTCGGGAAACGGTCCGCCGCCGACGCGCGTGGTATAGGCCTTGGTGATGCCCAGCACGTAGTGCAGCATGTTCGGGCCGACGCCGGCGCCCGCCGCCGCCGCGCCGGCGACGCAGTTGCTCGAGGTCACGAACGGATAGGTGCCGTGGTCGATGTCGAGCAGCGTGCCCTGCGCGCCCTCGAACAGCAGATTGGCGCCGCCGCGATTGCGCCTCGTACAGCGCGCGCGGCACGTCGGCCACCATCGGCTCGAGCCGCGCCGCGAAGGCCAGCGCTTCGTCCAGCGTCTTCTGGAAATCCACCGGCTGCCCGTGAGAGTAGTGCTGCAGCACGAAGTTGTGGTAGTCGAGCACCTCGCGCCAGCTTCTCGGCGAAGCGCTTCGGCCGCAGCAGATCCTGCAGGCGGATGCGCGCGCCGCGCCACCTTGTCCTCGTAGGCCGGCCCGATGCCGCGCCCGGTGGTGCCGATCTTGGCCTCGCCCTTGCGCCGCTTCGCGCGCCTCGTCGAGCGCCGACGTGGTACGGCAGGATCAGCGGGCAGGCTTCGGAGATGCGCAGGCGCCGCGCGACGTCGATGCCGGCCGCCTCCAGCTCGTCGATCTCCTGAAGCAGCGCCTCGGGCGAGAGCACCACGCCGTTGCCGATGTAGCAGGTCGACGCTCGTCGCGCAGGATGCCCGAGGGAATCAGGTGCAGGACCGTCTTCTTGCCGCCGATCACCAGCGTATGGCCGGCATTGTGTCCGCCCTGAAAGCGCACCACGCCCTGCGCGTGGTCGGTCAGCCAGTCGACGATCTTGCCCTTGCCCTCGTCGCCCCACTGGGTGCCGATGACCACGACGTTCTTTGCCATCTTCGCTTGCTCCTTGGAAGCGCTCTACCGACAACTATACGGATAGCGGGACGACCTGCCAGCGGCCATCGCGCTGCTCGAGCGCACGGTCGCAGCCGGCTTCGCCCCAGGTCGCGTCATGACCGGGCAGCGCGACGATCACGGTTTCGCCTTGCCGCGCGCAGGTCGGCGATCGCGGCGTTCAGCGCCGCGTCGTCGCCGCCGGGGCGCGAGGATCGCCCGCGGCCGGTCCGGCGCCGCGACGATGCGAGCGACTTCGCGCAGATCCATGCTGAAGCCGGTCGCCGGCCGTGCGCGCCCGAAGGCGCGGCCGACCTCGTCGTAGCGTCCGCCCAGCGCGATGGCACCCGGACAATCCGTCGCAGTAGGCCGCGAATACGACGCCGCTGTGGTAGTGGTAGCCGCGCAAATCCGCCGAGATCGAAGCTGATCGGCAGATCGCCTAGCGTACCGGCCAGCTGGCGCAGCTGCGCCAGCGCCACGGTGATTTCTGCGTCCGGCGGCAGGCGCCGCACCGCCTCCGCCAATACCTCCGGGCCGCCGTAGAGCTCCGGCAACGCCAGCAGGGCCGAGCGTACCGGCTCGCTAATGCCAGCGACCAGCTCGCGCAGGGCCGGGATGTCCTTGGCCTGCAGCACGGTGAACAACTCCTGCTCGAGCTCCGCTTCCACACCGGCGCGTTGGGCAAGCGCCGAACACGCCGACGTGGCCGAGATCGAGCCGCGAAGCGGCGGCGCCCGCTGCGGCCAAGGCCTTCGCCAGCAGCCGGATGATCTCGACATCGGCCTCGAGGCCGGCATGACCGTAGATCTCGGCGCCGATCTGGAGCGGCTCGCGAGTCGTACTGAGCCCCGCGGGCAGCGTGTGCAGCACGCTGCCGCAATAGCACAAGCGCGTCACGCCCTGCCGGTTGAGCAGATGCGCATCGATGCGCGCCACCTGCGGCGTGATGTCGGCGCGCACGCCGATGGTGCGGCCGGACAGTTGATCGACCAGCTTGAAGGTGCGCAAGTCGAGATCGCGGCCCGAAGCCGGTGAGCAGCGATTCCAGATACTCGAGCAGCGGCGGCATGACCAGCTCGTAGCCATGGGTGTCGAACAGGTCGAGCAACCGCCGCCGCAGCGGTTCGAGATGCCGCGCTTCGAGCGGCAGGACGTCCTCGATCGCTTCGGGCAGGAGCCAGCGGCGCATCAGTGAAAGAGGAACAGCAGAAATATCCCGATCATCATCGACGTCAGGCCGATGAAACGGATCTGGCCGTCGCTCAACTCGATGGCGCGGCGGAAGGTCTCGCGCCACATGCGCGGCGCCAGAAATGGCAGGAGGCCTTCGAGCACGAGCATCAGCGCGAAAGCGGCCAGCAGTGTGGCGCCCATCGCGCCGCTCACTTGGCGGACTTGGCCGACGGACCCGCGCTCTTCAGATACTTGAAGAACTCCGAACTCGGCTCGAGCACCAGCACGTCGGTCTTGTTGCTTGAAGCCGTCGCGATAGGCATCGAGGCTGCGGTAGAACGCATAGAACTCGGGACTTTCGTTCAAGCGACTTGGCGTAGATCGCCGGTGGCCTTGGCGTCGCCCTCGCCCTTGATCCGCTGCGCGTCGCGGTAGGCTTCGGCGACGATCACCTCGCGCTGGCGGTCGGCGTCGGCGCGAATCTTCTCCGCCTCGGCGGCACCGTGAGAGCGCAACTCGTTGGCCACGCGCTTGCGCTCGGCTTCCATGCGCCGATAAACGACTCGCTGACCTCGTGCGGCAGATCGACCCGCTTCAGGCGCACGTCGATGATCTGCACGCCGATCTTGCCGCGCGTCGGCGTCCGCCTTCTCTCGCATCTCCTCCATGATCTGCGTCGCGCTCGCCCGAGACCACGTCGTGCACGGTGCGCTTGCCGAACTCCTCGCGCAGCCCGGCATTCACCGTCTGCGACAGGCGGATCTGCGCTCGCGCCTCGTCGCCGCCGACCGAAATGTAATACTGGCGCACGTCGATGATGCGCCACTTGACGAACGAATCGACCAGCACGTTCTTCTTCTCGGAGGTGATGAAGCGCTCCGGTTCGGGGGTGTCGAAGGTCAGGATGCGCTTGTCGAAGTAGCGCACGTTCTGGATCAGCGGCCACTTGAAATACAGGCCGGGCTTGTCGATGACACTCTTGATCTCGCCCAGCTGGAAGATGATCGCATACTGGCGCTGATCGACCGTGAAAATCGACATCGAAAGCACGATCAGCACGGCGACGACGGCGCCGGCAAACAAGGGCAGTTTGTCGCGCATCAGCGCTCTCCTCGGTCGCGCGAGCGCAGCGCCTCGCGCGAGCGCGCCGCTTCCAGCGACGCCGCGGCGGCGGCGGCCGAAGCCTCCGCCGCTTGGCGTAACGCCGCCTCGGCGCTTGCCGCCGACGCCGCCGCCGCCGCCGCGCCCGGGCTAGACTGCGATCCCCCACCGCTGCTCGCCTGCTGAATCAACTTGTCCAGCGGTAGGATAGAGCAGGTTGCTGTTGCCGCGTGGATCCACCATGATCTTGCTGATGTTGCTCATGACCTGCTGCATCGTCTCGAGGTACAGACGCTGGCGTGTCACCTCCGGCGCCTTGGTGTACTCGACCACGATCTGGCTGAAGCGATCGGCGTCGCCCTCGGCCGTGGCGATCACGCGCTGCGCGATAACCGTTGGCCTCCTCGAGCAAGCGCGCGGCGGTCCCGCGCGCCCGGGGAATCACGTCGTTGGCATAGGCCTGGCCTTCGTTCTTTTGCCGCTCGCGGTCCTGACCGGCTTTCACGGCGTCGTCGAAAGCGGCCTGCACCTGCTCCGGCGGCTGCGCGTTCTGCATGGTCACCTTGCTGATCTGGATGCCGGTGGTATAGCGGTCGAGGATCTCCTGCATCAGCTGCTGCGCATCGACCGCGATCTGTTCGCGGCCCTCGTACAGAACGAAGTCCATCTTGCTCTTGCCGACGATCTCGCGGATCGCCGTCTCCGCCGCCTGCATCACCGAGTCGTCCGGGCTGCGGTTGTTGAACAGGTACGACTGCGGATCCTTGAGGATGTACTGCACCGCGAACTGGACGTTGACGATGTTCTCGTCGTCGGTGAGCATCAGCGCTTCCTTGAGCACCTTGTTCTTGTCCGACCCGCGGTAGCCGATCTCCACCGTGCGCACGCCGGTCACGTTGACCACTTCGCTGCTTTGAAAGGGAAACGGCAGGCGCCAGCGCAGACCGGGATCGGTGGTCTCGTGGAAACGGCCGAACTGGAGCACGACGCCGCGCTGGCTCGCGTCGACGATGTAGAAGCCGCTGGCGAGCCAAAGCACAAGCGCAAGAACGAGCAGCAAGCCGATGCCGCCGCCGAACTGCTTGAAGTTCAGCGCAGGGGGTTTAAATCCGCCTCCTCCGCCTCCACTCCCGCCGCTCCCGTTGCCGCCGCCACCTTTCTTGCCGAACATGCCGGACAAGCGACGATTGAAGTCGCGCCACATCTCTTCGAGATCCGGGGGCCCTTGGTTGCCGCGGCGGTTGTTATCGCGGCTGCCTTCGCGATTACCTTCCCGGTTGCCGTCCTCGGGACGGTTACCCCATTGCGGGTCGTTCAAAGAGAAGATCCTGCCGGCTAGTCTCTGGCGCAAACTCATGCGTACGTATGTCGAGAGTGAAAGAAGTCGGAAATATCGAATCGAAGCGATCGCTCAGGCGGTCGTGACTTCGCCTGCAGTGGGAGCGTTGTGCTTGGCGGCGACTTCGGCCAGGGCCTCTCGCAGAAACCCAAGCCCCGCGCCAGTCTTGGCGCTCAACCGAACGCGCTCGATTCTATCATATTCGCCGCGCTCTAAGCCCGGCCCGCAGCGGGCTGCATCGATCTTGTTCCAGACCACGATCTGCGGAACATCGGCCGCACCGATTTCGGCCAGCACCGCATTGACGGCTGCGATTTGCTGCGCACGGTCCGTGCTCGCTGCGTCCACCACGTGCAGCAGCAAGTCGGCGCTCGCCGTCTCTTCCAGGGTGGCGTGAAACGCGGCCACCAGCGCATGTGGCAGATCGCGGATGAACCCGACCGTGTCCGAGAGCACCAAGTTAGTGTCCTCACCCAAGTACAGCCGCCGCGAAGTCGTATCGAGCGTGGCGAAGAGTTGATCTGCCGCATACGCCCGAGCATGGGTTAGGGCATTGAAAAGCGTCGACTTGCCCGCGTTGGTGTAGCCGACGATCGACACCGCCAACACCTCGCGCCGCACTCGCGCGCGCCGCCGCACGCCGCGCTGGCGCACAAGCTGGGCCAGGCGCTCCTTGAGCAGCTTGACGCGCTTGCCGATCAATCGGCGGTCGGTTTCCAACTGCGTCTCACCCGGGCCGCGAAGACCGATACCGCCCTTCTGCCGCTCGAGGTGAGTCCAGCCGCGAATCAAACGCGTCGCCAGGTGATCCAACTGCGCCAGCTCGACCTGCAGCTTGCCTTCGTGGCTCTTGGCGCGCTGCGCGAAGATGTCGAGAATCAGACTGCTGCGATCCACAACGCGACACTCCAAGCCACGCTCGAGGTTGCGCTGTTGCGCCGGCGACAAGTCATGATTAAAGATCACCAAGTCGGCGTCGTGATCGCGAATCGCGGCGGCTATTTCGCCGACCTTGCCCTTGCCGGCAAAGGTAGCGGCATTTGGCGCCTCGCGCCTGCCCTGAACAACGGCAGCCACTGCGGCGCCCGCGCTGGAGGTCAGCAAGCGAACCTCGGCAAGGCGCTCGGCGGTGTTGCCGGCGCCGAGATCGAGCTGTACGAGGACTACGGTCTCGCCCGCGGCCGGACGCTCGAACATGTGTTCCGACAAGGGCTTCAGGAGTGCGCGTGGCGCCCAGCGCCGCGGGATGGGATCACGAGGTCTCGCTGTGGTCGTGGGGGATGCTTACCGGGCGCGCCGGCACGACGGTCGATATAGCGTGCTTATACACCATTTGCGTAACCGTATTCTTGAGCAGCACGACGTACTGGTCGAACGACTCGATCTGTCCTTGCAACTTAATGCCATTGACCAGGTAGATGGACACTGGCACGTGCTCGCGGCGCAACGTGTTGAGGAACGGGTCCTGTAGCAATTGCCCCTTATTGCTCATGGCAGCCTCTTTGTTGTGGTTTCCATACTACTGTAATGCATTTTCGCCCGCCGTGCCACGCGGCGGCGGCGAGCCTCACAGCCGTTTAGTCACCCTAGTTCGCGTAAGGGTTCCGCGAGGTGCGAAATTCGATCTTGAGCGGGGTCCCTTGAAGCTTGAAGGCCTCCATAAAGGTGCGCTCGAGGTAGCGCCGGTAAGGGTCGGGCACATGCTGCAACGCGTTGCCATGAATGATGATGCGCGGCGGATTCATGCCGCCCTGGTGCGCATAGCGCAGCTTGGGACGGAATACACCGTGCCGCGGCGGCGCCTGCTTCGCCACCGCCGCTTGCAGCGCGCGGGTGAGCTTGGGCGTGGGTAGCCGGCTCATCGCCGCGGCGTACGCGCCATCCACAGCGCGCAGCAGCGGTGCGATGCCTTCGGCATGGAGCGCGCAGATGTAAAGGACGCGCGCGAAACTCAGGAATCCGAGCTTGCGCTGAAGCTCGGTCTTGATGCGATCGCGCTGATGGGCATCGGCGACATCCCATTTGTTGACTGCCATCACCAGCGCGCGCCCGGCCTCGGCGATAAAGCCGGCGATGTGAGCATCCTGGTCCGAGATCTCCTGACTGGCGTCGAGCACCAGCAGCGCCACATGGGCGTCCGCGATCGCCTGAAGTGTCTTGATGGCGGAAAACTTCTCCACCGATTCGAAGACCCGGCCGCGCTTGCGCAGTCCGGCGGTATCGATCAGCGTGTAGCGCCTGCCGTTGCGCTCGAAGGGCGTCTCGATCGCATCGCGGGTCGTCCCCGGCTGGTCGAACACGATGACTCTCTCCTCACCGAGGAGCGTGTTGACAAGCGTCGATTTGCCGACATTGGGGCGGCCGACGATCGCCACCTTGGGTCCCCGATCGGGGCTTGCCTCGTCCTCTGCGGCCTCCGGAATGCCGCTCAGCGCGAGGTCCACCAGGTCATGCACGGCGTCGCCGTGGGCAGCGGAGATCACCGCCGGGGCCCCGTAGCCCAGCTCATGAAAATCGGCGGCCACCAGGTCGCGGTTCATGCCCTCGGCCTTGTTGACGACGAGTACGACGCGGCCGCGCACGCTGCGCAGGCGCGCGGCGATCGCTTGATCCAAGGGAGTCAGGCCGCTGCGCGCGTCCACCATGAACAGGAGCACATCGGCTTCGGCGATCGCCGCCTCGGCCTGGCGCGCCATCTGGTGCAGGATCGGATCCCGCGTCGCCGGTTCGAAGCCGCCGGTGTCGACCACCAGGTACCCTCGCGCGCCCAGGCGCCCGACGCCGTAATGGCGGTCGCGGGTAAGGCCCGACAGATCCGCCACCAGCGCATCGCGGCTGCGCGTCAGGCGATTGAACAGGGTCGACTTGCCGACGTTGGGCCGGCCGACGATGACCAGCGTCGGTTTCATGGCGAAGGAGGGCTACTGTACCGACAGCGCGTAGAGCCCGCCGTTGGTGGTCTGCGCGATCAAACCGCCGTCGATCGGCCGCAGGTCGGCGACGATGGCGCTGCCATCCGTCGCGACGCGCGCAGCGAAAGCGCCATCCGTGCTGCGCAGCAGATGCACGAAACCGCGCCCATCGGCCACCGCCACGTAGCTGCCGACCACGAGCGGGCGCCCGACGCCGCGATTCGCCAGTTTGCTCTGCTTCCACAGGCTGGCGCCGGTGCTGCGGTCGAAGGCGCTCACACCGCCCTCCTCGTCGGTGACATAGACGCTGCCGCGATCCATATCGAGTCCCACGCTGCTGGAAAACTCTTTGGCCCATTGGCCGGTGCCGGAGGCCAAATCGAAACAGGCGACGCGGCCCTGGTAGGCCACGGCACATACGCCGCGATCGAGTACGACCGGCGCACTGGCAACGTCCGCAACCCGCTCCAGTTCGGTAGCGCCCTTCGGCAAAGCCACCGTGCCTTCCCACAGGGCGGCGCCGTTGGCGACACTGATCGCGACCAGCTTGCCGCCGGGAAAACCGGCCAGCACCCCTTCGCCCGCCACCGTGACACCGCTCGCGCCGCGCAGGAGCAGCGGCGGAGTCGCGCGCTGGTAAACCCAGCGCCGCTTGCCGTCGGCCGGATCGAGGGCGAACACGCGGTTGTCGCCGCTGCGCACGATCACCGTGCCGTCGGCGGGTACCGGCGCACTCAGCAATTCGGAAGTGACGCGCGCCTTCCACTGCGGCGTGCCGTCGCTATCGAACGCCAAGACCTCCCCCTTCGGCGTCCCGACCAGGACCAGCTTGCCGTCGGCGCCGACGCCGCCCGACAGAGGCTGTCCCGCCTTGATGCGCCAAACCTCGCGTGCGCCACCTTCGCCATGGTCGTAGCGCGTGATCGACCCGTCGCGCGCCGCCGCATAAACACTGCCGCCGACTACCGCCGGGGTGAAAATGTAGTCTCCGGCACGGCCGACGCTACCCTGCCACTGCACGCGCAGATCAGCGCTGCGCTCGATCGGTTCGAGCTCAGACATCTTCACCTTTGAACTGTCGGAGAACGGATTGAGCACATCGAGCGCCGAACACCCCGAAAGGAGCAACAGCGCGGCGGCAGCCACCGCAACGCGCCTCATTGGCCTTCTCCCAGGGTCTCGAGCTTAAGTTGAATCACCGCGCGCAAGGCAAGCGGGTTTTGGGCGCCGCCACCGCTACCGGTCTGAGCCTCGAGTTTGGTCAGCGCGGCTTCGTAAGCGCTCTTGGCTTCGCCGCGCTTACCCTGGACGGCGAGGATGTCGCCCCTCAACTCCGCGTAGCGCACGGCGAACGGCGCCGTCGGTTCGGCCCCCAACTGCTTCAGTGCCTCGTCGGGGGCCTGATCGTCGAGCAGCACGGTGGCCAGGCGCAGCCGCGCCAAGTCGCGCAGCTCCGGGGTCTTGGCGTTGCTCGCCGCCCAGGTGAGCTGAGCGCGTGCGGTCTTCAAGTCGCCGCCTTCGACCTGGGCCTTGGCCGAGACGAGCGCGCCGAGCGCGGCATAGGCGGTGCCCGAGTACTTCTCCAGCAGTTCGCCGGCGGCATCGCGCGCCTTCTTGACATCCTTCGCAACGGCAGCCTTTTGCACCGCGCCATAGACGACCGAGGCTTCGAAGGACTGCTTGCGCTGGTACCAATTCCAGCCCTGGTAGCCGACGACGACTGTGGCCAGCGCCACCAGCGCCCAGGTCACCAGGTTGCCATAGCGCTCCCACCAATGCTTGATCTGCGATATCTGTTCCTGTTCTTCGAGGTCGTATGTGGCCATTTGGTCAGTCTTCCTCCTGCTCCGAGCCGATCAGGTATTCACTCACCCGATCGATCAAATCCGCGCGCGCCACCCGCACCTGCGGCACCGGCTCACGCAGCGGCTTGATGGTAGCCGCATCCTGCGCGGCTTCGTCGTCGCCGATGATCAGCGCCAATATCGCCCCCGCGGCGTCGGCGCGCTTCATCTGTGACTTGAAGCTGCCACCGCCACAGTGCAGGAGCGCCCTGAAACCGGCGTCGCGCAAGTCTTCGGCGATGCGAAACGCCATCCGGCCGGCGTGTTCGCCCAGGTGCACGACGTAGACGTCGAGCGGCTCGCGCGGCACCTCGTCACCGTGCGCCTCGCGCCACAAGGCAAGCAATCGTTCGATGCCCATGGCAAAGCCGCAGGCCGGCGCCGGCTTGCCGCCAAGCTGCTCGATCAGCCCGTCGTAGCGGCCGCCGGCGCACACCGTACCCTGAGCGCCAAGCCGATCGCTGATCCACTCGAATACCGTGAGATTGTAATAATCGAGTCCGCGCACCAGGCGGGGGTTGATGCGGTACGGCAGGCCCGCCTCCTTGAGCAAGCGCTGCACGCCCTCGAAGTGCGCCGCCGATTCGCTGCCGATCATGTCGATCAGCTTCGGCGCGCCTTCGATGATCTCGCGCAGCGCCGGGTTCTTGCTATCGAGGATGCGCAGCGGATTGGTGTGCAGGCGGCGCACGGCATCCGTGTCCAGCGCCGCGGCGTGTCGCTCGAGGTAGGCGATCAACTCGACGCGGTGGCGCGCCCGCTCGGCCTGGCTGCCCAGGCTGTTCAACTCCAGCTCGATCCCTTCCAGCCCCAGATCATCCCACAGACGCGCGCACATCACGATGTGCTCGGCGTCGATATCCGGTCCGGCGAAGCCCAGCGCCTCCACGCCCACCTGATGGAACTGGCGGTATCGCCCTTTCTGCGGGCGCTCGTGGCGGAACATCGGCCCGCCATAGTACAGCCGCTGCGCGCTGCCATAGAGTAAGTTGTGCTCCAGCACGGCACGCACGCAGGAGGCCGTTCCCTCCGGCCGCAAGGTGAGCTGCTCGCCGTTGAGGCTGTCGACGAACGAGTACATCTCTTTCTCGACGATGTCGGTGACTTCACCGATGGCGCGCACGAACAGCGGCGTCGGCTCGACGATCGGCAAGCGGATCGGCCGGTAGCCGTAGCCCCTGAGCCAATCGCGCACGGTGTCCTCGAACACTTCCCACAACTGCGCCTCGTCGGGCAGGATGTCGTTCATCCCGCGCACGGCTTGAATCGTCGAACTCATGGTCGCTGGTTGGTTTGGGTGGACTATTGATGTTTCCGAAATACAGGGCAGATGCCGTTCGGGCTGAGCTTGTCGAAGCCCTTCGACGGGCTCAGGGCGAGCGGCGTTGAGCGCGCCGTCAGACTACGCGAAAACCCCAATAGATCCGGCAATTGCCTGGGTAAGATCGAACGCAGGTGCAAATCCGGAGCGGCGCTGCCGGGGCAAGGCCGGCGACTTCACTTGAGCTTGCGCGGGTACTTGCGCGCCACGTACGCATCGACGATCGCCTGGAACTCGGCGGCGATCGCCTCGCCCTTCAAGGTCACCGTCTTCTCGCCATCGACATATACCGGGGCGACCGGACGCTCGCCCGAGCCGGGCAGGCTGATACCGATGTTCGCCTGCTTGCTCTCGCCCGGGCCATTGACCACGCAGCCCATCACCGCCAGGCTCATATTCTCCACGCCGTCGTACTCGGCGCGCCAGACCGGCATCTGGTCGCGCACGTAGGCCTGGATGTCCCGTGCAAGCTCCTGAAAATAGGTGCTGGTCGTACGACCGCAGCCCGGACACGCCGCCACCAGCGGGGTAAACGCGCGCAGCCCCATCGTCTGCAGGATTTCCTGGGCGACGATGACTTCCCGGCGGCGGTCGCCGTCGGGCTCAGGCGTCAATGAAACCCGGATGGTGTCGCCAATGCCTTCCTGCAACAGCACCGCCATCGCCGCGGTCGAAGCGACGATCCCCTTCGAGCCCATGCCGGCCTCGGTGAGCCCGAGATGCAGCGGATAGTCGCAGCGCGCGGCCAAGTCGCGGTAGATGGCGATCAGATCCTGCACCCCGCTGACCTTGCACGAGAGCACGATGGCGTCGCCGGGCAGCCCCAGCGCCTCGGCCTGTGCGGCGCTCTCCAGCGCCGAGGCGACCATCGCCTCGCGCATCACCGCGGTCGCATCCCGAGGCTGAGCGCGGCGAGCGTTCTCGTCCATCATGCGCGCCAGCAGTTCCTGGTCCAGGCTGCCCCAGTTCACGCCGATGCGCACCGGCTTGTCGTACCTGCAGGCGATCTCGATCGATGCGCGCGAACTGTTCGTCGCGCTTCGAGCCCTTGCCGACATTGCCGGGATTGATGCGCAGCTTGTCCAGCGCCTGCGCGCAAGCCGGGTTGTCGGCCAGCAACTTGTGGCCGTTGAAATGGAAGTCGCCGACCAATGGCACATCGACTTCCATGCGCTGGAGCTGGTCGCGGATATGCGGCACGGCCGCGGCAGCTTCCTGGTTGTTCACCGTGATGCGCACGATCTCCGAGCCGGCGCGCGCCAGTTCCGCGACCTGGATCGCGGTAACGATCGCCTCTGCGGTATCGGTGTTGGTCATCGACTGGACGACGATCGGCGCCGCCGAGCCGATCGCCACCCGGCCGACGCGGACCATGCGCGTGGGCCGCCGCGGGGCATGACTTCCTGCATGGGAATTCGCCTCGGCAGCCGCGCCGGAGGCGATTGTTTTTACTGCCGCCACTCGAGCTACTCCAGGTTGAACCGCGCGACCCCGACATCGCTGAGCTTGCCGAGGTCGACCGGCTTGCCGTCGGCCTCCAAGCGCACGAACTCGGAATTGCCGACGATGACCGACAGCGGCGGCTGGCCTTCGACTAACCGGCTCGTCCCGGCCTTGTTGGTACCGATCGTGAGCACGTTGCCGGCACTGTCTTTGACCTGTACCCAGGACTCGGCGTCGAATCGGAATGCGAGCCGGCGCAGGCCTTTGGTCGCGGGCTCGGTAGGCGCTGCCGGTTCGATCGCAGGCGAAGTCGCAGCCTGGGACTCGGGTGCGGGCGCGGCGCCCGAGGACGCCACGACCGGCCCTCCCGAACCGGCGACCGCCGTCGCGTTCGCGGCATCCGCGGCGCTCGGAGCGCTCTGAGTACTCGAACCTGCCGGCGCTGTCTCGCCGGCTGCCGGAGCCGCGCTGCCGGCCTCTCCCGTTTCCGCCACGACCGAGCCTGCCTGCCGCACCGCGGGCGGCAGCGTAGCCGGCGCAATGCTTGTCGCCTGCTCGGGGCGAACGCGCTCGAAATACACTATCACCCCTAGCGCCGCGACTGCCAGGATGACCAGGCCGATCAGCGGTCCAGGTACTCCGCTCGCCGCGGCGGGCATTGGCGCACTGGCGTTGGAAACCGGACTCAAGTCGACTCGGGCTTGACCCATCTGCTCCTCGACCATCAGCACCAGCGGCTCGGGGTCGATCTGCAGATAGCGCGCGTAGTTGCGAACGAAGCCCCGGGCAAAGGTCTGCCCGGGCAGGCTGGCGAAGTCGCCCGTTTCGATCGCCTCGATTTGGCGCGGCGTCAGCTTGATCGCGTACGAAACGTCGGCGATCGACAGCCGGTGGGACTCGCGCGCCCGACGCAACAGCGCACCCGGACCGGCCGGGTACGGGCCCGGTTGCTCGTCCTGCTTCGAACTCAATCGAACTGCCCTTGCATCAGCGCTTGGTATTCGCGCGTTCCAGAGAAGTTGCGCCGCAGCCGGGAAGCGAACCCGGCTTCGGCCTGGCGATCTCCGAGCCTGCGTTCGATACGCAACGCCAACCATAGCGACTCGGCGGTCGGTTCGATCAGGCGATTGACTTCGGCGACGAAACGCTTGGCATCGGCATAATCGCCCCGGCGGTAGCGCAGGTCCGCCAGCTGGTAGATCGCTTGCACGTTGCTGCCATCGGCCATGACCGCTTGGCGGAAGTACTCTTCGGCCGCGCTGGCGTCCTTGAGCCGCAGCGCGCATAGACCGGCGTTGGTATAGGGGCGCGTCGGCGTGTTGTAGAGCGGGTTCTTCACCGCCGTCATCAGGTGCCGAATGCCGTCCTGTTCGCGATCACGCGTGCATAGAAACCAGCCGAAGTTGTTGTTGATCTCCGGGTCGTTGGGCGCGAGGCGCAGGGCCTGTTCGAAGTCCGACTGGGCCTGCGCGTATTCGCGCAGATTCATGCGCACCAGACCCCGCAGATTGTAGGCCTGAGCGTAGTTCGAATCCGCTTCCAGGGCGATCCGCGCCTCCTCCAGGGCGACCGCCAAGCGCCCGCCCTGCAGATAGATCATTCCCAGGTCGGCGTGGGCCTTAGCGCGCGTGCGAGGATCGCCTACCTTGGCTTGCGGAGTCGGCAGCTCGGGCTGCGGTGGCGGACGGTTGCTCTGCAAACCTGCGCAGCCGGCAAGCAGCCCAAAGGCGATAAGCACCAGCTTCTTCATGCAGCCACTCCGGCAATCGATATGACGCGGCGTTCGCTGCGGCGCGTGCGGTCCTGGACCTGGCCGGCGAGCTGCCCGCACGCGGCGTCGATCGCCTCGCCGCGCGTCTTGCGCGTCGTCGCGATGTAACCCGCATCCATCAGAATCTGCGCGAAGCGTCGGATGCGCGGCGCCGGCGAGCGCCGAAATCCCGAGCCCGGAAACGGGTTGAACGGAATCAAGTTGAATTTGCAAGGAACCTCGCGCACGCATCGCAGCAACTCGCGCGCCTGGGCATCGGAGTCGTTGACCCGGTCGAGCATGACGTATTCGAAGGTAATGAAATCGCGTGGCGCGTGCGCCAGATAGCGGCGGCAGGCAGCCAGCAGTTCGGCCAGCGGATATTTGCGATTGATCGGCACCAGCGCATCGCGCAAGGGATCGTTCGGCGCGTGCAGCGACACCGCCAGCGCCACCGGGCACGCCTGCGCCAAGCGGTCTATGTTGGGAACGATGCCCGAGGTGGATACCGTCACCCGCCGCCGCGACAGCCCGTAGGCATTGTCGTCGAGCATCAGCCGAAGCGCGGTCACGGTGTTGTCGAAGTTGGCGAGCGGCTCGCCCATGCCCATCAACACGACGTTGCTGATCGCGCGCTCTTGCGCACCCGTGGGCGCCTCGGTCGCGCCGAGCATGCGGTTGGCGAGCCAGAGCTGGCCGATGATCTCGGCGACACTCAGATTCCGATTGAAACCCTGGCGAGCCGTAGAGCAGAAGGCGCAATCCAGCGCGCAGCCGGCCTGGGTCGAAACGCACAGCGTGCCGCGGCCCTGTTCGGGGATGAACACGCATTCCACCGCGTTCGCGCCGCCGACGTCGAGTAGCCACTTGCGGGTGCCGTCGCCGCACATTTCGTCGCGCACGATCGGCGGCGCCGTCACCGTGGCCGACGCCGCGAGCCGCGCCCGTAAGGCCTTCGCCACATTGCTCATGCGCTCGAAGTCGGACTCGCCGAAACGGTGAACCCAGCGCAATACCTGGCGCGCGCGAAACGGCTTCTCACCCAAGTCTCCGATGAAGGAGACGAGGCCGGCAGCATCGAGGTCCAGTAGGTTGATCATCGCTTCGCTCGTTCTGCCGGTGCCGAAAGCCGTCGCACCAGGCCGCCGAGGGTTAATGGGCTCTCGGCGCCGCGGACACGGTGCCAGGGAGCCTGTCTACCCGCCGCGGCATTGCCTGGATCAGCGCGAGAAGGTCTCCGACGCCGGAAAGAAATAGGCGATCTCCACCGCTGCGGTCTCCGGGGCGTCCGAGCCGTGCACGGCATTGGCATCGATGTTTTGCGCGAAATCGGCGCGGATCGTGCCGGGCGCCGCCTCCTTCGGGTCGGTTGCGCCCATCAGCTCTCGATTCTTGGCAATCGCGCCCTCGCCCTCCAATACCTGAATCATCACCGGACCCGATGTCATGAAATCCACCAGATCCTTGAAGAACGGGCGTTCGCGATGCACCGCATAGAAGCCTTCGGCCTCGGTACGCGACAACCAAGCCATCTTTGCGGCCGCGATCTTCAGGCCGCCGGCCTCGAAGCGCGCGTAGATCTGGCCAATGACATTCTTGGCGACCGCATCCGGTTTGACAATCGACAACGTGCGTTCAACAGCCATCGAGAACCCCCTGTAAAGTATGCAATTCAAGCCTCTTGCCGTGCTCTGGAAAGCGGTCGAATTGTAGCAGGAAAGCCCCCGCCGCCCAATTTGCGGCCGGTCGGTGCGGATGCAAGCCTGAACCCGGCCCGCGGACGGCGCGCGACTAGCGATAGCTCTGGCTGAATGCACACCCAGCGGCATTGACAGGGGCGCCGGGTGGCGAACCGGGACAGGTATCCTGCGCGTCGGTAATGCCGTCGCCATCGGCGTCGGCGAGTCCGCCGAAGCGCGCGTAGATGATCTCCGAGCCGCGTGCCGGCAGCGCATAGGGCCAGACCAGCGGCGCGCCATCGGAGAAGCGCAGGTACCTGCCGCATACATGCGGATCGGTCGTGTCGTCCGGGCAGCGCAGCGACGCGCCGGCGGAATTGGGATTGAGCAGAATGCGGCTCTTCATGGCGGAATCCACCGGATTCAGCGGCACCACCTGCACGTTGGCGACGGTGATCGTCTGACCCGGCTGCACGTCGGCGAAATCGATACGGGCGCCGTTGTCGAGCGTGATCGGGTCGTCTTCGTTCACGGTCGCCGTGGCCTTGAAGACAAACGCGTAGCGCTGCCATGCCGTGCTGCCGCTGACGCTCTCGGCTGCGGCTTGCAACCACTCGTAGCCGTTGTTGCCGCCGCCGCCGCGGCGCACTCCCACTGTGACGTGTTGACCGCCGACACCGGTCTTCAGATCGAACGCGACCCGGTACCAGCCGTCCTGGGCCACGGAAAAATTCGGGCTCGACAGCAGGCTGGTCGAGGCGCCGGCGACAAACCTAAGGCAGCGACCCGGCACGCAGGACTCCAGAATGCTCTGAGAGTATGGGGCAGTCTCGTTCCAGGCGCCCCAGCGCGCGGTGCCGCCGGCGAAGTCGCCGTTGAACAGCTTGTTCACGCCTGCCACTTGGAACGCCGCGGCGTTGTCACCGGTCACCTCGGTAGCATTGCGATCCAGATTGCGCGGCGTACCGTTCGAGGTGCGCGCCTGCTTCCACTGCGGGAGCGTGTGGCGCGCGCTGCCGCCAGTCCATCTCTCGTTCGCCATGCGCGCCGACAGCAGCGACGAATAGCGGTTGTGGTCGTAGGTGGCGAACGCCGCCGTGCTCGCGTAGATGGTGTTCTGGACGATCGCGAGCCCCGGCGCTGTTGGAAACATTCGGTTGCTCATGAACTCGTTTCCGTACACGTCGCCTTTCGCGCGTGAGCGGTTGCTGTCCTCTTGCAGCCAAACTTGATTGCGGCGATTGCCATACAACGTATTTCCGTGGATGCGGTTGTTGTTCGCGTTGTGTAGCTGGATGCCGAAGTCGGCGTCAACCACGGTGTTCCCCACGACCCAGACATTGGTGGCGAGGTCGTCCAGATAGATCCCCTGGGCCTGGGTTTCTTCTCCCGGCGGTTTGCCATCCAGATTGCCTACCGCGCGCACCACGAGATTGCCGCTTATCGTGCTATTGCTGCCGCTATCGTTGGTGTAGATTCCGGCGCAGTCGTCCAGCACCAGACAGGTGTTCTCGACGGTGTTGTCGGATACGGTGGTGCCCGTCATCGGCCGCACGCCGATGTAGTTGGCATTGCGCACGGTGTTGCCGACGACGCTCGCCTGCTCGCCGGCGTGGATGGCGGCGAAGGATTTGACCGGCAAGCTGACGATCTGTCCAGCCTTCAGGCGCACGCCGCTCTCGTTGATCTCATTGCCGGAGATGTGTAGTCCGCGGGCGATACCGCCATTGACGAAGTCGGCGCCGACCACGGCATCTCGGCCCGCCCGGCTGATTTCGTTGCCCTCGATCACGCCGCCGCGTGCGCCGACCGCGTCGACGCCGTCGAATTCGGTGTCGGCGATGGCGCTATTGCGCAGCGCGACGGCATTGGAGTCGCGCATGCGCACACCGGTGCCGACCCTTCGCACTGCCAGTCCGTCGATCACGACATTCGCCAAACGCGACACATCGATCGCGGTATCTTGGAATCCCACCGCGACCCGCTCGCCCGGCGCCGCGCCATCGGGCATCCAGACGTAGAGCTCGTGTTTCGCCGCGTCGAAATACCACTCGCCGGGTTCATCCAGCATCCACAGCGCACCGACCAAGTAGTAGCCCCAGCCGCGCTCGAGCGCAAAGCTGCTCGGCCGGTCGAAGTAGAGCCGCCGCCCGACCACCGCGGCAACGCTGCGCTCGTCGATCAGCCATGCATTGGTGAGCACCCGCACGCCGACGCCGGGGCCGATGGCGGCACCGGCCGGCAGGACTAGATCGGGCCCGGTGCTGAGGTAGGTGCTCACAAGCTCGCCGCCGCTGGGCCTGCGATCCGCGTCCTCGGCCATGGGCAGATATGGCGACTGAGGCCGCAAGCTGTCGTGGCCGCGATTGGGATGATGTGCTATCGCGAGCGCTTCACCGTCGGCGAATAGCTGCCGGGCAAGCACGGCGGTTCCCGCGACGCGAACATCATCGAGTCCGATCTTCACACGCCGGGGCGGTACCTCGAACTCGAGTCGGGCATCGCGCACGCTGTCCGAAGCGGTGACGTCATAGGTGTAGGTCTGCCACGCACCGCTGCCATCGACCTGCGCGGCCAGACCCAGGTCAGCGTCAGACCCGGCACTGCGCCGGAGCACGACGTTGACCCGAACACCGCTCGGCGCCCTGAGCGCGAAGGAGATCTTGTATTTCGTCGCGCCATCGATCGCGAAGTCATCGCTGTGGACGATGCTGCTCTTGTTTCCCATGCCGCTCACGAAGCCAAGACAGGGCGCCGCGTTGGCGCCGCAATCCGCTTCCGGAAGGATGAGCGCATCGTTGCGGCGGGAGGACGCACCCCAACCGCCGAATCCGGTGCCGAACGAGCCGTCCGCGATCAGATCGACCGGGAGCTTCGCGCGGAAGATCCTGCCTGCATAGGGACTCCAGCTCGAGCCGGGAATCGCAAACGAGCCGTCGATTGTCGGGCGATTTGCGCACGGCGTCGGATAGGCGCCGACCTTGATCGGATTCGCGCTGGCTCCAGACACGGCGAGCCGAAGGGGCTCATGCCAAACCTCGCCGCACTTGAGCAGCACGCTGTCGCCCGGCTTGAGCGCCGCGGCCGAGACTCTTTCGAGTGTCTGCCATGGCCCGTTGGTTGATCTGGAGCCTTTCCGCACGGGCGCGAGACCGCTATCGCGATCGCTGCCTGCGGAGGCATCAATGTAGTAGACCGCCGCGCCGGCGTGACCAACAAAGAGGGAGAGCGCAAGCGATATGAATAGACGAACTGTGGCATTCATGGGAGCCGACTCGATCACGAAAACGTGATGCACTTAACGGCGGAGACGCGCCGACACTTGAATCGGCGGGCAAGCCGGAGCGCTCGGTCGGTTGCCGCGAACGCGACAACTGCGGCGATTCAAAATTCCTGTGCTCCAAGCGCTTGAATATGGAATAGCGCCGGGCGACAATTGGGCTCCGGGCAAACGGGGAACCCGGTGCTCCTCATTTCTCACTTCCGTGTAGTGATCGACGGTTCGCGGCGCAAGTCGCGCCCGGTCGTGCCGCTTCGCGCGTTTGCGCGGACCGCTTGCCGGTCCGCTTCCCCGTTCAATTTGCAATTCAGACACCAAAAGGAGAACAAGATGGACGAGGAAAGCGGAAAGAACCGGCGCAAGTTTCTACAGGCAATGGCGGCAGGCAGTGCGGCGGCGATGCTCCCGTCGGCATTGCGTGCGGCCGATCCGGTCGTATCGACCGGCACGCTCTCACCCGAGCTGCGGAATCTTGTCGAGCGATACGGCAAGCCGCCCAAATCCTGCAAGAAGTGCGTCGTCGGCACGCAAGAATGGCAGCTCATGGACCCGGCCGAGAACCGGGAGATCGAGGGCTATGCTTCCGCGCCCAGCGTCGATTTGGACGAGCAGATCTGTTTCTATGTCAACGTCGGTACGCGCGACCGCAGAGGCTGGCCCGCGAGCTACAAGATGGAGATCTTCCGGCTTGGCTGGTACGGGGGAAAAGGCGGATTGAGGGTCACCGACCCGATGTGGTTCTACGGCATCGCGCAACGGGAGCCTAAAATCGATCTAGAAACCGGACTCGTCGAATGCCGCTGGCGATCACAGCTCAGCCTGGTGCCGAAGAAGCAAAAGGACTACAAGGACCGCTGGACCAGCGGGATGTACGTCGCCAAGCTGACCGAAAATGCGACCGGCAAGCAGAGCTACATCCGCTTCGTCGTGCGCGACGACAAACGCAAACCCGACCTGCTGTTCCAATCGAGCGTCACCACCGACCAGTGCTACAACGAGTGGGGCGGCAAGTCCGTGTACTTCTCCGCCACCGGCGACGCCACCCCGGCCGTGAAAGTGTCGTTCAACCGCCCCTACGGGCTGACGTTCGAGGGAACCGACGACACCCACGGACTGGGCGTCGGCTTCCGATGGGAATACCCGATGGTGCGCTTCCTGGAAACCGAGGGCTACGACGTGGCCTACACGACCAATGTTGACATCCACCGCGATCCGAGGCAGCTATTCGATAGTCGCGCGTTCTTGTCCGTCGGCCACGACGAGTACTGGACCTACCAGATGCGCATCAATGTCGAGTCCGCCCGCGACCGCGGCGTCAATCTGGGGTTCTTCGGTGCCAACACCTGCTATTGGCAGATCCGCTTCGAGACAAGCTCATACACCCGGCAGTCGACCGACACGATAGTCGCCTACCGGTTCCAGGCCCTGCGTGAAGGCCCCGACGACACGGTGTTCGATCCCTATTCCGAGGACTGGAGGCGGAAGCATCTCACCACTACCCTGTGGCGCGACCCCTTCTTCGACAACGTCCGCTACGCCCTCGGGCCGGAAAATTCACTGGTCGGCGTAATGTACTACTTCAACACGATTCCCGATGTCTTCGTACTCAATGACATGACGCCCAAGGTGGACGACGTAATCGTCGCAAATCCGTCCCACTGGGTGTTCGACCGCACCACACTGAGGGAGGGCAGCAGGCTTAGGGGCTTGCTTGGCTACGAAGTTGACCGCGTCTTCGACAATGGGAGATCGCCGCGGAATCTCGTGGTCTTGTGCCGCTCCGGCCCCACGCCGGTGTTCGAGGGCGACACCGGCGCGCCGTTCTCCGACATGACGATCTACATGGCGCGCAGCGGCGCGCTGGTGTTCGCCACCGGTACAAACCAATGGCCGTGGGGATTGGATGACTATGGCATGGAGAATTCGTCGCGAGTGGATTCGCGTGCGCAGCAGATGACGCGCAACGTGCTCGACCGATTTATCAGTACTGGCCGTGATGATGATGATGATGATGACGACGACTGAAATAACAATCATGGCGGGAGCCACTGGGATCGGGCCAACCGCACAATGTTAAAGGTTCGCAACCGCCCCAATCAGGTGGCGCTGACGTCCCGCGCTCGATCGCAACCCCGGCGGCACGTCGTTGTCGCTGGGGGTTGCAGATTTCGCTCGGAACCACTGGTACGGGTGCCCGGAGAGCCGCTCTAGCTGGCAATCGACGCCATCGGCATTCACGTACCCATGGTTGACTACGAGACCGCCTCCACCCGAGTCTCCGCGGCGGCGATGCGCACGGCTTGAGCATCTTGTAGCTTGGCATGGCAATCGCGCAGCGCGGTGCGCAAACCCTCCTCCACCACCGGATGATAGAAAGGCATCTCGAGCATCTGCGCGATGGTGAGCTTTGCTTGCAGCGCCCAGGCGAGCAGATGGCCGATGTGCTCCGCGTCGGGCCCGACCATTTCCGCACCGAGCAGGCGCCCGTTGCGCACGTCGGCATAGACGTGAAGCAACCCCTGGTGGCGCAGCATCACCCGGCTGCGGCCCTGGTCTTCGAACGAAACCTCACCCGTTACGAACCGGCCGGGTAAGAGTTCGGCATGGTTGCGGCCGACGATGGCCAGTTGCGGGTCGGTGAAGACCACCGCCAGCGGCGCCCGGCGCAATCCCGCTCGCACGTCCGGGTAGCGCGCGGCATTCTCGCCGGCGATGCGCCCTTCGTCGGCCGCCTCGTGCAGCAGCGGCACTTCGGCGTTGGCGTCGCCGGCGATGAAAATGTGGCTGCGGCCGCAGCGCAGCGTCAGTGGATCGAAGCGCGGCACGCCCTGTGCGTCCAATTCGATCGACGTGTGATCCAGGCCCAGCCGCCCGACGTTGGGCTTGCGCCCGGTTGCCGCAATCACGTAGTCCACCGAATCCGCTCGCTCCCGGCCGTCGCCGCCAATGAAGCGTATCGCCACTTCATCGTCTTCGCGCCCGAGCGCAAGCACTCTGGCGTTGGGCTCCAGAGAAAACTCGCTCTGGAACGTTCGCATGGCGTAGTCATGAACCGCGGGGTCGCTGAGCGCGCCCACGGCACCGCCCCGGCCGAACACGCATACCCGCACGCCCAGTCTATGCAGCGCCTGCCCGAGCTCCAGTCCGATAACGCCGGGGCCGAACACCGCGACCGCGCGCGGCAGCCGGTCCCAATCGAACACGTGGTCATTGACGACAAGGCGATCGCCCAGGTGCGCCAGCGCTGCCGGAATGCTCGGCGAAGAGCCGGTGGCGATCACTGCTCGCCTGAATGCAACGCGAAGGTGATCATCCACTTGCAGGGTACAGTCATCGACGAACCTCGCGTACCCGCGCAGCTTGTCCGATGCGGGAATACTGTTGACACCCTCCAGCACGAAGGCGCCGTAGGCTATTAGTATGACACGTATTAGGCCAAAGGACAGTTGCTTCTTTGCTTCTTATTCTAGAAAAAATACGTTATCTCATAATCAAGCTAGACCAATTACAGGGTCAAGAGTTAAAGCGTCTCAATACTTTGCTAAAACAAATTTCAAAGCTAAACCTTGCAAAGTAGCAAGAAATGACTGAATAGCCTAAACTGGGACCTAACATAAGTTCTCTCTGTAAATAGGTGAGCTGAGCTAAAAACAATGTTCCTTCTTGTGTTCAAGAATCTCTGTGTAGTGGGCAACAAATCACAGAGCGCGCACGACTGACAGCAGTGGCACTTTAGAGTGTGGAACACAATCGGACTTTGCTGCTTCTGAATTTCACGCTCAAGATGTGTGGTCATTGCAACGCACTAAAAAAGCATCAGCCAACCGTCACGTCCAAGTGCAAATCTCTGCACACAAAAGCAAACGACAACATCATTCCACAGCTAACTCACAAAAAGTCGTTCCTACCATCAAACTAGCGGCTCTTGCCACATGCTGGGCAAAACTGCCATCCCGGCAGCAACGCTGTTCCACAAGCGGGGCAAGAGGAGGTCGCCCCTTTTGCTGACGACTGAGTAGAGCGAAGATCGTACACATGACGAGGTTCAAGGTATCTGCACGATTTGCAGTACATGGCCTCCTTGGTGCCCCCAAAAGTCCAAAGCGGAATGAAGAAAGCCTTGAATGTTTTTGCAGTTTCAACTAGATCGACTCTGCCTGGACAGTTGGGACAGGGTCCCACGGATGTTTCGAGCGTCTGCTTGATGGTTGGCTCGACGCCACCGATAAAGAAAAAGAACATGGCTGATGATGAGATGGGTAGTGGTATGAAGAAGTGTAAATGGGATTCATTCAAACAGTGTGTGTAGCACACAGCGTCGCGTTTCAATGGTATCGTGCGTGCTGCAAGACTCTAGCTGCTGATGCCGCGTGTCAATCAGGCTGTTCCATTTCTTTCAGCGACGACGAAAGAGATAGACACGTTTACTTGCTGCGAAAGCCATTCGCGTGCAAGAAGCAATCGTCTTTTGGAAAATAATCGTGTTGTGATGCTTTTGTGCCCCACCCGGCGCGGTACATTCCTAGCTCTTTACCCGCTAATATTTAGATTATTGTTAGATGTTTTAGATTTTAGACTGCTGAATATTATATCGTGACGTTCGCGTGACGTTGCATTGTGTGACGTTTGTTTGACACGAGGTGATGATGGATCCATGGATGATGCGATGTCGGTCGCGTCTACTTACCGTGTACGTATCCTCTATTGTTTGAGCCCTACCGCATAGATCATCTTCTGTTGTGTTGGAGCCTCTTTCCCGTTTTTGGTGTGACACTACTACACTAGACTACTGCGGCGAGGAGGCACACCTTCTTCACTGTGCGTCCACGCCCAGCGCTGCGTTTTGGGCGTGCCACACTGGACTCGCGTTGTGTGGCACACCCTGAGTCTGCGAAGGGCGTGGCTGAAGTGCGAGAGCGCGACCTTCTTCGCTGTTGCGTCCACGCCCAGCGCCTGGGGCTTTGGGCGTGCCACCTGGGGCACGACGCAGTCTGCGAGGTCAACAGCTTTAGACGTGGACGATCGGCCAGTAAGACATTCGGGGGGCTGTAAGGTGAAGTTGTCGAGATATGCCTGATATGCCGGAATTCGCTTGACCTTTTGATTCCGGATTCGTTACATTAACGCATTAGTTTGCTTTGATGTGTTCGCAACTCGTTGCGAAATGACTATTTAAAAGGAATCTCCCCATGCTTAGCGCTCGCCTTGCGTACTCGAGGAAACTGTGAAGGAACTTCTCGTCGTGATTTTCTGCGCGTTGGCGCGCTTGGATTGGGGTCACTTACTTTATCGGACGTACTTCGCTCGCGGGCGGAAGCTGCTGCCTCTGGAATTAGCACGAAAGACACGTCCGTCGTGTGGTTGTGGCTGGGCGGCGGTGGCCCAACTCATGTCGAGACCTTCGATCCGAAAATGACCGCTCCGTCGGAGTATCGCAGTGTCACGGGTGAGGTGAAGA
>CAWGHV010000011.1:0-54613 GCA_963822375.1 uncultured beta proteobacterium | reverse complement strand
CTTCACCGCCGGCCCTGTTCTCGGGCGCGGTGTTCGTCGAAGGGGTCTTCGCTTGGCCGGGCGTCGGCCAGCTGCTGATTCAGGCCGTGAGGGCCCGGGACTACCCGGTGGTGATGGCCGCAACCACCGTGAGCGCGATCCTGGTGGTGTTCGGAAGCGTGGCGGCCGAAGTGCTGCTGCACCGCGTCGACCCGAGGACCCGCTCGTGAACGGCGGACGCGGGAGGTCCGCGCCGACCGTCATCGCGCTGCTGGTGCTGGTGGCGGTGGTAGGCGGAGCCCTGCTCGCGCCGCTGCTCGCGCCGATCGACCCCAATGCGCAGCCGGACGTGATCGCCATCCGGTTTCTGCCGCCGGGCACGTTCGACGTCTACGGCGTGCTCCACCTGCTTGGCACCGACCGGCTCGGTCGCGACGTGTGGAGCCGCCTGCTCTACGGCGCCCGGGTCTCGCTCACGGTGGGTGCGCTGGCGACGGCGGTAGCGGTGGTGGTCGGCACCCTGGTCGGCGGCGCCGCCGCCCTGCTCCGGCGGCCCATGGACACTCTGCTCCTCGGCGCGGTCGATTTCGCGTTGGCGCTGCCGCGAGTGGTGCTCCTGCTGCTGCTCGCCGCGCTCTGGGAGCCGAGCGCGTCGCTGGTGATTCTCACGCTGGGTTTCACGGGGTGGATGCCGGTGGCCCGGCTGGTGTATGCGGAAGCGATGGGCCAGCTCGGCCGGCCCTACGTCGAGAGCGCCCGGGCTCTCGGGGCGCGGCGGGCCCGGGTGTTTCTCCGCCACGTGCTTCCGCACGCGTCGGGGCCGGTCCTGGCGGCCGCGACACTCGGACTGGGCAACGCCATCACGCTGGAAGCGGGGCTGTCGTTCCTCGGACTCGGCGTGCAGCCGCCGCGCGCCTCGTGGGGCAGCCTCATCGCATCGGGACGGGAGACCGTGGTGAACGCGCCCTGGGTGGGCCTTGCCCCCGGGATCGTGCTGGTACTGGTGGTCGTGGCCTGCACCCTGCTCGCGGATCGGTTCGGCGCCGCCGGCCGGCCCGACAGCTGAGCGGCCGGCCGCGGGTCAGGCCGGTTCACCCGCCTCTTCGACCGACATCGACCCGGGCGACCCCAGGTACTCGCGGGCCAGGCGGACGAAGGCGGCGCGATCCGTAATCGAAGAAAACGCCCGGGACCGAACCACCATCAGAGCTTTGGGGCGGGCGGCGACGAACTCCACCCCGGCCGGCCGGTCGACCATCTTCAGAATCCGGTTCCACTCAAATCGCATCGTGGCGCCGAGCTGCTCGATCACCAGCCCGTCCGGCGACACCTCCACCGACATCGGAACCGGCTCTTCACCGCCCATCTGCTCGACCACGAGCTTCCGCGTCTTGGCGCGGACCACCCGATCGTATTCGCGACCGGACAGGTGATACACCACCCCGGCCACCACGAGGGCTACCGCGATCGACAGCGCCGCGAGCGTTCCGCTCAGCAGGTACCAGACCGCGGCCGCGGTCAGGCCGGCGGTCGCAATCGACGTGACGAGGCGGTCCCGCTGCGCCGATTCAGTTTCGAGAAACAGACGAAGATGGGCGTCCGTGATTTCGTCGACCGTCGCCCCAAAGCTCACTAGCATGGCTGGCTCCCCGGTGCGCGCTGCGGTTTGCGAGACCCGTTCCGTTGAGGGTGGTAGAGCTCTCCCTCACCTGCGGTTGGGTATGGCAATCCACGTGCCGACCGAGGCGCGCGCCAGGGTGCAGATCAGCGCAGCGACCGTGCAAGGATTGTGTCGAAGGGAGAGACGCGGGTGCCGGCGCGCACCGAGCCGATGCTCGATAGCGGAGTGAGGGCGAAGTCGATGGTGTGCGCGCCCGGCTCCTGGGCGCCCGGCGTCGCCACCGGCCACGCGGCGTGTCCGGGCCGGGCCGGCAACCGGGCGCGCGACAGCTCGCCGACCCCACGAACGAGCGTGAGCCACAGCATGCCCGAATGGGTGGACTCGTACTCGAAGAAGCCAGGATGTTCCAGCAGCAGTCCGCGAACGCGGGTTCCAACGGCGACGAAATCGTGCGCCGGTGCGGTCGCGAGCTGCCACTCGCCGGATCGCCGGATCTCCTGCCGGCGGTCCGTTCGACGTAGCCCATCCCGGCGCCCGCCAGCACCGGGCCCGGCACGCCGACCGGCAGCCGCATCCTCAGGCGATGATCGCGAGCGCGGTTGTCGAGCTCGACCCGGCAACGCAGGGTCGGACTCCCGGCGTGCAGCGTCAGCGTGGTGCGCCCGGTCATTCGGCCGCGACCGGCCGACCGCAGGCTCCAGCGCACCGCCAGCGTGGCGACGAGTGGGCCGCGCGCGACCATCTCGATATCACGGATCACCGGGCGCGCGGACGCCGGGCGAGCGCCGATGCTGGGGGTATACAGGTCGCCGCGGTCGGCGTCGTCGTGCAGGGCCAGGAGGCCCCGGTAGCGCTCGTCGGTCCGCCGATCGAGCAGCGTCACGAGCGCCGGTCCGTCCGACGGTAACGCGGACCAGATGGTTCTCGATCCGCCGCGCCGTGGCACGGACGGCGTGGCGCGGGCGGGGCGACGCGGCGCGGCCGCTGGCAACCGGGAGGCGCACCAGGCGTCGGCCGGCGAGCGGTCCCGGGTCGAAAGCCACCGTGACGGTATCGGTTCGATCGAGGTCGGGATAGTGATATCGGGCGTCGCGCCGATCGAGCGCGCTCCGAACGGCGAGCACCTGAACCGGAACGATGCGGCCGGCGCGCCGCAGGGCGAACTCCGGGGCCCCGGTGCCGCGCCTAACGGTGGCGCTACCCGGCGGACCGACCGGCACATCGTTTCGAAAGAACGGGATATCGGCCGTCAGTACGCCCCGATGGCGGCGGGCCGAGGGATTCCACAGTACCAGCGACGGCTCGGATCCGGGTCGGGCCGCACGGGCGCGGTCGGGATCGTGCCCCGCCAGCCGCGCCATGCTCTCCGCGATGATCTCGTCGCACAGCGCCATCGCGCCGTCGAGCCGCACCGTCTGCTCTCGCGCGGCGGCGTCGCAGTCCAACGACGAACGGGCGCAACTGCAGCGCCTCGCGGATACGCTCGGCGACACGACTTGCCTCGCTCGGATCGCGATACGGGCCGACATGCAAGCGATAGGTGCCGCCCTTGGGGCGAATGAATACACCCTCGACGAGCCAGCTCAATCGCTCGAGCACCTGCGTGCGGAATCTCTCCGCGTTGTGGTTGCTGGAGAACGCCGCGAGCTGGACGAAGATGCCTTCGTTCTCGACCGGACCAGATACAGTCGCCGGCGAGGTGGCCGGCTCCGGCGCGGCCGCGACAGCAGCGCCACGCTCACTGTCACCCGTGGCTGTCGCGCTGGTGGCCAACGGTGCTTGGGCGGTCGCAGCGACGGCCGAGGGCTCGGTTGCCTCCACCTCGCGCCGCCGTAAGGATTCCGACACCGCAGCTTCGGGCGCGCGTGCCAGCACGGTCGAACGCGGAACTATGCTTTCGACCTCCACCAGCGTACTGCCCTGCTCGAGATAGTCGAGCTTGTGCGCGGCGGCGTAGGACAAATCGATAATGCGATCGGCGATGAAGGGCCCGCGATCGTTCACGCGCACGACGACCGACTTGCCGGTCGCCACGTTGGTGACCCGGGCGTAGCTCGGCAGCGGCAGTGTCGGGTGCGCGGCGGTCATCGCGTACATGTCGTAGGTCTCGCCGATCGCAGTCTTGCGGCCGTGGAACTTGCGCCCATACCAGCTCGCCACGCCACGCTTGAGATAAGCGCTGACTTGCTTCGCCGGAACATATTCGCGTCCGAACACGGCGTAGGGCCTGTTGGCGAAGGGATGCAGCGGCTCGAGCCTCGGTTCGGCGTCGGGCAGGGCGCTGAGATTGTCTGGCGGGTTGTCGCCCGGCCCGTCGTCGAGGTAGTAGCCGCCACCCTTCTTCTGCGAAGTCGGCGCTTTGGCGGGCGCCGTCTCCGCTCTTGGCGAAGACTCGGCCGCGGGCCGCTGCGGATGGGTGCCGCAAGCGGCGAGCAGTCCGGCCATCGCGGAAAGCGACGCGAACCTGACAATTGACGCAATTCCGAGCATCGACTTCGGCCTGAGAGTCAAAGGCAACCCCTTTCTTGTCTATTACCACCAGTGAAGCGGATCGCTAGGTCCGCACGAGCACCCGATGGGTGCTGATGCTCATCAGAATGCCGACCCCGAGGAACAGCGTCACCATCGCCGTGCCGCCGTAGCTGATGAAGGGCAGGGGCACGCCCACCACCGGCAGGATGCCGCTCACCATCCCCATATTCACAAATGCATAGGTAAAGAATATCAGCGTCACCGCGCCAGCAAGCAGCCGCGAGAAGATGGTCGGCGCGCTGGCGGCGATCATCAACCCGCGCCCGATCAGCAGGCCGTAGAGAACAAGCAGGACGGCGTTGCCGATCAACCCGAACTCCTCCGACCACACCGCGAAGATGAAGTCGGTATGACGTTCCGGAATAAACTCGAGATGCGTCTGGGTGCCGTTCATCCAGCCCTTGCCGGTGAGGCCGCCCGAGCCCACGGCGATCGTGCTTTGGATGGTATGAAAGCCCTTGCCGAGTGGATCCTTCTCGGGGTCGAGGAGCGTCAAGACGCGGTTGCGCTGATAGTCGTGTAGCAGCGACCACAGCAGCGGCGCGGCCGCCAACGCGGCGGCCGCGATCCCGGCCATCACTTTCCACGACAGCCCGGCGAAGAAGATGACATAAAAGCCGGCCGCCAGCACCAGCACGGCGGTTCCTAGATCGGGCTGGCGGGCGATCAAGCCGACCGGGATCAGCAGCAGCACGGCGGCGATCACGTAGTGTCGCAGCCGCAGCGCGGCCTCGTGCTTGTGAAAGTACCAAGCGAGCATCACCGGCACGGCGATCTTCATCACCTCCGAAGGCTGAACGCGGGTGAACCCGAGATTGAGCCATCGCCGCGCACCCTTCGAGATGTCGCCGAACAGCGCCACCAATACCAGCAGTACGACGCCGAAGACATACGCAGGCACGGCGAGCCGCATGATCAAGCGCGGCGGAACCTGGGCGGCGACACGCATAATCAACAATGCCAAACCCATGTTGACGGCCTGGCTGACGATGCGCTCCGGATTGTCCTCGGATGCGCTGGCCAGGACGACCAAGGCCACCGCCAGCAAGGTCATCGCCATGAAGAAAAGCGGCGTATCGATCGGTGCGACGAGCTTGCGCCACAAGTCCTTGATCATTCTGCGTCCGACGCCTCGCTGTCCTCTTCGGCGGCACCTTCGGGCCGTTTGCCGGCGACATAGTAATCCAGCACAAGACGCGCGATCGGCGCCGCCGACTGGGCGCCGAAGCCGCCGTTTTCCACCAGCACGGCCAGTGCGATAGTGGGTTTGTCCGCTGGGGCGAAAGCGATGAACAGCGCGTGATCGCGCAGCCGCTCCTTGACCTTGCTCTCGCGGTACTCCTCGCCCTTCAGGCTGAACAGCTGCGAGGTGCCGGTCTTGCCGGCGGCGACATACTCCGCGCCCTCGAATGCGCGTGTCCCGGTGCCCTCCTTGACTACGCCGACCATGGCGCGCTTGATGAAGTCGACATGCTCCTGCTTGAGCGCGAGCGTGCGCATGGGCTCCGGCTCGACGGCGGTCTTGTCGCCGGTCCTGACGTTCTCGATGTACTTCACCAGGTGCGGGCGGAACATCACGCCGTTGTTGGCCAGCGTCGCCGTCGGCTAGGGCGAGCTGCAGCGGCGTGTAGGCGTTGTAGCCCTGGCCGATGCCGATGCTGATGGTCTCGCCGGCGTACCACTTCGCTGCTCGGGCTTCTTGAAGCGCTTGCGCTTCCATTCCTGCGACGGTAGCACGCCGTGCGCTTCGCCCGGGATGTCGATGCCGCTGCGCTGACCGAATCCGAGCTGGCCCATGAAGTTCGCAATGTTGTCGATCCCCATGTCATTGGCCAGCAGGTAGTAGTAGGTGTCGCAGGAGACGACGATGGACTTGTACATGTCGACGATGCCGTGGCCGCCCCTCTTGTCGTCGCGAAAGTAGTGGCCGCCGAAGCTGAAGCCGCCAGGATCGGATATCGCCTGAGTGGGCGTACGCTTGCCCAGAGTGAGCGCGGCCAGCGCCATGAAGGGCTTGAAGGTAGACCCCGGCGGATAGGTGCCGTTGATGGCACGGTTGAGCAGCGGGTGGTCGGGCGAATTGTTTAGCATATCCCAGTTCTGCGGATCGATTCCATCGACGAACAGATTCGGGTCGAAACCCGGCTGGCTGACGAACGCGAGCACGCCCCCGCTGGCAGGCTCGATCGCCACCATCGCACCGCGGCGGTCGCCAAAAGCCTTCTCGGCGATCGCCTGCAGTTCGACGTCCAGCGTGAGCGTGAGATTGCTGCCGGCCACCGGCGCGGAGCGGTCGATCACGCGTACCGGATGGCCACCGGCATCCACTTCGACCTGCTCGACGCCGCTGGTGCCGTGAAGCTCGAACTCGTAGTGGCGTTCGATACCGCTCTTGCCGATGTGGTCGGTACCCTGAAAGTTGTCGCCCTGCTCGCGCTCCTCGATCCAATCGAGGTCGCGTTGGTTGATACGGCCCATGTAGCCCAGGACATGCGAGGCCACCGCTTCCTGCGGATACTGGCGGAACAGTCGCGCCTTGATCTCGACGCCGGGAAAGCGAAATCGATTTGCGGCGAATCGCGCGACCTCCTCGTCGCTCAGGCGCGTGCGGATGGGCAGGCTGCCGACGCTCTTGCTCTCCTCCTGCAGTTTCTTGAAGCGCCGACGGTCCTTCGGCTGGATGTCGATCAGTTTCGCGAGTTCCTCGATCGTCGCCTCCACGTCCTTGACTTTGCTCGGCGTGATTTCGACCGTATAAGCGGAGTAGTTGCGGGCCAACACGATGCCATTGCGGTCGATGATGACGCCGCGGCTCGGCACCACCGGCACCAGCGAGATGCGATTGTCTTCGGCGCGGGTCTGGTAGTACTCGTGGTGCAGTACCTGAAGGTAGGCGAATCGCGCCAGGAGCGCCCCGAACGCTACGAAGACCACAAAGCCCGCCACCGCCAGGCGCCGGCGGAACCGGTGCAGCGCCTGCTCGGGATTGCGGAATTCGGCGGAGCGCATGGATTCCGCGGTTGCCGCTATTCAGCCAACGACTCGGTCGGCGCGGCAGCGGGGACGCGCGCCGGGCCGATGTGCGTCCTGCCAACCGGAGGGGATAACCGCCGGCTACTAAATCGGTCTGTTTTCATCCTTCTCGAGCGGCTGAAACTGCGGCAGCAGGAGCAAGTAGTTTAGCGGAACCCAGAGCACGGTCGCGCTGATGCTGGAAAGGAAGTAAGCCCACCCAGGGAACTCCCCGCCGCCGAGAAGCCGAACGGCCACGGTCACAAGTTGTATCGCAAGGAGCAGGGGCAGTACGTGCAACGCCTGACTGGCGAGTGGAAACCAGAGTACCCGCCGCGACAGCGACGACGCGCCGTAGGCGAGGAGCACGTATGCCAGCGCATGCTGGCCCATGACCGCAGCGTTGGCAACGTCCATCGCCACGCCCAACACGAAGCCGGTCGTCATGCCCACGCGTAGCGGCTCGCGCACGCACCAGAACACCAGCACCAACGCGACCCAGTCCGGCAGGCCGGGTACATAATGTGCGGGTACCAGGTTGCAAAGAAAGGCGGTCAGCAGGCTAAGCCAGATGAACGACTTTCTCGCCGGATGCAGAATGCGGTTCGACGTGTGGGTCGGCTGCATGATCAGTTCTTTGCGCGCTGGCGACGCGAGCGTACCGACTTCTCCTGGGTCTCCGGCGCGGCCACGATCTCCGGCAGCGGCTCACGAGACCCCAGCACCAGAACCAAGCGATGCTGTTCGACGCCGCCTACCGGGGCGCAGATGATACGCGCGAAGGCATACACGTCGTCGCGCTCCACGCGCACCACCCGCGCCACCGGGAGTCCGGGCAAATAGATGCCGTCGAGGCCCGAAGTCACCAACTCGTCGCCGTTCTGCACATCCGTGTTGGCGGCGAGAAAACGCAACTCCAGCCCACCACTGCCGGCGCCGAAGAGCACCGCGCGCAAGCCGTTGCGCACCACTTGCACCGGAATCGCCTGGCCCTTGTCGCTGATCAGCGTGACCTCGCTATGCAGGGGGTAGGCCCGCGTCACCTGGCCGATGACGCCATTCTCGTCGATGACTGCCTGCCCGGCGGCGATTCCATGTTGGTCGCCTTTATCGATCATCACGCGGCGCGCGAACGGGTCGCGGGCAGTGACCACCACCTCGGCCACCACGCTCGGGACCGGCTGCTGCTGCTTCAGGTCGAGCAGGCTGCGCAAACGCTCATTGTCCTGCGCGAGGTGTTGCAATCGCAACAAGTCGCCGGCAACTTCGACCTGTCGGCGATGCAATTCCGCGTTGTCCGCGCGTAGCCCGGAAACGGAAGCGAAGTAGCCGACCACGACACCCAGGGCATCGGCCGGCGCCCTCGCCGCCTCTTGCAAAGGATAAGTGGCCACGGCTACCGATTGGCGCACGACCTCGAGATACTTGAACCGGATGTCGGCGATCAGCAGGCCCAGAGACAGCGCGACGAAGAACAGAAGTTGAGCCAGCGGCGCCGGGCCGCGCCGGAAGAATGGTGGCGGCTCGCGGCCAACGACCGAGGTCACGACGGGGCAGCGCCGGGGCCTGCTTTCCCTCTGGGCACTAGCGTCTCCTCAAGCCTTGGGGCCTGTCGGCCCTTACTCACTGGCGAAGATGTTCCCCAGCTTGTCCATCTTCTCCAGCGCCAGGCCGGAACCGCGTACGACGCAGGTGAGCGGGTCGTCGGCGACCACGACCGGCAGCCCGGTTTCCTCCATCAGCAGGCGGTCGATGTCGCGCAGCAGCGCGCCGCCGCCGGTAAGCACCATGCCGCGCTCGGCGATATCCGCCCCGAGTTCCGGCGGCGTCATTTCGAGCGCGCTTTTCACCTGCGCTGACGATAGCGTTGAGCGGATCGGTCAGCGCTTCGAGGATTTCGTTGGACGAAATCGTGAAGCTGCGCGGGATGCCTTCGGCCAGGTTGCGGCCCTTGACCTCGATCTCCTTGACTTCCGAGCCAGGGAAGGCGGACCCGATCTCCTTCTTGATGTTCTCGGCCGTGGTCTCGCCGATGAGCATGCCGTAGTTGCGGCGGATGTAGTTGATGATTGCCTCGTCCCACTTGTCGCCGCCGACGCGCACCGAGCCGGAGTAGACCATGCCGCCGAGCGCGATGACCCCCACTTCGGTGGTACCGCCGCCGATGTCCACCACCATCGAACCGGTTGCCTCCGCCACCGGTAGGCCGGCGCCGATCCCGGCCGCCATCGGCTCCTCGATCAGATAGACCTGGCTCGCGCCGGCGCCCAGCGCCGACTCGCGAATCGCACGGCGCTCCACCTGGGTCGAGCCGCAGGGCACGCAGATGATGATGCGCGGGCTCGGCGAGAACAGGCGCGAGTCGTGGACCTTCTTGATGAACTGCTTCAGCATCTGCTCGGTCACCGTGAAGTCGGCAATGACGCCGTCTTTCATCGGTCGAATCGCGGTGATGTTGCCCGGCGTCTTGCCGAGCATCTGCTTCGCCGCATAGCCCACGGCCTGAATCGTCTTCTTGGCGTTGGGTCCGCCTTCGGTGCGAATGGCTACCACTGACGGCTCGTCGAGCACGATGCCTTTGCCGCGCACGTAAATCAGCGTGTTGGCGGTGCCGAGATCGATCGCCAGGTCGTTGGAAAAGTACGAGCGGAGAAAACCGAACATCACGAATTGGCTCCCTTTTTCCTTCCCGCGCGAAGTAGGGAAAGATAAACGGCTATGATACCCTATCGAGCTTTCGGGAATAAGCTGGTAGGCGGCCTGCAGTGGCGCTCCGGTGCGCCTGAAAGACACTGCCAGAGCCGTTGCCGAACTCCAGGTCGCCAGTTCACCTATTGCCGCCTCGCCGCCGCTGCCACACTCTCACCCCATGTCGCTGACCCTGGAACAAGTCCAACGTATCGCCCATCTCGCGCGCATCGAGATTTCCCCTGACGAGGCGCGGACCACCCTCGTCAAACTGAACGACATATTCGCGCTTATCGAGCAGATGCAGGCCGTGGATACGCGAGGCATCGAGCCGATGGCCCATGCGCGCGACGTCGCGCAGCGCCTGCGCGCGGATTGCGTCACCGAGTCCGACCAGCGCGAGCGGTTCCAGCAAGTCGCGCCCGAAGTCGAAGCGGGGCTGTACCTGGTACCCAAGGTCATAGAGTAGGCGGCGGTGGTTAAGCGCAAGTCCGTGCAAGAAAATGATTGACGCCACCCTGCGTGAGCTGTCCGCCGCTCTCGCCTCGAAGCGGGTCTCCAGCGTCGAATTGACCACGTTGTTCCTCGAGCGCATCGCGCGATCTCAATCCGCGGCTCAACGCGTTCATCACCGTCGATCCCGATGCCTCGTTGATCCAGGCCCGCGCCGCCGACGCGCGCATCGCCGGCGGCGCAGCGCGGCGCTGACCGGCGTGCCGATCGCCCACAAGGACATCTTCGTCACCCGAGGCTGGCTCACCACCTGCGGCTCGAAGATGCTGGCCGACTTCGTCGGTCCCTACGATGCGCACGTCATCGAGCGCTTCAGTAGCGCCGGCGGCGTGATGCTGGGCAAGACCAACATGGACGAGTTCGCCATGGGCTCGTCCAACGAGACCTCGTACTTCGGGCCGGTGAAGAACCCGTGGAACACGGCGATGGTGCCCGGCGGCTCGTCGGGCGGCTCGGCGGCGGCGGTGGCGGCGCGCCTTACCCCGGCCGCCACCGGCACCGACACCGGCGGTTCGATCCGCCAGCCGGCCGCGTTGTGCGGCATCACCGGCCTGAAACCGACCTACGGCATCGTCTCTCGCTACGGCATGATCGCCTTCGCCTCGTCGCTCGACCAGGGCGGGCCGATGGCCAAGAGCGCCGAGGACTGCGCGCTGCTGCTCAACGTGATGGCGGGCTTCGATGCACGCGATTCGACCAGCCTCGAGCGCGCGCCGGAAGACTACGCGCGCGACCTCGACCGGCCCTTGGCCGGGCTGCGCATCGGCCTGCCGAGGGAGTTCTTCGCCGACGGCCTGGCCTCCGACGTGGCTCGGACCGTCGAAGCCGCGATCGCCGAATTCGGCAAGCTCGGCGCGACGACGGTCGATGTCAGCCTGCCGAACATGAAGCTGTCGATTCCGGTGTACTACGTGCTCGCGCCGGCCGAGGCCTCCTCCAACCTGTCGCGCTTCGACGGCGTGCGCTACGGCTACCGCGCGCCCGAATACGACGATCTGCTCGACATGTACTGCAAGACGCCGCGCGCAGGGCTTCGGCGCCGAAGTCAAGCGGCGCATCCTGATCGGCACCTACGTGCTGTCGCACGGCTACTACGACGCCTACTACCTGCAGGCGCAACGACTGCGCCGCCTGATCGCGCAGGATTTTGCCGCGGCGTTCAAGCAGCTGCGATGTCATCATGGGGCCGACCAGCCCGTCGGTCGCGTTCGCGCTCGGCGCCAAGACCGCCGACCCGGTGCAGATGTACCTCTCCGACATCTACACCATTGCCGCCAACCTGGCCGGCCTGCCCGGCGATGTCGATTCCGTGCGGCTTCGGCGCCGAAGGCCTGCCGGTGGGGCTGCAGATCATCGGCAACTACTTCGACGAGGCGCGCATGCTCAACGTGGCGCACCAGTACCAGCTCGCCACCGACTGGCACCAGCGAATGCCAGCGGCGGCGCTCGCGACGTAAAGGATGGAACATGCGATGCCGGGACTGGATCGGCATGCTCGCGACAGCGAGCCTCGTCGCTTGCGGTCCGCTGGAACCTGCACCCGCGCCGCCGCGCCAGCCTTTCCCGTGGCCGCCGCCCCGGCCAACGCCCGCACCGAAGCCAAGCCGGCCGAGTGCGATCCCGACACGACCGCTCAACATCGCCGCCGACTGCTCGTTCCGCGACGAGACCGGCTACCGCGGCGCCATGAAGCTGAGTGTCGCCAATTCCGAGGTGCGGCAGTTCGAGGCCAGCCTCGACATGCCGCGGCGCGGCGCCTGCCGCTTCGCACTCAAGGATTTTCGCCAGAGTGCAACATTCCCCGGCGTGACCTTGAACGCAGCCCGTTCGAAGTGCGTGGTGCGCATGTGGGAACAGGGCCGGCGAGTGTCCATCGCCTTCATGAACTGCGAGTCCATGTGCAGCGGCGTGGCACACAGCTACCTGTGGCCGATACTGGCGGATGCGCGCGACGGCACTTGCGGTTGATGTCGGCAATGCGCGCTGCACTGCGACGCGAGGGCACCCATGAGTTCTAGAGCCAACTGGGAAGTCGTCATCGGCATCGAGACCCACGCTCAACTGTCTTCCTGCTCGAAGATCTTTTCCGGGGCATCGACCGCGTTCGGCGCCGCCCCGAATACCCAGGCTTGCGCGGTGGACATCGCGCTGCCGGGCGTGCTGCCGGTGCTGAACCGGGGCGCGGTGGAGCGGGCGATCAACTTCGGCCTCGCGGTCGGCGGGCGCATCGCGCCGCGCTCGGTGTTCGCGCGCAAGAATTACTTCTATCCCGACCTGCCGAAGGGCTACCAGATCAGCCAGTACGAGCTGCCGGTGATATCTGGTGGGCAGGTGGTGATCCAGATTGGAGACCGGGAAAAGACGATTCACCTAACCCGCGCCCACCTCGAGGAAGACGCGGGAAAGTCGCTGCACGAAGGCCTTGGCGCGGATGGGGCGCTCGGCCAAGGCAAGACCGGGATCGACCTCAACCGCGCCGGCACGCCGCTGTTGGAGATCGTCACCGAGCCCGATCTGCGCAGTGCGCAGGAGGCCGTCGCCTATGCCAAGGCGCTGCACTCGCTCCTGCGCTGGATCGACATCTGCGACGGCAACATGCAGGAAGGATCGTTTCGCTGCGACGCCAATGTCTCGGTGCGGCGCAAGGGCGAGACTAAGCTCGGCACGCGCTGCGAGATCAAGAATCTGAACTCATTCCGCTTCCTTGAGCGCGCCATCGAGTACGAGGTGGATCGGCAGATCGAAGTCATCGAGGACGGCGGCGCCATCGTGCAGGAAACGCGGCTCTACGATCCCGAGCGCGACCAGACGCGCTCCATGCGCACCAAGGAAGACGCCCACGACTATCGCTATTTCCCCGACCCCGATCTGCTGCCGCTGGAGATCGCGGCGGATTGGATCGAGGAGATCGCGCGCGCGCTGCCCGAGCTGCCGGAGGCGATGCGGGCGCGCTTTCAGAGCGACTACGGGCTCTCCGCCTACGACGCCACGACGCTCACCGCGACGCTCGAAACCGCGCGCTACTTCGAAGCCACCGTGGCCGCGGCCGGTCAGTCCAACGCCAAGACCTGCGCCAACTGGGTGATGGGCGATCTGGCGGCGCGGCTCAACCGCGAAGGCAGGGATCCGGATGCCGCGCCGCTAGGCCCGCAACAGCTTGCCGGCATCATCCGCCGCATCGGCGACGGCACGCTTTCGAACAAAATGGCGCGCGAGGTGTTCGATGCAATGTGGAACGGCGAGGCGGCGGATGCCGACGCGATCATCGAGACCGAGGGCCTGAAACAAATCAGCGACAGCGGCGCGCTCGAGGGGCTGATCGACGAGGTGATCGCGGCGAACCCCAAGTCGGTCGAGGAGTTCCGCGCCGGCAAGGAAAAAGCGTTCAACGCGCTCGTCGGTCAGGCGATGAAGGCGACCAAGGGCAAGGCGAATCCGCAGCAGGTTAGCGATCTGCTGCGCCAGCGCCTGTGCGCTCATGAGTAAGCTCCAGATCTCGCGGTTTGGCGGCGAAAGCGATGAACAAGGGCCGGGGATGAGGGACGGAGCGCCGCAATTGCGCTTCAACGCGCACGCACGTCGCGATTGCCTTCGGCCGTAGCGCCGCCGGCGGCGCTGCGGCCGCGGGTCAGTTCGAGATAGCGGCGCTTGTCCTCGTCGTACTTGGCACGCACGCTTTCCATGTCTTTCCGCTTCGACTCGATCACGCTCTGGTGAGCGCGCAACTCGGAGTCGTTTTCCCGGACCGCCTCACCGAGTTCCTTGGGCGGCCGCTTCTTGCTGTAGAACTCCATTTCCTGCATCAACTCGTTGCGCCGCAGGTTCGCGGCATCGTACCTTTCCCGCGCCTGCTGCATCGCGACTTCGATGTCCTGGAGCGCGCGCTCGCGCGCGGCGTCGATATCTTTCTCGGAGCCATAGGCGTCGAGCAGAGCCTGGTTGCGGCGCCGCTCCTCCGCCGCCAGGCGTTCCTGCTCGCGCTTGCGCCGCTGCTCCGCGTCGCGCAGCGCGCGTTGCTCGGGCGACAGCGGGGCATCGACACGACGCACGGTGAATCCGCGCTCGTCGATCTCGCGATAGGCTCGGCCGAAGCACGCCCGTGGAAGAATGTCGCTGCATACGTTGCGGCCCGTTTCATCCTCGCAACAATAGGTCACCCGCGGTTGTGCCAATGCGCCCGTGGGCAAAACACATAGGAGGACGAGCGCCATAGTCCGCCACGGCCGAGCAATCAATTCAAGCGGCATGCTCGATCCCATAGATCTCACGGTACTCCTGCACCGCGCGCATCTGCTCCGCCATATCCTCCTTGTCCCGCAGGTACCCGACCACATCCTCCAGCGTCGCGATCGCGATGACCGGTACGTCGAACGATCGTTCCACCTCCTGCACCGCGGAAGCCGCGCCGGTCCCCCGCTCCATCCGGTCGAGCGCGATCACCACGCCGCAGGGCGCGGCACCTGCTGCGCGGATCAGGACCACGCTCTCGCGCACCGAGGTGCCGGCAGAGATCACGTCATCGACGATCAACACGCGCCCCCGCAGCGGGGCGCCGATCAGGCGACCGCCCTCGCCATGGTCCTTGGGCTCCTTGCGGTTGAAGCAGAACGGCACGTCGCGGCCGGCTCGCGCGAGCTCGATCGCGATGCCGGCCACCAATGGGATACCCTTGTAGGCGGGGCCGAATAACATGTCGAAGCTAACGCGCGAGACAAGGATCGCGTTGGCGTAGAACGCGCACAAGCGCGCCAAGGTGCCGCCATCGTTGAACAACCCGGCATTGAAAAAATAGGGGGAAGCGCGCCCGGCCTTGGTGGTAAACCGGCCGAAGCGCATTACGCCGTGGGCGCAGGCAAATGCGACGAAGTCCCGGCCAGAAATCATAATCTTGCTCACAAGAACGTAAAGAAGAGGGTCTTTGGATGTTACGCGTCGTGACCTCAAACCTCAACGGCATCCGCTCGGCCGCGGCCAAGGGCTACTTCGATTGGCTGCGGCGTCAGAAGGCGGATCTGGTCTGTGTGCAGGAGATCAAGGCCCAGGCGCCGGACTTGACCAAGCAGATGCGGGCGACGGCGGCCTTGCAGGGCTACTTCCATTTCGCCGAGAAGAAGGGCTACAGCGGCGTCGGCGTGTACAGCCGGCACCAGCCGCGGCGCATCGTGGAGGGACTCGGCTGCGCCGAATTCGATCGCGAAGGGCGTTACGTTCAACTCGATTTCGCATCGCTTTCGGTCGCGTCGCTCTACCTGCCCTCGGGATCGAGTTCGGCGGAGCGGCAACAGGCGAAGTTCCGCTTCCTGGACTTTCTGGAGCCACATCTGCGGCGGCTGGCGGCGAGCGGCCGCGAGTTCATTCTGTGCGGCGACTGGAATATCGCGCACAAGGAGATCGACCTGAAAAACTGGCGCTCGAACCAGAAGAACTCGGGCTTTCTTCCCGAAGAGCGGCTCTGGCTGTCCAAGGTGTTCGACGAGCTCGGCTGGGTGGACGCGTTCCGCCGACTCGATCCCCGACCCGGGCAATACACCTGGTGGTCGAACCGCGGCGCGGCCTGGGCAAAGAACGTCGGCTGGCGCATCGATTACCAGATCGCGACGCCGGGCATCGCCGCCCGGGCGCAGCGGGCGGCCATCTACAAGGCACGACGGTTCTCCGATCATGCCCCGCTCATCATCGACTACGACGCCGAGCTGTAGGCGCGGCACCCACGTGGTCGCCGTTGCCTTGCCCGTGGAAAGTGCGTAGCCTTAAATGCTTAGGATCCGCATCTAGCCATCAACAGTGCTGAGGGAGAACTTAGATCATGAACGAAATGCCGCAGACGACGAAAGACAAGCTGGTTACCGATTTCAGGCTGGTCGTTGCCGACGCCGAAGAACTGCTGAAGATGACGGCCAACCAAGCCGGCGACCGCATGGCCGAGGTGCGCGCCCGCGTCCAAGACCACCTGCACGGTGCCAAGCAAAAGCTCGCGGAAGCCGAATCGGCGTTGCGCGACAAAACGCGGGAGGCGGCACGCGCGACCGACGACTACGTGCACGAGAACCCGTGGCGCGCGATCAGTATCGCCGCCGGCATGGGACTGCTGATCGGCCTGTTGATCGGCCGCCGCTGAGCGCGCGGGGCCGATGAGCGCACCGCCGAGCGGCGGGGGTCTTGCCACGTCGCTGCGCACGCTCGCGGCGACGTTCACGGAGCTGCTAAAGACCCGGCTGGAACTGCTGAGCACCGAGTTTCAGGAGGAAAAGCAGCGTGTCGCCGGGCTTCTGCTGTACGGGTTCGCCGCGGTCCTGCTGCTCGTGACCGGCTGCGTCTTCCTCGCCGTTTTCATCACCGTCCTGCTCTGGGACACGCATCGCCTCTTGGCACTGGGTATTTTCACGGCATTATTTCTGGCTGCCGGAATCATCGCGTTGACTGCGGTGATGCGCCACCAGCGTGCCGAATCCAAGCTGTTCGCCGCCAGTCTGGCCGAGTTGAAACGCGACCGCGACGTGCTCGGCCCATGAATCCGCGCGAGCTCGAACTGGCGTTGCGGCGGCAGCGACTGCAACTGAAGTGCGCCAGCCAACGCCAGGCGATCGCGCAGGCGGCCGGCAACCTGGCGCCGGTGTTCGCGGCAGGCGACCGAGTACGCGCCGGCTACGTCTATCTGAAACAGCATCCGGAATGGGTGATCGGCGCCGCCATCGTCGTGGCGATCGCCAAGCCGCGTGCCCTGTTCGGGTGGGTGCGCCGCGGCGTCGTAGTGTGGCAGATTTCTCGGCGGGTGCGGCGCGGCGCCGATAAGCTGCTGACCAGATTCCAGCCCCGCTAGAGAATGTCGCTCCCCGCCGCAGACCCGATCAAGCCTCAACCCGCATCCTGCCGCGGCGCGTCGTGGCGCCTGCGCGGCTTCATGGCCCGTCGGCGGCGCGCCGTACATGGGCTCCCGGTGGAGCGCGGCGCGACGCCCGTTCTCTTGGAACGGCGCGACGGCGAGCGCCGGGCGCATCGCCGGCTGCGAAAATTTGCCAGCCTTTCCCCCTACCTTGTGATCCTTCTGTTGCCCGGCTCGGTCGTGCTGCTGCCATTGTTCGCTTGGTGGGCGGAACGGCGCCGCCGCGACCGCCGCTCGACACCGACCACGCCTCCTCCGGCCTGATCGGGCATCAGGTCTGCCGCAGCGGTACCGCGGCACGCTCTCCGTTCCACGGCGCCACACGAAATAGCAGCAGCATTCCCGGCAGCGCCAACGCGGCGCAGAGCAGAAAGAAATCCGTCCATCCCATCTGCTCGACCAGCCACCCGGTCGTCGCATTGATGAAGGTACGCGGCACCGCCATCAGGCTCGTGAACAGGGCAAGCTGTGTCGCGGTGTACAAGGGATTGGTGGTCCGCGCGATGAAGGCGACGAAGGCGACCGTACCCAGCCCCACACCCAACGCCTCCAGGCTAATGACGATGGCTAGCGCCGTACGCTGCTCAACGCCGATCTCGAGTTGCGGGCCGAGCTGCGCCAGCCAGACAAAGCCGAATATCGAGACGAGCTGCACGACGCCGAATAACCACAGGGCGCGGTTGATGCCGAGGCGCACCATCCACATGCCGCCGAGCATCCCGCCGATCACGCTCGGCCACAGGCCCGCGTGCTTGGCGATGAGCCCGATGTCGGACTTGGAAAACCCCATGTCCAGGTAGAACGGCGTCGCCAGCGCGGTGCACATCGAATCGCCCAGCTTGTACAGGAAGATGAAGGCAAGGATCAAAGCAGCCGCGCGCCATCCGGCGCGATGGATGAACTCGCGAAACGGTTCAACCACGGCCTGGCGCAAGGTCCGCGGCGAGCCCGCGGCAATGGCCGGCTCGCTCACCAACAACGTCATCACCATCCCGGGCAACACGAACGCCGCAGTGATCCAGTAAACCTGCGACCAGGGCAGGTGGTCGGCGAGGATCAGCGAGAGCGATCCCGGCACCAGGCCGGCCACCCGGTAGGCATTGACATGCACGGCGTTGCCAAGGCCGAGCTCGACTTCGGGCAGCAATTCCCGGCGATAGGCATCGAGCACGATGTCCTGCGTGGCGCTGGCGAAGGCCAGAGCCGCGCACAGGTAGAGCACGACGCCGAGATCGGACTGGGGTGACAGCCCGCCGAGGAATCCGATAGCCAGCAACAGCGCGATCTGTGTCAGCAAGATCCAGCCGCGACGACGGCCCAGCCAGGGCAATGCGTAGCGATCGAGGAGCGGCGACCAGAGGAACTTCCAGGTGTAGGGGAACTGAATCAGGGCGAATAGCCCGATGGTCTTGAGATCGACCCCCTCGGTGCGCAGCCACGCCGGCACCAGGTTCAGCAACAGGTAAAGCGGCAGCCCGGAACTGAAACCGGTAAACACACAGATGAGCATGCGCCGGTTGAACAACGCCTGCCAGACCGACTCTGCCGGTGGCTCTCCCATGGAAAACGAGGCCGCGCGATCTAGCCGCCGCCCCGGATGCGGAATACCGCCATGCTCCCCAAGAGATTGGGCAACAGCGTCACCGGTTTGCCGTCATTGAGCACGCTGCGGTCGATGACGGCGTAATTGCGCTCACGGCAGAAGGCCTCGAAATCGTCCACGGTGCACAGGTGGATGTTCGGCGTGTCGAACCACTGGAAAGGCAATTCGTCGGAGACCGGCATGTGTCCGCCCAACGCGATCTGCCAGCGATGGCGCCAGAAGCCGAAATTGGGAAAGGTGACGATCGCCTCGCGCCCGACGCGCAGCATTTCGGCGACGATCTGCTCGATGCGGTGCATCGCCTGCAAAGTGAGCGACAGGATGACGTGATCGAACGCATTGTCGCGAAACCCCGAGAGACCGGCTTCGAGGTCGCTCTGAACGACGTTGATGCCGTTTTCGATGCTCGCCAGCACTTTCGCCGGGTTGATCTCCACGCCGTAGCCGCGTACGCCGCGCGCCTCGACCAAGTGCCTGAGCAGCGCGCCGTCGCCGCATCCCAGGTCGAGCACTTTCTCGCCCGCCTTGATCCAACTGGCAATGACGTCGAAGTCGGGGCGGGCAAGGATGGCCGCGGCATTCACAGCTTTATGTTTCCCAGATAAGCGCGAATCACCGCGTGATAGTGCGGATCTTCCAAGAGAAAAGCATCGTGGCCAGCACTCGATTCAATTTCCGCGTAGCTCACGTTGGCGTCGTTCTCCAACAAGGCCAGGACAATCTCGCGCGAACGCGCCGGCGCAAAGCGCCAGTCGGTCGAAAACGAGACGACGAGAAAGCCGGCCTCGACGCGCGCCAGCGCCGCCGCCAGGTCGTCGCCGTAGTCGCGTGCGGGATCGAAGTAGTCGAGCGCCTTGGTCATCAGCAGGTAGGTGTTGGCGTCGAAGTAGCCGGCGAACTTGTCGCCCTGGTAGCGCAGGTAGGACTCGATCTCGAACTCGACCTCGTAGCCGAACTTCAGCCGGCCCTCGCGCAGCCCGCGGCCGAACTTGGCCGCCATCTGGTCATCCGACAGATAGGTGATGTGGCCGAGCATGCGCGCCAGGCGCAGGCCGCGCGTCGGCACTACGCCGAAGTCATAGTAGTGGCCGCCGTGGAAATCCGGGTCGGTGAGGATGGCCTGGCGTGCCACGTCGTTGAAGGCGATGTTCTGCGCCGACAGCTTGGGCGCCGCGGCGATGACCAAGGCGTGGCGGATGCGCTGCGGCAGGTCGATGGTCCATTGCAGCGCCTGCATGCCGCCCAGACTGCCGCCCATGACGGCGGCGAAGCTGTCGATGCCGAGGGTGTCGGCAAGGCGTGCCTGCATCTGCACCCAGTCGCGCACGGTGACCACGCGGGAAGTCCGCGCCCCAGGGCTTGCCGGTGGCCGGATTGATGCTCGCCGGCCCGGTGGAGCCGTAGCAGCCGCCGAGGTTGTTCACGCCGATGACGAAGAACCGGTTGGTATCGAGCGGCCGGCCGGGGCCGACGATGTTGTCCCACCAGCCGACGTTCTCGGGCTGATCGGCGTACACGCCGGCGACGTGATGCGAACCCGACAGCGCGTGACAGACCAATATCGCATTTGACTTGGCGGCATTGAGCTCGCCGTAGGTCTCATAGACCAGATCGTAGGCAGGCAGCACCGCCCCGCATTCGACTTGCAGCGGCTGGTCGAAATGCGCCGAGCACGCTTGCACGATGCCGGCACTGCCGCTAGAGGGAATAGGGGCGACGCGATCCATGAATCGGCAGGAACGTCTCGAACAGTATGCAAAACAAAACCCAGTCGGCTGGCGCGGACTGGGTTGCCCTCACTTTAGCCGCATTTTTTAAGCGCCCGCAAGCTGACGGTCAAATCGGCGCTGAATGCGGGAAATTACCGGCTCGCTCGTTGATTGTCAATCGGGCACGCGAACCACGGGAGTGGGCCGACGCCCAGGCGTGTGTATGCGCCGACGGCGAATGGGATGTAGCCGACTAGCCCACTGGCAGCCCCGGAATCTCTATTACCGGGCGGACCTCGACGGTGCCCTTGCGTGCCATGGGAATGCGCGCCGCGATTGCGATCGCCTCGTCCAGGTCCTTGGCATCGACGAGGAAGTAGCCGCCCAGTTGTTCGCGCGTCTCCGCGAACGGACCGTCGGTGACGAAGCGCTTGCCCTCGCGCACGCGCACGCTGGTCGCCATGGGCGTCGAATGCAAGGGGTTGGCGCCCAGGTACTGCCCGCTCGCGCCGAGCTCTCGAGCAAGCTGGGTGGACTCCTCGTAGCAGGCCTGCCGCTCGCTCTCGTCCAGCACTTGTTCGTCCAGGTAGATCAGCAACATGTATTTCATCGGCATGGATCCATGGGTTGCGCGAACGGCGGCTACGCTTCCACGATGATCATCCACGACACGCCGAAACGGTCGGCGACCACGCCGAAGCGCGGAGAGAAGAAAGTCTTGGCGAGCGGCATCTGGACCTGTCCGCCATCGCCGAGCGCGGCGAACAGCCGGTCGGCCTCGGCTTCGTTGGGTACGGACAGCGACAGCGAAAAGCCTTGAAAGCTGGGCTGCCCGGTGCAGTGCCCGTCGGAGGCCATCACCGTCGTCGCGCCGATGCGAAAGCTCGCGTGCATGACTTTGTCCTCGGAACCGGGCGGTACCATGCCGGGTGGCGGCGGCTCGGGACTTTCCTTGAAGCGCATCAACATCTCCTGCTCGGCGCCGAGCGCCTGCTTGTAGAACTCGATTGCCTCCTCGCAGCGGCCGTCGAAGAACAGGTAAGGTTGGACTTGCATGGCAGGGCTCCTTTTCAGAACGGGATGGGTCGAAGCGCCGCGGCTAGGGCTTCTCGGCATGCAGGCGCTGCTCGGTCTGCGCGCGCATGCGCGCCTCCTGCTGTCTTAGCTCGGGTGTGAACTCGGCGCCGAAGTCCTCCGCCTCGAACACCGGCCGTATCTCGATCTCGCTGTCGTCGCCATGAGGATTGGGACAGCGCTTGACCCATTCGATCGCCTCTTGCATCGACTTCACCTGCCACAGCCAGAAGCCGGCGATCAACTCCTTGGCCTCGGCGAAGGGGCCGTCAGTCACCGTGCGCGTCTTGCCGGAGAACTTGACTCGGGTGCCTTTCGCGCTAGGGTGCAGCCCCTCGCCCGCGAGCAGCACGCCGGCATTGGCCAGCTCTTCGTTGAACTTGCCCATCTCGGTCAGTAGCCGCTCGCTCGGCATCACGCCCGCCTCACTGGCCTTGCTCGCCTTCACGATCACCATGACTCGCATCGTCATCTCCTCTGTCAGGGCAAATAAGAATGGTCCGGCACGTAGCGCGACTCGATCCGCGTCACCCGGCCCTCATCTACTAGTCGAATGGGTCCGCGAGATTTCGATAGTCACTTGCACAGCCCGATGGTCAGCAGTGCCGCCGCCGCCAGAGAGGCTGCGACGCGAAGATGGTTCCAGCGCGTCCACGTCGTGAGATAGCCCGACCATAGGCGGCCGGCCTCTTCGCTTGTGGGCTCGGCGCGGGCGAGCTCGTTGTTCAGCGGCACGTTGAACGCCATCGTTACGACGATGGAGCCGACGAGATAGAGCAGCGATCCCGCGACCAGATAGGCGGCGCCGGGGTCGTGCCGGTTCAAGACGGCGGTGATCGCCAGTAGGATGCAGACCACGGCGGTGCCGAAAAACGCCGACATGAACCACGGATTGATGATGACGACGTTGATCGAGCGCATCGCGGCGATCCCCTGCGCGCGGGGCAGTCCGGCGAGCGCCCGCATCACCGAAGTCGAGAACGCGAAAAAGATGCCCGCCACCAAGCCGCAACCCAAAGCCGAAAGCAGAGTCAAGGCGTGAACGATGCGCATGGCCATGGGGCTGAGCGTAAGTGAAAACCTGTGACGTGCAGCGCACGTCGTTCGCGCCGGCGACCAATGCGACTTTGCCCGCGGGCGATCTCCCCCTGCACTGTTCCCTCCATGCCGGAGCTAGCGCGGGCGGTCCTGCGTTCCCAGACCCGCGGTGATGATCAGCGCGGTTGCCGCGATCTCGACGTCGGCTGTGTGCCAGGTGCCCGGAGCGTTGATCGCGTACTGCCCGGCAGCAAGCCTCACACTCGTTGTCGAGCCATCCGCGCTTTGCTGATGGAGCGTGATCAAGCCCGAGGTACACAGCACGACCTCGGCGCCGCAGGGGTGCATTTCCCACATGGCCCAGGATTCGGTGAAGCTGTGCATGCTGACCAGCCGCCCCTCGGCGCCGTCGTCCGCGTGTCGATCGGCATAGCCTTCGTACCAGTCCATCGCGCCGGTGAACTCGGGTTCGATATGCGCCGTCGCCCCAAGCCCGAGATGAACCGGGTGCGCAGTGATGTCGATGCCGGCCATCGCTTGCCTCATAACACGCTCCTTGATTTGGAATGCGGATCGCGATCACGCGTCCACCAGCACCTCGAAGCCGCCGTAGATCATCCGCTGGCCATCGAATGGCATCGGATTCCTGTCCGGCTGCAAGCGCGGATCGGCCATCGCCTTCTTCATGCCCTCGTCGCGCACCTGCCGCGACGGCCAGGTGATCCACGAAAACACCACCGTCTCGTCGTCCTTGCGCTTCACCGCCAGCGGAAACGAGGTCAGCTTACCTTCGGGTACATCGTCGCCCCAGCACTCGACCACGCGCAGCGCGCCATACTCCTTGAAAATGGCGGCGGCATCTTCGGCATGCTTCTTGAAGATCTCGCGATTGGCCGTGGGTACGGCGGCGACGAATCCGTTGACGTAGGTCATGATCGTTCTCCTCTCAGTTTAGCCGCCTTCGCGGGAATGACACACAGGGGCAACGCTATCGGCCTTCGCTCAATGCTCAGAGCGCCGCTTCCTATCCTGTAGTCGTTTGCGTCGGAACGGAATCGACAGGGACAAAGCAAAGAAAAATCGACCGATCACCCTTGCAGCTCGGCCAGCCGGCGTTCGAGAAAGCGCCGTTCCGGGCCTTGTTGGGCGAGTTCGAGCGCCCGCTGGTAGGACGCGCGGGCCTGCGCCGTGCGCCCCAGCCGCCGGCATAGATCGGCCCGGGCGGAGTGGGACAGGTGGTAGTTGGCCAGGTCGCCGCGCACCAGGATGGCGTCGATCAGGCTAAGGCCGGCCTCGGGGCCGTCGCGCATCGACAACGCCACGGCGCGGTTCAGCTCGACGACGGGCGAGGGCTCGGCGCGCAACAGGAAATCGTATAGCGCGACGATTTGCGCCCAGTCGGTGGCCTCGCTGCGCGGCGCGTTGGCGTGCAGGGCAGCGATCGCCGCTTGGAGCGTGTAGGGGCCGAGCCGGGGCGATGACACCGCGCGCTGCGTCAGCGCCGTGCCCTCCGCGATCTGGTCGCGGTTCCACAGCGAGCGGTCCTGGTCGGCAAGCAGGATGAGATCGCCCGTCGCTGAAGCACGCGCCGCGCGGCGCGATTCTTGCAGCAGCATGAGTGCCAGCAAGCCCAAGGCCTCCGGCTCGGGCAGCAGATCGACGAGCAGGCGCCCCAACCGAATCGCTTCATCCGCCAGATCATGGCGGGTCAATGCGGCACCCGACGAGGCGGCATAGCCCTCGTTGAATACGAGATAGACGACACGCAGCACACTGTCCAGACGCTCCGGCAGTTCCTGCGGCGCCGGCACCTGGTAGGGTATGCGTGCGGCGCGGATCTTCGCCTTGGCGCGCACGATGCGCTGCGCCAGCGTGGGCGCTGCGGTGAGAAACGCGTGCGCGATCTCCTCGGTGGTCAGGCCGCACATCTCGCGCAGCGTGAGCGCCACCTGGGCATCCGGCGCCAGCGCCGGATGGCAGCAGGTGAAGATCAGGCGCAGCCGATCATCTTCGACGCTTTCGTCTTCCCACGCCGCCGGTTGATCGGTGTCGGCGACAAAGCGCTCGTCGGCATCTTCCGGCAACGGCTCGAAGCGGGCGCTTCTGCGCAGGCCGTCGATGGCCTTGAAGCGGCCGGTCGACACCAGCCAGGCGCGCGGGTTGGCGGGTACTACGCCGTCGCGCGGCCATTGCTCCAGCGCGGTGCGGAACGCCTCGTGCAACGCCTCCTCGGCGATATCGAAGTCGCCGAGCAAGCGGACCAGAGTGGCGAAGACGCGCCGCGACTCGGCGCGGTAGAGACCATCGACGCGTTCGCGTATGTGGGCGGGTTCATCTTCGTTCATCGGCGCCGCGGCCGCGCGGCCGCCTGGATCGTACGTCATATCGCGCATGGTCCCCGATGATGGATTCGCTGCCGCTCTCGCTGCCGTCCGCCGTTCGATGAGTCGCGCGGGTAATCTTACAACTCTCGCTTTTCGGACGATGCCACGCGTGCGGAGTTCCTTCCGGCGCAGGGTCCCGTCGGCGCGTCTTCGACGACACACTGGACACAAAATCTGACTTTTCGACCCGCGCCCGTGGCGCCCGCGCTTGCATAGAATCGGCTGCGGCGAGCGTTCCTGATTGAAGCGCCGAATCGGCGTTACAACTACTCACATTTTGTTACAACACGCAAGGCGCGAAACGCCGATCGTCCACGCCGCAACGAGTCGCACCGACAGAGGGACGACCATGATTACTGGATCATATTTGCAGCAGCGGGGAATCCCACCGCGCCAGGCGGCGGGCATGCCGGGCGCGCAAGTAAAGGCAGCGCTCGCTCTGGCCAAGAGCCGGGAGTCTCTGCGCGAGACGATCGAGGGAATTTGCGAACCCTTCGGAACGATTCGCCGCATCACGCTGTATCCGGTGCACACTGCGCGAGGCGAAGCCATCGTCGGCATCGTCGACATGAACTCGGTCCGCGCCCAGCAATCGGCAGCACTCAGCCTGGGCGTACAATCCTTCGGCGAAAGCGGCCTCGTGATGCGGGTGGAGACCCCCGCGTTTCGGATGACGAGCCCCGCGCACTGGGACTTGCGTCTCCAACTAACACCAAATTTGACAGTTCGAGACGCCCTAGGATCGGGTTCGCGTGCATAGAATAGGTACGCGACGCAGACATCGCCGGGCGCCGCCGCGTAACCGCAGGGACCCCGCCTCCAGTCGTACCTGCGCGCGCGGCGGTCGTCCGTTTTCCGTCGCCCGGAGGCTTCAGTGTCAGTTCCAAAGCCCGACTCGCGGCTCCACCGTAGGCGTCCTGGGGGAGCGCCGTGCGCAGCGATGCTGCGCACGGCGTTGGCGCTTCTCGGCGCGGCCTGCGCCGCTGCCAGTTTTGCCGGAGGCGGGCAGGAGTGGATATACCAACTGCGACCAGGCGATACGCTGTTCGACCTGAGCCACTCCTACCTGCGCAACCCCGAGGACTGGCAGCGCTTGCAGCGCCACAACGGCGTGACCCGCGACCGCGCCATGCCGCCCGGCACTCCGGTTCGTATTCCGCTGGCGTGGTTGAGGGCCGTTCCCGCCGAAGCCACGGTGTCGATCGTGCAAGGGCGCGGCGAAGTCGTCTCGGGATCCGATGGCGGCGTACGGCCGGCACAGCCGGGGATGAAGCTGGCGGCGGGCGACCGCGTGCGCACCGGGCCGGACGGCAGTCTGTCGATCGAACTGGCGGACGGCTCGCGGATACTGATCCAGGCGTCCACCGACATGACCCTCGAAACCGCCACCGCGTATTCCGGCACCGACGTGCTGGCGACGCGGCTGCGCTTGTCGGCGGGACGCATCGAAAGCGCGGTGGCGCGGCAGCGTCGGCCGGCTAGCCGTCATGAGATCACTACGCCGACTGCCCACCTCGGGGTACGCGGCACCACTTTCCGTACCGCAGTCGACGCCGACGCGAATGTGACGCGCAGCGAAGTTCTGGAAGGCGAAGTCGGCGTCGCCGGCGCCCCCGATCGCGCTGCCATCCCGGTGGCGGGCGGCTTCGGCACCATCGTCGATTCGAGCCGGCGACCGGCGCCCCCGGTCGCGTTGTTGCCGGCACCAGACTTGTCGGCGATCGAGCGCCTGCAAGAGCGGCCGGTCGTCCGGTTCAAGTTCCCGGCGCTCGCCGGTTCTGTCGGCTATCGCGCCCAGATCGCGCCGGACGAGCGTTTCGATCGCATCCTCAGCGAAGGAAAGTTCGCCGCGCCGGAGGTCAAGTTCGACGGCCTGCCCGATGGCGACTACGTACTGCGGGTGCGCGGAGTGGACGCGCGAGAACTCGAGGGGAAGGACACCCGAGCGAGTTTCCGCCTCAAGGCGCGCCCGGAACCACCGTTCGCAACAGTGCCGCCGGACAAGGCCAAGCTCCGCGCCACGTTCGTAGACTTCGAATGGTCGCAGGCGAGCGGCGCCGCGTCCTATCACTTCCAACTGGCAAGCGATCCGGCATTCGGCTCGCTGGTCAGTGATCTGTCGCCGCTTCAGCAAGCGCGCGCGCGATCGCCGGAACCGCTGGCACCGGGGCATTACTACTGGCGTGTGGCGAGCGTCGACGCCGGCGGCGACCACGGCCCTTACGGTGACGTCAGGAGCATCACGCTGAAGCCCTTGCCTGCCGACCCGGAGCCGGCGAGCATCGACGACACTCAAGTTCATCTCTTATGGAGCGCGGAGCCGGGCCAGCGCTTCCGCTTGCAGCTTGCGCGCGATGCGCAGTTCGCGGATGTCTTGACCGACCTGGAACTCGACCGGCCGCGCACGGCGCTGCCGAAGCCGGAACCAGGCACTTACTACTTTCGGATTCGCGCCACCGATCCCGACGGCTACGTCGGTCCATACACGACGGCGCAGCGCATCGAAGTGCCGTACCCGCCGCCGCCCTGGTGGCTGATGCTGTTCTTGGTTCCCGTAATACTCTGATCCCGCCGCTGCGCGCCCCCGGCGTTGTGAACCGCGGCGTGCGATCGTAGAATGGTGCCACATGCGCCCGCAGACCGTCCCCCCCGCGATTCCATCTTGAACAACGCCACGCGTTCCACCGCCCCCTGGATTCGCCTTGCATCGTTCGCAACGTTGGCGCTGGCGCTCGCCGCCGCGCTGGCCCAGGGCGGCGTTTATCGGCGCCTGGAACTTTGGCTGGAGGACGCTCAACAGCGCGCGCTGGCCACCCAGCTCGATCTCGGCGACGTCGTGGTGATCGACGTGGACGAGGTATCGATGCGGGTGCTCAGCGCCGACCTCGGCACCTGGCCTTACCAGCGCGAGGTGTATGCCCTGGTCAGTGGCTACCTGCTGCGCAGCGGCGTCCGGGCGCTGGCTTACGACATCCTGTTCGCCGAGGAGCGCGGCGGCGACGATGCGTTCGGCGCCGCTATCGATGAGCGCGTCATTCTCGCCGCGGCGGCACTGCGCGATCCGGCCGACCGATCTCCGGGGTTCCATGCGCAGCTTGCCGCGGCGGCGATCGACGTCGCCCACTTCGGCGCGGCCGACACCGCGGTCCACTCCGCGCCCGCGACGCCGCCACACGCCGCCTGGGCCGATCTGACGCTGCCGGCGCCGACGCTCACACGCGGCGGCACGGTGCGCATCGGCGTCATCAGTGTCACGCCGGACGAAGACGGCGTGCTGCGCCGAGTACCGCTGCTGCATCGGGCCCATGACAAGCTGTTGCCGAGTTTTCCGCTCGCCGCGCTGCTCGCCCGGACCGAACTGCGGCCGCTGCGCTATGCCGATGCGATGATCGCCGCGGGGCCGCTGCGCTGGCCGATGAGCGCCGCAGGAGATCTCAGGCTGCGTTTTCCGCGCGGCGTAGATGGGTTGCGCGTAATCCCGTTCCACGAGGCGGTGCTGGCGGCCGCGGCAGCCCCCGGCCATGAATCGCTGGCGCCGGCGCTGCGCGGCAAGACGGTATTCGTCGGTAGCTCGAGCGCCATGCTCGCCGACCACGTGCTGACGCCGATAGGCCGTGTGTCGGGACTTAAGATGGCCGCGCTGGCGCATCAGCTGCTTCTCAAAGAACAGGTGCTGAGGCCGCCAAGCCTGGCATGGGATGTGGCTCTGTTCGCACTGGCCTTCCTCCCCGCGCTGCTCGGGCTGCGTTCGGAAACCTCGGCGCGCCCGATGCGGCGCTTGGCAGCGCTGGCTCTGGCGCTCGGGTTGACCGCCGGCGGCGGCGCTGCACTGATCGCGCTGGGCTGGGAGTCGCACTGGGTATTGGCGCTCCTGTTCGGAGCGATTCTGCAGGCGATGCTGTTCGCCTACGACACCCACGCGTTGCAACACGAGCGCCAGCGCCTACATTTCGAGAAACTGGCCGCCGAGCAGGCGAGCCGGATGCGCGGCGAGTTCGTCGCCCACATGGCGCACGAGCTGCGAACACCGCTCACGGCGATCATGGGCTTCACCAAGATGAACCAGCTTGGCGACGATCTCGGGCGCGAGCGGCGCATCGAAAATTCCGCCATCGTAGCGCGCAACTGCGAGCATCTGTTGCGCCTGGTCAGCAACAACCTCGATCAGGCACGGATGGAAGCGGGGCAGTTGGTGCTGGACCATGCGCCGGAGGACATCGCGGCGTTGGTCGCCGACGTGGTGGCGACGCTTTCGTCCGAAGCGCGCAGCAAGCAAATCGAGCTGCGAACGGCGGCGGCCGGATCTGTGCCCGAACGGGTGCTGGTTGACGGCTGGCGGCTGCGCCAAGTGCTCGTCAATCTCGTCGGCAATGCCGTCAAGTTCACCGCCGAGGGGTCGGTGACGGTGGACTTGCGCTGGGACGACGGGACGCTCGAACTGGTGGTTACCGACACCGGCCCCGGCATCGAAGCGGCGGCGCTGGAGCGGATATTCGAAGCCTTCCAGCAGGCCGACGCGACACTGCGCGCCGGATACGGCGGCACCGGACTGGGCCTGACCATCAGCCGGAATCTGGTGCGGCTGATGGGCGGCACGATCGAAGTATCATCGCGGATTGGGGAGGGAGCGCGTTTTCGCCTCTTGGTGCCGGCGCCGGTCGCTCCGGCGGTCCCAGCACCACCGGCGGAGCCGACTCAGGATATGCTGCATGGCCGGATCCTGCTGGTTGAGGATCAGGATGACATCCGTATCCTGCTGGAGCGCCAGCTCGGGCGCATCGGCTTGGCCGTGCGCGGCGCCGCCAACGGCTTCGAAGCGTTACGGATGATGCGCGAGGAAGGCGCCGACGCGGTTCTGATGGACCTGGAAATGCCGATCATGGATGGCTACGAGGCGATACGGATATTGCGCAGCGAGGGCTACGGCGGGCCGATCCTGGCGCTCACCGCTCATGGCGGCAGCGCCGAGCAGGCGCGCGCGCTGGCGCTCGGATGTCAGGCCGTGCTCGAAAAGCCGCTGCGCGCCGATGCCCTGTTCGCCGCGCTCAGCCGATACCTGATGCGAGAAGCGCGCGTTGCCGACGCTGTGGGCGGCGCTGTCGGCGCGCCGCCGGCTGTGCCGTTGCGATAGCCTATGCGGCCCGCAACGACGGTCAGCGTCGATCGGGACATTGCCGACCTGATTCCCGAGTTCTTTGCCCACCGCAAGCGGGAAATCGAACAGATTCGCAGCGCGCTGGTGCGGGGCGACTTCGCGGCGGTTCGCCGCATCGCCCACGGACTCAAGGGCGTGGGCGGCGCTTTCGGGTTCGACGCCGTCTCGCAGACCGGGGCGGCGCTGCTGCAGGCGGCCGAAGCCGCCGACGCAGCGGCCATTGGTCGCCTGGCCGTAGAACTCGAGACCTACCTGGCTGGAGTGCACGTCACTTACGTCTGAAGGGGAAACGGTTTGCGCATCGGATTGCTGGAGGACGACGGCGCCCAACTCGAGCTGATGCGGCGCTGGATCGAGGCAGCGGGCCACGCCTGTGCCGCGTTCGACTGCGGCAAGGCCTTCCTGCGCGAGATCGGCAGGGAAACCTACGACCTCCACGTACTCGACTGGGAACTACCGGATGTCAGCGGCACCGATGTACTGACGTGGATCCGCCGCAACATCGCGGATCCGGTGCCGGTGCTGTTCGTTACCGCCCGCGACACCGAGCATGACATCGTCAGCGCATTGACACTCGGCGCCGACGACTACATGGTGAAGCCGGTGCGGCGCATGGAACTTCTGGCACGCATCGCGGCCTTGGGCCGGCGCGGCAAGACCGGCATCGGTGATGGCGACACGGTGATGGAGGTCGGCAAGCTGCGCGTCAACCTGCGTGCGCGAAACGTCTATCGCTGCAGCGAAGCGATCAAGATGACCCGCAAGGACTACGAATTGGCCGTGTTTCTGCTGCGCAATCGCGGGCGCTTGCTGTCACGCGGACATATTTTGGAGATCGTCTGGGGCAGGACTGCCGCCGTCAACACGCGCACCGTCGACACCCATGTCAGCCGCGTGCGCAAGAAGCTCGGCCTGGTGCCCGAGGAAGGCTGGCGGTTGTCGTCAATCTACCAGCAAGGCTACCGCTTGGAGTTGCTCACCGAGATGAGTTCACTGCGCAGCGAGTAGCCCGGGTTGTAGGAGCGGCCTCCCGGCCGCGAAATGGGCCATGAGATGCGCCGATTCGCGGCGAGGACGCCGCTCCCACGACATCAAGCGCCAAGGTTGAGCCGTGCGCTCAGGCATCCAGGCGCTGCAATTGCTCGCGCAGCCGCACTGGATCGTCGTAACGCAGCAGTCGGTTGACCCGCGCACGCAGCAGTCCGCAATCGCTGCGCAGCACCTCCTGTTTGACTTCCAGGATCTGCGATGGGTGCATCGAGAATTGGCGCAGGCCCATGCCGAGCAATAGCTTGGTGTAGTCGGGATTGCCGGCCATTTCGCCGCACACCGCCACGTCGAGGCCGGCCCGCGTGCCGGTTTCTATGGTCTGGGCGATCAGTCGCAGCACCGCGGGATGCAGCGGATCGTAAAGGTGGGCGACCGCTTCGTCGGTGCGGTCGATGGCAAGCGTGTACTGAATCAAATCGTTGGTGCCGATCGATAGGAAGTCCAGTCGCTTGATGAATACCCCGAGGGCGAGCGCCGCGGCCGGTATTTCGATCATTCCGCCGAGCCGGATGGTTTCGTCGAAAGCGATCTTGGCTTCGCGCAACTGCTGCTTGGCCTGGCGCACCAAACCCAGCATCATGTCGATCTCCTGCGCATGGGCGAGCATCGGCACCAGTAGCCGCACCTTGCCGTAGTGCGACGCGCGCAGGATCGCGCGCAACTGGATGAGGAACATCTGCGGTTCGGCCAGGCAATAGCGGATCGCGCGCAAGCCCAAGGCCGGGTTGGGCTCGGTGCGCTTGGCGCCGCGCAGCGCTTTGTCGGCACCGACGTCGAGGGTGCGGATGGTGACCGGCTTGCCGCGCATCGAATGGGCGACGCCCCGGTAGGCCTCGAACTGCTCGTCCTCATCCGGCAGGTCGTCGCGGTTGAGAAACAAGAACTCGGTGCGAAACAAGCCGACGCCCGCCGCATCCACCGCCTTAGCCTGGGTCACGTCCGTGGGCAGTTCGATGTTGGCTTGAAGCTCGACCTCGTCGCCATCCAGCGTCGCCGCACGCGCGCTCTTGAGCCGCTTGAGCTTGGTGCGCTCGATCTCCAGCGCGCTTTGGCGCAGCCGGTACTCCTCCAGAATGCGCGTGTCCGGATCGACGATGACCACGCCGCGCGTGCCGTCGATGATCAGCAGCTCGTCGTCGCGCACCATCTGCCGCACGTGGTGCAACCCGACCACGGCGGGGATGCTCAGGCTGCGCGCGACGATCGCGGTGTGCGAAGTGGCACCGCCGAGATCGGTGACGAAGCCGGCGATCCGATGCTGCTTGAAGTGAATCGTGTCGGCCGGCGACAGATCGTGGGCGACGACGATCACTGTCGCCGTCCTGCTGCTTGCGGCGCGGCGGCTGCTGGCCCGGATGCCCCATCAGCGCCTTGAGCACTCGCTCCACCACCTGCACGACGTCGGCCTTGCGCTCGCGAAGATAGGCGTCTTCGATTTCGTCGAACTGCTCGACCAAGTAGTCCATCTGCTGCACCAAGGCCCACTCGGCATTGCAGCGGCGCTCGGCGATGAGCTTGTGCGGCTCGTAGCTCAGGGTGTCGTCGGCGAGGATCATCGCGTGTAGGTCGACGAGCGCCCCGACTTCGGACGGCGCGCCGACGCTGGTGCTGGCCTTGAGCGCATGCAGCTCGCGCCGCACTTCGCGCACCGCGGCGTCGAAGCGCGCGATTTCGCTATCGACATGCTTGGCGGGGATGACGTAGTGGGCCACCTCGAGCGTGGCGTGCGACACCAAATGGGCATGACCGATGGCGATGCCCTGGGAGACCGCGAGGCCGTGAAGGGTGAAACTCACTCGCCCTCCCCGAACTTGTCCGCGATCAGGTCTGACGATCGCCTGCAGCGCCTGCTCCTCGTCCGCGCCGTCGGTTTCGATTTCAACGGTCGACGCCCTTGGCGGCGGCGAGCATCATCACGCCCATGATGCTCTTGGCGTTGACGCGGCGGCCGTTGCGCTCGAGCCAGACATCGCTATTGAAGCTGCTGGCGATCTGCGTCAGCTTGGCCGAGGCGCGTGCATGCAGCCCGAGCTTGTTGGTGATTTCCGCCTCAGCCTTGGGCATCCCGATCCGCCTTCATGTGCATGACGCCGTCGCGCCCGCCGCCCAAGGCCTTGACCAGCAGCGTTTGCATGCCGTGCTCGCGGTAGTTGAGAGCGCGCAGCAGCATCGGCACGCTCACGCCGGAGATGGCTTCGACTCTCCCCGGACTGCAGCAGCTTACGCGCGATGTTGCTCGGCGTCGCGCCGTAGATATCAGTCAGCACGAGCACGCCGTCGCCGGTGTCCACCAGTCTCCAGCCACTCTTGCGCCGTGCGGCAGCAGGTCGAGCGGATCGTCCTGCGGGGCTACGCCGAGGTCGGCGATAAGCGGCGGGCGCTGGTTGAGCACGTGGCAGGCGCACTGGACCAGCGATTCGCCCAGCGTGCCATGGGTAATCAGAAAGCAATCATCCTGCGCATCAAGCTGCCCGGAGCTCGGTCAGTGCCTGCCGCGTGTACCGTAGGGCGCTTGCATGGATGTGCCACGGCTCGCGTCGGACCGGCAATCCCTACCGTCATCGTCACACGGTCTTCAGATGTCGGCGGCGAATTCGAGCCGTTCGCGCAGCGCCTGCGTGACGACGATGTTACCTGAAGCATCGATGCGCAGTACGTGGGCAACGTCGAGATTGCGTGCCAGGCGCCGCCAGTCCGCAGCATCGGCGACGAACAGCGGTTTGCTCGCCACGTCGGACAGCACGCCGACCCCGGGCCGCGGCGTGACCAGCACCGTCACCGCCTGCACGCCCTGGGTGGGTTCGCCGCTGCGTGGGTCGATGAGGTGGCAGTAGCGTCTTCCCTCCGCTTCGAAGTAACGCTGGTAGTCGCCCGAGGTGCCGATCGCTTCGCCGTCGCGCAGATCGAGCGTGGCGAGCGCGGTCGGCGAGCGCGGATGCTGAATGCCCAGGCGCCATGGTTTGCCGCCCTTGCTGCCCAGTGCCATGACATTGCCGCCGATATTGATCAAGGCGTTGTCGATGCCCTGCTGCTTGAGCAGCGCCGCGGCGCGGTCGAGCGCGTAGCCCTTGGCGTAGCCGCCGAGATCGAGCGCCAGCGACCGATTGCGCGAGGTCACCCGATTGCCCGAAAGCGTGAGATCGGCTCATGCGTGGACGCGCCTGCGTCAGGCGTGCCACCGCCGCCGCGTCCGGCCGCTGCGGCTTGAACTCGTCGCTGTGAAAGCCCCACAGAGCGACCAGAGCGCCGATCGCGGGATTGAACAGATGATCGGAACGCACCGCCAGCGCCTGCGCGTCGGCGAGTATGGCTGCCAGTTCGGGCGAAACCTCGATCGGCGTGCGTTCCGCCCGCGCATCGCCTGCGTTGAGTCGTCGTCAGCTCGCTCGGCTGCCAAGCGTGCAGCATGCGGTGCAGACGGTCGAACTCGGCGAGCACGGCCGCCGCTGCCGCCCGCGCCTGATCGCGGTCGGCTCGCCGTAAATCAGCACCTCGACGCGGGTGCCGAAGACGAAGGATTCCTGCTGGTAGAGCGGCGCTCGGGCGCAGCCGCCGAGCGCGAGGGCGCCTGCGGCGGCGATCAGGATGCGCAATGCAAGACGCCCGAGAACGCAATCAAGGCCCGGCCGTTTGCTTGTCCGGATAAGCGCCGTGGAGCGCGACACGCTCCGAGCACTGGGCAGGCGAATCAGCCGCCGAGCACGCGCGTTCGAGGGCCTCGACGAACATGCCGGCGACATCGAAGCCGGTCTGCTCGCGCGATCTCGACGAAGCAGGTCGGGCTGGTGACGTTGATCTCGGTGAGGTAGTCGCCGATCACGTCGAGGCCGACGATCAACAGGCCGCGGCGAAGGAGGATCGGCGCCAGCGTCTCGGCGATCTCGCGATCGCGCGGCGTCAGCGGCTGCGCCACGCCGCGCCCGCCGACGGCGAGATTGCCGCGCGTCTCGCCGGGCTTCGGAATACGCGCCAGGCAATACGGTACGACCTCGCCGCCGATGAGCAGGATGCGCTTGTCGCCGTTGACGATCTCGGGGATGTAGCGCTGCGCCATGACGGTGCGGCTGCCGCGTGCGGTCAGCGTCTCGACGATGACGTTGCGGTTGGGGTCGTCGGCGCGCACGCGGAAGATCGAGGTTCCGCCCATGCCGTCGAGCGGCTTGAGGACGACGTCGCGCAGCTCGTCGATGAAGGCTGCAACAGCTCGGGCTCGCGCGCCACCAGGGTCGGGACGACGAAGCTGCGGAAACTCGCAAATCGCCAGCTTCTCGCTATGGTCGCGAATGGCGCGCGGATCGTTGAACACGCGCGCGCCGTCGGCGAGCGCCCGCTCCAGCAGCCAGGTGGCGGCGACGTACTCGAAATCGAAGGGAGGATCCTGGCGCATCAGCACCGCGTCATAGGCGTTCAGCGGCCGGTCCTCGTTGGCGCCGGCCTCGTACCAATCATGGTGATCGTCGCCGACTTGGACCGGCACCGCGGCGGCGCTGACCCGCCCGTCGCGCCAAGCGAGTTCCCCGCGCATGATGGCGAACACGGCGTGGCCGCGCGCCTGCGCCGCGCGCATCATCGCCACGCTCGAATCCTTGTAGGCTTTGAGGTGTTCCAGCGGATCGACGATGAAGGCGAAGCGCACGGCTAGTCGACGGTGTTGGGATACGAGACCATCCAGAGATTCTCCGGGCGCAGCCGCGAGTGACGCGAAGCGCCCGGAGTGAGGCAGCGCCCGATGTTACACCAATCCTCTCTCGCTTCTCCCGCCGTGCCGGCCCTTGTCCACATCTCGTTACCAAACGTCACACCCGGACGCGCAACGCCGGTCTAGATTGGAAGTGACAGCAGGCCGCCGCGCGGCCCAAACCCGAACGAGGGATCCGGCGCGCGTGGCGAGACGCAAGGAGGCCACCATGAGAACTTGGACGAAACTGGTTTCCAGCGCGGTGCTCACGACCGGGTTACTTGCCGGAGCGCCGCTGGCGCTCGGCCACGGCGGCGAGCAATGGAACCCCGGTTGGACCAGCCCGCGCGAGCGGATCGAGCACGTTCATCGCTATCGCTTCGAGGATCGCGCCCGTCATGGGTGGCATCAGGGTCATTGGCATCGCGGCTGGGCGCACGGCCACTACGGCTGGTGGTGGGTAGTCGGCGGGCAATGGTATCTGTATCCCGCGCCCGTCTATCCGTACCCATACGGGCAGCCGGCGGTGATCATCCAGATCCCTCCGCTGATCATCCGTTGATGATCAAGCCGATCAGCGGCTGTGCCGCTGCTCGAGGAAACTTGAGAAAGTCTCGGGCAGCGGCGCATTCCCCAGGCTGCGCTGGGCGAAGATGTAGCGGCCGTCGCAGACGAATCCCAGGTCCGCCCAATCGACTTCATTCAGTGCCGCGCAAAGCGCATGCACGTCGAGGCTGCGATCGCGCGGGAAGATCGCGAGCACCGCGCCATCGTAGTGAATGTTGGGGTGGACGAAGAACGGCCGCGGGTTGCGCGTCTTGTTGTTCACGTAGATGCGCGGCCGGTCCGAGACATAGTAGCCGCGCCCCCATTGCCACCAGTTGGAGTCGTCGAACCGGCGAATGCGCCGCGCCAACAACCGCTCGCGGAACGGCTCCAGATAGGGCACGCGCTGGTTGTAGATCATGCGCCGCAGTTCGCCGGCCTGCGCGGTGCGCGAACAGACGAAATCGAGATTGCCGAATTCCTCTGTGGCGAACACTTCGTCGTCGCCGCTCACCGCGCCGACCTTGACGAAAAACAGGTCGGAGAACCTGTGCGGGTAGTGTGTCTCGGTCAGCAGCAGGTGTCCCGCGCATTGCAGGAACTCGCGCGTTTCCCAGCCGCCCTCGACCAACGCGCGCTCGACAGAGCCGTATGCCGAAACGTCGAGATACCGCGTGCGCCGCGACAAGTTTCCGCGTTCGAAGCGCCAGATCGCGCAGTTGGGTATCGCCCCGTCGAAGATTCGCGCATCGCCGAGTTCGATGAAATCGGTGATCGTGCCTTCCTCATGCAGCCAGCGGTTGAGCTGCATGCTCGACGTGGCTTTGAGGAAGTCGCGCGGGGTGATGAAGATCAGTTCGCCGCCGGGATGCAGGTGCCGCAGGCACTTGGCGACGAAAAACAGGTAGAGGTTGCTGCGCCCGTCGAAGCCGTCCCGCCGCAACAACGCGCCGGTCGCGGGAGCGATGTCCTGGAAGCGGACGTAGGGCGGGTTGCCGATGATCGTCTCGAACCTCTCGCCTTCGGGATAGGCGAAGAAGTCCAGATTCAATGCGCCCGCCGGGCAGTGGCGCGCATCGACCTCGATCCCGACGGCGCCCGGGAGTCGCGAGAAAAACGCCCCATCGCCGCAGGCGGGTTCGAGCACCCGCCCACGATTGCGGCGCAATGCGAGCATCGCTTCGACGACGAAGCCAGGGGTGAATACCTGGCCTAGAAGCGATACGTCGCGCTGCGCCGCAGCCCCGACCAGCGCGGGCGATTTCGCGGTCGCTTCGCGATCGCGGCGGCGGAGTTGGTCGACGCCCGGCTGCTCGAAACTGTCATGTTGCGGGCTGAGCTTCATCGAATGAAGAATTCGGGAAACCGGACTGGATTAGCGAGCACCGGAAAGTCCGAGGCGCTGCGCCGCGAGTTCAGCCGAACAGATCCTTCACCGGGACCGACCAGCCGGGCACGACGTCGGCGCCGTCCAGCACATCGTTCTCGGTCAGGACCACCGCCTTGAGCGCGCGGTAGACCGAGACGACGCGTTTGCCGGGGTTGACGACGATGACCATGTGTGTGCCCGCTTCGAGCCAGTCGAGCACCTTGTCCTCGACCTCGACATACGAATCGCCTGGGGAAACGACTTCCACCGCGAGATCTGGCGCGCCCGGCCAATACCCCGAAGGCATGCCACCCGACGGGATGCGCTCGCGAGCGACGAAAGCGACATCCGGCGCACGCACCGTATCGGGATCTTGGGCGATCTTGAAGCCTGTTTCCGCCGCGAATACCGCGCCCAAGTTGTTGGCTTCAACGTATTGAGCGAGTCTCCAAGTGAGTCTCACGGCGACATGCCCATGCGGTGCTCCGGCGGGTGCCATCCTTCTGATCTCCCCCTTGACGAGCTCATAGCGGAGGCCGTCGTCGGGCATCCGCATCAGGTCTTCGGCGGTCATTTCGAGGGTCGCTATGCTCATGGCGCGAATGTTATCACTCCCGCCGAGCGGTCGGCGGCTCGGGCGGGTGTATCTTTAGCGCGTTGGACGGCGATATCTCGGCGCAACGAAAATCACGCAGGGGGGACGGATGTATAAGCTGTACGGCATGGCGGGTTCGAGCAATTGCTACAAGGTCAAGCTGCTGCTGGAGCATCTCGCCAAACCCTATCGGTGGGTCGAGATCGACATCCTCAAAGGTGAGAGCCGCGACGTCGCGTTCCTCAGCATGAATCCGACCGGCAAGGTGCCGGTGTTGGAGATCGCGCCGGACAGCTTTCTGTGGGAATCGAACGCGATTCTGTTCTACCTGGCGGACCCGACGCGCTATTTGCCCGCCGACGATTTCCCACGCGCCCAGGCAATGCAATGGCTTTTTTTCGAGCAATATAGCCTTGAACCCGCCATCGCGTTGGCGCGTTTCATCGGCAAATTCCTCGCCGACGATCATCCGCGCAACGCGGAATTGCCGAATCTGCAAGAGCGCGGCAACGCGGCGCTGGCCGTGCTGGAGCAGCACCTCGCCGCGCGCGAGTTCCTGGTCGAAGAACGCTACTCCATCGCGGACATCGCACTCTACGCAACCACCCACTGCGCCGCCGAGGGCGGCTTCGACATCGCGCGCTTTCCGGCTATCGGCGCGTGGCTCGAACGCGTGCGCGCGCAGCCGCGACACGTGCCGATGGAGGCCCCGCCAGTGGCATGCGAGTGAATTGCCGAAGAATCCTTCGAGACGTAAGGCTGGGTCGAAGCGTTAACGCGCCCCCGGCGCAGTGTCGGCCGGCGCCTGTGGTTCGCTGGCATTGCGCTTGGCTTCCCTCTCCGCCCGCCGCTGTGCCCGATTGGCGTCGCGCTCGGCAAGCCCGCGCAAGCGCTGCTGATGCTCCTCGCGATTGCGCGCCGCCCGCACTTCCCTTTCCTTGATCTCGAGCGCGCGCCGTGCGTCGTTCTCGGCTCGTTCGGCCGCCCGCACTGCGAGTTCGAGCGCGCGCGCCTGGGCCTCGAGACGATTGGCGCCGATCTTGGCGTCAGCACGCTGTCTGCGTGCGTCGTCCAGGCAGGATGCGACGAAGAACTTGCGGTGGCAGGCAACATTCTGCTCGTTGAGGTAGGCTTCGGCGCGGCGCTCCAACTCCGCCGCCTCAGTGCGCAAGGCGCGCACCCGCTGCAGCCGCTCCTCGCGCTGCGCCTCGGAAAGCCCGGGTGCCGCGCTGCCGGTAGGTGGCTCCGCCGCCACCACCGGCGCCCACAGCGCGGCGAGCAAGAGGCATGTCCTGACGATCGATCGCAACGGTCGTTCTCGGCAATATGACAGACTGGCTGAAGGCAGGCATGACCCGCCGCGCGTAGCTTGCCTACAATAGCGCGTTTTCGCCCAAGTCCCAGCGCCTCCCCGTGATTCAACTCCGCAATCTGACCCTCGCGCGTGCCGGAAAGGCATTGATCGAGAGCGCCACGCTGCAGATGTTCGCCGGTCAGAAGATCGGCCTGGTGGGGGCGAACGGCAGCGGCAAGTCGTCGCTATTCGCGCTGTTGCTCGGCGAACTGCAGCCGGATGCCGGCGACGCAGATGTTCCGTCGCGGCTGACGATCGCACACGTGGCGCAGCAGACCCCCGCGGTCGAGCAGCCCGCGCTCGACTACGTTCTCGATGGCGACGCGGAGCTGCGGCGGGTGGAGTCCGCGCTGGAAGCGCCCGCGGCGGACAGCGGCGACGGCCACGAGCTGGCCTTGCTCTACGAGCGCTACGAGCATATCGGCGGCTATCGCGCCCGCGCCCGTGCCGCCGAGATCCTGGCAGGACTAGGATTCGTCGAGGCCGATGCAGCACGGCAGGTCGCGGCGTTCTCGGGCGGCTGGCGGGTGCGGCTCAACCTCGCGCGGGCGCTGATGTGCCGCTCGGACCTGCTGCTGCTCGACGAGCCCACCAATCACCTCGACCTCGATGCCGTGCTCTGGCTCGAGCAATGGTTGCGCGGCTACCCCGGCACGCTGCTGCTGATCTCCCACGATCGCGAGTTTCTCGACAACACGGTGAGCCAGATCCTCCACATCGAGGGCCGCGCGCTGCGCTCGTATGCGGGCAACTACAGCGCGTTCGAGAAGCAGCGCGCCCTGGCGCTCGGCGTGCACCAGGCCGCCTATGCCAAACAGCAGCGCGAGATCGCGCATCTGGAGCGCTTCGTCGAGCGCTTCCGCGCCAAGGCGACCAAAGCGCGCCAGGCGCAGAGCCGCCTCAAGGCGCTGGCGCGGATGGAGGAGATCGCGCCGGCGCACGTCGATTCGCCGTTCGAGTTCGCGTTTCGCGAACCTCTTGCGAGCCCGAATCCGCTCCTGGTCGTGGAGCACGCGGCCGCCGGATACGCCAGGCAGTCGGTGATCCAGGACATCGAGCTCAGCGTGCGGCAAGGCGATCGGATCGGATTGATCGGACCCAACGGGGCGGGCAAATCGACGCTGGTGAAGCTCCTCGCCGGCGAACTCGCGGCGCTGAGCGGAGAGCGGCGCGAAGGCAAGGGATTGGCGGTCGGCTACTTCGCCCAGCATCAATTGGAGCAGCTGCGCGCGCAGGATTCGCCGCTGCAGCACCTCTTGCGCCTCGATCCTGGGCGGCGCGAGCAGGAATTGCGCGACTACCTGGGGGGCTTCAACTTTCGCGGCGAGATGGCGACGGCGCCGGTCGGCCCCTTCTCCGGCGGCGAAAAATCGCGTCTGGCGCTGGCGCTACTGATCTGGCAACGGCCGAACCTGCTGCTGCTCGACGAGCCCACCAACCATCTCGACCTGGAAATGCGCCACGCGCTGACGCTGGCGTTGCAGGACTACGAGGGCACGCTGATCGTCGTGTCCCACGACCGGCATTTGCTGCGCACGACGACCGATGGGCTGTGGCTGGTCGCGGACCGGCGGGTCGAGGAATTCGCCGGCGATCTCGACGACTATGCCCAGTGGTTGGATGCGCGCCGCGGTGCACGCGCCGCGGCGCGCGAGAACCCGGCCAAGGAGGCGCGCCGCGAGCGGCGCGAGCAGCAGGCCGCGCAACGCGATTCTCTGCGCGCCAAAAGGCGGCCGCTGCGCAAAGAGCTGGAGCAAGTGGAGCGCAAGCTGGCCGGCTGGCAGAGCGAGAAGGCGGCGCTCGACGCTGGACTCGCCGACCCCGCGCTGTACGCCGAACCCGACCGATCGGCATTGCAAGACCACCTCAAGCGCCAGGCCGAGTTGGCGCAGTGGATCACGGCGGCGGAGGAGCGCTGGCTCGCGCTGCACGAGGCGTTGGAGCAGATCGAGTGCGATTGAAGACCCCGCTCGATCCGACGCTCGCGCCGCGGATTGCGCTACGCTGGGCAAGGGCCGCCCCAAGATGAAGAACGTACCCCACTGCCCCGACATTCCGCTCGACCTGCCGGCGCTGCGCGCCGTCGCCACACGCATCGGCGCCGCGGTGGCGCGCACGCCTCAGTGGCACAACGAAGCCTTGTCGCAGGAGCTGGGCGCGACGGTGTTGCTCAAGCTCGAAAACCTCCAGCACGCGGGGTCATTCAAGATACGCGGCGCGACCAACAAGATCGCCCGCCTGCTCGAAGAAAAAGCGGGAGTGCGCGGCGTCATCGCGGTTTCGGCCGGCAATCACGCCCAGGGGGTGGCGCGGGCGGCGCAACTCAACGGGCTGCCGGCGGTGGTCGTCATGCCCGAGAATGCCCCGCTGACCAAGATCCAAGCCAGCCGCAGTCTGGGTGCGCGCGTTGAGTTGCTCGGCGAAAACCTGGAGCAGGCGACCCAGCATGCACTGCGCATGGGCGCCGCGGAACGGCTGGAGTTCCTACATCCTTACGACGATTGGGATGTGATCGCCGGTCAAGCCTCCTGCGGACTCGAGATGTTGGAGGAATGCGCGGACCTGAGCGTGGCTGTCGTCCCGCTAGGCGGCGGCGGTTTGCTGTCCGGCGTCGCGCTGGCGCTCAAGCTGCAACGGCCGGAGATTCGCATCGTCGGCGTGCAGACCGAAACCGTTGCGCCGTATCGGCACTTTCTGCACGACGGGCGCTTCGAGCACGTGGCGCGAACCGCCCACACCATCGCCGACGGCATCAAGGTGAAGCGCCGCGGCGCCCTCACCAGCCAGGTCATCGCGCGCTATGTGGATGAGATCGTCACGGTGGACGACAACGCCATCGCCGAGGCGATCGTGCTGCTGCTGGAGCGCACCCGCACCATCGGCGAGGGCGCCGGCGTGGTCGGCCTAGCGGCGCTGACCCGGCGGCGCATCGGGCTCGAGCCGCGCGACAAAGTCGCCGTCATCATCAGCGGCGGCAACGTCGACATGACGCTGGTGGGCCGCAGCATCGACTATGGGTTGGCCGCCAGTGGGCGGCTGATGAACGTCGCAGTGTTGATTTCGGATATTCCCGGCAGTTTGGCGGCGCTGCTGAAGAGCGTCGCCAAGCTGGCGATGAATGTGCGCCACGTCGAACACCGACGCGGCGAACTTCACGTGCCGGTGGGCATGACCGAAGTTATCCTGCAAACGGAAACGCGCGATTTCGAGCACCAGAAGGCGCTGCTGGCACGCTTCGCGGAGCAGGGGATCGCGGCGCGCAACCTCCTCGGACCATTCGACTGAACCGCACACGTGTGCCAACCGCATGGCCGTCTTCATGCACTTGGCGCAGGCACGAACTCAATTGGAGTCTATTCGCATGCACCTTGGACGCTACTACACCTTGACGCTCTCCTGCCCGGATGGCGTCGGCATCGTCGCCGCCGTCAGCGGCTTCATCGCCAAGCACAATGGCTGGATCACCGAGGCCAACCACCATTCCGACCACGAGGCCAAGCGCTTCTTCATGCGCCAAGAGATCGTCGCCGACTCGCTGCCGTTTCATCTTTCCGAGTTTCGCCGCCTGTTCGCCGACATAGCCGCGGGCTTCGACATGACTTGGCAGATCAGCGATTCCGCGGTGAAAAAGCGCGTTGTCATGCTGGTGTCGAAGCAAGAGCACTGCTTGTACGATCTGCTCGCGCGCTGGCACGCGAAGGAGCTGGAGGTGGAAATCTCCTGTGTGATCGCCAACCACGATACCTTTCGCGGCTTCGTCGAGTGGCACGGCATTCCCTTTCATCACGTGCCGGTCACGCCCGACAACAAGCCCAAGGCATTTGAGGAGATCCGCCGCCTGTTCGAGGACTATCGCGGCGACGCCATGGTACTGTCGCGCTACATGCAGATCCTGCCGGCCGAACTCACAGAAAGCTATCCGGGTCGCATCATCAACATCCATCATTCGTTCCTGCCGTCGTTCGTCGGCGCCAAGCCCTACCATCAGGCCTACATACGCGGTGTGAAGCTGATCGGCGCGACCTGCCACTACGTGACCGCCGAACTGGACGCCGGCCCCATCATCGAGCAGGACGTGATCCGCATCGACCACGGCGATTCGGTGGAAGACCTGGTGCGCTATGGCAAGGACATCGAAAAGACGGTGCTGGCGCGCGGCCTACGCTATCACGTCGAGGACCGCGTGCTGTTAAACGGCAATCGCACGGTGGTGTTCCGCTAGGGAAGGCGGGCTCTGGGAAAAAAAACGGGCGCCGAAGGCGCCCGAAAGTCACGTGGAGTGACGCTCAGAGATGGTATGCAGACTCGCCGTGATAGCTGACGTCGAGTCCTTCGCGCTCCGCATCCTCGGTCACGCGCAAGCCGATCACCATGTCGGCGATCTTGTACGCAATCGCCGCGACCACCGCCGACCAGATGATGGTGATGCCAACCCCTTCGGCCTGGATGAGCACCTGTGAGGCGATGGAGAAGTCTTCGGCGCCGGTGCCGCCGAGCGACGGCGCGGTGAACACACCGGTCAGCAGGGCGCCGATGATGCCGCCGACGCCATGCACGCCGAACACATCCAGCGAATCGTCGGCGCCGAGCATCTTCTTGAGGCCATTGACACCCCACAGGCAGATGAAGCCGGCGGCGAAACCGATCACGATGGCGCCCATCGGTCCGACCGAACCGCAGGCCGGAGTGATCGCCACCAGGCCGGCGACGGCACCGGAAGCGGCTCCGAGCATCGAGGCCTTGCCCTTGAATACCGCCTCGCCGATACACCAAGCGAGCACCGCCGCAGCCGTCGCGACCAGCGTGTTGATGAACGCAAGCGCCGCGCCGCCGGTGGCTTCCAGGTTGGAGCCGGCATTGAAGCCGAACCAGCCCACCCACAGCAACGAAGCGCCGACCATGGTCAGTGTCAGGCTGTGCGGGGTAAGCGCCTCACGGCCATAGCCGACGCGTTTGCCGACCATGTAGGCGCCCACCAGTCCGGCGACGCCGGCGTTGATGTGAACCACGGTGCCGCCGGCGAAATCGAGCGCGCCCTTGTCGAGCAGGTAGCCGCCCGCGCCCCACACCATGTGGGCGATCGGCAGGTAGGAGAAGGTGAACCACAGCGCGCAAAACAGCAGTACCGCCGAGAACTTGATGCGCTCGGCAAAGGACCCGACGATGAGCGCGCAGGTGATGCCTGCGAAGGTGGCCTGGAACGCGACGAACACGTACTCGGGCAGCTTGACGTCAGCGGTGAAGGTGTCGGCCAGGCTGTCGATGGTCACGCCCGAAAGGAACAGCTTGTCGAGCGTGCCGATGATAAGACCCTCGCCGCCGAATGCCAGGCTGTAGCCATACACCACCCACAGCACGCTGATGAGCGAGAAGACGACCATCACGTGCATCAGCACCGAGAGCATGTTCTTGGCGCGCACCAGCCCGCCGTAGAACAGCGCCAGGCCGGGGATCACCATCAGGATGACGAGCACCGTGGCGGTCATCATCCAGGCGACATCACCCTTATGAACCGTTGGTGTCGCGGCGGGCGCGGCACCTTCGGCAGTTGCGGCGCCGTCCATGGCGGGCGTCGCGTCGGTCGCGGCAAGCGCCGCCAAGCTCACCTCGACCCGGCGTGCCTCCGCCAGATCGCCCGATCCGGCCGTGGCCGTCGGCTTGACGAGGTTGATGTTGTCCTCGGCGACACCCGCCTTGACCAGCAGATCCTTCACCGCCATGGCCCGCTGTTTGGCCAGATCGGCGTTTTGGGCCGCGTCGCCGGTGGTGTCATGGAAGCCCGAGACATCTAATTTGGCGCCGGCCTTGGCCGCCTCAACCAGCGGCGCCACTGCCGGTTCGGCGTCGGCGGGTAGGGCGACTTTACCGACCTCGAAGAACAGCTTCGCCGCCGCCGGTGCGTCGGCCGCCTGGGCCACGCCGCCCCATAGCAGCACGCTCAGCGTGGCGAAAAATGCGATTGCTTTTTTCATGGTTCTGACTCCTAAAGGGCATCGACACCGGTCTCGCCGGTGCGAATGCGCACGACCTGATGCAGATCGAAGACGAAGATTTTGCCGTCACCGATCTTGCCGGTGCTGGCGGCCTTTTCGATGGCCTCGATTACCTGATCGAGCAACTCGTCCTTGATGGCGGCTTCGATCTTCACCTTGGGCAGGAAGTCCACCACATACTCGGCGCCCCGGTACAGCTCGGTGTGCCCCTTCTGCCGGCCGAACCCCTTCACCTCGGTGACGGTCACGCCCTGCACGCCGATGGCGGACAGTGCTTCGCGCACTTCGTCGAGTTTGAAGGGCTTGATGATGGCGGTGACTAGTTTCATGACAGCTCCTTACGAGAACACCTAGAAAGTCTTGCCGACCGAAACGACCAGCGTCGACTTGCCGATTTCCTCGACGTTGCCGGCGCCGTTGACCGCCCGGTAGAACGGCTTGTTGGCATTGGTATCGACGTAGGCGGCACCCAACAGCCAGCCGTTCAGATCGTAGGTGACGCCGATCTTCCAGTCGGTGTAGTCGAGCTTGTCGTAGTTCTTGACCTTCTGATGACCGACGTGCGCCGTCAGCGTGAGCTTTTCGGCGATCGGCACGCTCGCCGTCAGGTCGAGGTAGCCCGAGCCGCGCGACTTGCCCGGCGTGGCGCCGATGCACCCTTCGGGCGCGTTGGTCGTGTTGTAGGCATTGCCGCTGCCATCGATACCGCAGGAGCCGCCCAGGGTCTCCGTCTTAACTCCGAAGAAGTGGCTAAGCGTATGGGAGTACTTGAGCGTGAGCCATTTCCAGCTGCCGCCCACGTAAATCTCCAGGGTATCGGCCTTGGTGTCGCCGTCGTTGGTCAAGCCGTCGCCGTTCAAGTCGCCATGGACGAATTTGGTGCCCGGATACCAGTACTGAAGCAAGCCGACGTCGAGGCCGAAATCGCCGAACGCCATCTTGTAGCCGCCGTAGAAATCCCATTCCATGCTACTGCCGTTGGGATATTGGTTGCCGCTCACGTTCGATCCCCAGGTGCCGAGATAGAAGCCGCTCGCATGCGAGTAGTCGAACCCGCCCTGCACCGCCGGCTTGAGAAACGTCTGCGATAATCCGCGGAACCGGTAGTCGCTGACGAAAGTGAGGTTCCCGCTGAAGCTATGCGGCGAAGCGGGCGCGGCGGCTTGCGCGTGCACCAGGGCAGGCAGGCTCGTCATACCGGCAATGGCGGCGGCAATCGTAATCGTGCGCATCGGTAACTCCTTGTGTTGGGAACAGTTGTTTGCCCATCTCCAGGCAGAAACCGTACCAAGGACAAATTCTGTTGATTTTTCAAGGTTTTGTGTCTGCTCGGTCGCGTCAGCGCGGGGAATTGCTGCGCCGCAATGCACAACGGTGTGGCACGAGACAGGGCATTCGCACCGCAGTGGTGCGCGACCGTGACCCGCAAAGCCAACTGCGCCAGGTGCTACACTCGACTCCGAACAACGCCATGTGGGAGTAGTTCATGCTCAACCCCAACATCCTCGAAGAACTGTCGAAGCGCTTCTCGGAACTGGTCGCGGCGAGTCCGGCAAAGGATATCGAGAAAAATTCCCGCGTCATTATGACGAACATGTTCTCCAAGCTGGACTTGGTGACGCGCGAGGAATTCGACGTGCAACGCGAAGTCCTCGCGCGTACGCGGGAAAAACTCGCCGCCCTGGAAGCGCGGGTCGCCGAGCTGGAAGCGCGCTCGAGACCCGCGGAACAACCCTGACCGAACGTGCCGCGCGGCTTCGCGCCGACGCAGTGGGCACCGCCGCAACTGCAACCGAGTCCGCCTCGCGCAGCGACCGCCTCGCGCCGCCCATCCTGCCGTTATTGACATTTAGTTCTAAGTCGAACTAAACTCGTTCTAGGTAGAACTAAGTGCCCCCGGTATGGCGTGACGGTTGATGCCGCGCGAGGTTTTTCTTCCCGCATTGCGCGAACTGGTGCGCTGCTATCAGGCGTTCGAGGCGTTCTCGTCCGGACATATCCGCAGTCTTGGCTTGACGTCGCCGCAATTCGACATCATCGCCACCCTCGGCAATACCAAGGGCATGACGTGCAAAGAACTGGGGGGGAGGACACTGATCACCAAGGGCACGCTCACCGGCGTTCTCGACCGCCTGGTGGCGCGGCGGCTGGTGCGCCGCCTGCCGTCGAGCACCGACGGACGTTCCTCGATCGTGCAGCTCACCGCCGCGGGCGAGGCGCTTTTCGAGAAGGCCTTTCCTAGCCATATGGCGTACTTGAAGGGCGCCTTCGCGCAGTTTTCGATTGCGGAGCTGGGTCAGATCGAAAGCGTCATGCAGCGCCTGCGCGAGGCTTTGACCACCGCCCAAGCGCGCTCGCCCGGCACGCCGCCGAAGGCTCGATCGCGATGAGCGGCGTCGCCACTCCATCCACATACACGCGGCCCGCGATTGCCCTGCATTGGCTGGTGGCGCTGATCATCCTGGCCTCGTTTCCGTTGGGCCTGTACATGGCCGACCTGGCGCTGTCGCCGACCAAGCTCAAGCTCTACTCGTATCACAAGTGGGCAGGGGTGACGGTGTTCTTTCTGGCCGTGTTGCGCGTTCTATGGCGCATGCGCCATGCGCCGCCAGCGTTGCCGACCAGCATGCCGGCATGGCAGCGCAACTTCGCCGCTGCCACGCACGCGTTGCTGTATCTGCTGATACTGGCGATCCCGCTCTCGGGTTGGATGATGAGCTCGGCGCTCGGCTTCAAGACCGTGTATTTCGGCGTATTGCCGTTACCGGATCTTCTGGCCAAGAACAAGGAACTCGGGGAACTGCTCAAACTGGTCCATGTCACTTTGAACTACACCATGGCCGCGCTGGTGGCGGTCCATGTCGGCGCCGCGCTCAAGCACCACTTCGTCGACCGCGACGACATTCTTGCGCGCATGCTGCCGCGATCGAATCGAAGCTAGGAAAGGATCATCACGATGGAATGCCGTTTCAGTCCACTGGCGGGCATTACTGCGAGCGCGCTCATCGCGATCGCGGGCAGTGCGTTCGGCGCCGAGTTCAATCAGGTCTTGCTCGACAAGAGCCGCGTTTCCTTCGTCTCCAAACAGATGAACGTGCCGGTAGAAGGCGAGTTCAAGAAGTTCACCGCCCAGGTCGCGTTCGATCCAGCCAAGCCGGAAGCGGGCCGGGCGCAGATCGAGATCGATACCGCCAGCATCGACACCGGAAGCCAGGAGGCGAACGAGGAGGTGGTGAGCAAGAACTGGTTCAACGTCAAGGCGTATCCCACCGCGAAATTCGTTTCCACCGGAGTCAAGCCGCTCGGCAACAACCGCTACGAGGTGGCGGGCAAGCTCACCATCAAGGACACGACACGCGATATCGTCGCGCCCGCCAGCTTCAAGCAGGAGGGCACCGACGCGAGCTTCGAGGGCGCGATCAAGATCAAGCGCCTCGACTACAAGATCGGCGAAGGCGTCTGGTCCGACACCGACACGGTCGCCGACGAAGTGCAGGTGCGCTTCAAACTAATGGTCGGCGCGGGCGCGCTGAAGTAATTCCGCTGCGCGCCTTCGCGCGAAGCCCCGTTCCACTCAACCACAAGGAGGTCACCTTGAAGAAACAAGTATTGTCCATGATCGGCGCCGCGGCGCTGTCGCTGCCGCTGTACGCCGCCGACACCTACACGCTCGATTCGCGCCATACCTGGCCGGTATTCGAGATCAACCACCTCGGCTTCTCCACCCAGCGCGGCCGCTTCAACAAGACCACGGGCAAGGTCACGCTGGACAGGGCGGCGAAAAAAGGGGCGATCGACATCGTCATCGACACGGCGTCGATCGACATGGGGCTAGAGAAGTGGGACGAGCATATGAGATCGGACGACTATTTCAACACGGCGAAGTTTCCCACCATGACGTTCAAGTCGGACAAGCTGACCTTCGAGGGCGACGAACTTATCGCCGCCGAGGGTAGTTTCACGCTGCTTGGCGTGACCAAGCCGCTCAAGGTTACGGTGACGAATTTCCGCTGTGCCGATCACCCCATGGTCAAGAAGCCGGCGTGCGGCGCCGACGTCTCGACCTCCATCAAGCGCTCCGAATTCGGCATGACCAAGGGTCTGCCGGCGATCGGCGACGTGGTGAAGATCGTCATTCCGGTGGAGGCCATCAAGGACTGACGAGCGCCTTCACGCGACGTCGATAAGGGGCGCTCGGCGCCCCTTTCATGTTAACCGGGAGTACACTGCGGCGCTCGACCCCAATGCTAAACAGATAATGTCCCTGGCCGTTCTGACAAGCCGCGCGCTCACCGGCATGGAGGCCGCCGAAGTGGCGGTGGAAGTCCACCTGGCCAACGGCTTGCCGAGCTTTTCGCTGGTCGGTCTGCCGGAGACCGAGGTCAAGGAAGCGCGCGATCGCGTGCGTGCCGCGATCCAGAACGCCCATTTCGATTTTCCCGCCCGGCGCATCACCGTCAACCTGGCGCCCGCCGACCTGCCCAAGGAGAGCGGGCGTTTCGACCTGCCGATCGCGCTCGGCATCCTCATCGCCGCCCGCCAGATCGACGTGCGGGACCTGCTCGACTATGAGTTCGCCGGCGAATTGTCGCTCTCGGGCGAACTGCGCCCGATACGCGGCGCACTGGCGATGGCATGGCGCAGCGCCGGCGCCGGGCGCACATTCATCCTGCCGCGCGAAAGCGCCGCCGAAGCCGCGTTGGTGCGCGATGCCAAGGTGCTTCCGGCGCGCAGCCTGCTCGAGGTGTGCGCTCACCTGAGCGGCCGGCAGCCGCTCGCCGCCTACGTCGGCACGCCGTCAGCCATCACTCCGGCATATCCCGACCTGGCCGATGTAAAGGGCCAGACCCAGGCCAAGCGTGCCCTGGAAGTGGCGGCAGCAGGCTCGCACAGCGCGCTGCTGAGCGGTCCGCCTGGCACCGGGAAGTCGATGCTGGCGTCACGCTTTCCGGGGCTGCTGCCGCCGCTGAGCGAGGCCGAGGCGCTGGAGAGCGCGGCGATCCAGTCGCTCAACGGCAGTTTCAGACCCGAGCGCTTCGGCGCGAGGCCGTACCGTGCGCCTCACCATTCGGCGTCCGCCGCTGCGCTGGTCGGCGGCGGCAGCGATCCGCGGCCGGGCGAGATCTCGCTCGCTCATCAAGGCGTGCTGTTTCTCGATGAGTTGCCGGAGTTCGAACGCCGCGTGCTCGAGGCGCTGCGCGAACCACTGGAAACGGGCCACATCAGCGTCGCGCGGGCGGCGCGGCGCGTCGATTTTCCGGCCCGCTTCCAGCTCTTGGCTGCGATGAATCCCTGTCCCTGCGGTTACTTCGGCCATCCCGGCGGACGCTGCCGCTGCACACCGGACCAGATCGCGCGCTACCGCGCCAAGCTGTCGGGGCCGCTGCTCGACCGGATCGACCTGCTGATCGAGGTGCCGGCGCTGGCCGACGACGAACTGCTCGAGCGCGCCCAGGGCGAGTCGACGGCCGCGGTGCGCGCGCGCGTGGTGCGGGCGCGGGAGCGGCAGATCGAGCGCCAGGGCAAACCGAACTTCGCGCTTACCCCGGCGGAGATCGACATTTACTGCCGCCCGGACGCGGCCGCCATGCAGTTGCTCAAACAGGCGATCGCGCGCTTGCACCTGTCGGCGCGGGCGTATCATCGCGTGCTCAAAGTCGCACGCAGCGTCGCCGATCTCGCCGGCGCCCCCGCCGTCGCAACCGAGCACGTGGCCGAGGCAGTCCAATACCGGCGCGGATTGGGGCCGGATCGGCACGCGAGCGCAGTCTGACCCGCCATCTGTACCCGTGCGCGTGATTGCACGTCCGCGCCTGCTGCCGTTTCTTCTTGCCGCGATGGCAGCCATCGGGCCGTTCTCGATCGATACCTACCTGCCCGCCTTCCCGGCGATGGCAAGCGGCTTGGGCACCAGCCAGTTGCAGATACAGCAAACGCTGACCGCATATCTGGTGCCCTTCGCCTTGATGATCCTGTGGCACGGCGCGCTCTCCGACGCGCTCGGCCGGCGCGCGGTGATCCTGGTCACGTTGTTCTTGTATGCCCTGGCCTCGATCGTGTGCATGGCCGCGACCAGCATCGAGATGCTCTTCGTCGGCCGCGCCCTGCAGGGGATCAGCGCCGGCGCCGGCATGAGCGTGGGACGCGCGGTGATCCGCGACGTGCTCCCGGGGCCGGAGGCGCAGAAGCTGATGGCGCAGGTGGCGATGATTTTCGGCGCGGCGCCGGCGGTGGCGCCCATCATCGGCGGCTTCGTCTACGGCTGGTTCGGATGGCGCGCCGTGTTCGGGCTGCTGGTGGTGTATGGCTTCGCCACCTGTGCCTTGTGCTACGTCTACCTGGAAGAGACGCTGCCGCGCGAGCAGCGCCAGAGCCTGCATCCTGTGCGGCTCGCCCGCGCCTACTTCGGCGTGTTCACGCACCGCGAATTCCTGCTCCTGGGGGCAGCGCTGGCGTTCAACTTCAACGGCTTCTTTCTCTACATCCTATCGGCGCCGGTCTTCCTCATGCAGCACGTCGGCGTTTCAGCGCGGGGGTTCGCCGTGTTGTTCGTGCCGACGGTGGCCGGACTGATTTGCGGCTCGTACGTGTCGGGACGTCTCGCCGGCCGCGTCACGCCGCGCGCCACCATACTCGCGGGCTATGCGGTGATGGCGCTGGCGGCCGCCGCGAACTGGGCGCTCCACCTCGCCTGGCCGCCGGGGCTGCCGCACTCGATACTGCCGATCATGGTCTACAGCTTTGGCAATGCCATCGCTATGCCGAGCCTGACTCTGCTGGTGCTCGACCTGCTGCCGGCGCAGCGTGGGCTCATCTCGTCCTGCCAAAGTTTCGTCCAGGTGTCGATGAACGCGATTACCGCATCGACCATAGCGCCGCTGCTGTGGGGCTCGACCCTGGCGCTTGCGCTCGGCATGGCGGGCTACCTCGCGAGCGGTGCGCTCGCTTTCGCGGCGTATATGCGCTGGACCAAATTGCAGGCGTAGGTTTCGTCGCGTTCTTTGGTCCGATCGCGCGGCGTTGTCGCCCTATTCCTGCTGCTTGCAGTGGGTCTCGCGGGTAAACAAGATCAGAACCAGCGCCAACGCCAGCCAGACGAGCATCAGGCTGAAGCCCGCGCGGTAGGCGGCGAGTTCGTAGATGCGTGCACCGTTGGCGATCGCGCCGTGCCAGTTGTGATCGAGGACCAAACCCACCAGCGGTTGCAGCGTCATCGGGCCCATCATCACGCCCATGTTGGCCAGGCCCGAGGCGGTGCCGGCGAGCCGCGGCGGCGAGGATTCCTTGGCGAAGGCAAAGCCGATGATGATGTTGCTGGAGCTGAATCCGAGCACGATCAACAGCGCGATCAACGCCGCGTAGGGCAGGCGCGGCGCCATGATCAGCGCCGCCCACCCGACCAGCAGCAGCGCCAGCGTGGCGACATAGATCGGCTTGCGCCTGCCGATGCGTTCCGACAGCGGCCCCAGCACCGGGCCGCCGAGCGCCCAGGCGACCATCAGCGTAAACGTTACGAACGCGAGCAATACGTGGCAATGTTATATGTATTCGTAACATATTGTTGGCACCTTTTCCTGCACATCTCGTTGTGAATGATGACAACCGAATACGCTCTTTATTGGTTAATTTTTGTCAGATCAAGGGTTTTCACGGGTGAATGCTGCTGCCAATGCGGCTGAAGCCCGCTCTCATATGGCTTGTCATGTTTTTGATGCTTTAGGATCCTGGATATCATGATGCCGGGGAAGATCGGATTGGATTAACTGGAAGACTTAGCAACCACAAGGGTGCCTATTCTCTTATTAACGGCGCGTGATCAATTAGATGATAAAGTGACGGGGTTTGATAAAGGCGCTGGTAGCTATTTAACAAAACCGTTTGGATACCTTTGGAACTCTTGGCGCGACTGAGGTCATTAATTCGCCGTTCAACCCAGTTGGATATGAATTTCTCTTCGGTACTTCATTTTGGCGATTATACATTCGATAGTCAAAATGGACGGTTAAAAAATAAGGAAGCGCTTGTGTTTAACATCTACGGAAATGATTCTCTTAAAAACACTCGTTCAAATCCCGGGGCATCCTCTTTCTCGTAACGAGCTAGCGCAGCGCATTGGTCACCGAGTTAGTAGAACGGTGGACGTTTGAATAACTCGTCTTCGCAAAAAATAGGCGATCGTCCCAGAATCCGCGTACTTTTCCACAACGGGTGGGCGCATTGGATATGTTTTGTGCCGGTAATTGTTTTCAAGAAGCTTTAATTTTCCTTTTTGCATCTCTTTTGCATCCCTGGCAAACAATTAAGCGAATTTTGGATGATCTTCGCCATCGCCATGGACTGCTCGCCGAGTGTGCTGCACCTGCACCAGGGCCTGCGACGTCGGTGGCGCCGAGGCGATGGTCGGCTCGCTGGCCCACTCCGGCAGGGTGATCTTCGCCGGCGCGGTGATGGTCGCGGTGTTCACCTTCGCGCTGTCCGGACCGCTGCCACCAAGGAGATGGGCATCGTGCTCGGCGTCGCCGTGCTGCTCGACGCCTTCCTCGTCCGCCTCGTGCTGCTGCCGGTGATGCTCCGGCTCACCGGTGGCCGGCGGCCTGATGTCGAACTGCTGCCGCGCTGGTGGAGCCCGGGTGCTGCTCAGACGATCGCCTCTCGCCAGGCTCAGCCGCCGCCTCGCCCGCGCGCGCACCCTCCACCCCACACAGAACAACACCATGTTGCCCGGCGTGGATGGCGGAACCTCCACGGCCTGGGCCGCTGGGCCGGCGTCGCGGCGTTGGCGGCATCTGCACCGTGGGTTTCGTCCAGTAGGCCACGCTGTCGCGGCCGAGGAAGAG
>CAWGHV010000010.1:0-64143 GCA_963822375.1 uncultured beta proteobacterium | reverse complement strand
GATTGTAGTCGGTGGATCATGTGATTGAAGTCAAGCATCCAGTCCTCCCCAGCCCACGTCGCTACATCGGAAACGCACGCCGGAGATTCGACCCCCGCTGGCGATTTGCCGAAAAGATCGCTGCACGCGAGCGAAGAGTCCGAGCATGCGGTTACTGACATGCACCGCATCGTACAGCACGAGTGGTAAGACCAGCAGCATGCTCAGAATGGACGTGCTGCACCAGAGCCACATTTCCGGGTGAGTCGATCGCCCGCTAGAAACCACATAGCAAAGCATTGCCGTCGTCATCGAACTGGCTGCGTAATAGATTACGATGCGAAGCAATAGAAAACCTTGGACCTTTGACCGCGACGAACCATTGTTGTCGCAGGTCCTGCCTTGATGCCAGCCGTTGGTGTCTTGTCGGCATAGATGAGGTCCGTGGCTGGTTTGCAACGTTGACGCCGCCGTACGAAGTGAAAAGCGGCCGCGGGTAAACGCAGCTAAAGGCCGCGAAACCATAGCTTTCGGCATACCGTGACGCAAATCTCCACGTCGTTTCGCCGCGACATATCTGAAGTTGCGCGGTGGAGGGGACCGGACAAGCACGGTGCCGCCATGTAGGGTGAAACCTGAAATACGCCAAAATCCCGGCAGAAACCCGCAGCGATCCCGAATTTGAGTGACGCGAGCGGGCTGCTTGATTAGATTACGATCGCGCGGTGCTCGCGACTGATGGCCAACGTCGTGGCGTTTAAATACGCAGTGCCGATGTAGGCGACATGACCACGTCGCAGACGCCACCCGATCGCCGCGAGTGCAATTGGCTCGTAAGCCCAGATGCAAGATGGTGGTCTCGAGTGACTCCAATTAACGGGAGATTGAGATTGTGACGAACGCGACAATCTACGTCGTTGACGACGACTGCAATGTGCGGCGTTCCCTGATCACGATGCTGCGGGCATCCGACTACGAAACGGAAGATTTTGCGTCGGGTGCCAGCTTCTTGGCAGATTATTGTGGGCATCGTGGCGGCTGCATCTTGATGGATATTGTGATGCCCGACATCAATGGATTGGACGTATTGGACGAGCTGACCGAAATGCCACGTTGGAATCCCATCATCATGATGACAGGGCAGGCCGATGTGCCCATGGCGACACGCGCTGGTGGGGTGCGTTTGCCTTCATCGAGAAACCATTTCGACGTGACGAGCTTAATTCGTCGCATTCAAACCGCAGTCGAATATGATTCTAAGATTCGAAAACAATATGATCGTAAAACCGACCTGGTGCAGCACTTTGGACCTCTGACGCGTCGTGAACTCGAGGTTCTCGATCTGGTCGTAACTGGTAAGTTGACAAAGCAAATCGCATATCAGCTGGGGATAAGCCAACGCACGGTCGAAACGCACCGCGGTAACATCATGACGAAGGTAGGCGCGGATCGTTGGCATCTGGTCGCGTTGACGGTCGAAGTCCGCACGGCACAACGACGCGAGCGCAGCTTTCCGACGCGAATCCCCACAAGCGCTTGGCGAGTTCCCCTTCGTTTCCTCTTCGCCAGCGAGCCGGCGGCCGCCCTTCGTGAGTGCGACGGCCATCAACCGTGAACGACTTTGAATTCACGAACCGTGCGAGGCGTCGTTTACAAGAGCGCGCGGATGGAGTGTTGCCCTCTCTCGCGCCGTCTGTCGCGCAGAATGCCGTCGGTACGAAAGCGGATGCGGTAGTACTTCTCGTAGGGCTCGAAGTGGATGTCCGAGGCGCCCTCGTTGATAGCGTCGAACGAGCACCTTCTGGATGAAGCGCACCACCGGCGCGTCGTCTACCTCGGTGCTGCTGGCTTCGGCCGTGGCGGTGTCGACCTCTTCCATGCTCAGGTCGATATCGCCCAGATCGTCGCCGGTCAGATCACGCAGTGTCGTTTCGGTGCTTTCCGAGAGCTTGTTGGCGAGCGCCGCGAGCTTGTCCGCTTCGGCCACGACGGGATCGACCGCCAGTCCGGTCTGAAAGCGGATTTCGTCCAGCGCGCGCAGATTGGTCGGGTCGGCGAGGGCGATCGCAAGGCGATTACCGCGTTTGTTCAACGCGACGATCTGGTGGTTGCGGATGAGTTTGCGGTCGATGGCATCGCGCGGAAGGATCGCGTCGTCTATGGCCGCGATATCCACGATAGGGTGACCGAAAGTCTCCGAGGCGAAGGTGGCGATTTCGCGTGGCCGCAGCAGGCCTTTCTGGATCACCTGAAGAACGAAAGTGGTGCCGTTGCCCTGTGCCTCCTTCGCGCAGGTTTCCGCTTCCGTCTCCTTGAGGCGGCCTTGCTGGACCAGCGCGCGGGCGAGTCCACTTAAGGCCGTTTGCAGTGTTGCCGCCATAGGGTCTTGATTTCCAAGGGTTGCGACATGTTAGTTGGCTGATGATGCGCGCCAGCTTGCACTTTGTAAAGACTACGTGAAAGTAATCGTGGCGCCAAATAGTAGTAAGGGTCCGTCAGATTCTGGTATTAGCCGCGGCCTCTTGCGCAGGCGCCGGTAAAGTGCTTTATACTGTACATATAAACAGTCTACGATTGAAACCGCCCTTACTGGATGTCGCTCATGGCCCTCGCCTCGGAAATCGCCCGCAACCATCCCGCTGTCTGGCGCGGGGAATTGTCGGCGCCTGTTCCGGGCAGCCACCCCAGCGGATTCGCCGCGCTCGATGCGCTGCTCCCCGGCGGCGGCTGGCCGCGGGGTGCGCTTGCCGAGTTACTGCTTGACGCTGAAGGCATCGGCGAGCTGCGGCTCATCATGCCTGCCCTGAGCGCCATGACGGCTTCCGGCGCCTGGATAGCGTTCATCGCACCGCCCTATGTGCCTTACGCGCCGGCGCTTGCCCGGCTGGGTGTCGATCTGAGCCGGACGATCATCCTCGAAGCCAAAACGCTCAAAGACCGGTGGTGGGCAGCGGAACAGGCACTACGCGGCGCTAACCTGGCCGCGGTGCTGTTCTGGCCGCAAACGATCGACGACGGGAATTTGCGGCGTCTGCAGCTTGCGGCGCAAACAGGCGGCGGCACGGGATTCGTATTCTCCCCTGCTGCCCGGGCCGGCCACGCATCGCCGGCACCCTTGCGCCTCAAGCTTGGCGCGGAGGCAGGCCGGTTGCGGCTCGACATCTTGAAACGGCGCGGCAGCCTGGTGACGCAGCCGCTTCTGCTGGACATCGACGCTGCCGGTGAAATGCTGCTGCAGCCCCCGGCCACGCCCCGTGACGAGAAGTCGGTGAAGAACGAGAAGGCGCGCTACCCGGCGCTGATGCCAAGGCCAAAGAACATCGGCCCCCAGCTTACCAAACATCATGCCAACGGCGGTGAGGGTATCTGGAGCCGCTCCATGGCGCGGGCCGACACCGTGAAGCGCTCCGCCAACGATGGCCGAAGCTGAGACAAGCGCTGAGAGCGTCCCGCCGCACTTGATGTATTTCATTTCCACCAGTCGTGCTCTGGACCGGTCTTTTCTTCCCCGATTTTTGCCTGCAGGCCTTGGCGCGGGTCGATCCGTCCGAGAAGGCGCTGGCGATCAGCAGCCGCTCGACCCGCCCGGATCTCTTGGCCTGCAATGCACACGCACAACGCCTGGGTGTCGAACCCGGCATGTCGGTGGCCGCGGCGCTGGCGCTTGCTCCGCAACTCGATATCCATCCCCGCGACGAGCAACTGGAGACCCAGGCGCTTCAGGGCATCGCAGCCTGGGCGGGTCAATTCACGCCGACGCTCAGCATCGCTTTTCCCCATGGCGTGCTGTTGGAGGTCGGTTCGTGTCTGGCCTATTTCGGTGGGCTCGGCAATCTGCTCGAGGCGCTCGTCGGCGGTCTGCGGGGAATGGGCTGGGACGTGGTGCCCGCCAGCGCGCCCACGCCCTCGGGCGCGCTGCTGCTCGCACGCGCCGGCCTCATGGTGCACGCGTTGACTCCGCAACGGCTCAAGAAGCACCTCGGCGCCCTGCCGCTGGCCTTTTTAGGCAATGCTCGAGGCGCACTCGAAACATTCGACAAACTCGGCTTGGCCTCCATGGAAGACCTCCTCAAACTCCCTGCGGAGGCGGTGGCGCGCCGCTTCGGCCAGCCCTTGCTCGACGAAATCCGCCGCGCCTGCGGCGATCTGCCCGATCCCTTCGAGACCTTCGTCCCCCCCCAGCGTTATGCGAACCGGATCGAGCTGGCCGCGCCGGTCGATAGCAGCGAAGCGCTGCTGTTCGGCGCGCGGCGCCTGGTGGCCGAACTCGTCGGTTTTCTCCGCGCCCGCGGCGCCGGCGTGACACGCCTGCGCTTGGAACTGGTCCATGAGGAAGTTGCCCCAACCGCTCTGATTCTGGGTCTGGTGGCCACCCGTGACGGCGAGCATATTTTGCGCGTCCTGGGGGAGCGCCTGGCGCGCGTGGCGCTGCCCGATTGCGTCGAAGCCATCGCCCTGCAAAGCCTGGAGACCGTGCCGCTTTACCCTACCGACGGCGATTTTTTCCTTCCTGCTGGCAAGGCCGGGGAGACCCGCGTCCAGATGATCGAGCGCCTGCGCGCACGTCTGGGGGACAGCGCGGTGAGGACGCTACAACTTTACCCCGATCACCGGCCGGAGTACGCATGGCGCTATGCCGACAGCGTTGAAGATGGCGCTGGCGCGGTTCCCTCGCTCTCTCCATCCCGCGCCGTGTCGCGGCCGTCCTGGCTATTGCCGCAACCGCAACCCTTGCCGGGCGATCCGGCAAGCCTCGCGCTTAGCTTGGTGGCCGGGCCGGAGCGAATCGAGGCCGGCTGGTGGGACGGCGGCGACATGGCGCGCGACTACTTCATCGGCCGCAACGCGCAGGGCGGGCAGTGGTGGGTGTTCAAGGACCGGCAAGGGCGGTGGTTCTTGCATGGACTGTTTGCATGAGCGCGCCGCGCCATGGAATTCGCCGAACTCCACTGCCTATCCAATTTCACTTTTCTGCGCGGCGCCTCGCATCCCGACGAGCTGGTCGAGCGCGCGCATGCGCTCGGTTACGCGGCGCTCGCCCTCACCGATGAATGCTCGCTGGCCGGCGTCGTGCAGGCGCACCAGGAGGCGAAGAAACACGGGCTGAAGCTCATCGTCGGCACCGAGTTCCGGCTCGTCGATCACCTCGAGTTGGTGCTGCTGGCGCAGGATCGCGACGGCTACGGCAACCTCTCGCAGCTCATCACCCGTGGCCGGCGCAAGGCGGCGAAAGGCAGCTACCGGCTGGCGCGCGAAGACCTGGAGGACGGTGTTCCGGGCTGCCTGGCGCTGTGGCTGCCGGGGCGCGATCCCAGACGCGAGGAGGCCGAATGGCTGCATGGGCGTTTCGCCGAACGCCTGTGGATCGGCGTCGAGCTTTTTCTCGAGGCCGACGATGCGGCGCGCATCGCCGCGCTGACCGAGCTTTCGCGGCACACCGGCATTCCCCTCGTCGCCGCCAACGATGTGCATATGCACCTGCGCAGCCGCCGCCCGCTGCAGGACACGCTCAGCGCCATCCGCCTCAAACGCCCGCTGGCGGAGTGCGGCTACGCGCTCCACCCCAACGGCGAGCGCCATCTACGGCCGCTTGCAACCTTGCAACGCATTTATCCCCCGCGGCTTCTCGCCGAAACCCTGCGTGTCGCCGAGCGCTGCCGCTTCTCCCTCGACAGCCTGCGCTACGAATACCCGGAAGAAATCGTACCGCCGGGGCAGACGCCGGCCGGCTATCTGCGTCGGCTCGCGCTGGAAGGCTTCACGCGGCGCTTCGCCGATGCTGCGCCCGGCATCGATCTGGACAAGATCCACGCCCAGATCGAGCACGAACTCGCGCTCATCGCGGAGATGAAAGTAGAGGCGTTCTTTCTCACCGTCTACGACATCGTCCAGTTTGCCAAGAGCCGCGGCATCCTGTGCCAGGGGCGCGGCTCGGCGGCCAACTCGGCGGTGTGCTACTGCCTCGGCATCACCGAGGTGGACCCGGCGCGGATTCAGATGCTGTTCGAGCGCTTCATCTCGAAGGAACGCAACGAGCCGCCGGATATCGACGTGGACTTCGAGCACCAGCGGCGCGAGGAGGTGATGCAGTACATCTACGAGAAATACGGCCGTGAGCGCGCCGGACTGACCGCGACCACCATCACCTATCGGCCGCGCTCGGCGCTGCGCGACGTGGGCAAGGCGCTGGGCCTGGAGGCCTCGCGGGTGGACCGGTTGGCGAAATCCACGGTGTGGTGGGATGGCCGTGAGGTCGCGGCGCGGCGCTTGCGCGAGGCGGGCTTCGATCCGCGAAGCCCGATCATGCGGCGCCTCGCGGCGCTGGTGAATGCTCTGGTGGGTTTCCCGCGCCATCTCTCCCAACATACCGGCGGCTTCGTCATCTCGCGCGGCTCCTTGTCGCGCCTGGTGCCGATCGAGAACGCCGCCATGGCGCGAGCGCACCGTCATTCAATGGAACAAGGACGATCTCGATGCCTTGGGGCTGCTCAAGGTGGATGTGCTGGCGCTGGGCATGCTCTCCGCCATCCGGCGCGCGCTGCAACTCGTGTCGCATTGCTACCGGCGGCGCGTCGCGCTCGCCGATATTCCGGCGGAAGACCCGCGCGTCTATGAGATGATCGGCGCCGCCGACACCATCGGCGTATTCCAAATCGAATCGCGCGCCCAGATGTCGATGTTGCCGCGGCTCAAGCCGCGCGAGTTTTATGACTTGGTGATCGAGGTGGCGATCGTGCGCCCCGGTCCGATCCAGGGCGGCATGGTGCATCCCTATCTGCGCCGGCGCCAGGGGCTGGAGCGGGCCGACTATCCCTCGCCCGAGGTGGAAAATGTCTTGAAGCGCACGCTGGGGGTGCCGATCTTCCAGGAGCAGGCGATGCAGCTCGCCGTCGTGGCAGCCGGCTTCACTCCGGGGGAAGCGGATCAACTGCGGCGCTCGATGGCGGCGTGGCGGCGCAAGGGCGGGCTAGAGAAGTTCGAGCGCAAGCTCATCGACGGCATGCTCCGGCGCGGCTATGCGCGAGAGTTCGCCGACCGCCTGTTCCGCCAGATCATGGGTTTCGGCGAGTACGGCTTTCCCGAATCCCACGCCGCCAGCTTTGCCCTGCTGGTCTATGTCTCGGCTTGGCTCAAGTGCCACGAGCCGGCGGCGTTCGCCTGCGCGCTGCTGAACTCCCAGCCGATGGGTTTTTACGCGCCGTCGCAATTGATCCAGGACGCCCGCCGCCATGGTGTCGAGGTGCGGCCGGCGGATGTCATGACGAGCGAATGGGAATGCACGCTCGAAACCCCCCTCTCCCCTCGTGGGAGAGGGGCCGGGGGAGAGGGGGCAAAGCCTCAAGCTGAGCGCCGTCCCCCTCTCCCCATCCCTCCCCCGCCAGGGGGAGGGAGCCCCAAGCGCTGCGCCTGGGCCTGTGCCTGGTGAATGGGCTCTCGCAGGCGGGCGCGCAGCGGCTGGCCGCGGCAAGGCGACGACAAGCTTTCGCGAGCGCGGCCGATCTGGCGCGGCGCGCGGCACTCAATGCCAGGGACTTGAGCGCGCTGGCGGCGGCCGGCGCGCTGGCCGCGCTCAGCGGCCACCGCCGCCAGGCTTTGTGGGATGTTCGCGGCATCGAGTTTGCGCCGCCGCTGTTGCGCGACGCGCCGATCCGCGAGCGCCCGGCGCTGCTCGCCGCGCCCAGCGAAGGCGAAGACCTGGTCGCCGACTACGCCAGCCTCGGGCTGACCCTCGGCCGTCACCCGCTCGCATTGCTGCGCCCCGAGCTGAAGCGGCAGCGCATGCTCAGCGCCGCCGACCTGCGCGCCCTGCCCCACGGCAGGCTGGCACGCGTCACCGGGCTCGTCACCGGGCGCCAACGTCCCGCCACCGCCAGCGGTGTCACCTTCGTCACGCTGGAAGACGAAACCGGCGCCATCAACGTGATCGTGTGGCGCAGCCTCGGCGAGCGCCAGCGCCGCGAGCTGCTCGGTGCGAACTTGCTCAGCGTCTACGGCGCCGTCGAGCGCAATGGCGACGTCATTCATGTGGTGGCTGCGCGGCTGCGCGACCAGACGCTGCTATTGGGTGAGTTGGTTACCCGTTCGCGCGACTTCCATTAATCCGGACCTTCCGTCGTGCGGCTGTCTTCGATCGGCCGATACAGGCGCACCATTTTGACCATGCGGTCCTGGGTCTGCACGATCTCCATGCGTACTCCGGCGATCTGGACGCTCACCCCCGACTCCGGAATGTCGCGGAAATGCTCGAGTATCAGACCGTTCAAGGTCTTCGGCCCCTCCAGCGGGAGCTGCAAGCCGAGCCGCCGATTGAGTTCGCGCAGCGCGCGAGCGCCTTCCACCAGCAAGCTGCCGTCCTTCCCCCAGGCGATCTGGGCGCTTGCCGTCGGCATGCTGGTGGTGAACTTGCCGATCATCTCCTCGATTAGGTCCTCGAGCGTGGCCAGACCCTCGACCTCGCCGTACTCGTCGACCACGAGCGCGACCCGCTGCCGGTTCTCCTGGAAGTATTGCAATTGCGTGTATAGCGGCGTTGCACCGGGGATGAAGTAGGGCGGCGCCAACCCCTCGAGCAGGTTGTCCTTGTCCAGCTCGCCCGCCACGCTGACGCCGACGATGCGCCGCTGGTGGAGGATGCCCACCACGTCGTTCAGTTCTCCGTCATAGACTGGCAGGCGCGTGTGATAGCTCGTCGCCAGCTTGTGCTTGATCTCTTCCAGCGGCGCGCGGATATCGATCGCCTCGATCGCGCCGCGCGGCGTCATCACGTCCTCCATCGTGACGTTTTCCAGGTCGAACAGATTGATCAGGATGCTGCGGTGTTTGTGTGGAATGAACGGCCCGGATTCGAGCACCAGGGTGCGCAACTCTTCGGGTGACAAGCGCGGCTCCTCGTCATCGCCCTTGGGCTTGAGGCGCAATATCGTGAGCAGGGCGCTGACGAATAGATTGACGAACCAGACCACCGGATACGCCGCGCGTAGCAGTGGAGTCAGTACGAATGCGAGCAGCGGCGCAAGCCGGTCGGCATGTCGGGCGCCGATGACCTTGGGTGTGACCTCGGCGAAGATCAGCATGACGAAGGTCACGAACAGCGTGCTCGCCCCGAGCACCCACTTTTCCTCACCGAAGAGTGCGACGGCGATCACGCCGGCGAGTGTTGCGACGGCGGCATTGAGCAAGGTATTGCCGAGCAGGATCACGCCCAAGAGCTTGTCGGTGCGGGCCAGCAGCGCGACCGCCATGAGCGCGCCGCGGCGCCGCTGCTGCGCCAGATGCTTCAGGCGATAGCGGTTGACCGCCATCATGACGGTCTCCGACATGGAGAAAAATCCGGACAGGCAGACTAGGACGATCAGCGCGACGAATAGCGCCGCGATCGGGGCGTCGTTCAAGCTGGCGGGGCGGGGAGTTCGGGCGAACCAGTATTCCGGCGCCTATCCGGACTGTCAAGCCGTGTCGCGCGCGTCCCGGAATCAAGCACGACCCAGGACCACTTCGAGCACGAAGCGGCTCCCGACATAGGCGAGCAGCAGGGCAACGAAACCGGACAGGGTCCAGCGCAGCGCCGTACGGCCGCGCCAGCCATACCATTTCCGGCCCACCAGAAGCGCCGCGAATATGAGCCAGGAGCCGATCGCGAACAGGGTTTTGTGATCGAAACGCAGCGGCTGACCGAATATCTTCTCGGAGAAAAATATTCCCGAGACGAGTGTAAGGGTAAGCAGGATGAATGCGATCAGAACGAGCCGAAACAGCAGCGTTTCCATCGTCATCAAGGGCGGCAAACTCAGTACCGCCCGCGACAAGCGGCCTTTGCGCAAACTGCGCTCCGCCACCGCCATCAATACGGCATGAAGAGCGGCCAGCGTGAATAGGCTGTAGGCCAGCATCGCCATTAGCAAGTGCGCGCGGAACATCGGCGAATCGAGGTGCGTCAATAGGTGAGACCCGGGGAAGATCACCGGCAGCAGTGCGCACAGTGCCGCCAGCGGCAGGCCCAACAGATGCAAGCCCTCGAGGCGGGCGAAGAAGCTTTCGATCCAATAGAACACGAGCGCCAGCCACAGCATCACCGCGAGTGCATAGCTGAAGCCGAAGTGCATGGCGCCGCCGCCGAACATGTCGTGGCTGAGGCCGAAGGCATGCATCGTCAGCGCGCCCAAAAGCACGATGCGCTCCCATGGTTGCAGACCGCGCAATGGTTGTTGCGGGCCTTGCTGTCGGCGCGTACGCCAGAAATGAATGCCCAGCAGCGCATACACTGAGGCCGGAAGCAGATGCAGTAGAATCGTCGGCATGCCGACATTTTACGATACACGCCTTACGGTCAATACGACATGCTGGATAACCTGACCAACAGACTCGCGCGCGTCGTCAAGACGCTGCGCGGTCACGCCCGGCTAACCGAGGAGAACATCGGTGAGGCGCTGCGCGAGGTGCGCATGGCCTTGCTGGAGGCCGACGTGGCGCTGCCGGTGGTCAAGGACTTCATCGCCCGCGTCAAGGAGAAAGCAGTCGGGCAGGAAGTCGTCGGCAGCCTAACGCCGGGCCAGGCTTTGATCGGCGTCGTGCATCGCGAGCTCACCGATCTGATGGGGGGCACGCATAGCGGCCTCGACCTCGCGGCCCAGCCGCCCGCGGCGATTCTCATGGCCGGCTTGCAGGGCGCAGGCAAGACCACGACCGTCGGCAAATTGGCGAAAGTACTAAAGGAGCGGCAGAAGAAGAAGGTGCTAGCGGTGAGCTGCGACGTCTATCGCCCGGCCGCGATCGACCAGCTACGCCTCGTCGCCGAGCAGGCGGGGATCGACTTTTTCCCCTCAGCGGTAGGCGAGAAACCTGCGGATATTGCGCGGGCGGCGCTCGACCATGCCAAGAAGCACTATCACGATGTCCTTATCGTCGACAGCGCGGGCCGCCTCGCGATCGATGTGGCGATGATGCAGGAGATCGCGGACCTCCACGCCGCCTTGAAGCCGATCGAGACCCTGTTCGTCGTCGATGCAATGCTCGGCCAGGACGCGGTGAATACGGCACGGGCCTTCAACGACGCGCTGCCGCTCACCGGTGTGATACTGACCAAGCTCGACGGCGATGCGCGCGGCGGCGCGGCACTGTCGGTGCGCCACGTCACCGGAAAGCCGATCAAGTATGCCGGGGTCGGCGAGAAGCTCTCCGGCATCGAGGAATTCCATCCCGAGCGCATGGCATCGCGCATGCTCGGCATGGGCGACATCCTCGGCCTGGTGGAGGAAGCTCAGCGCAACGTCGATGAGCAGAAGGCGCGCGATTTCGCCGAGAAGATCAAGAAGGGCAAGGGGTTTGACCTCAACGACTTCAAGGAACAGATCGCCCAGATGCGCAAGATGGGCGGACTATCCGCGTTGATGGACAAGCTGCCCGCGCAGCTTGCGCAGGCGCGCAGCAGGCGCAGGGGGCGATAGAGGACAAGGCGATCCGGCGCATCGAAGGCATCATCAACTCGATGACCCTGCTGGAGCGCGCCAAGCCCGAAATACTCAAGGCATCGCGCAAGCGCCGCATCGCGGCCGGCGCCGGCGTTTCGGTGCAGGAGGTGAATCGGCTGCTCAGCCAATTCGAGCAGACCCAAAAAATGATGAAGCAGTTCTCGAAAGGCGGCATGCAGAAGATGATGCGCGGGATGAAGGGGATGCTGCCCGGAATGCGGGCGGTAGATCCTGAGCGCTGAGCCAACTGCGTCGGGTAAGTCCAGTTGCGCTCCCACGCCGCGCGTACCATATTCGGATACTCGGGCCTGTCCCAGGCTGCCGTTGTAGCGGCCGAGTGCGCGGTACAGGTCGCCCTGCTCGATGTCCAGATAGTGGCGCAGGATGGTGCAGCCGAAGCGCAGGTTGGTGCGCAGGTGGAACAGGTTGTTGGTCCTGCGCCCGATGAGTCTTAGCCAGAACGGCATGACCTGCATGTAGCCGCGGGCGCCGGCCGACGATACGGCGTACTTGCGGAAGCCGCTTTCGACCTGGATCAGTCCGAGCACCAGTTGCGGGTCGAGCCCGGCGCGCGTCGCTTCGTAGTGCACCGTCTTGAGGAATTCGATTCGCGCCGTCGCGGTCCGGGCATGCGCTTTTCCAGGCGTTGCGACATCTCCGTCAGCCAGCCGACCGCCGCGGCGGAATCTGGGAACGACGATGCGATCGGGCGGCGCGATCGCTGATCGCGTGCGTGACAGCGCCGCCTGCACGCTCGCCGGCAGCGGTTCGTAGTGCTGTGCGCCGGCGTGCGCAGTCTCTGTCGCCAGCGCCAGCGCCAAGCAGCACAAAAGTGATCTCAAGAGCATAGCGCTTGACTCACGTAGAGCGGCGATGTCGGTCAGCGCGACACGCTGCGCGGCTTTGTGTCCGGGCGCGCTTGGTACTCGGCGATGCCGTCCTTGAGGCCGCGCTCGCCGATCACCACGCGATGCGGGATGCCAATCAGTTCCCTGTCGGCGAACATCACACCTGGCCGCTCGTCGCGATCGTCGAGCAGCACGTCGACGCCGCCTTGCGCCAATTCGTCATAGAAGCTTGTCGGCGGCAGCGCGCACCGCCTCGCTCTTGTGGTAGCCAACGGAACGATGGCGACTTCGAACGGCGCGATGGCGCGCGGGAAAACGATTCCGCGTTCGTCGTGGCTCTGCTCGATCGCGGCGCCGACGATGCGCGAAACGCCGATGCCGTAGCAGCCCATTTCCATCGGCCGCGGCTCGCCCTTGCTCGTCGAGAAAGAGGCGCCTCAACGATTCGGCGTATTTGGTGCGCAACTGGAAGATGTGGCCGACTTCGATGCCGCGGCAGAGTCTCCAGTCGTTCCCTTGCCGTCCGGACTGCTGGATCGCCAGCGACGCACGTTGCGGATGTCGGCCACGCGCGTCGCCTCGGGCAGGTCGCGGCCCAAGTTGACGCCCGTCAGGTGATAGCCCTCGTCATTGGCGCCGCAGACCAAATCGCCATCGCCGCGACGGTTCGGTCCGCGATGACGTCTGACGCCCGGCTGATTCCCACCGGGCCGATATACCCCGGCTGGCAGCCGAGTTGCGTCGACGAATCTCCGCGTCGGTGGCGAAGCGAAATGGGCTCAACTCGGGTAGTTTGCTGGCCTTGACTTCGTTCAACTGATGGTCGCCGCGCAGCAGCAGCAGGACGAACTCGACTGCCGTTCACTGCGCATAACGGCGATCGCCTTGACCGTTCGCTCGAGCCGTATGCCGAGCAGAGCGGCGACGTCTTCGCAGCGTGTCTTGCCCGGTGTCGGCACTTTTTGCATGGGCTGCATCGGCATGTCGCGCGGGCTATTGGGTGCCAGGGCCTCGGCCAGTTCGACGTTGGCCGCGTAATCCGAATCGGGACAGAAGGCGATCGCGTCTTCGCCGGAATCGGCGAGCACGTGGAATTCGTGCGAGCCGGTGCCGCCGATGGAGCCGGTATCGGCCGCCACGGCTCGAAACTTGAGACCCAAGCGGCTGAATATGCGCGTAGTAGGTGTCGTACATGTTGCGGTATTCACGTTCCAGATCGGCGTAGCTGGCATGAAAGGAGTAGCCGTCCTTCATCAGAAATTCGCGGCCGCGCATGACGCCGAAGCGCGGACGGATCTCGTCGCGGAACTTGGTCTGGATCTGGTAGAGATGAACCGGCAACTGGCGGTAGCTCTTGATCTCGCGGCGTACCGCGTCGGTGATCACTTCTTCGTGCGTCGGGCCGATCACAAAACTCGCGCTGGTGACGGTCCTTGAGGCGCAGCAATTCGGGCCCGTATTCCTGCCAGCGCCCGGATTCCTGCCACAACTCCGCCGGGCTGCACGGCCGGCATGAGCAGTTCGATCGCGCCGGCGCGGTTCATCTCCTCGCGCACGATCGTCTCGACCTTGCGCAAGACCGCAGACCCAGCGGCATCCAGGTGTAGATGCCGCCCGCCAGGCGTTTGACCAGCCCGGCCCGCAGCATCAGCTTGTGGCTGACGATCTCGGCGTCGGACGGGGCTTCCTTGAGCGTGGAGATGAAGAAACGCGAGGCGCGCATACCGAGTCGAAAGGCCGTGAAGGGCTTCGATTCTACCTGACGCCAGCGGACGCCGGGACGCCGCTTGGGGCGCCTCAACAGGGGCCGCGCGGACGCCTTTGCAGCGCCGAGGATTTGTGAAAGAATTGGCTCAGTTCAGTGATTTACGGGTTCCGTCATGCTCGACCGGGAAGGCTATCGCCCTAACGTCGGCATTATTCTGGCTAACAACAGGAACGAGGTCTTTTGGGCAAAGCGGGTTCGAGAGCACGCCTGGCAGTTTCCCGCAAGGGGGCATCAAATACGGTGAAACGCCGGAGCAGGCAATGTTCCGTGAGCTCCAAGAAGAGATCGGCCTGCGGCCGGAACACGTTCGAGTCTTGGGCCGCACGCGCGAGTGGCTCCGCTACGACGTTCCGAAGCACTGGGTACGCCGCGAGTTGCGTACTTCCTATCGCGGTCAGAAACAGATCTGGTTCTTGCTGCGGCTTCTCGGTCGTGACTGCGACGTGTGCTTGCGCGGCAGCGGCGACCCGGAATTCGATGCCTGGCGGTGGAGCGAGTACTGGGCGCCCGCGGAATCGGTGATCGAATTCAAGCGACAGGTTTATGAGCAAGCTTTGAGGGAACTCTCGCGCCTGCTGTTCCGCAATTCCCGGCTGGTGCAGCATGCGGCGAAACCTGCATCTCTGAGTTAGCTCCGTAGTCGCGAAGCAGTGTTGAGTTCGGGCTCGCCGAAGGGCTGCACGGGTAGGTTGACATGGACAACGTCGGCTCCTACACTTCGTCCATCGTTTAGACTAAATCTAATACCAGCAACCACAGATTTCTGCCCCAACTCAAACCCGCTTCAACCGTTGAGAGGAGATCGTCATGGCACTGAAAGGATCAAAGACCGAAGGCAATCTGAAGGCAGCGTTCGCGGGTGAATCGCAAGCCAACCGCCGCTACCTCTATTTTGCCGCGAAAGCCGACGTGGAAGGTCAAAATGACGTCGCTTCCGTATTTCGTTCCACCGCCGAAGGCGAGACCGGCCATGCCCATGGTCACCTCGAGTATCTGGAGGCAGTCGGCGATCCGGCAACAGGGTTGCCGATCGGCCGTACGCGCGAGAATCTGAAGGCCGCCATCGCCGGCGAGACGCACGAATACACCGATATGTATCCCGGCATGGCCAAGAACGCGCGAGACGAGGGTTTCGACGAGATCGCCGACTGGTTCGAGACACTCGCCAAGGCGGAGCGCTCACACGCGAATCGCTTCCAGAAGGCCCTGGACGCCCTGGCGGACTAACGTCGTCCAATTACCGGCATAGAGGCGCGGCCCAGGCCGCGCCTTCTTTTGATGTGCACTGCACGCGTCCAGAGGAGTTGGCATGACCGCGCGCGAAGGTAGTCTGGAGGCGCCAAAGCGCCAAGTCATCGAGTGGCAAGGACCCGAGTACCATGACGAAGGCAAACTCTTCGGCGAGCTGGAGCGGGTCTTCGATATTTGTCACGGCTGCCGCCGCTGCGTGAACCTGTGCAATGCCTTCCCGAGTCTGTTCGATTTGATCGATGAGGGACCTTCCGGGGAACTGGACGGGGTTGCAAAGGACAAGTACTGGGAGGTTGTAGACCAGTGTTACCTATGCGACATGTGCTTCATGACCAAGTGCCCCTATGTACCGCCGCACCCGTGGAATCTCGACTTCCCGCACTTGATGCTGCGCGCCAAGGCGGTCAAATTCCAGAAGGGTGAAGCGAGCTTCCGCGACAAGTTGCTCACCAGCACCGACGCTCTGGGTAAGCTCGCCGCGATCCCAGTCGTTGCCCAAACCGTCAATGCGATGAACCGCAACGGCGCGGCCCGCAGCGCCATGCAATCGGTATTGGGCGTGCACAAGGATCGCGTGCTGCCGCCATACGCCCCGAAGAAGTTTCGCAAGCAAGGGAAGCCGCAATCCAAGTTCGAAGTCCGCGACGGCGCGAACGCGCCCGGCAAAGCCGCCATCTTTTCGACCTGCTATGTCAATTACAACGAACCGGGAATCGGGCAGGACTTGCTCCGGCTTCTCCACCACAACGAGATCCCCGCCGTGCTCGTCGAACAAGAAGCCTGTTGTGGCATGCCGAAGCTTGAGTTGGGCGATCTTCAGAGCGTCGCGAGACTCAAGGACATCAACATCCCGCCGCTGGCGGCGCTGGCTCGCGCCGGCTACGCGATTCTGACGCCGGTTCCCTCGTGCACGCTCATGTTCAAGCAGGAATTGCCACTATTATTCGCAACGGATGAGGATGTGCGGCTGGTTGCCGAGGCGATGTTCGATCCCTTTGAGTACTTCATGCTGCGCCACCGCGATGGGCTACTGAAGACGGATTTCAAGCGCGAGATGGGCAAGGTGTCGTACCACATCCCATGCCACTCGCGCGTTCAGAACATGGGGCAAAAGACGCGCGAAGCGCTGCAACTGATTCCGGGGACCCAGGTCAATACGGTCGAGCGATGTGCCGGTCACGATGGAACGTGGGGTGTGAAGAAGGAGTACTTTGCCCTGTCGATGAAGATCGGCAAGCCGGTATTCAAGCAGATGTCGGCGACGGAGCCCGACTACATCAGCTCCGATTGCCCAATCGCCGCACGCCATATCCAGCAGGGAATACGTGATGGCGGAATACCTTCTCGAGCCGAAAAAGCGCACCCGCTGACGTTGTTGTGCCGCGCCTATGGGCTCGATTGAAGATAGTCAGGAGGACAGGCCATGCCGCAAATCACTGCCGATAGCTTGTGGTCGCTCGAGACCTACTCCAAGCGGCGCGCTGAATTCCGTGCCAAGGTGCTGGATCACAAACGCAACCGGAAAGTCACACTCGGCGACCATATCACTTTGGTGTTCGAGGATGAGCTGACGATCCGCTACCAGATTCAGGAGATGTTGCGCATCGAACGCACGTTCGAGGAGGAGGGCATACGCGGCGAGCTCGATGCCTACAATCCGCTCGTGCCCGACGGCAGCAACTTCAAGGCGACGATGATGATTGAGTATCCAGACGAGGGCGAGAGGCGCCGCCAACTCAGCCGCCTTATCGGCGTCGAGGACCGCGTCTGGGTTCAGGTGGAGGGCCAGCCGCGGGTGTACGCCATCGCCGACGAGGACCTCGAACGCGAAAACGATGAGAAGACGGCATCCGTTCATTTCCTGCGATTCGAACTCTCGGATCAGATGAAGCGGCACCTCAATGATGGTGGCCAACTCAGCGTGGGTGTCGACCATCCAGAGTATTCGGTGAGTGGCGCGCCGGTGCCGCGGGAGGTGCGCGCGGCGCTCCTCGAGGATTTGCATTAGGCTGCGGCGCATCGTGCTGCGCATTGCGTTTCTGATTGCTTCTCATTGCCTCGGGTCTGCCCAAGCCGTCGATCTTGCGCCAAGCTTCGACGCGGAGGAGCAACCCCCATGGGCGGAGGCGAAAGTCGCGCCGCCGGAGTACCCCGGCGAGACGGGGCTGATCGAGTTCGTGCTGGATCGGCCGACGGCGAACCGGTATTTCGTCGATCCGCTATCTCTCAGTGTCGCAGACGATGGGGTCGTGCGATTCACCCTAGTCTTGAACGCGCGGGGAGGCGCAAACAGCGTCACTTACGAGGGCATTCGCTGTGCTACCCGCGAGCGTCGGCTTTACGCTACGGGGCGCGCGGAGAAAGCTTGGGCGACCGCACGCGACAGCGACTGGCGCCCCATCGAACTCACGGGCCCCAATCGCTACCACGCGATGCTCTACAAGCAGTTCCTGTGCCCCAACCGCAGGCCCATCCGGTCGGCGAAAGAGGGTATCGTCGCCCTGAAGCGTGGCGTTCACCCGGACGTACGAATCGAATACGCAAACTAGCCGCCCAGGTTCGGTGGAATCGGAGGCGCCATCAAACGGACCCCCAGCACATGTCGATAGATCAGGCGATCGTGGAAATCGATCGTGCTCTGCGCACGATTTTTGCCCCGGCACGCACGCATCGCCCGACCCCAGCGGAGGGGCTGGCCGAGCCCGAGATGAGCGCGGGCGAGAGGCGCCACGCTGCCGCGCTGATGCGCGTTAACCACTGCGGGGAGGTCTGCGCCCAGGCCCTTTACCAGGGCCAAGCGTTGACCGCGAAGAACCCGCAGGTCACGCATGCTCTGGAACGGGCAGCGGAGGAGGAGACCGAGCACCTTGCCTGGACCGAGCGGCGCATCGGCGAACTTGGCGGCCGCAAGAGCCTGCTCAACCCGCTTTGGTATGGCGGGTCGCTGGCGCTCGGATTGCTCGCAGGCAAGCTCGGTGAACGATGGAATCTAGGCTTTCTCGCCGAGACCGAGCGTCAAGTCGAGTCTCATCTGAAGGACCACCTGTCTCAACTCCCGCGCCCCGACAGCAAGTCCTGGGCGATACTGGAACAGATGCAGCAGGATGAGATGAGCCACGCGGATACCGCGCTCGAACTCGGTGCGAAGGAGCTTCCTCTGCCGGTGAAAATGGCCATGAAGCTCGCGTCGCGCGTGATGACGCGAACGGCCTACTGGATCTAACCGCGGGCCGATCAATCCCCGGCAATCTCCCAGTCATGGGTTATCCGAGCCGTCTTGGCGAGCATCGCCGAGGCGGAACAGTACTTCTCGGCTGAAAGCTTGATTGCTCGCTCTACTGCGTCGGGCTTCAGCGCCCGTCCAGTCACCTTGAAGTGGAAATGAATCCGCGTGAACACTTTGGGATCGCTTTGCGCGCGCTCGGCTTTCAGGCTGACCTCGCAACCCGTCACCGCCTGGCGACCGCGTTTGAGGATAAGCACGACGTCGTAGGCAGTGCATCCCCCGGTTCCAGCCAGGACCAGCTCCATCGGGCGCGGCGCCGAGTTTCCCCCGCCGCCTTCTGCTGCACCGTCCATGACGACGACGTGATTGCTTCCCGTCGCGGCCAGAAAAGTCATGTTCTCGACCCATTTCACCGAACATTCCATGATCGTGTGTCCTTGGAAGAACCGATCGGGTGATTCTAATGGAGGCGCGGAATCATCGCCCACCAGCGATGGTGCGCCGCGCCATTCGGCGCCTACCGAAAACCCAAATTCGAGAACGCCCTGCGGCTGTCGCGTCGGTCGCCAGGGCAAGTTCCAAGCTTAATGGTTTATAATCAACGTCGAAATACCCAAGCAACATGCTAGGTTGATCTATATCTTATTTATAGTGCGATGCACAAAATAATGCTTGCATTGCACAAGTGAATTAGCGATAATTCAATTGTTGCTGGGTGTAGCGGGTCGTGGGGAACGGCCAGGTTGGCATTGAAAGGGTTCCTGACCCGCCGCATTCACAGAGTGTCTCCTCCACCCTCCTCCTTTGGTGTGGATTTGGCGCAGCTCTCACTGAGTTGCGCCATTTTTTTTGGTTAGGCGCCAAACTCAATTTGACCAAGCCTCCGGTTTGACAGCCACGAATGCATTGACATAGAATCCACGGCTTTTCGTAGTGGCCGCCATCGGTCCAGCCATGCAGGTAAATCCCATGAAAACCTTCTCAGCCAAACCCCATGAGGTCAAGCGCGATTGGTTCGTCGTCGACGCTACCGACAAGGTTTTGGGGCGACTCGCCTCCGAGTTGGCACGCCGTCTGCGCGGCAAGCACAAGCCCGAGTTTACGCCGCATGTCGATACCGGCGACTACATCGTCGTGGTCAACGTCGAGAAGCTCCGCGTGACAGGCGCCAAGGCCCAGGATAAGAAGTACTATCGCCACAGCGGCTATCCGGGCGGGATCTACGAGACCAATTTCGCCAAGCTCCAGCAGCGATTCCCGGATCGGGTACTGCAGAAAGCGGTAAAGGGCATGCTTCCCAAAGGCCCGCTAGGCTATGCGATGTTGAAGAAACTCAAGCTCTACGCCGGGTCGACACATCCGCACGCCGCCCAGCAGCCGAAAGCGCTGGTAATCTGAAGGACAACGCGAATGGCCGACGAATCAGTTCTATGGCACCGGCCGCCGCAAGACAGCGGTCGCCCGGGTATTCATCAAGCTCGGCAAGCGGCAAGTTCGTCGTCAACGACAAGCCGGTCGATGAGTTCTTTTCGCGCGAAACCGGCCGCATGATCGTGCGCCAGCCGCTCGAGCTTACCGAGAACGCGAATAGCTTCGACATCCTGGTGAATGTCTCGGGCGGCGGCGAGTCGGGCCAAGCCGGTGCGGTGCGCCATGGCATTACCCGTGCGCTCATCGAGTACGACGCCGAACTCAAGCCGACGCTTAGCAAGGCGGGGTTCGTCACGCGCGATGCGCGCGAAGTCGAGCGCAAGAAGGTTGGTCTGCACAAGGCGCGTCGGCGCAAGCAGTTCTCCAAACGCTGAGCGAGTCGTCCGTTTCATCGAGAGCCGCCTGCGGGCGGCTTTCTCGCTTGCGCCCTGCTGCTGCATACCTCGGGGTTGCCCATCGATGCAGGCCCGGCTTACCATCGCTTTCCCTAGGTGGAGACCAAGATGATCAAGGTCGGCGTCGTTGGCGGTACGGGTTACACCGGCGTCGAGTTGCTGCGTCTGCTGGCGCAGCATCCGCTGGTCGAACTGACAGCGATCACTTCGCGCGGCGAAGCGGGCATGCCTGTCGCGGAGTTGTTTCCCAGCCTGCGCGGGCGCGTGCCGTCTGAGCTTCGTGGAGCCCAAGGCGGCGGCGCTGGAGCGCTGCGACGTGGTGTTCTTCGCCACGCCCAACGGTGTCGCGATGCAGCAGGCTGGCGCGCTGGTCGAAGCCGGCGTGCGAGTGATCGACCTGGCGGCGGACTTTCGCATCGAGGACGTCGCCGAGTGGGAAAAGTGGTACGGCATGACCCACGCCGCGCCCGACTTGGTCGCCGAGGCGGTCTACGGGCTGCCCGAGGTCAATCGCGACAGCATCCGCGGCGCGCGCTTGATCGCCAATCCGGGCTGCTACCCGACAGCGGTGCAGCTCGGATTTCTGCCCCTGATCGAGGCCGACGTGGTCGACATCGAGCACCTGATCGCCGACGCCAAATCGGGCGTATCCGGCGCCGGGCGCAAGGCGGAAACGAATATCCTGTTCTCCGAGGCGGCAGACAACTTCAAGGCCTATGGCGTGCCCGGCCACCGCCATCTGCCGGAGATCCGGCAGGGATTGGACGCGGATGGCCGGGCGCGCCAGTCGGGCCTGACCTTCGTGCCGCATCTGACGCCGATGATCCGCGGCATTCACGCCACGCTCTACGCCCGCATCACCCGCGAAGCCGACTTCCAGGCGCTGTTCGAGCAGCGCTATGCCGGCGAGCCGTTCGTCGACGTACTGCCGCCCGGCTCGCACCCCGACACGCGCTCGGTGCGCGCGGCCAATATCTGCCGCATCGCGGTGCACCGCCCGCAGAACGGCGACATGCTGGTGGTTCTGTCGGTGATCGACAATCTGGTCAAAGGCGCGGCGGGCCAGGCGGTGCAGAACATGAACATCATGCTTGGGTTCGAGGAGTGGGCCGGGCTTTCTCAGATTCCCGTGTTGCCGTAGCGCTGCGCCGCTTGCGCGGCCGGTGGGGCCTCGCCACGCCACGCTTGGCGATCCGCACCCATGTGCCATGGTACTTGCGCCTGCTCGGCGTGCTTGCGATCGTAGCTGTCTCCGTCGCGACGGCGGTTTGGGCCTTCGAGGCGGGCCGCAAATTAGTCGGAATCGAGTCCGCGGCGCAGAAGGATTACGAGATCCAGGCCTTGCGCACCAAGCTGACCGCGCTCGAGCAAGAGCTGGCGGCACTTCGCGCCACTAGCCACAGCAGCGAAAGCGCCTTGCAGATCGAGCGCACGGCGCAAGAGCAACTGGCGCGACAGGTCAAAACGCTTGAGCAAGAAAACGGGCGCCTCAAGGAAGACTTGGGCTGGTTCGAGAAGCTTGCCGGTAGCGCAAGCGCCGAGCCTCGGTTGTCGATCAACCGGCTCGAGGTGAAGCCCGACACGGTTCCCGGACAACTGCGCTATCGCATGTTGTTGGCCATTCAGGGCGGCAAGCGCGACCAGGATCGCGAATTCCGCGGATCGCTGCAATTCGTCCTAAGTCTGCAACAGCCGACGGGCAGTGCTAAGATCGTGATTCCTGCCGCCGGCGAAGCCGATCGCCAACGGTTTGGCCTGAGCTTTCGCCATTTTCAGCGTGTCGAGGGGACTTTACAGATTCCCTCCCAAACCAAGGTCGTGAGCGTCGAGGTTCGCCTGCTGCAAAACGGCGCGACCAAGACATCGAGAACCGCCACCTTATAGTGAGGATCGCCATGTTCCTGACCAGGAAGAAGAGGGTGCGGACCCGCATCGACACCCTGATCGGCGCCGGGACCGCGATCGAGGGCGATGTCACGTTCTCCGGCGGGCTTCGCGTAGATGGTGAGGTGAAGGGCAGCCTTCGCTCGAGCGACGAGGAGCCCGCAACCCTGGTCATCAGCGAGCAGGGGCGTATCGAGGGTGCAATCCGTGTTCCACATGTCGTCATCAATGGGACAGTCGTTGGCCCGGTCGAGGTGAGCGATCTTCTCGAACTTCAGGCCCACGCCAGGGTCACAGGTGACGTGTCGTACAACAAGATCGAAATGCACCCCGGGGCGGTGGTGTACGGCAAGCTGGCATATCGGAGCGGTAGCGCACGGGCAATAGCGTTGAAGCTGGCTTCCAGTAATTGACCGGCCGGTTCTTCGGCCACATCACCCCGCGCGCGATGCGGCGGGACCGGAAAGGAGTAACGGATGAATGCTGCGACTGACGCGCCGATGGCGCTGCTGTTTACCGACTCGGCGGCGGGCAAGGTCAAACAATTGATCGACGAGGAAGGCAACGCCGACCTGAAGCTGCGCGTGTTCGTCTCGGGCGGCGGTTGCTCGGGCTTTCAGTATGGCTTCACCTTCGATGAGATCACGAACGAAGACGATACCGTGCTAGAAAAGAACGGTGTAACGCTACTCGTCGACCCGATGAGCTACCAGTATCTTGCGGGTGCAGAGATCGACTACCAGGAAGGGCTGGAGGGCGCCCAGTTCGTGATCAAGAATCCGAACGCAACGGGTACCTGCGGTTGCGGTTCCTCATTCTCCGCATAGGCCTAGAGCGCAGCGGTAACCAAGCAGGAGCGGCAACCCGAGGCGGAGCGCGTACTACGCGTCTTGCCTCGTCTCCAGGCCCGTGCGAGCCGAAGCCCGACGCGCCGGAAGGCACGGCGAGCTGAATGCTCGAATCCATGTAACGAAGCCGACGTCAGTTGAGCACTGCGTCGGAGGGTCTGATCAAGGCGAGGCGGTCGAATAGCGAGTTGACCTTGGACTTGAAGTCGGCGAATTGCCGTGAGTCCAGCGGTATTGCCACTGGTAGCGCGGCGCCGAGCGGATCATGATGCACATCGCCGGCGCGGAACTCGTAGTGCAGGTGGGGGCCGGTGGCCCACCCGGTCTGTCCCACGTAGCCGATCACATCCCCCTGTTCGACCCGGCTCCCCTCTCGAACGCCTGCCGCGAACCCGTTGAGATGGCCGTAGTGCGTGGTGTAGTTGTCGTGGTGGCGCAGGACGATGAGGTTGCCATATCCACTTTGACGACCGACGAATTCCACCACGCCGTCGGCTGTAGCCTTCACTCGCGTGCCTATCGGCGCGGCGTAGTTGACACCCTTATGGGCGCGCCATCGGCGCAGTATCGGATGGAAGCGCGACTCAGTGAAACCGGAACTGATGCGCGAGAACTCAAGCGGCGAGCGTAGGAATGCCTTCCTCAGGCTCTTCCCGCTCCGGTCGAAGTACTCGGCTTTGCCGTTGTGATTTGCGAAGTAGGAAGCGCTGTAGTCCGTCCCGTTATTGACGAACCGAGCGGCGAGGACGCGCCCCGAGCGCACCAACCGACCCTGATGGTATACAGCCTCGTAGGCCACCGAGAAGCGGTCGCCGCGCCGTAGGTCGCGGTGGAAATCGATCTCGGCCCCGAATATCTCAGCCAGTTGCAGCGCGACGCTGTCCGGCAATTCCGCCTGGTCGGCAGCGGCGAACAAAGAACTCTTGATCTCGGCGGATCTCATCAGGACCCGCGTTTCCGACTCCAGCGCCACTGTGTGCGCGGCGAATTCACCGTCAAGGCGCTCCACCCGCAGCGCCTGATCCTCCTCGCCCGCGAGCGGTAGCGTCAGACTCATCAGCCGTCCGCGTTCGTCGGTGCTCAAGGTCAAGCTCTTTCCGACGCGCAACTCGTGCCGCAGCGATTCCGCCGCCGGGCTCTGGCGCAGGAAATCGAGCGCCCGTGCGTCCTCTACCCCCATGCGCTGCAGCAGGCTTGCCAGCGTTTCGCCGCGGCGCACGAACTCCTGACGCACGAACGTCATATCGCGCGCAACGGACTCCGGCGCCAACGACAGTTCCAGCTCCTCGACGACTTCGTAGCGGGGGACTTGCAGTTCTGTGGTGTGGGGCGCGACGGCGAATGCCACCATGCTCAGCAGCGAAAGCCCGGCGATGCCGAAAGAAATCCAGGGATGCAGAAGCCCGACTTCGCGGGCGTTCAAGGGATGCGTTAGAATCCGCGTCTTTTCGTTTTCCATCGAAGGGGCGGCCAAGACAGTGGCGCGAGTCTAGCAGAGTTCGCGTCGCGGCTGAACCCTGCGGCGCGGCAACCATGACGGACATCGGCGCTTCCTTGACGATCATCAAACGCGGCTGCCATGAGTTGTTGATCGAAAGTGAGCTTGCCGCCAAGCTCGAATCGGGCACTGCGTTGCGGATCAAGGCAGGCTTCGACCCGACGGCGCCCGACCTGCATCTCGGCCACACCGTGCTGATCAACAAGCTGCGGCATTTCCAGGATCTCGGTCATCACGTGATGTTCCTGATCGGCGATTTCACCGGCATGATCGGCGATCCGACCGGCAAGAATGCAACGCGCCCGCCGCTGTCGCGCGAGCAGATCGAGGACAACGCCAAGACCTATCACGAACAGGTGTTCAAGATCCTCGATCCGGACAAGACCGAGGTCTGCTTCAACTCGCACTGGATGGAGCCGCTGGGCGCCGCCGGCATGATCAAGCTCGCCGCCTCGCACACCGTGGCGCGCATGCTCGAGCGCGACGACTTCGCCAAGCGCTATGACAGTCACCAGCCCATCGCCATCCACGAATTTCTCTACCCGCTATGCCAGGGCTACGACTCGGTGGCCATGCGCGCGGACGTCGAACTTGGCGGCACCGACCAGAAGTTCAATCTGCTGGTCGGCCGCGAACTGCAAAAGCACTACGGCCAGCCGCCGCAGTGCAGTGTTGATGATGCCGCTGCTGGAGGGCACTCGACGGCGTCAACAAGATGTCGAAGTCGCTCGGCAACTACATCGGCATCAACGAGCCGGCGCGCGAGATCTTCGGCAAGCTGATGTCGATCGTCGGACGATCTGATGTGGCGCTACTACGATCTGCTATCGTTCCGGCCACCTCGGGAAATCGCGGCTTTCAGGAGCGAGGTCGCGAATGGGCGCAATCCGCGCGACCTCAAGGTGCTGCTGGCGCAGGAAATCGTCGCGCGCTTCCACGATCAGCGCGCCGCCGAGGAAGCGCTGGACGACTTCGAGGCTCGCTTCAGGCGCCACGACATGCCGGACGACATGCCGAGCATCAACATCGCCGCCGGCGACGGCATCTCCATCTCGCAAGTGCTCAAGCAAGCGGGCCTGACTTCGAGCACCTCCGAAGCCTTGCGCGCGATCGATCAAGGCGGGGCACGCCTCAACGGCGAGAAAGTGAGCGACCGTGCCCTTATACTCAAGCGCGGTGCGACCGTCGTCTTGCAGGTCGGCAAGCGCAAGTTCGCCCGAGTGTCTCTGGAGTAGCCTGACTACAGTTCCTTGCTGTCGAACATCAGCAGATCGACGCCGGCGTCGGCGAAGTTGCCGAGGTCGTTCGCGGTTGCCTGTCCGGCCGGAGAATCCAGACCCGCCTTCACGCTGTCGAGCGAGGCGAAGGTCAGCGTTGCGACCAGGTGGTAAGGCGAATCGCCCTGCGGCATGTCTATGCTGCCGGTACTCACTTCGTAACGGAGCAGGCCGGGTATGCTTCGCGCCAGTGGTGCGTGGGTCGCGTAGTAGTACGCATCGAATTTCGCCGGATCGGCCGGTTTCTTGTACAGAGCCACTAGTTTCGCCATTGCGCTCTCCTCCGGAGTCTGGCCGCGCTTATGCGGCAGCCCGTCGCCCGTCAGGCCACTGCATCGCGCTTGCGTCGCGGTGCGGAGCGGGTCGCGGCGGTGCCTGGCAACGAATTCGCCAGATAGCGACCAGTGTAGCTGCGTTCGTGTGTCGCCAGGGTTTCCGGTGTCCCGCTGGCCACGACGCGCCCGCCGCCGTCGCCGCCCTCGGGGCCGAGGTCGATGATCCAGTCGGCGGTCTTGATGACATCGAGATTGTGCTCGATGACCACCACGGTGTTGCCGTGGTCGCGCAGGCGATGCAGCACCTTCAGCAGCATGTCGATGTCGTGGAAGTGCAGCCCGGTCGTCGGTTCGTCGAGAATGTAGAGCGTGCTGCCGGTGTCGCGCTTGGATAGTTCCAGCGCCAGCTTGACGCGCTGTGCCTCGCCGCCGGAGAGCGTGGTGGCGGACTGGCCGAGCTGGATGTAGCCCAGGCCGACGTCCAGCAGCGTTTGCAGCTTGCGCGCCACGACCGGCACCGGCGTCGAAGAACTCGTGCGCCTGCTCCACCGTCATCTGCAGCACCTCGTGGATGGTCTTGCCCTTGTAGCGGACTTCCAGCGTCTCGCGGTTGTAGCGCTTGCCGTGGCAGACGTCGCAGGGCACGTAGATGTCGGGCAGGAAGTGCATCTCGACCTTGATCATGCCGTCGCCCTGGCAGGCCTCGCAGCGCCCGCCCTTGACGTTGAAGGAGAAGCGCCCCGGTCCGTAGCCGCGCTGGCGCGACTCGGGCACGCCGGCGAACAGTTCGCGGATCGGCGTGAACAGGCCGGTGTAGGTGGCCGGGTTGGAGCGCGGCGTGCGGCCGATCGGCGTCTGGTCGACGCTGATCACCTTGTCGAACTGACTCGAGGCCCTCGATCTCGTCGTGCGGCGCGGGCTCGGTCGCTGCTGCCGTAGAGGTGGCGCGCGGCGGCGGCGTACAGCGTGTCGTTGATCAGCGTCGATTTGCCCGAGCCGGACACGCCGGTGACGCAGATGAACAGCCCGACCGGCAGGTCGAGCGTCGACGTCCTTCAGGTTGTTGCCGCGCGCGCCGACGATTCTGCAGCTGGCGCAGCGGATTGGCCGGCGCGCGTCTTGGCGGCACGGCGATCGACGCGCCGCCCGGCAAGATACGCGCCGGTCAGCGACGCGGGGTTGGTGGCGATCTGCGCCGGGCGTGCCCTCGGCGACGACGTGGCCGCCGTGCTCGCCGGCGCCCGGGCCCATGTCGACGACGTAGTCGGCCGCTCGGATGGCCTCCTCGTCGTGCTCGACCACGATCACCGTGTTGCCGAGGTCGCGCAGGTGCTTGAGCGTGTCGAGCAGGCGTGCGTTGTCGCGCTGGTGCAGGCCGATCGACGGTTCGTCCAGCACGTACATGACGCCGGTCAGGCCGGAGCCGATCTGCGACGCGAGGCGGATGCGCTGCGCCTCGCCGCCGGAGAGCGTCTCGGCCGAGCGGTCGAGCGACAGGTAGTCGAGGCCGACGTTGATCAGGAAGCGATAGGCGCGACGCGATCTCCTTGACGATCTTCTCGGCGACCTGCTGCTTGTGGCCCGGCGAGCTGCAAGCTGTCGAAGAAGTGCGAGCGCGTCGCTGCAGCGGCAGGGCGCTGACGCTGGGCAGCGCCTTGCCGCCGATCAGCACGTGGCGCGCCTCGCGGCGCAGGCGCGTGCCCTCGCAGTCGGGGCAGGGCTTGGTGTTGAGGTACTTGGCGAGTTCCTCGCGCACCACCACCGAGTCGGTCTCGCGGTAGCGGCGCTCGAGGTTGGGGATGATGCCCTCGAAGGCGTGCTCGCGCGTCGTCGGTGCGGCCGCGTTCGGTCAGGTAGCGGAAGGCGATCTTTCTCCGTGCCCGAGCCGTAGAGCACGACGTCTGCGCGATCTCCGGCGAGTGCCTCGAACGGCTGCTCGACGTCGAAGCCGTAGTGCGCGGCGAGGCTCGACAGCATCTGGAAGTAGAACTGGTTGCGCCGGTCCCAGCCGCGGATCGCGCCGGCCGCGAGCGACAGGTGGGCGACGCCACGACGCGCTTGGGGTCGAAGAACTGGATGCTGCCCAGGCCGTCGCACTTCGGGCAGGCGCCCATCGGGTTGTTGAACGAGAACAGGCGCGGCTCGAGTTCCGGCAGCGAGTAGCTGCACACCGGGCAGGCGAACTTGGCGGAGAACAGGTGCTCCTTGCCGGTATCCATTTCGACCGCGATGGCGCGGCCCGTCGGCGTGGCGCAGCGCGGTCTCGAACGATTCGGCCAGGCGCTGCCGCACGTCGGCGTGCACCTTGAGGCGGTCGACCACGATGTCGATCGTGTGCTTGTGGTTCTTCGCCAGCTTCGGCAGCGCGTCGATCTCGTGGACCGCGCCGTCGATGCGCAGCGCGCACGAAGCCCTGCGCGCGCAGCTCCTCGAACAGTTCGGCCTGCTCGCCCTTGCGTCCGGCCACCACCGGCGCGAGGATCATGCAGCGGCTGTCCTCGGGCAGCGCGAGCACGTGATCGACCATCTGCGACACGCTCTGCGCCGCCAGCGGCAGCTCGTGCTCGGGGCAATACGGCGTGCCGACGCGCGCGTAGAGCAGGCGCAGGTAATCGTGGATCTCGGTCACCGTGCCGACGGTGGAGCGCGGGTTGTGGCTGGTCGCCTTCTGCTCGATCGAGATCGCCGGCGACAGGCCCTTCGATCAGGTCGACGTCGGGCTTTTCCATGAGCTGCAGGAACTGGCGCGCATAGGCCGACAGCGATTCGACGTAGCGGCGCTGGCCCTCGGCGTAGAGCGTGTCGAAGGCGAGCGAGGATTTGCCCGAGCCCGACAGGCCGGTGATCACCGATCAGCCGGTTGCGCGGCAGGTCGAGATTGATGTTCTTCAGGTTGTGCGTGCGTGCACCGCGAATGCGGATTTCGTCCATGCTGTGAATCGGGCTAGGAATCGGGCCGGTTGGAAGAGCGCAGGTGGAGGGCGGTGTAGTCGCCTGGGCCCGCTTTCGAGGCCAAAAAAACAACCTGCTACTATACGCAATTCCGCCGTCGAAAACCCAGCCGATGCCTCTCCGCTCCGCCGACCGCATGACGCCTGTCGAGCTGCGCGCCGGCGTCTCGCTCGCGGCCATCTTCGGGCTGCGCATGCTGGGCCTGTTCCTGATCCTGCCGGTGTTCGCCGTGCATGCCGCGGCATCCCCGGCGGGCAGACGACCTGACGCTGGTCGGCATCGCGCTCGGCGCCTACGGCCTGACCCAGGCCTGCCTGCAGATCCCCTTCGGCATGGCCTCCGACCGCTACGGCCGCAAGCGCGTCATCGTCGCTCGGCCTGCGTGCTGTTCGCCCTGGGCAGTTTCATGGCGGCGCTGGCGCGACGACATCTACATGATCATCGTCGGCGCGCTGTCTCCAGGGCGCGGGCGCGATTTCGGCGGCGGTCACGGCGCTGGCCGCGGACCTCACGCGCGAGCAGCACCGCACCAAGGTGATGGCGATGATCGGCTCGAGCATCGGCCTGGTGTTCGCCGGTTCGATGGTCGCTCGCGCCCGCTGCTCTACGCGGCGATCGGCATGGCGGGGCATCTTCGCGCTCACCGGCGTGCTGGCGCTGGCGGCGATCGGGTGGTGCTGATCGTGGTGCCGTGCCGACACCTGGCAGCGTGGCGAGCAACGACAGTCCGTGCCCTTCATCGACGTGCTGCTGGATCCGCAGCTGCTGCGCCTCAACTTCGGCATCTTCTGCCTGCACCTGGTGCAGATGGCGATGTTCGTCGTCGTGCCGGCAGGTCTGGTGGCAGCGGCGGCCTGCCGGTGTCGCCGAGCACTGGAAGATCTATCTGCCGGTGGTGTTGGCGAGCTTCGTGCTGATGGTGCCGGCGATCGTCATCGCCGAGAAGCGCGCCATGGTGAAGCGCGTGTTCCTGGCGGCGGTCGGTCTGCTGTTGCTGACACAGATCGGCCTGATCGCCGGTAGCGCCAGCTTTGCCGCCTTGGTCGTGCTGCTGCTGGCCTTTTTCGTCGCATTCAATATTCTCGAAGCGAGTCTGCCGTCGCTGATTTCGCAGAGTCGCGCCGCCGCGAGCAAAAGGAATGGCGCTGGGCATTTACAACACGACGCAGTCGCTGGGGCTGTTCGTCGGCGGCGCGCTGGGCGGCGTACTGGCGCAACACTGGGGTTCCGCCGCGGTATTCGCATTGACTTCGGCGGTGGTCGCGCTGTGGCTGGCCGTCGCGATGTCCATGCGGGCGCCGCCGGTAATCGCCCTGCGCGAATTCGCCATCGCCCCGCAACTGGACATCGAGTCGATCCGGCGCGAGCTGGCGCAGTTGCCCGGCGTGCGCGAGGCGGTGGTGGTGGCGGAAAGGCGCATGGCCTATTTGAAGGTAAACCTGGATGGATGGGACGAGCGGCGTGTGCGGCAGCTACTAGGAGGAGGAATCTAAATGGCATCGGTCAACAAAGTGATCCTGGTCGGCAATCTCGGCGCCGATCCTGAGACGCGTTATCTGCCGAGCGGCGACGGCATCACCAATATTCGCATGGCGACGACTTCGCAGTGGAAGGACAAGACCAGCGGCGACCGGAAGGAGGAGACCGAATGGCACCGCGTCGCGTTTTTCGGCAAGCTGGCCGAGATCGCCGGCCAGTACCTGAAGAAAGGCTCGCAGGTCTACATCGAGGGCCGGCTGCGCACGCGCAAGTGGCAGGACAAGGAAGGCAACGACCGCTACAGCACCGAGATCGTCGCCGATGTCATGCAGATGCTCGGGTCGCGCCAGGGTATGGGCGAGCCCGCTCCGACGCGCGAGAGCGCGCCGCCCCAGGCAGCCGGCGAGCCGAACCACAAGCAGGCTGCGTCGGGCTTCGGCGATCTCGACGACGACATACCGTTTTAGGCCGCGGTGCCGAGGAATGAGCTGGCCACTGGCAGCACGCGTCGCGTGCACGCTGGTGGCCACCGATGAGCGAGGGTGCCGTTTCCGTCGCGGTCGATGCCAACGCCAGCCGCATCCTCATCCTGCGCGGTCAGCGCGTAATCGTCGATACCGATCTGGCGGCGCTCTACGGGGCGCCGACCAAGCGCCTCAACGAGCAGGTCCGGCGCAACGCGGAACGATTTCCGGGCGATTTCATGTTTGCGCTCGATAAGCAGGAGTGGAACACTCTAAAGTCGCAAATTGCGACCATAAAGACGAGGTGCGGCCAGCACCGCAAGTACCTGCCTTATGCGTTCACCGAGCACGGCGCCATCATGGCCGCCACCGTGCTCTCCCGCGTGCCGTCGGGGTGCCAGCGCGCGATCGGCTGCCGCGCGCTCACGCCGCGTCGTGCCGCTTCAACCCGATCCCGAACTGATCTTCGATGCGATAGGCGATGCCGTGCACGCTGCCTGCTCCGCGCGCGATGCACAGCTTTCTCAGGCGAACGTCGTCGACCCAGCGCGGATTGGCGGCCTCGGCGCGGCGGTTGGCGATGATTTCCATCTTTCGCAGCTCGCGCTCGCCCTCCGACAGGCTCGCCGGCAGCGCCTTGATCTCGCCCAGGATGCGCGCCTTGGTGACTCTGGCGATGCTGCCGTTTTGGGTCACGATGTCGAACATGAGCGCGGCGCCGCGCTCGCTCCACAACTCATACGTACGGCATAGCGCCAGCCCGCGCTCGAAAATGCCCCGCGCGTGCTCGGTCTGGATGGCCTGAAATTCCGGCGTGCGGCCGAGCGATTTGGCGAAGCCGGACCACGGCTCATAGACGTACTTCTTGACCGGATGCTGGACCGAGCGCGCGAAGCTCATCAGCTCGTCCGGGTCCGACTGAAGCGCGGTGCTGAAGGCGTCGAAGTGGTCGCCGAAGATGCCGCTGACGATGTCCGCATGGCGTGTCGTCATGTCGCCTAGCAGCCGTTGCAGGGTGCCCTGGCCGAAGTTCCATTGCAGCACGCCGAAGCTGATGCCCTGACCGTCGAAATCGCCGCTGATGCCGCAGAAGCAGTCGGGCGGGCCCTTGCCCGTCTCGAACGAGCCGGTCAAGGCCAAGCAGCGGTAGATCAGGCTCTCGGCTGCGATGGCGGGGGCGGGCATGTCGCCACCCATCAGCGCGCGCCAGGTGTCGGCGCCGACGACGCCGTCCGCCTCCAATGCCTTGCTCTTCTGAAAGCCGACTACGGCAGCGTGCGTTCCGCCGCCGTAGTCGCCGTCGATAGGGCCGAGGTACAGGTTGTGCTCGGCGAGCTTCTGCTGAATGGCGCGGACTTCTTCGCCGCGCGATCCCAACTGGTATGCCGGCATGGCGATCTCCTCTTTGAGGTAGCACGAAACAACGCTACGCGGCCGGTTGCTTCACGGCTTCCGCTGCCGCATCGCGACCGTGCCTGTCTAACCCTTGCGGATCTTCGCCACCAGCGCCGTGGTCGAGCGCTCGTGCTCGAACGGGATCGAATGGACCTGGCCGCCACAGCCCAACACGCTTTCCGCGCCGACGATTTTCTCCACCGGCCAGTCGCCCCCTTTGACGAGGATGTCGGGCCGGCACTCGAGTATGCGCGCGAGCGGCGTGTCCTCATCGAACCAAGTCGCCAGGCTGACGCACTCCAGCGCGGCGACGACGGCGAGCCGGTCTTCGAGCGGATTGATGGGGCGGTCCTCACCTTTGTCGAGTCGCTTGACCGAGGCGTCGCCGTTGAGCGCAACGACGAGGCTGGCGCCGAGCGCCCGCGCCCGCGCCAGATAGGTGACGTGGCCGCGATGAAGGATGTCGAATACGCCGTTGGTGAACACCAGCGGCCGGGCAAGCCGGGTGAGCCGCACCGGCAGCTCGGGCGGCGCACAGATCTTTGCTTCGAGGGCGGGAGGGCCTTGGGCGCTCATGTCGGCACGACTGGTGGTGGGTTCGGCCCCTGCGCCCCCAAGGTCGTCGCGAAGGCTGTCTCTGCTCGCGCTAGGCGGCCACCGCAAGCTGCTTGCGGTACTTGTTCAAGTCACTCGCCGTTTTGAAGGTCTGGCCGAAAAGGCTCGACAGATTGCGCAAGATGCCGCCGATGACGCGCGCCTCGCAGTCCTTGTCGAACTTGATCTGCTCGCCGAGCCAGTGCTCCAGCCAATCCGGATTGGGCAGCCGGCTCTGCACCGTGTCGTGCGGGAACAGCCCCTTGTTTACGTGCAGGTTGGTCGGGTGCAGCGGCTTGCCGCTGCGCGCCGAGCTGGCCATCAGCACGCCGATCTTGGCGAACGCGGCGCGCGCGCTGTCGCCGCAACGTTCGATCGCCCGCTTCATGAATTTCAGATACGCGCCGCCGTGACGCGCCTCGTCGCGCGAGATCAAGTCGTAGATGTGCTTGATCACCGGCTCGGTGTGCCAGTCGGAGGCGCGGCGGTACCACTGAGTAAGCCGCAGCTCACCGCAGAAATGCAGCATCAGCGTTTCCAGCGCCGGCGCCGGGTCGAACTCGAAGCGCACCGCGTGCAACTCGTCCTCGCTCGGCAGCAGCTCGGGCCGGAAGCGCCGCAGGTATTCGAACAGCACGAGCGAATGTTTCTGCTCCTCGTAGAACCAGATCGACATGAAGGCGCAGAAATCGCTGTCGTCGCGATTGTCACGCAGGAACATCTCGGTCGCCGGCAGCGCCGACCATTCAGTAATAGCGTTCATCTTGACGGTCATTGCCTGCTCGTCGGAGAGCTTGGCCGGATCGAATTGGTCCCACGGCACATCGGTGGCCATGTTCCACCGGACGGCTTCGAGCGAGGTAAATAGATCTGGATAGAGCATCGGTTCCTCCGCGCAAGCGCGGATTCTAGCAAAGTCGGGTTGCTTGGACGTTGCCGCCGTCAGTCGGCGCACGCCCGGTGTGGCCCGGCAGGGGCGGCGCAGTTTTCAGAATCGCGGCTGCTCGTTGGCGCCGCCGGGCTGAGTCGAGGAGACATCCGAGGCGGGGCAATTGGTGCGCCAATCGGCGAGCGCCGATGTGGTGTCGGCGATGGCGCCGATCACGCGAACGCCCGGAAGTGCGCGCGCCTTGCCCAGGATGCCGGTGCCGCCGGCCCAGATCGCGATGTTGGTGGGTGTGGCCTGCCGCAGCGCCTGCAAGCCTGAAACCGCCTGGCGCGTCGAGAATGCCGCGCTGAACGACAGCGCGATGACGTCGAAGTGGCCGGCGATCGCCGCCATGCGAATGTGGGAGAGCGGCGTGCGCGTTCCGATAGACACGCAGTGGGCGCCCTCGACGACCAGCATCGCCTCGACCATCAACAAACCCAGACCGTGCTCTTCCTCGGGAAAGGTCGTCAGCAAGATCTTCGGCCGCTCTCCGCCGGCGGGTTGCGCGTTGATTGCGCCGCGCAATGCGTTTTGCATCTGCTCGGTGTACAGATGCTCCTCGTGCACCTCGATCTCCCCGCGCATCCAGGCCTCGCCGATTTCCTCGTTCAGCGGCGCGACCCGATCGGTTACGAAGCGTTGCAAACCATCCTTCATGATCGCTTGCGCCAAAGCGGCACGCAGCTCATCGCTGCGATGCAGCTTTATCAGTTCCATCAGGTGCCCCAAATCCAGTTTGTCGCCCGCCGAACGGGCGTTGGGCGGAGGTTTCTGCTCCAGAAGCAGCGCGAGTTCCGCTGCCGTCGAACCCATCAGCTTACCCGGGCGGAAGCCCTGGTCAAGCAAGCGCTTGATCAAGCGCAGCTTATCTACCTGTACCTGCGGGTAGACGCGCTCGCCGGTTTGGTCGCGGTCCGGCTGGGGGAAGCCGTAACGTCGTTCCCAAACCCGCAGGGTGTCCTTGGAAAGACCAGTGTCGCGTTCGACGACGCCGATTCTAAGTGCTGAGAAGTTTGGCGAATCGTTGTTCATAGTATGTTTGTCTTGGACAAAACCTTGACATTCGGCGATTTAAGCGTTAAGTTACACACGTAATCGTCTTTTGTCTAGGACATTAACGGAACGAACACCATGAAAATCATCGACAGTAAGCTGCGATACACCGTGAGCTTGGGTACCTTGGCCATGTTGACTGCGTTCTCGTTCCACGCCCGCTCGGACACACGCGCCACCGCCCTCGGAAACGCGCGGGTCGCCGCGATGCCGCAAAGCCAAGGTGCCGTGGCGGCTACGGGAAGCTTAGAGCGCTTTATCCGAATCCATCGCAGCGTGACGGTTTGGCATATCGGGTATCCCGCAGGCACCGCCGCATGCTGCTCCTACGCGGCGGCCGAGCCCCGCCTCTAATCAGTGCGGCTGGCGCACGGCGATCGCACACAACTCGAATAGGGAGAGCCGGAAGGCGTTCGACATGGATTGCGCGATCGGGCGAATCGGGCTTGAGTCTCGACAGACGATCCCTGGATCGGAACTGCAACCTACTTCAGCGGGCGTACTGGGCAACGCGACGCGTTGTACGCGGGCCTTGACGAGTACCGCACCCCCCAACCGACAAAGGAGGCAGATATGAACGCACCCGAAAAGATATTCTTGCCCGACGTGCAGGCCAGCCGCGACACGCGCGAACTGGCGATCCAACGCGTCGGCGTCAAGGGCTTGCGCTATCCGCTGAGCCTGAGTCAATCCGGCAACAGGGTTCATCACACCGTGGCGCGGCTCGCCATGTATGTGGGTTTGGCGCCCGAAGCCAAGGGCACGCACATGTCGCGATTCGTCGAGATCATCGAGCGGCCGCGCGCCGCGCTGTCGATCTCGGGTTTGCAGGCGATGCTGATCGAAATGCTCGCGCATCTCGACGCGTCCTCCGGCCGCATCGAAATAGCATTTCCGTACTTCATTCGCAAGGAAGCGCCGGTGTCAGGGGTCGACAGCTTGCTCGACGTCGATGCGGAACTGATCGCGGAACAGCGCGCGGGCGGCGGCGTTGAGGTCACGCTCAAGGTCGTGGTGCCGGTGACCAGCCTGTGCCCGTGCTCGAAAAAGATCTCCGCCTACGGCGCGCACAATCAACGCTCGCACATTTCAATCACCGCCGCCCTCGTCGAAGACGTCGAGATCGAGGAACTTGTGCGTATGGCGGAGGACGAGGCATCCTGCGAGTTGTACGGCTTGCTCAAGCGTCCGGACGAGAAGTACGTGACCGAGCGCGCCTATGACAACCCCAAGTTCGTCGAGGATCTGGTGCGCGACATCGCGCTGCGCCTCAAGGCCGATAGGCGGGTAGTGCGCTATGTCGTCGAGAGCGAGAATTTCGAATCCATCCACAATCATTCCGCGTATGCGTTGCTGGAGGGAAGCAACCTCCCGGCGGCGGATGGCCAGGCTAAATGAGGTCGCCGGCTCATCCCGGCATGCATCGCAACCCGCGGCATCGAGGAGATCGAAACAGCATGCGCATCGCGGTGGTCGGTTCTGGCATCTCCGGATTGGCGGCGGCGTGGCTGCTCGCCCGCGAGCACGACGTCACCTTGTACGAGGCGTCGAGCTACCTGGGCGGCCACACCAACACGGTTGACGTGACGCTGGAAGGCGTCACTCATCCGGTGGATACCGGCTTCCTCGTGTTCAATGACCGCACCTATCCGAATCTCACGGCACTACTCCATCTGCTTGGGGTAGCCGTGGCCAGGAGCGAGATGTCGTTTGCGGTGAGTCTTTCCGACCCGCGCGTCGAATGGTCGGGAACGAGCCTGGCGACGTTGTTCGCGCAGAAATCGAATCTCGCGCGGCGCGATTTCTGGGGTATGGTCCAGGACATCGTTCGCTTCAACCGCGACGCCCAGCGCGATCTGAAGGACGGCTTCGCGCGCTCGATGGCGCTCGGCGCTTACCTCGACCAAAACGGTTACGGTCGCCCCTTCCGCGATTGGTATCTGCTGCCGATGGCCGCGGCCATCTGGTCCTGCCCGACCCGGTCCATGCTCGAGTATCCGGTGGAGACATTCGTACGTTTCTGCGCCAATCATGGTTTGCTGCAGTTGTTCGACCGCCCGCGCTGGCTCACGGTCGCCGGCGGCGGGCGCGAGTACGTCAAGCGGCTGGCCGCGCAGATCCCCGATGTGCGTGTGGCGACGCCGGTGCAAAGCGTGCGCCGCGGCGGAGGTGCGGTTTGGATCGACTCCGCCGGCGCAAGCGAGCGTTTCGATGCCGTCGTGCTCGGCTGTCACAGCGATCAGGCGCTGCGTCTGCTCGGCGACGGCGCTAGCGGCGAGGAACGCGCGGTGCTCGGCGCCATCGGCTATCAGCGCAACCGCGCGCTGCTGCACACCGACGAGCGGCTGCTGCCGCGCAACCGAAACGTCTGGTCCGCCTGGAACTATCTCGGCGGTGCCGGTGCGGCGGACACGCGCCCGGTCAGCGTCTCGTACCTGATCAACCGCCTGCAGCCGCTGCCGTTCGCGCAGCCCGTCGTCGTATCGCTCAATCCGTTCATCGAGCCGCGCGCCGAATCGGTGATCGCCGAATTCGACTACGCGCATCCCGTTTTCGATCGCGCCGCGACCGAGGCGCAAACGCGCTGCGCGGGTCTGCAAGGTGCGCGCCGCACCTGGTTCTGCGGCGCCTGGACCGGCTACGGCTTTCATGAGGATGGTTTGAAGTCGGCGCTGCACGTGGCCCATTCGCTCGGCGTGCGAGCGCCTTGGCAGGCGCACACGCGGCAACTGGAGGTGGCGTGACCGCTGCGATGTCGCCCTTGGAGCCGGCGCTTTGTCTCGGCGCGGTGATGCACGCCCGGTCGCTGCCGGCTGCCAATCGCTTCGTCTATCCGCTGTTCTACTTGCGCCTGCCGTTGAGCCGGCTGGAGAGCCTGAGCTCTGCCATGCTCGGTATCGACCGGCCCGGGCTGATGCGGGTCGACTACCGCGACCACGCGGCGCGCGACGGCAGCCATCCGCTGCCCTGGATTCGCGCGCTGCTGGCGCGCGAGGGCGTCGAGGCCGAGGGGGAGGTGGTGTTGCAGACGATGCCGCGCGTTCTTGGCTACCTGTTCAACCCGGTCAGCTTCTGGTTCTGCCACGACCGCGGCGGAGCGCTTCGCGCGGTGGTCTGCGAAGTGAATAACACTTTCGGCGAACACCACAACTACCTGGTTGCGCGCGCTGACGGCAAACCCATCGCCAATGGCGATGTATTGCACACGCGCAAGGTGTTTCACGTGTCCCCCTTCCTGCCGGTCCGCGGCGAGTACCGGTTCCGCTTTCACCGGCAGGGCGACATCAATGCCGTCGCCATCGACTACTGGGATGCCGGCGTCAAGACGCTGACGACCCGCGTATCCGGGCGCGCACACCCGCTCGATCGCGGCCACCTGACGCGGGCGCTGGCGCGTTTTCCGCTGCTCACTGTCGGCGTCGTCGCACGCATCCACTGGCAAGCGCTGCGTCTTTGGCTCAAACGCGTGACGTTCTATCGCAAACCCTCTCCGCCGATCGAAGAGTTAACGAGATGACTACTGCTGAAACGACTTTCGCTCCTCAATTCACGCGCCAGCCCGCTGCCGCGACGCTGGTCCTGCGACTTCTCGGCGAGCTGGAGCGCGGAAGTCTGAGCATGACGTTGCCCAACGGGGACCGCGTCACTCTCGGGCGCGGTGCCGTCTGCGCGTCGCTGCGGGTGCGCGACTGGTCGATGTTCGACGCCGTGCTCGCACAAAGCGACATCGGGTTCGGCGAGAGCTACATGGCAGGCCACTGGGATACCGATGACCTGAGCGGCCTGCTCTCGCTGCTGGCGCACAATCGCCGCAGCCTCGGGCGGGCGCTCTACGGCAACGCCTGGGCGCTGCTCAAGCATCGGCTGATCCACCTGTTGCGCGCTAACACCCGCAGCGGGAGCCGGCGCAATATCCGCGCCCACTACGACCTCGGCAACGATTTCTACGCACTCTGGCTCGACGAGACGATGTCGTACTCGAGCGCGCTTTTCGCGGGCGATGCCGCGAGCACACTCGAGGCGGCGCAACAGGCCAAGTACCGCCGGATATTGGATCGCCTCCAGGTTCGACCGGGACAGCGGATTCTGGAGATCGGTTGCGGCTGGGGCGGGCTCGCCGAAGTCGCCGCGCTCGAGTATGGCTGCCACATCCATGGCGTGACGCTCTCGCCCGCCCAACTCGAGTACGCGCAGCGGCGTGCGCGCAGCCGCGGCTTCGCCGACCATGCCAGCTTTGCGTTGCAGGACTATCGCGATATCGGCGGCAGCTACGATCACATCGCTTCGATCGAGATGTTCGAAGCGGTCGGCGAGCGTTACTGGCCGCGCTATTTGCGCCGGCTGCGCGAACTGCTGAAACCCGGCGGCAATGTAATGTTGCAGACCATCACCATTGCCGATGATCTGTTCGCGCGCTACCGCCGCGGCACCGACTTCATCCAGCGCCACGTCTTTCCCGGCGGCATGCTGGCTTCGCCGGCGATCTTCTCCCGCTTGGCAGCGCGGAGCGGTCTGGCGGTGCGCGGGGCTTACGCCTTCGGCGCCGACTATGCGCGTACGCTGCAAGACTGGCACCAGCGCTTCGTCGCGCGCAGGGACGCTTTGCGTGGCCTCGGCTTCGACGATACCTTCGAGCGCATGTGGCGCTTCTACCTGGCGTATTGCGAGGCCGGCTTCGTCAGCGGCTCGACCGATGTCTTCCATTACGAACTAACCGCGGAGGCACGATGAAACCTTGGCTCCTACTGACCGCCGCGCTGATCGCGCCCGGCCTCGCCACGGCGGCGCTGCCGGCGCCGTTGAAGGAGATTGCGCCCGAGTGGCGCGCGCTCGGCAAGGGCGAGCTGCGCTGGTTCGGCCTGGCTCTATACGAGGCGTCGTTGTGGGTCAGCGGCAAGCGCTTCGAGGCCGCGCAGCCGTTCGCCCTGAGTCTGCGTTATGCCCGCAACATTCCACGTTCCAAGCTGGTGAGCAGCAGCATGAGCGAGATGCGGCGCCTCGGCCACGCCGATGAAAGCCAGCTCAAGGACTGGCAGCAGCACCTGGAGCGAGTGTTTCCGGACGTGAAGGAGGGTGAGACGATCGTCGGCGTCAGTGTGCCGGGACGCGGCGCCCGTTTCTTTCACAACGGCCGCTCCACCGGAGAGGTCAACGACGCCGATTTCGCCCAGGCGTTCTTCGCCATCTGGCTCGACGAGCGTACCCATAGCCCCGACCTAAGGGCGCAATTGCTCGGGGGATCATGAGCGCGAACGCGCTCACGCGCTCGTCTTTGCTGGCGTACGGGGCCCTCGGTCTACCGCTCGCGTTCGCCGCATTGCCCATATACGTGCACGTGCCGAAACTCTACAGTGAATCGCTTGGCATGAGCTTGTCGCTGGTCGGCGCGGTCCTGCTGTTGGCACGCCTGGCCGATGCGGCGATCGATCCCGTGCTCGGCTGGTGGAGCGACCGGGTCAACCGGCGCCGAATACTGATCGCGGTGTCGCTGCCCTTTCTGGCACTCGGTTTGCTCGGCTTGCTGCGCCCGCCCGAGCAGTGGGCGGGTGCGATCTGGCTCGCGCTGACGCTGACGGTGGTGTATCTGGCGTTCAGCCTGGCGAGCGTGAATTACTACGCCTGGGGCGCCGAGATTTCTCCCCGGCAGCATGAGCGCACTCGCATCACCGCCAGCCGCGAAGGCTTCGCCCTGGTCGGCGTCATCACCGCCTCGGTGCTGCCGAGCCTGATCGGCACCGATCTCGCCGAGGGGCTGGCGGGTACGGCGCTGTTGTTCCTGCCGCTGCTAGCGCTGGCGGCGGCGATCACTTTGGTCTCGGCGCCGCGGGCTCCGGCGGCGGCGGCCGACCGCACAGGTCTCGCGACGGCGCTGCGGCTGGCGTTCGCCAATGCGTCTTTCAAGCCTTTGTTGACGGTTTTCGCCGTTAACGGAATCGCCGCGGCGGTGCCGGCGACCCTTGTTCTTTTCTATGTTGCCGACGTGCTCAAGCTCGAGCAATACTCCGGCCTGTTTCTCGCCCTCTACTTCATCACCGGCGTCGCCGCGCTGCCGCTCTGGGTGAGCCTGTCGCGCCGCTACGGCAAGGTCGCGGCGTGGTTGATGTCGATGGGTTTGGCGATCGCCGTATTCATCTGGGCTTTCTTTCTCGATGCCGGAGATTTGGCGGCGTTCGCCATCATCTGCGCCCTCTCCGGCGCCGCGCTGGGCGCGGATCTGGCGCTCCCGCCCTCGCTCCTGGCCGATGTCATCGACCGCGACGCGCAAGGCGGCAGCGCGGCACGCTCGGGGGCCTACTTCGGCGTGTGGAACTTCGTCACCAAGATGAATCTGGCGCTCGCCGCCGGCATCGCGCTGCCGCTGCTGAGCGCGCTCGGCTATGTCCCCGGCGAGCCGGGTGCGGAGGGCAGCGTGAGCGCGGTGTATGCCTTGCTGCCGGTGGCGCTGAAGGTGGCGGCGGCCTATGTGTTATGGCGCAATCGCGGCGCATTGGAGCGAGGTTCAGGCTGATGAAAGTCGCTTTGTTGGCGTTAGCAATGTTTGTCGGACTCACGGGGTGTGCGGGCGTGGATATAAATGCGTATCGGGGGGAACAGCCGGTCCTCGACCTGAAGCGTTACTTTACCGGTACCGTCGATGCCTGGGGCATTTTCAGGGATCGTGGCGGGAAGGTCGTCAAGCGCTTCGTCGTCGTGATCGATGCCAAGTGGGAGGGCGACGTCGGCACGCTGGACGAGCGCTTTACCTATTCCGACGGCACGACGCAGCGGCGGGTGTGGACCATCACCAAGCTCGATGCTCATCGCTACAAGGGCACCGCCGACGACGTGGTGGGCGAGGCGCTCGGTGAGGCACAGGGCAATGCGCTGCGCTGGCGCTACGTGCTCGCTCTGCCCGTGGATGGCAAGGTCTACAACGTGAATTTCGACGACTGGATGTATCTGATGGATGACCAGGTAATGCTGAATTCGTCGGAAATGAGCAAGTTCGGCTTTCGCTTGGGCGAGGTCATCTTGTCGTTCAAGAAACGCCCGGGGTGAATACGCCGATTCGCAACTGGGTGGGCCGGCGCGTCTGGATCATCGGTGCCTCGTCCGGCATCGGCGCTGCGCTGGCGCGCGAACTGCTCGCCAAAGGGGCACACGTCGCCCTGTCGGCGCGTAGCCGGGGCAAGCTGGAATCGCTAGCCGCCGGCGGCGGCACCGCGATGGTGTTGCCTTTCGACGTGACCGAACCCGATGCCTTCACGCTGACGCAGGAAAAGATCATCGCGGCATGGGGTGGGATCGACCTGGCGGCGTTCGTTGCCGGTACTTACGTTCCGGTGCGCGCCTGGGAATTGACCGCAGCGCAGGCACGCGCCACGGTGGAGACGAACCTGCTGAGTGTGATGAACGCGGTGGGGGCACTGGTGCCTCGTTTCCTGGAGCAGAAGGGTGGGGCGATCGCCATTGTCGGCAGCGTCGCCGGTTATCGTGGGCTGCCGAAGTCGCTCCTGTACGGCGCGACGAAATCGGCGTTGATCAATTTCGCCGAAACGCTGTACCTCGACCTGGAGCCGAAGGGGATTTCGGTATTCCTGGTGAGCCCGGGCTTCGTCGAGACGCCGCTCACGGCGCAAAACGACTTCAAGATGCCGGCGCTGATCAGCCCCGAGGAGGCGGCGCGGGAGATGATCGACGGTTTCGCGCGGGGACGCTTCGAGATTCACTTTCCCAAGCGCTTCACCCGCGCCATGAAGTTCCTCGAGCACTTGCCTTACGCGCTGTACTTTCGCGTGGTTCGGCGTTTCACCGGGCTCTGAGGTGGTGCCCGATCTCGACGCGCTGGTCGATTACTTCCAAAGCCTGACGCGCGAAAGCGTGGCCGGTCTGGAGCGCCATTACGCGCCCGATGCCTACTTCAAGGATCCGTTCAACGAAGTGACCGGTTCGATCGAGATCCAGCGCATCTTCCGCCACATGTTCGATCGAGTGCGCGAACCGCGCTTCATCGTGACTGAGCGAGTGGTTGGCAGCAACGGCGCCGTGCTCGTTTGGAATTTCCGCTTCCTCATGCGCTCGTGGCAGCCGGCCACGGCCCAGGTCGTGCGCGGCGTGTCGCACCTGCGTTTCGACGATGCGGGACGCGTCGTGTATCACCGCGACTACTGGGATGCGGCGGAGGAACTCTACGCCAAGCTGCCGCTGCTCGGCTTCGTCATGCGCGCCTTGCAGCGCGCCCTCAAAGCGTAGTCGACCGGGTTTGGTGCCGGACTAGGGCTTCTTCGCCGCGGGCGGGCTCTCGGCGGGGCGCTTGTCGAGTCGCTGTGCTTGGTCGTCGCTGATGTACTCGAACACACGCACGACCTTGTTCACGTCGCCGGTCGTGCGCGCGATGTCGGTCGCCGCATCGGCTTCGCCGCGCGTCACCAACCCCATTAGAAACACGGTGCCGGAATCGGTGTGGACTTTCACGTGGTTGGCGGAGAACTTGCTGGCTTCGACGAAGCGCGACTTGACCTTGGACGTGATGTAGGTGTCGTTGGCATGCGAGCCGAGCGAACTGATCGGGCCGACACGGATTTCGTTGATCACGTCGCTGACGTTCTCCACGCCGCGCACGATACGCTCCGCCTCGGCCTTGGCCGCCTCGTCCACCACGTCACCGGTGAGCAAGACGCGCCGGTTGTAGCTGGTGACGTATAGGTAAGCCCTTTCGCCGAGCCCTTCGCTCAGGCGCCGGTCGGACTTGAGCTCGATCGCCTGATCGTCGACCTGAGTGCCATAGGTGCGGCGATCGACGGTGGCCAGAGTCCCCACGGCAACCCCGGTGGCGACCACTGGAAAGCAGCCCGGAAGTACGACGGCCGCGCTTGCGGCAAGCATTGCCGCGGTCAGCAACCTGCGATATTCGATCATCAATCCACTCCGAGTAGTTGGCAGTCGATGCCGTCGCACAGACAGTGTAGCGTGAGCAGGTGCACTTCCTGAATGCGTGCCGTGCGTTGGTGCGGGACGCAGATATGCACGTCGTCGGCGCGCAGCATCGGGCCCATGGCACCGCCGGATCGTCCGGTGAGCGCCACGACGCGCATCTCGCGCTCGTGCGCCGCGCGAATCGCCTCGATCACGTTGGGTGAGTTTCCGCTGGTCGAGATCGCGAACAGGACGTCGTTGGGATGGCCGAGCGCGCGCACCTGCTTGGAGAACACCTGCTCGAACGCGTAGTCGTTGGCGATGGAAGTCAGCGTCGAGGTGTCGGTGGTCAGCGCGATCGCCGCCAACCCGGACCGCTCCTTTTCGAATCGGTTGAGCATCTCGGCGGCGAAGTGCTGCGAGTCGGCGGCCGAGCCGCCGTTGCCGCACGCCATGATCTTGCCGTTGTTCCTCAGGCAACGGACCATAGCCTCGACACCCCGCGCGATCGGCCCGGCCAGCGGGTCGATCGCGGCGAGCTTGACCTGGGCGCTGTCCTTGAACTGCTCGGCGATGCGTGCAACGAGATCCATGGTCTGCCTTGTCCAATTCCACGCAAATACTAGCACGCACCGAACACGCGTCGCGACTGTCGCGGCCGCCCGACAGCGCGCGCGGCGGGCGCGCGGTGCCGCCTCAGGATGCGTCGCGGCTCACTGCACCGCCAGCACCTCCACGCGCAGGCGCCGCCACGGATCGCGGTGTCTGGTCAGCGCCGCGACGCGCCCCTCGACGCGGGTGCCGCGGTCCATCTCGGCGGCGACGGTGCGGTTTTCTGCCCGCGGCAAGTAACCGAGCTTGACGCCGCGCCACTCTATCCTGACGGCGTTGGCGTCGTGTGCATTGTCGGCTTCGCGGATCAGCGTCAGCCGGTCGCCGACTTGCAACCGCTCCCACAACGCCTCACCGGCGTAGTACTGGAAGCCGGCGAGCGGCGAACTCTGCACCAGGATCTTGAGCCACTGCGCGCCCGCCGGCGCCGCCGCGAGCACCCAGCACAGCAGCGCCGTTCTAATCGGCGGCGAAGGCATCGCGAATCCATTCCACCGACGCGAGCTCCAGCCGGTCAAGCGCAATGACATCGAAGCGGCAGGCGCGCTCGGGCGCGCCGGCCAGATAGTGCCGCGCGGCGGTGACGATGCGCCGGCGTTTGGCCGCGGTGATGCTGGCGGCTGCGCCGCCGAAGCTTTCATTGCGCCGCAGCCGGACCTCGACGAACACCAGCGTGGAGCGCTCGGTGCAGATCAGGTCGACCTCGCCGCCGCGGCAACGATAGTTGCGCGTCACGGTCTTGAGTCCGCGGTTGCCGAGGAACTGCTCGGCCAACTTCTCCGCTGCTTTTCCCGCTGCGTCCATGATTCCCAAGCTTGCGCTTCCCCCTGGCGCCCGGGGACAATGCGCGGCATGAGCGCGCATCCGGCCACCGGGCCGTCGAACGAGCCGATCTCCAATACGGCGGCATTGTATGTGGTTGCCACTCCGCTGGGGAATCTGGCCGACATCACTTTGCGCGCGCTCGACATGCTGCGCCGCGTGGATGTGATCGCCGCCGAGGACACGCGCCACACCGGGAAGCTGCTGGCCCACTACGGTATCCATGCGCGACTGATCGCACTGCACGAGCACAACGAGCACGAGGCCGCGGCGCACTTGCTGCGGCACCTGGCACAGGGCGCACATGTCGCGCTGGTCAGCGATGCCGGCACGCCGGGGATTTCCGATCCCGGCGCGCGGGCAGTGGCGGCGGTACGTGCGGCCGGGTTTGGCGTCGTGCCGCTGCCCGGGCCGAGCGCGGCGATCGCGGCCCTGTCGGTCGCCGGAATGAGAGAGCCGCACTTTCTCTTCTACGGTTTTCTGCCGGCCAAGCCCGCGGCGCGGCAACGCGAGCTGGAGGCGCTGCGCGCGCACCCGTATGCGCTCGTGTTCTACGAGGCTCCGCACCGCATCGCCGAGACCCTCGTTGATCTGGCCGCGTGCTTCGAGGCCGAACGCGAAATCGTGATCGCCCGTGAATTGACCAAGGCGTTCGAGCAGGTCGAACGCTTGGCGCTGCGCGACGCGCCGGCCTGGCTCGCCGCCGACCCGAACCGCAGCCGCGGCGAATTCGTGCTGGTCTTGGCCGGCGCACCGGCGACCGACACCACGGCGCACGCGGAGCGGGTGCTGCGCCTGCTGCTGGCCGAGCTTCCGCTGAACCGCGCGGTGAAGCTCGCCGCCGCCATCAGCGGTGCGCCGCGCAACGACCTCTATGCGCGCGCGCTGGAACTGGCGCGGGCGGGCGGCGCGCAGTGATGGCGCAGCGTTGAACACAACGAGGAGAATGCGACTGGAAGCCCTCAGCATAACCCGTCCGGACGATTGGCACCTGCACTTGCGCGACGGCAGCACCATGGCGGCGGTACTGCCCGATACCGCCAAGCGTTTCGCGCGGGCGATCGTGATGCCGAATCTGCGCCCGCCGGTGACCACGGTCGAGCAAGCGCTCGCCTATCGCGAGCGCATTCTCGGGGCCTTGCCCAGTGTGCTCAAGTTCACACCACTGATGACGTTGTACCTGACAGACGACACCTCGCCAGCGGAGATCGAACGGGCCAAAGCGAGTGGCGTCGTGAATGCCGTCAAGTACTACCCGGCGGGCGCGACGACCAACTCCGAATCGGGCGTGACGGCGATCGAGAACTGCTATGACGCGCTCGATTGCATGCAGGCGGTGGGGTTGCCGCTACTCTTACATGGAGAGGTCACCGATGCTGATGTTGATATCTTCGATCGCGAGCGCGTCTTTATTGATCGCGTGCTGGCGCCGCTATCGGCGCGCTTCCCGAGCCTGCGCATCGTCCTCGAGCACGTCACGACCGAACAGGCGGTGAACTTCGTGCTCGTCGCGCCGCCGAATATCGGCGCGACGATCACCGCGCACCACCTGCTGCTCAACCGCAACGCCATGTTTGCCGGCGGCATACGGCCGCACCACTACTGCCTGCCCGTTCCGAAACGCGAACGGGATCGCCGCGCGCTGCTGCGCGCGGCGATCTCGGGCAATCCGAAGTTCTTCCTCGGGACCGATTCGGCGCCTCATTCGCGCGCCGCGAAGGAGGCGTGGTGCGGCTGCGCCGGCTGCTACACCGCGCACGCCGGCATCGAGTTGTACGCCGAAGCGTTCGCGTCGGCGAGCGCGTTGGACAAGCTGGAGGCGTTCGCCAGCTTTCACGGCGCGGACTTCTACGGCTTGCCGCGCAACATCGAGCGCGTGCGGCTCGTCGCTGAAAGCTGGCAGGTGCCCGATGAGCAGCCGTTCGGCGCCGGCGACGTACTGGTCCCGCTGCGCGCGGGCGAGCGTATCGAATGGAAACTGGAAACGGAATGAGATCGCTATGCCGATGCGCTTATTGCACAAGACCGTGTTGATCGCCGCGGCGGGCTTCGTCCTGGCCGGTTGCGAGAACGATGCGGCGTCGTACCAGATCGGCGGCTCGAAGGACCACGCCTTGACGCTGATCCGCGAGCAGCGCTACCTGTGGGACAAGCACAGCGCCGTGGCGCTAGTCGTCGCCCGCTACCCCGAATGCCAGCGCCGCCACATCCTGAACCGGATGCCGGTGAGCGAGGCGGCGGCCGAGCTGTTTCAGACCGGGCCGCAATCCTTCCTGCTGCGCAACGGCTCGCACTGGTATGCCATCGACACGCAAGCGTGCACCGCTTTGCCGGCGAACGAACCGGCCGCGGGCGGCCGCGGCGAAGCGCTGGGCAAGTTCGATCGGCGCGACGACAAGCTGCGCTTCATCTCCGCGCCCTAGGGCCTGTTGACGTTCCCGCGACGGAGCGCGTTGTGCCCCAAAGGGCTCGGGGCGATTGGCTCGCGGGGCTGCGTTGCTGCTCGTTGCTTGACTCCAGTCAAGCTGCCTCGCCGCGCCTTGCCCGGCAAGCCACGCCGCGAGCGCGCCCGCCGGAGGAGTGTCAACAGGCCCTAGCCGCGCTGAGCAGCGCGCGGTCCTCCCGCTCCGCCCTCAGCGCGGCGCGGCGTCCGCGGCCGATTTGCACGCCGCGCAGCAGCACCAATCCGACGAGGAAGTAGCTGCCGGTGATGAGGATCGCCGTGCGGTGGTCGCCGCCGGTCAGCCAGGTGGCGATGCCATAGGTCAGCGGGCCGACGATCGCGGCGACGTTGATCGCCAAACCCCACAGCCCGTAGAACTCGGCCAAGCGCGACGGCGGCGCCAGCACCCCGATGACCGCGCGGCCCGCTGATTGCGACGCGCCCATGCACAGACCGGCGATGTTGGCGGCGATCCAGAACAGAGTCGCGCCTTGGGCGAGCCAAGCCAGGAATACCATGACCAGCCAGCCGGCGATGGTCAGGGCGATGGCGCGGACGTGGCCGATGCGGTCTTGCACGTAACCGAAGCCGAAGGCGCCGATCGATGCGGTGAGGTTGACGACGAGGATCAGCAGCAGCGTGTCGCGGGTGGCGAATCCCATTTCTTCCTGAGCGTAGATCGCCGCCAGCGTGATCACGGCTTGTATGCCGGCTTGATAGAAGACGTTGCACACGAGAAAGCGCCGCAGATCGCGAAAGCGCCGTGCATGCCGGATGGTCAGCCGCAGCCGCGACCAAGCCTCGGCGATCACGTGTGACGTGGCGGCGCTTTGCGGCACGGCGCGCTCGCGCAGAAATGCGAACGTGGGAATGCAGGCGAGCGCGAATATCGCGGCCGTGATCAGCATCGACACCGGGACGAACTCGGCTGCCGGCCGGCCCGCCGCCTGGGCGTGGGTGATGTAAACCAGACAAGCGCCTAGCGACAAGAGGCCACCCCAGTAGCCGAAGCTCCAGCCCCAGCCGGAGACGCGGCCGAGGGCGCGGCTGCTGGCTAGCTCCGGCAGGAACGCCGCGATCAGGTTCTGGCCGGCGCTGAAAAAGAAGTTCGACGCCACCACGGCGACAATGGCGATCCAAAGATCCCCTGGTCCGGCGAAATACAGCGCCGCGGTGGCGGCGACGCAGCCGATGGTGGAGAACAGCAACAGACGCTTCTTGCGCGCACGCGCGTCGGCATAGGCGCCGACGATCGGCGCGCTGACGATGATCAATGCATAGGAGGCGGCGAGCGCCGCGGTCCACGCGAAGGTCGCCCAGGGGGCGCCGCCCGCGACGACGCCGACGAAGTAGGCGTTGAACACCGCCGTGATGACGACGGTGGTGTAGCCCGAATTGGCGAAATCGTACATCGCCCACGCCCAGACCTCGCGTGGGCGGACGTCCGGCGCGAGCGGAGTGTTTCGAATAAGGGAGGGCATCGAGGCTGGGATAGAATCGGCTCGGATTATGCCGCTCACTGGCGCCGGGCTCAACGGCTGGTTCTTTCGATGATCGGAGCAGGCAACGATTCGTTGCACGAGTTGGCGCGGCGGCCGTTGTTCGAGCCTTTGCGTGCGCTGCTCGAGGGCCTTACCGATGGTGGCGTTCCCGATCTGCGCGAACTAAACCGCTCGCTGCGGCTAGATCGCGCGCCGCTGGCTTATCCCGGGGGCGTGTCCATGTCCTTCGTCGCGCCGGCTGCCGATGGGCTTTCTTACGAGCAGCGCGTTCATGAACGCGGCGAAGTGGCGACGCGCCCGGGCCACTGGCACGACTTCTTCAACGCCGCCGTGTGGGCCGTTTTCCCGCGCGCCAAGGCGGCGCTGAATGCCCGCCACTACAGAAGCCCGAGTGTGCAGGGCGTGTCGCGCCAGGAAGGCCGCGGGCCCCTGCGCGACGCGGCCACGCAGTTCGATGAGTGCGGCATCGTCGTCGCCTCGGCCGATGCGGCGCTGACGGGGGGTCTGCGCGAGCATGCGTGGAAGCGCGTGTTCTGGGAGCGCAGAAGCGAGCTGATCGAGCGCGTGCAGTTCGTTGTTTTCGGCCATGCGACCTACGATCAGCTGCGGCGGCCGTTTCCCGGGCTGTGCGCCAAGGCGCTCTTCATCGATGTGCCCATGGCATGGCTGGCGCAAGACCTCGATGCGCGCCGTGCGGCGATAGATGCGTGGCTGTGCACTTTGTTCAGCGATCCCGATCGGGTCACCGGGCCGCGCGATCTCTCACCTTTGCCGCTGCTGGGGATTCCGGGCGTCGTCGCGGAGAACGGCAGCGCCGACTACTACGACGACACGCGCCAGTTCCGCCCCAAGCGGACGGCATAGCGCGGCAGGGATGGAAACAAGCAAAGCTCGCGCAGCGGCTCCAATGAATAAAGCCCCGCACAGCGGGGCTTTAGGGGGCGTCGTTGCCGACGCGGCGCCGCCGATGCGGCGCCTAGGGGGATGTGGTCCCCGACAATGCTTGCGTTGCAGCAACAAATCATCGTGCACCGAAGCACACGCCGACCGATTTGCTTTTCCTGCCTTTTTCCGCTTTTGCTCTCCTATGCAAGAGAACAATTTCTTTGTAGGTCAGCGCACGTTCTTTTGCAAGCCCCGTTTTCGTGCTGGCTGGCCCAGCGTTTTCCGGCACACCTATGGCGGGGCGCGACCGCGGTGTTAGACTGGCTTGGGAAGTTCGCTAGGCAGTCGCTGTCCAACCGGCTATCGGTCGGGCAGAGGAAAGTCCGGGCCCCGCAGAGCAGGATGCCGGCTAACGGCCGGGCGCTATACGTCTTCGGACCAAGGCGACGGAAAGTGCAACAGAAAACACACCGCCTAAGCACGGCACGCCCGTGCCGGTAAGGGTGAAATGGCGAGGTAAGAGCTCACCGCGTCCGTGGCAACACGGGCGGCATGGCAAACCCCATCCGGAGCAAGGCCAAATAGGGAAGCGATAGTGCTGCTCGCACTGCTTCCGGGTAGGCCGCATGAGCGGCGCGGTAACGCGCCGCCTAGAGGAATGACTGCCCACGACAGAACCCGGCTTATCGGCGGGCTTCCCACCCTGCTTCGTGGCTCCCCCACCATCTAGAACGCATAGCCGTAGTCCTAATAATTCACTTTCAAAGTCTTTCCTATCCCTATCTTTTTTGTAGGGAATTCGGCTTCTGTTCGCCGCCAGTTGGAGGCGCCTAAGTGATTGTTGCGGCATAGGAAAAACCCTTGACCCTGGGCATTGTTTGCCTTAGAGTGGAAAAAAGTGGAGTTAAGTGGGTAATTGTGGACCACGAAAACTCCAAGGGCTGAGGGGACAGCATGTTTCTGGGCGCTGCAACGCTGAATCTGGACGCCAAGGGCCGCTTGGCTGTCCCTTCGCGTCACCGGGCAGCGCTCACCGCCGGGGCGGACGAAACCTTCGTCCTCACCGCGCATCCCCACCACTGCCTGCTCATCTATCCCCTCGCCGCCTGGGAGCCGATGCTCGAAGGCCTGCTTGGCGTGTCCAGCCTGGATGAGCACGCAGCATCGTACCGCCGCCTGCTCATGGGCTATGCCCGCCCCGAGACGCTCGATGCGGCGGGACGCGTGTTGATCGCGCCGCAATTGCGCCAATGGGCGGAGTTGGACAAGCAGGTATGGCTGGTCGGCCAGGGGCGACATCTGGAATTGTGGTCGGAGGCGGGCTGGCAACGTGAGCAACAGAAAATGGGCGGCTTGACGGGCAAGCCGCCTCCGGCTTCGCTGCAAGCCGTGGTGCCGTGAATGATGCGCCAGCGCACCGGCCGGTTTTGCTGCGCGAGGCGATCGAGGCGCTGGGAGTTGGGAATGGCGCCACCTATGTCGATGCCACGTTCGGCCGCGGTGGCCATACACGCGAAATTCTCGCGCGCCTCGGCCCGGCGGGACGGGTCATCGCGCTGGACTGCGATCCGGGCGCGGTGGCTGCCGGACGGGAACTGCGGGATCCGCGGCTGTCGCTGCACCACGCGTCATTCAGCCGCTTGGCGGAGGTGCTGCGCGGGTGTGCTGCCGCGCAGGTCGACGGTGTCCTGGTCGATCTCGGCGTGTCCTCGCCGCAGTTGGACGATCCGGCACGGGGTTTCAGCTTTCGCTTCGATGCCCCGCTCGATATGCGCATGGACACGAGCCGCGGGGAAACCGCGGCGCATTGGCTGGCAACGGCCGCCCAGCAACAGATAACCGAGGTGCTGAGAGACTATGGGGAAGAACGGTTTGCTCATGCGATTGCAAAGGCGATTGTTGCTTCACGGACAGAACAACCTATCGCGACCACTCGCCAACTTGCCGCGCTCGTGGAAAGGGTCGTGCGCACGCGCGAGCCGGGGCAGCATCCAGCGACGCGGAGCTTTCAGGCTCTACGGATTCTGGTCAATCAGGAACTCGAGGAGCTGTCGCTGATGCTGCCCCAGGCGCTGCGGGCGCTCCGGCCGGGCGGCCGGTTGGTGGCGATCAGCTTCCATTCGCTGGAAGATCGCATCGTCAAGCGCTTCATGCGCGACGCGTCGAGACCGCCGCCGGTGCCCGCGGAAATTCCCCTGCGCGCCCGCGATTTGCCACAACCCGAACTCAGACTGGTCGGCAAACCGTTTAAGCCGGGCGCCGGGGAAATCGCGGAGAACCCGCGCGCGCGCAGTGCGGTGATGCGCGTGGCGGAAAAGGCCTGAGCGATGGCGCGACTCAATATCCTGATGCTTCTGATCGCACTGGTTTGTGCGCTCGGCGTCGTCGCCGCGCAGCACAAGTCGCGCAAGCTGTTTCAGGAAGCGGAGCGCGAGCAGGAGCGCATGCGCCAGCTTCAAGTCGAGTGGGACCAGCTCCAACTCGAGCAGAGCACCTGGGCGGCGCACGCGCGGGTCGAGCGGATCGCGCGTGAGCGCCTGGCCATGCGCGCACCGGCGGCCGGGCGGCTGATCGCGATCGAGCTTGCGGCCAAGGCGCCTTAGCGCAAGAGAGAACGCAACCGTGCGCTTTGCCGACAGCCCGCTGCTCTCGCAATTGGTGCCGACATGGCGAGGCCGCTGCGTACTGCTCCTGCTGCTCGGTGGCTTCGTGGCGCTGGGTGTGCGCTCGGCCTATCTGCAGGGAGTCAATCGAGATTTTCTGCAGCAGAAGGGCGAAAAGCGCTACGAACGCGTCATCGAGCTGTCCGCCACGCGCGGCAAGATCATGGACCGCCACAACGACGTGCTTGCGGTGTCGACGCCGGTGAAATCGATCTGGGCGATACCGGAGGACGCGAGACTGCAGCCCGCGCAGCTGCGCAAGCTGGCAAGTGTGCTGGAGATGAATCCGCGGGAACTCGACCGCAAGCTCGGCGCCGACAAGGACTTCGTTTTCGTCAAGCGGCTGGTGGCCCCCGATGTCGCCGAAGAAGTCGCCGCGCTCGAGCTTCCCGGTATCCACGAGCAGGGGGAGCATCGTCGGTACTATCCCGGCGGCGAAGTGATGGCGCATGTCCTCGGTTTCACCGGTTGGGACGACCAAGGGCAGGAAGGGATGGAACTGGCGTTCGAATCGGTGCTGGCAGGCAGACCGGGAAGCCGGCGCGTGATCAAGGATCGCCTTGGCCACATCGTCGAGGACATCGAGAGCAAGAAACTGCCGCAGGACGGCAGCGACGTCACCCTGGCGCTGGACAGCAAGATACAGTACCTGGCCTACACAGCGCTCAAACAGGGTATCGCCGAGCAGCGCGCCAAGGCTGGCGGCATCGTCGTCATCGACGTCAAGACAGGCGAGATACTGGCGCTCGCCAATTTGCCCAGCTACAACCCCAACAACCGCGGCAAGCTCTCGGGCGCGCAGTTGCGCAATCGCGCGCTTACCGACACGTTCGAGCCCGGTTCGACAATGAAGCCGTTCACCGCCGCGCTCGCGCTCGATAAGGGCAAGGTCCGCTCCGACACCATGATCCAGACCGCGCCTGGTCGCATCAGCGTAGGCAACTCGACGATCCGCGATGCCCATTCGCATGGCCCGCTCACGGTCGCGGAGGTCATTCAGAAATCGTCCAACGTCGGTTCCGTCAAGTTGGCGCTCGCGCTCTCACCGGAGGACATGTGGCGGATGTTCGACGACCTCGGCTTCGGCGTGCCGCCGCGGCTCGGTTTCCCCGGCGCGGCCGGTGGGCGCGTGCGTCCCTACAGAGGCTGGAAACAGATCGAGCAGGCCACTATGTCGTTTGGTCACGGAATCTCGGTGAGTCTGCTGCAACTCGCCCGCGCCTACCTCGCCTTCGCGCGTGACGGCGATCTGATTCCGCTGTCGCTGACGCGCCTCGATGCCCCGCCCGGCCCCGGCAAGCAGGTTTTCTCCGCCCCAACGGCGCACGCGGTGCGCATGATGCTGGAGATGGCCGCGCAAGCCGGCGGTACGGCACCGAAAGCGCAGATCTCGGGCTATCGCGTTGCCGGCAAGACCGGTACCGCGCACAAGCTCGACGGCGGTCGCTACGCGAAAATCTATATCTCTTCTTTCGTCGGTTTCGCGCCGGTCTCCGATCCGCGGCTGGTCGTCGCCGTGATGCTCGACGAGCCGGGCGCGGGAAAGTACTACGGCGGCGAGATCGCCGCGCCCATCTTCGCCCAGGTCATGGCAGGAGCGCTGCGCTCGCTCGCCGTGCCGCCCGACGCGCCGCTGGCGCCGCTGCAAGTGGCGCACGATGGCGATGCCGTGCGGGAGAGTATGTGAGCGCGGAGTCGCACGTGGAGAAAGCGCGGGCGGCCGTCGATCGTTTGCAGGGCATGGGCGTGCGTGTGTGCAGCCTGTGCGCCGACTCGCGTGCCGTCGCGCCCGGCGACGTATTTGTTGCCTATCCCGGCGCCCGTGCCGACGCGCGCCGCCTGATCCCGGACGCGCTCGCGCGCGGCGCGGCGGCGGTGCTGTGGGAGAGGCGCGGCCACGCCTGGGATGAAGCGCTCGCAGCGAAGAACATCGGCATCGACGGCCTGCACGGTCTCGCCGGCTACATTGCCGACCTTGTCTACGGCCGGCCTTCGCGGCGTCTGCGCCTGGTCGGCGTCACTGGCACCAACGGCAAGACTTCGGTCAGCCACTGGATCGCCCAGTGCATGGAGGGCCTGGGGCGGCGCTGCGGCGTGATCGGAACGCTGGGCACCGGTTTCCCCGGCGCGCTGCGCGAAAACGTGAACACCACGCCCGACGCGATCGCCCTGCATCGCTGCCTCGCTCAGTTCGTAGCCGAGGGCGCGCGGAGCTGTGCCATGGAAGTCTCCTCGATCGGTCTCGACCAGGGGCGCGTTAACGGCGCCGGCTTCGACACGGCAGTATTCACCAACCTCACGCGCGACCATCTCGAGTATCACGGCACCATGGAAGCCTACGCCGCCGCTAAAACGGTGCTGTTCGAGCAGCCGGGTTTGCGCCACGCCGTACTCAACCTTGACGACGCATTCGGTCGTGCGCTGGCTTCGACGCTGCGCGGCAAGGGCGTTGAGCGCATCGGGTACACGGCGGCCGGCACGCAGCCGGAACCGGGCAGTGTCGATGAGCTGATCGCCGCGGATGCCGTGAGCCTCACCGCCGGCGGCCTGCGTTTCGACGCCTTGACGACCACGGGCCGCGCAACGATCGCGGCGTCGCTGGTCGGGCGCTTCAATGTCTCCAACCTGCTGGCCGTATTGGGTGCGCTGCGCGCCGGCGGCGTCGTCCTCGAGGAGGCCGCCGGCGTGCTGAGCAAGTTGTCGGCGCCGCCCGGGCGCATGCAGATGCAGGGGGGGGCGGGCATGCCGCTGGTAGTGGTCGACTACGCGCACACGCCGGACGCGCTGGAAAAGGCTCTCGGCGCCCTGCGCGAAACCGCTCGCGCGCGCGGCGGGCGCCTGATCTGCGTGTTCGGCTGCGGCGGCGATCGCGATCCCGGCAAGCGCCCGGTGATGGGTGCGGTCGCCGCGCGCGGCGCCGACCGCGTGCGTGATCACCAGCGACAACCCGCGCGGCGAAGAGCCGTTCGCCATCGTGCGTGCCATCGCCGCCGGCGCGGGCGGCGATGCCGCGATCGTCGAGGATCGCGCCGCGGCGATCGCGGCGGCTGCTGGACGAAGCGGACGCGGACGACGTCGTGCTGATCGCCGGCAAGGGCCACGAAACCTACCAGGAGGTCAATGGCGAGCGGTTGCCGTTCTCCGATGCCGCGCACGCCGCGCAGGCGCTGCAGCGCTGGCAGGAGCGGCGGGCATGATGAAACTGCTCGAAGCCGCCCAGGCGATACGGGCGCAGTGCCACCGACGGCGCGGCGGTGTTCAGCGCGGTGTCCACCGACAGTCGCGCGATCGCCGCGGGCGAGCTGTTCGTGGCGCTCAAGGGCGAGCGCTTCGACGGCCACGAATTCGTGCGCGCGGCGCTCGAGCGCGGCGCCGCCGGCGCGATGGTGGAGCAGGGTTGGGCCGCGGCCAGCCCACAGTCGCTGCCGCTGTCTCGTCGTCGATGACACCCGTCTCGCGCTCGGCCGTCTTGCCGCGCACTGGCGCAGTCGCTTCGACATTCCGCTGATCGGCGTCACCGGCAGCAACGGCAAGACCACGGTCAAGGAAATGTGCGCGGCGATCCTGCGCGCCGATGCCGCGGCCGCGGGCTTCGATGCGCAGCGCGCGGTGCTGGCCACCGAGGCAACCTCAACAACGACATCGGCATGCCGCTGATGCTGTTGCGGCTGCGCGCCGAGCACCGCGCCGCGGTGATCGAGATGGGCATGAACCATCCCGGCGAGATCGGCTATCTGGCCGGCTTGGCGCGGCCGACCGTGGCGCTGGTGAACAACGCGCAGCGCGCCCACCTCGAAGGGGTCGGCACGGTGCTCGACGTGGCGCGCGAGAAGGGCGACATATACGGTGGGCTGCGACGCAGGGCGTGGCGGTCATCAACGCCGACGATGCTTTCGCCGACTACTGGCGCGGCCTCAACGCGACGCGCCGGGTCGTCAGCTTCGGCCTCGAACAGCCCGCCGATGTTCGCGCCGAATATGCCTTGCAGGCCTGGGCAGCCGGATTCGGCTGCACACGCCGGCGGGTAGCGCCGACGTCGAACTCCAGGTCGCGGGGCTGCACAACGCTGCGCAACGCGCTTGCCGCGGCTGCGGCGGCGAGCGCCGCCGGTGTGCCGCCGGCGAGCATCGCCCGCGGACTGAGCGAGTTCACCGGCGTCAAGGGCCGGCTGCAAGTACGCTCGGCCGCCGCCGGCGCCACGCTGCTCGACGACACCTACAACGCCAACCCGGATTCGGTGTTCGCGGCGCTCGATGTCCTGGCAGCGATGCCGGCGCGAAAGATCTTCGTTTTCGGCGACATGGGCGAGACCGGCGATCAGGCGCGGCCAGTTTCACGACGAAGTCGGCGGCTATGCCAAGAGCCATGGCGTCGACCTGCTCTTCGCGCTGGGTGTCCAGAGCGAGCTCGCGGCGCGCAACTTCGGCGCCGGCGGTCGCCATTTCGCCCGCACCGAAGATCTGGTCGCCGCGCTGCAGCGGAACTGCGCGCGGACACCGTGGTGCTGGTCAAGGGCTCGCGCTTCATGCGCATGGAGCGCGTGGTCGATGCGATTGCCATGGATGGCGCGCCACGAATATCGCGATCGCTCAGCTGATGCTGTCATCGACAACGGAGCTGCAAGACCTGATGCTGCTTGAACTGGCGCAATGGCTGGCGGAGGACATCCGGGCTTTCAACGTCTTCGGCTACATCACGTTGCGCGCGGTGCTGGCGACGCTGACCGCGCTGGTCATCTCCTTCATCGTCGGGCCGCTGGTGATCCGCAGGCTGACCGCCTACAAGATCGGCCAGTCGGTGCGCGACGACGGCCCGCAGACGCATCTGACCAAGGCCGGCACGCCGACCATGGGCGGCGCGCTGATCCTGATTTCGATCGGCGATCACCACCCTGCTGTGGGGCGACCTGAGCAATCGCTTCGTCTGGGTCGTGCTGCATCGTCACGCTTGGGCTTCGGCGCGCGTGGGCTGGGTCGACGACTACGCAAGGTCGTGCATCGCAATCCGAAGGGGCTGTCGGCGCGCGCGAAGTTTTTCTGGCAGTCGGTGGTCGGCCTGAGCGCCGCGCATCTACCTGCGGCGTCGAGCGCCACGCGTGCCGGCGCAGACGCGAACTGATCGTGCCGTTCTTCAAGACCGTCGCCTATCCGCTTGGCGTCTTCGGCTTCATCCTGCTGACCTACTTCGTCATCGTCGGCACCAGCAACGCGGTCAACCTCACCGACGGTCTCGACGGACTGGCGATCATGCCGACGGTGATGGTCGGCAGCGCGCTCGGCATCTTCGCCTACGTCGCCGGCAACGCGGTGTTCTCGAAGTACCTGGGGATTCCCTACATTCCCGGGCGCCGGCGAACTGACGGTGTTCTGCGGCGCCATGGCCGGCGCCGGGCTCGGCTTCCTGTGGTTCAACGCCTATCCGGCCGAGGTCTTCATGGGCGACGTCGGCGCGCTGGCGCTCGGCGCGGCGCTCGGCACGGTGGCGGTGATCGTGCGCCAGGAAATCGTGCTGTTCATCATGGGCGGCGTGTTCGTCGCCGAGACGCTGTCGGTGATGCTGCAGGTGCTCTACTTCAAGTACAGCGGCGGCAAGCGCATCTTCCGCATGGCGCCGCTGCATCACCACTACGAGCTCGAGGGCTGGAAGGAGACGCAGGTCGTCGTGCGCTTCTGGATCATCACCATCATGCTGGTGCTGTTCGGGCTGTCGACGCTGAAGCTGCGATGAACATGCCGAACGTGCAGGCTTGCCTTGGTGCTCGGTCTCGGTGAGTCGGGTCTGGCGATGGCGCACTGGCTGACGCGCCAGGGCGCGCAGGTGCGCGTCGCCGACACGCGCGCGGCGCCGCCGTTCGCGGCAGAACTGGCGCGTTCGGCGCCGCGCGCGCGATTGTTCGCCGGCGCCTTCGCGCCGGCGCTGCTCGAGGGCATCGATCTGCTCGCCCTCAGCCCGGGCTTGTCGCGCGCCGAGCCCATCGTCATTGAGGCGCAGCGGCGCGGCGATTCCGCTCACCGGCGAGATCGAGCTGTTCGCCCAGGCGCTGCGCGAGCTGTCGGCGCGCAGCAAGACCCGATACTCGCCATCACCGGTACCAACGGCAAGACCACGGTGACCGCCCTGGTCGGCGCGATGTGCCGCGCCGCCGGCCTCGATACCGAGGTCGCGGGCAACATCAGCCCGGCGGCGCTGAGCGCGCTGCTGCGCCGCATCGGGCGCGGCCCGATGCCTGAAGTCTGGGTGCTCGAACTGTCGAGCTTTCAGCTCGAGACCACCGCGACACTCGATGCCGACGCGGCGACGGTGCTCAATGTCTCCGACGACCATCTCGACCGCTACACCGGCATTGACGAATACGCCGCGGCGAAGGCGCGCATTTTCCAGGCGGCGCGGCGCGCAGGTGCTCAACCGCGAGGATGCGCGCGTCAGCGCATTGCGCCGGCGCGGCGCAAGCGTGCTGACCTTCGGCCTCGACCGCCCCGCCACGGACGATGACTTCGGGATTGTCGATACGCGCGGCGCGCGCTGGCTCGCCGGCGGCGGCTGTGAGCTGATGGCGCTGACGGAACTGCCGCTCGCCGGCCTGCACAACGCCGCCAACGCGCTGGCCGCGCTGGCCCTGTGCCGGGCGATCGACTTGCCGGTGCCGCCCCTGCTCGATGCGCTGCGCGCCTTCAAGGGCTTGCCGCATCGGGTCGAAAAAGTCGCCGAGTTCGCCGGCATAGCCTTTTTCGACGATTCCAAGGGCACCAATGTCGGCGCGACGGTGGCGGCGCTCGAAGGTCTGGGCAGACAGGTGGTGCTGATCGCCGGCGGCGACGGCAAGGGCCAGGATTTCTCGCCGCTCAGCCGGCGCTCGAGCGCTATGCACGCAGCGTAGTGCTGATCGGGCGCGATGCGCCGCTGATCGAGGCGGCGCTGGCTGGCGCCGCGGTACCCCGTGTGCGGCGCGAACGACATGGATGACGCGGTCCGCCAAGCGCTCGCGGCGGCGCGGCCGGGCGACGCGGTGCTGCTGTCGCCGGCCTGCGCCAGCCTCGACATGTTTCGCGACTACGCCCACCGCGCCGAGGTGTTCGTGGCGGCGGTGCGGGCCGTCGAAGCCGAGTGCCTCACGCCATGATCAGCCGCCGCCGCTACCTGACGCCGCCACCCCAGCCGCAGGAGCTCGATCGCTTGCTGCTGTGGTCTGCGATCGGGCTGCTGCTGTTCGGCGTCGTGATGGTGTACTCGGCGTCGATCGCCACCGCCGAGGCCGCCAAGTTCACCGGCAACCAGTCGTACTACTTCCTGCTGCGCCATGCGGTCTTCCTCGCCGTCGGACTGATCGCGGCGGTGGTCGCATTTCAGATGCCGCTGCGCGCCTGGCAGAAGATGGCGCCCTGGCTGTTCATCGCTCGGCGTCGTCCTGCTGGTGGTCGTGCTGATTCCGGGCATCGGCCGCGAGGTCAACGGCGCGCGGCGCTGGCTGCCGCTCGGGCCGATCAACCTTCAGCCCTCCGAGTTGATGAAGCTCTTCGCCGTGCTCTACGCCGCCGACTACACGGTGCGCAAGCTCGCCGACATGCGCAGCTTCAAGCGCGGCTTCCTGCCGATGGCGGTGGTGATGCTGGTGGTCGGCTGCCTGCTGCTGCGCGAGCCCGACTTCGGCGCCTTCGTGGTGATCATCTGCCATCGCCATGGGCGTCCTGTTCCTGGGCGGCATCAACGCGCGCCTGTTCGCCTCGCTGCTCGCGGTGCTGGTGAGCGGCTTCGTTATGCTGATCTGGCTCTCGCCCTACCGGCGCGAGCGCATCTTCGGCTTCATGGACCCGTGGGCCGACGCCTACGGCAAGGGCTACCAGCTTTCGCACTCGCTGATCGCCTTCGGCCGCGGCGAGTGGTTCGGCGTCGGTCTCGGCGCCAGCGTCGAAAAGCTGTTCTACCTGCCCGAGGCGCACACCGATTTCCTGCTCGCGGTGATCGCCGAGGAACTCGGCTTCGTCGGCGTGCTCGTCGTCATCGCGCTGTTCGCGCTGCTCGTCCAGCGCGCCTTCGCCATCGGCCGCCAGGCGCTGACCCTGGAGCGGGTGTACTCCGGCCTGGTGGCGCAGGGCATCGGCCTGTGGATCGGCGTGCAGGCGTTCATCAACATGGGCGTCAACATGGGGCTGCTGCCGACCAAGGGCCTGACCCTGCCGCTGATGAGCTTCGGCGGCTCGGGCATCGTCGCCAACTGCGTGGCGCTGGCGATCCTGCTGCGGATCGACTGGGAGAACCGGCAATTGATGCGGGGCTTGCAGGCATGACGCGGTGCATCCTGATCATGGCCGGCGGCACCGGCGGCCACGTGTTCCCCGGCCTCGCGGTCGCCGACCATCTGCGCGAGCAGGGCTGGCGCGTGGTCTGGATGGGCAACCCGGACGGCATGGAGGCGAAGCTGGTGCCGAGCCGCGGCTACGAAATGGCGTGGGTGCGATTCTCCGGCCTGCGCGGCAAGGGTCTGCTGCGCATGCTGCTGCTGCCGCTCAATCTGCTGCGCGGCTTCTGGCAGGCGTTGCCGCGAGATCGGCCGCGTCGAGCCCGACGTCGTGCTCGGGCATGGGCGGCTACGTCAGCTTTCCCGGCGGCATGATGGCGGTGCTGCGCGGCGTGCCGCTCGTCGTGCACGAGCAGAACTCGATCGCCGGCCTCGCCAACAAGGTGCTCGCCAAGCTCGCCGATCGCACCGCCACCGGCTTCCCCGGCGCGCTGCCGATGGCCGAGTGGGCCGGCAACCCGGTGCGCGCGAACATCGCCGCCATCGCCGCGCCGTCGCAGCGCTATGCGGCGCGCGCCGGCGGCATCAACCTGCTGGTGGTCGGCGGCAGCCTGGGGGCGCAGGCGCTGAACGACAATGTCCCGGCGGCGCTGGCGTTGCTGAGCGAAGCAAAGCGCCCGACGGTGGTGCACCAGTCCGGCGCGCAAAACCTCGATGCGCTGCGCACCGCCTACAAGCAGGCCGGTGCCGGCGCCGAGCTGCGTCGCCTTCATCGACGACATGGCGACGCGCTACGCTGCCGCCGATCTGGTGATCTGCCGCGCCGGCGCGCTCACCGTGGCCGAGCTTGCCGCGGCCGGCGTCGCGGCGATCCTGGTGCCGTTCCCGCACGCGGTGGACGACCACCAGACCAGCAATGCGCGCTTCCTCGCCGACGCGGGCGCGGCGATTCTGCTGCCGCAAAGCGAGTTGTCGCCGGCGCGGCTCGCCGGGCTGCTCGGCGGCTTGACGCGCGATGCGTTGCGCCAGATGGCGGAGAAGGCGCGCGCGCTGGCCAAGCCCGACGCCGCGCGGCGGTGGCGCAGGCCTGCATGGAGCTGGCTCGATCGTGAAGGCGAAAAAGACGACAACGAAACAGCGCGCCCGCGCCACCGGGGTACGGCGGTGAAGCACAAGGTCAAGCGCATCCACTTCGTCGGCATCGGCGGCTCCGGCATGAGCGGCATCGCCGAGGTGCTGCTCAATCTCGGCTACGAGGTCAGCGGCTCCGATCTCGCCGAGAGCGCCGCGACGCGGCGCCTGCGCCGGCTCGGCGCCAACGGTGGCGCATCGGCCACGATGCCGGACACATCGCCGGCGCCGATGCGGTCGTGGTGTCGACCGCCGTGCAAGGACGACAACCCGGAAGTGATCGCGGCGCGCGCGCGCGCATGTGCCGGTGGTGCCGCGCGCGCTGATGCTGGCCGAGCTGATGCGCCTCAAGCAGGGCATCGCGATCGCCGGCACGCACGGCAAGACCACCACCACCAGTCCTGGTCGCCAGCGTGCTCGCCGAAGGCGGGCTCGATCCGACCTTCGTCATCGGCGGCCGGCTGAACTCGCGCCGGCACCAACGCGCGGCTCGGCAGCGGCGAGTTCCTCGTCGTCGAGGCCGACGAATCCGACGCCTCGTTCCTGTACCTGCAGCCGGTGATCGCGGTGGTCACCAACATCGACGCCGACCACATGGAAACCTACGGCCACGACTTCGCGCGCCTGCAAGCAGGCCTTCGTCGAGTTCCTGCAGCCGCCTGCCGTTCTACGGCGTCGCCGTGGTCTGTGCGCGACGACGCGAATGTGCGCGAGATCATGCCGTTCGTGTCGAAGCAGATCGTCACCTACGGCTCGACCCGGACGCGGCAGGTGCGCGCCGAAAACGTGGTGGCCGACGGCGGCACGCATGCGCTTCGACGTGCGTGCGCGCGAACGGCGGCATCGACGCCGCTTCCCGATCACGCTCAACCTGCCCGGCACGCACAACGTGCTCAACGCGCTGGCGGCGATCGCGGTGGCGACGCGAAGTCGGCGTTGCCGACGACGGCGATCGTCACGGCGCTGGCCGAGTTCAGGGCGTCGGCCGGCGCTTCCAGCGCTACGGCGAGGTATCGCTGCCCGGCGGCGGCAGCTTCACCCTGGTCGACGACTACGGCCATCACCCGGCGGAAATGGCGGCGACGCTGGCCGCGGCGCGCGGCGCCTTTCCCGGGCGGCGCCTGGTGCTGGCCTTTCAGCCGCATCGCTACACGCGCACGCGCGATTGCTTCGAGGATTTCGTCAAGGTGCTGTCCGCGGTCGATGCGCTGGTGCTGGCCGAGGTCTATGCCGCCGGCGAGGCGCCGATCGTCGCCGCCGACGGCCGCGCGCTGGCGCGCGCGCTGCGCGTCGCCGGCAAGTCGAGCCGGTGTTCGTCGAGGACATCGACGCCATGGCAGCAGCAGATCCTCGACGTCGCGCCGCGACGGCGACGTCGTGATCACCATGGGCGCCGGTTCGATCGGCGGCGTGCCCGGGAAGCTGGTGGGCGTGCATTGATGACTTGGGCCGGCGGACGAAGCGCGGAGGTGCAAACAGCCTTCCATGTCGAGGTTGAACTTGAGGTGGGTCGGAGGCAGGTGAGCACGATTGCGGACGCGGGCTTGCGCGGCGAGCTACGCAACGACGAGCCGATGGGCCGTCACGTTACGTGGCGTGCCGGAGGCAGGGCGAAGCATGCCTATTTTCCCGCCGACCTCGACGACCTGGCGCAGTTCCTCAAGCGGGTGCGCGCGGACGAGCCGCTGCTGTTCGTCGGCTTGGGCAGCAACCTGCTAGTCCGCGACGGCGGCTTCGATGGCACCGTCGTTTTCACTCACGGCGCACTGAAACAGCTCGAGTCGCGGGCCGACGGCCTGATCTTCGCCGCGGCCGGGGTGGCGGCGCCGAAGGTGGCGCGATTCGCCGCCAACCACGATCGCGCCGAGGCCGAATTCCTTGCCGGCATACCTGGCACCGTCGGCGGCGCCCTAGCAATACGTGAACAAGCGCCAGGCA
>CAWGHV010000009.1:0-6605 GCA_963822375.1 uncultured beta proteobacterium | reverse complement strand
CGCGATTTGGCACGGAGATCGCGGCGCGGACGCCGCTCCCACGGACGTGTTTTCTTTCGATGCTAGAATCCTTTGCTGATTCCCCTTCGGCGCTACCAGCCGCCTGATGGCCTCGGTTTCTACATGACAAGCGCAGAGATCCGGCAGAAGTTTCTCGACTATTTCGCCGCCAACGGCCATGCCATCGTCGCGTCCAGCCCGCTGGTGCCGGGCAACGATCCGACGCTGTTGTTCACCAACTCGGGCATGGTGCAGTTCAAGGACGTGTTCCTCGGCCAGGACCAGCGCCCGTACAAGCGCGCCACCACGGCGCAGCGCTGCGTGCGCGCCGGCGGCAAGCACAACGATCTCGAGAACGTCGGCTACACCGCGCGCCATCACACATTCTTCGAGATGCTGGGCAACTTCAGCTTCGGCGACTACTTCAAGCGCGACGCGATCCGCTTCGCATGGGAGCTGCTGACCAAGGTCTACGGCATGCCCGCCGACAGGTTGTGGACCACCGTCTACATCGACGACGACGAAGCCTTCGACATCTGGACCAAGGACATCGGCGTTCCCGCCGCGCGCTGTGTGCGCATCGGCGACAAGCCCGGCGGCGCGCAGTACAACTCGGACAATTTCTGGCAGATGGCCGACACCGGGCCGTGCGGGCCGTGCAGCGAGATCTTCTACGACCACGGTCCCGAAGTGGCGGGCGGGCCGCCGGGCTCGCCGGATGCCGACGGCGACCGCTATATCGAGATCTGGAACCTCGTGTTCATGCAATACAACCGCGACGAGAACGGTGTGCTGCATCAGCTCCCCAGACCCAGGTCGATACCGGCATGGGGCTGGAGCGCACTGGCCGCGGTGCTGCAAGGCGTGCATTCGAACTACGAGATCGATCTATTCCAGGACTTGATCGAGGCGGCGGCGCAGGCAACGGGTGCCACCGACCTGCATAGCAACTCGCTCAAGGTCATTGCCGACCACATCCGCGCCTGCGCGTTTCTGATCGTCGACGGGGTGATTCCCGGCGCCGACGGCCGCGGCTACGTGCTCCGCCGCATCATCCGGCGCGCCATCCGCCACGGTTACAAGCTGGGCCGGAAGCAGCCGTTCTTTCACCGCCTGGTGGGCGATCTGTGCGCGGCGATGGGTGATGCCTATCCCGAGTTGCCGGCCGCGGAGCAGAAGGTTGCCGCCGTGCTCAAGCAGGAGGAGGAGCGCTTCGCCGAGACCATCGAGCATGGCATGGCGATCCTCGAGGACGCGCTCGCGGCGGGAGGCAAGACGCTCGATGGCGAGCACCGTTTTCAAGCTCTACGACACCTACGGCTTCCCGCTCGATCTGACCGCCGACATCGCGCGCGAGCGCGGTGTCAGGGTCGACCAGGCCGGCTTCGACGCGGCGATGGAGCGCCAGCGCGAGACGGCGCGCGCCGCCTCGCATTTCAAGATGAAGGGCAGCGGTCGACTACGCCGGCGCGGCCGACACGGTTCCTCGGCTACGAACGGCTCGACACCGAAGCGAAGGTGCTCGCCCTGTACCACGAGGGCACCGAGGTGCATTCCCTGCTGCCGGGCGAGAGCGGCGTCGTGGTTCTCGATCGCACGCCGTTCTACGCCGAGTCCGGCGGCCAGGTGGGCGACACGCGGCGAACTCACGAAACGTGGTGTGTGCTTGACGTTGTTCAAGGTCGCCGACACGCAGAAGATCCAGGCCGACGTGTTCGGCCACCATGGCGAACTCATCAATGGCGAGCTTGCCGTCGGCGATGTCGTGGCGGCGCAGGTGGGCCGGGCGGAGCGCGCAGCGCGCGGCATGGAACCACTCGGCCACCCATCTGATGCACGCGGCGCTGCGTCAAGTGCTTGGAACCCATGTGCAGCAGAAAGGCTCGCTGGTCGATCCGAACCGTACCCGTTTCGATTTCTCGCATCCACAGCCGATGAGCGCGGCGGAAATCGCCCGGGTCGAAGCGATCGTGAATGCCGAAATCCGCCGCAACGCCGATGTCTCGGCGCGCCTGATGAAGTACGACGATGCGATCAAGGCCGGCGCCATGGCGCTGTTCGGCGAGAAGTACGGCGACGAAGTGCGCGTGATCGGCATGGGCGAGTTCTCGACCGAGCTGTGCGGCGGCACCCACGTCGGCCGCACCGGCGATATCGGCTTGTTCAAGATCGTGTCCGAAACCGGCATCGCCGCCGGCATCCGCCGTATCGAGGCGCATCACCGGCGAGGCCGCGATCGCCCATGTGCAGGAGCAGGAAGCGCGCATCCTCGAGATCGCCGCGCAGGTGAAAGTGCAGCCGCAGGAAGCGGCGGCGCGCGTGCAGCAGATACTCGACAACGTCCGCACCCTGGAGAAGGAACTGGCGCGGCTCAAGTCGAAGCTCGCGGCGACCCAGGGCGACGATCTTGCCGACCAGGCGATCGAGGTCAACGGCGCCAAGGTGCTGGCGGTGGCGCTCGACGGCGCCGATGCCAAGGCGCTGCGCGAAACCATGGACAAGCTCAAGGACCGACTGAAAAGCGCGGTGATCGTGCTCGGTGCCGCCGCCGACGGCAAGGCCACGCTGATCGCCGGGGTCACCGCGGATTTGACCGCCAAAGTCAAGGCCGGAGATCTGGTGGGCTTCGTCGCCCAGCAGGTCGGCGGCAAGGGCGGCGGCCGGCCCGACATGGCGCAGGCCGGCGGCACGCAGCCGGAGAAGTTGCCCGCCGCGCTGGCGTCGGTGAAAGCGTGGGCGCAGGAGCGGCTGTAGGTTGGGGTGAGCCGCAGGCGAACCCCAACGCAGTGGCGATCGCTCAAGGTTGGGGTTCGCCTGCGGCTCACCCCAACCTACACAATACGGCTACATAATCCGACGAGCGAAACGCGCAGCCCATGGACGCTCAATTCGCCAGCGACAACAACGCGGGGATTTGTCCGGCGGCGCTGCGGGCGCTGCTTGACGCCAACAGCGGGCATGCGCCGGCTTACGGCGACGACGAATGGACACGGCGCGCCACCGACCGCATGCGCGCGCTGTTCGAGACCGACTGTGACGTCTATTTCGTCTTCAACGGCACGGCGGCGAATTCGCTGGCGTTGGCCGCGCTCTGCCAGTCCTACCACTCCGTCATTTGCCACGAACTGGCGCACGTCGAGACCGACGAGTGCGGCGGCCCGGAGTTTTTCTCCAACGGCTCCAAGCTGCTGCTGGGCAGGGGGCCGCGGGGCAAGCTGACGCCCGACGCGATCGAGGCGCTGGTGACGCAGCGGCGCGATATCCATTATCCGAAACCGAAAGTCGTCAGCATCACCCAGGCGACGGAGGTCGGCACCGTCTACTCGGTGGGGGAACTGCGCGCGCTGTCGGAGATGGCCAAGCGCCACGAGTTGCGCCTGCACATGGACGGCGCTCGCTTCGCCAACGCTGTCGCCGCCCTGGGCGTGGCGCCCGCCGACATCACCTGGCGCGCCGGTGTCGACGTGCTGTGCTTCGGCGGCACCAAGAACGGCATGCCGGTGGGCGAGGCGGTGGTCTTCTTCGACCGCAAGATGGCGGAGGACTTCGCCTACCGCTGCAAGCAGGCCGGCCAGCTGGCCTCGAAGATGCGTTTCATCGCAGCGCCCTGGCTGGGGCTGCTGGCGGATGAGCTGTGGCTCGCCAATGCCCGCCATGCGAATGCCATGGCGCGCAAGTTGGCCGAGGGCCTGAGCTGCATGCCCGGCGTGAAGCTGCTGTTTCCGACCGAGGCGAACTCAGTATTCGCGGCGCTGCCGGAGCCGGCGATGGCGGCGCTGCGCGAGGATGGCTGGCGCTTCTATACTTTCATCGGCGCCGGCGGCGCGCGCCTGATGTGCGCCTGGGATACGACCGAATCCTGCGTCGATCGACTCATCGCCGATGTGCGGCGAGTCTGCGCGGCGGTGTAGCTCGCGGCAATGAACAGCCTACGCTTCTGCCCGCGCTGCGGCGGCCCGCTCGCTGATCGCGAACTCGGCGGGCGTATGCGCCCTGTCTGCCCGGAGAATGGCTGCGCCTTCGTACACTGGGACAACCCGGCGCCGGTGGTGGCGGCGCTGGTGGAGCGCGATGGTCTGATCGTGCTGGCGCGCAACCATGCCTGGCCGGAAAAGATGTTCGGGCTGGTGACCGGTTTCCTCGAACGCGACGAGTCGCCCGAGGACGCCGTGCGGCGCGAGGTGAAGGAGGAGCTCGCCCTCGACAGCTTGGACGTGGCGCTGATCGGCAACTACGCGTTTGCGCGCAAGCACGAAATCATCCTCGCCTACCATGTGGTGGCGAGCGGCGAGATCGCGCTCAATGAAGAGCTTGCCGACTACCGGCTGATTCCACCCGAGAAATTACGGCCGTGGGATTTCGGCACCGGGCTGGCGATCCGGGATTGGCTGGCGCGGCGGCAGCGCTGAAGCCAAAGCTTGCCGCTCAGAGCGCCGACTACCACCACGCACCGGGCCAGGGCAAGCCCCAATTCAATCCATAGCCGAAGCGGCGCGAGTGGCGAAACACGCCGATCGACAACGAGGGCGCCCAATAAGGGCCGTAGTAAGGGCGTGCGTAGGGACCGTAGTATGGGTCGTCGTAGCGGCGCCGCCATGCCGCTCGTTCCGCGGCGCGCTGCTCGGCCTGCTCGCGCGCTTCCGCGCGCTGCTGCGCGGTCATGTGGTCGATCACAGCCTGCGCCACGCCGGCGTCGCGCAGACGCTGCACTTCCAGCGGTGTGAGTCGATATACCGAGGCGCTGCGCTGCATGCGGCGAATGATCTCCTCGGCAGGAGTGTTCCCGCGCGTGAGCGTGACGACCTCGTCCAGCGTCACCGGCTTCGGATACGAAAGGCCGATACGCGCCGCTTCCTCGGGGCTCAAGCGGGCGATGCGCGGTCCGTCGCCGCGCGGCGGGCTGGCGCATGCGGTCGCGAGCACCGCGATGACGCATACGGTGGCACCGTGATCGAGATTCATCGCTACGCGGCCTCACGCCCAATGTTGCGAGCCCAAGCGAGTGCCTGGTTCTGGCAGGCGCCTATGTCGTCGGCATCGGGATTGCCCAGTTCGCTCATTGCGCGCGCGCAGGCATCGCTGTCGCCCGCCTCCAGCCCCTCGGCCAGCGACAGCATGGCGCCCAGCATGCCGAGCCTGTCCAGCAGCGCCTCGCGCACCGCGGTTTCGACCGGAAGCCCGCGAACGATCTCATCCATCGGGACACCGAGCAGGGCCGGCATTAGCGACATGATGCCGGTCATGAATGCCGAGTCCTCGACGCGCTGATCGCGCGACAGGCGCACGGCAAGAAGCTCGAGGAATCGGCCGCGGCTGGCGGCCAGCTCAATCAGCGGGGTGCTAACGCTGCCGGGCGCGGCGGTGTTCGTGTAGAGCAGGAGCTGCAGCCAGCGTTGAAGCTGGCGCCGCCCGAGGATGGTGATGGCATGGCGCAGACGACGCGACCGGGTAGAGAATCGTCGGCGTGGCGAGCTCGGCGCCGTAGGACAGCATCGTCGCGATCGTCCCGGCGAGCAGCAGCGACGAGACGAGCATGCCGATGACGATGATGAGGAAGAAGGTGGCGATCGCCGAGGTGATCCCGCCGACCATCGACTCACCGAGGAACTCTCGTGGTCGGTCGTGTGTCGATCGCGCGGCGATCAGCACGGCCGCTGCCAGGCCGAGGGTCATCGCCACCTGCAACGGGCCGCTGTCGACCTCGCCGCCGAACAGGGCGACCGACAGCAGGATCGCCGCCACCATCACCCCGAGTGCCGACAACGACGCCGCCAACGACGGGGCTGCTGCAGGTGCGTCGGTCGGGGCTTCGGGTGATGTCACGATCAGGTCCTCACGGTCGGCGGGCGTCACGAGCCGCACGAGCACACGACGAGTCGGCGCACGGACGCAGAGTTGCACACTACGCGGCTCGGGATGGACGACAGTCTGCGCACGGCGCAGTCGGCCCTCGAGGTTGGCGCCGGGGTGAAACCATGGTTCACCCCGCTTAGCCCCTGAGTGATCGATCGCGGTCCGCGGGGTGAGACTCGGGTTCACCCTCAATCCTTCTGAGCCCCCGGTACGTTCCCGCTGACGCCGACCACCCGGGTCGGGTCGGCCTGCCGAAAGGGTGCCTGGATACCCACTTCTCGACGTCTTGTGGTCCATGCTCTGGTTCTTCGTCCTCATCGCGTGGTTCTGGATGCTCATCTCGATCATCGGCGACATCTTCGCCAGCGACAAGTCGGGCTGGGGCAAGGCTGGCTGGTCGCTGTTCGTGATCGTCCTGCCGCTGCTCGGGTCGTTCATCTATCTGATCGTGAACGGCGGCAGGCGATGCAGGCACGCAGCGCAGCAGCCGCCGCTGCAGTCGATCAGGCTCAGCACCAACTACATCCGCAGCGTCGCCGGGTCGTCCACGTCGGTCGCCGACGAGATCGGCAAGCTCGCCGCACTCCGCGACCAGGGCGCGATCAGCGACGCAGAGTTCGAGGCTGCCAAGTCGAAGCTCGTGGCTGCCTGAGCAGTAGCAGAATTCGATGACTCCTCAGCTGCCGGCCCCGGGTTGGTACCGGGATCCGACCGAGCAGAGCGAGGGCCGCTACTGGAACGGAGCGGCGTGG
>CAWGHV010000008.1:0-26704 GCA_963822375.1 uncultured beta proteobacterium | reverse complement strand
GGCTTCGCCGCGCCGAGCAGGATCGGGCCGATCGTCACACCTTCGCCGCCGGTGATCTTGAGCAGATTGAAAGCAATGTTGGCGGCATCGAGGTTGGGCATCACCAGAAGGTTGGCCTCGCCCTTGAGCCGCGAATCGGGATACACCTGGGCGCGAATTTCCTCGGACAAAGCGGCGTCGCCGTGCATCTCGCCATCGACCTCCAGATCGGGCGCCTGGCGCAGCAGGATTTCCAGTGCGTGGCTCATCTTGCGTGCCGATGGATGGTGCGAGCTGCCGAAGTTGGAGTGCGACAGCAGTGCCACCTTGGGCCGCAGCCCGAGGCGCCGCATTTCCTCCGCCGCGAGCAGGGTGATCGCCGCAATTTCTTCCGCGCTCGGATCTTCATTCACGTAGGTGTCGGTGAGGAAGATCGTGCGTTTGGCCAGCATCAGCACGTTCATCGCCGCGAACAGGCTGGCGCCCTCGCGCAATCCGATGACCTTGGAGATCTGGCTCAGATGCTGCCACGGCCGCCCGTAGGTGCCGCAGATGAGCGCATCGGCATCACCGCGGGCGAGCAGCAGCGCGCCGATCAGGGTCGTGTCGCGTCGCGTTTCCGCCTTGGCGACGGCGGGCGTGACGCCGCGCCGTCCCATGATGCGGTGATAGCTCGTCCAGATTTCCTTGTAGCGCGGGTCGGACTCGGGATTCACCAGCTCGAAGTCCTTGCCGGGCTCCAATCGCAGGCCGTGCTTCTCGATGCGCATCTCGATCACGTTCGGCCGCCCGATCAGTATCGGCTTGGCCAAGCCCTCGTCGAGCACGGCGCGGACCCCCCGCAGCACGCGTTCATCCTCGCCCTCGGCATACAGCACGCGGCGCGGAGTGGCACGGGCGGCGGCGAACACCGGCCTCATGATTATGCCAGAGTGATAGATGAAATCGGTCTGGTGCTGGATATAGGACTCCATGTCGGCGATCGGCCGCGTCGCCACGCCCGAATCCATGGCTGCCTGCGCCACCGCCGGCGCGATCTTGATGATGAGCCTGGGGTCGAACGGCTTGGGGATGATGTATTCGGGCCCGAAGGTAAGCTCCTCGCCACCGTAGGCCATCGCCACGACATCCGACTGCTCGGCCTGCGCCAGTTCGGCGATCGCCTTAACGCATGCCAGGCGCATCGCGTCGGTGATGCCGGTTGCCCCGACGTCGAGCGCGCCGCGAAAAATGTAGGGGAAGCACAGGACGTTGTTTACCTGGTTCGGATAGTCCGAGCGCCCGGTGGCGATCACGCAGTCGGGCCGCGCCGCTTTCGCCTCCTCCGGCATGATCTCGGGCACCGGGTTGGCGAGCGCCAGGATCAGCGGCTTGTCGGCCATGCGTTTGACCATGTCCGGCGTCGAACAAGCCGGCCGCCGAGCAGCCAAGAAACACGTCGGCGCCGTCGATGATTTCGCCAAGCGTGCGCAGCTTGGTGTCCTGGGCGTAACGCGCCTTGTTCGGCTCCATGTTCGCCTCGCGCCCCTGGTAGATGACGCCCCTGGAATCGCTGACGAAAACATGCTCGCGCCGCACGCCCATGTGCACCATCAGGTCGAGGCAGGCGATCGCCGCCGCCCCGGCGCCGGAACATACGAGCTTGATACGCTCGATCTGCTTGCCGACGACCTTGAGTCCGTTGAGCAGCGCGGCGGTGGAGATGATCGCGGTGCCGTGCTGGTCGTCGTGGAAGACTGGAATGTTGAGCCGCTCGCGCAGCGTCTTCTCGATGTAGAAGCACTCCGGCGCCTTGATGTCCTCGAGGTTGATGCCGCCCAGCGTCGGCTCGAGCGCGGCGATGATTTCGATGAGCTTGTCCGGATCGTTCTGGTCGAGTTCGATGTCGAACACGTCGATGCCGGCGAACTTCTTGAACAGGCAGCCCTTGCCTTCCATCACCGGCTTGGCGGCGAGCGGACCGATGTTGCCGAGCCCGAGGACCGCGGTGCCGTTGGTGACCACGCCCACCAGATTGGCGCGCGAAGTGAGCTGCGCCGCCTGCGCCGGATCGCCGGCGATCGCGTGGCAAGCCGCCGCCACCCCCGGCGAATAGGCAAGCGCGAGGTCGCGCTGATTGGTGAGGCCCTTGGTCGGGACCACCGAGATCTTGCCGGGGGTGGGCAGGCGGTGGTATTCGAGCGCCGCTTCGCTGAGGTCTTTCTGCATTCTGGCTTTCTCGGGTCGATTGATCTGGAGAAGACCACGCAGTTTATCCATGGTTGCGATGCAGCGCCATTCAGGCACCCCGAGCGAGGCGGGAAATGAAGCCGAAAGACACCTCGTTTGTCGTGATCTACGCGATCCGTCCTCATGCAGACTACGATTCGTCACGGCGATGTGGCAAGCCACAAGCTGCCGGGCACGCGAGAGGAAGGAGTCGCTATGCAGGAATCATGGGTAGGTGTGCTGACGGTAGGCTTCGCGTTATCTCTCGCCGCGGGCCTTGCGTTCTCGGTCGAGGAAGAATCTCTCGAGATCGCCTCCGAATCCGGCAAGACGGTTTGCGCATCCGGTAAGCGCTATGTCGGACCCTCGTTGACCGATGTCAAGCTGTGTGTGGTGAGCGCGGACGTCGCCAAGGACGCCTATGCCGTCCACATCGGCGGCAAGCCCGCCTTGACGGGCCTCGACGACGACGCTGCCAAAGGAATCTCATCGATGTATCAAGGAAAGCGACTCACCCTTTCGTGCGTACCGCAATCGAAGGTCCCGAGGCAAATCCCCGAGGAGCGGATAAGCGCTGTACGCACGATCTTCCCGCAACTGTCCTCGGAGGAAGCGCGCGAAATGGCCATCGCGATCGAAACGGTCGAGGTCGGCCGTCGCTGCACGACGACGTATGGCAAGAACGAGTTGCTGACGGTGCAGATACTCTTTCGATGAAGTTCCGCTGCGCCTGACCTTCCCCAAAGGCCGCCCTCCTAGTGCAAAGCACGGCGGAGTGCCATCACAGCATGCAAGTTGTGACCGGTACCGCTAAATCTCGAGGTCGTCGCGTTCCGGCATTCAAGCCGAGAGCATCTTCCCGGCATCTGAGGCGACAGCCAACGGTCATACCAAAAGGCGCAGGTTTAAAGCGCGTTCGGCGAACCATAGCGCGGCGAGCGCCATGACGCCCGATGAGCCGCCGGCGAGGATGACGCGGCGATAGAACTGCGTGCACCGCAGCAGCCAGGCCAGCGGCAGGAACGCTGCGACGACGGCCAACTGCCCGAGCTCCACCCCGAGGTTGAAGGCCACCAGCGCCGGCAGCAAGGCATCCCGCGGCAGGCCGAGGTCGGCGAGCACGCCGGCGAAGCCGAAGCCGTGGATCAGGCCGAAGACGAATGCGATCAGCCAGCGTCGCTCGTGCACCACGGGCATGACGTTGTTCAATGCGGCCAGTACCACCGATGCCGCGATCGCCGATTCGACCAGGCGCGAGGGCAAGGTCACCGCACCCAGCGCCGCCAACGACAAGGTGATCGAGTGGGCGAGGGTGAACGCGGTGACTACCCGCAGCACTTCCCACAACGCCGACTTGAGTCGCGCCGCGGGTTGCCAGGCGCGGTCCGCCCACACCAGCACCGCGGGCAGCAGCAACGACAGCAGGAACAGGATGTGGTCGAAGCCGATCCAGATATGCCATACGCCATGCTTGAGGTAGTCGATGAACTGGCGCAGGCGGTCGGTCTCGGCGAGCCGCATCGACAGGGTGGGCGCCTCGGCGCTAAAGATGAGGGTGCGGGTCGCACCCCAATGCTCCAGGCGCAGCAAGCCGCGGTGCTGCGGATCGACGTCGAAGAACAGCCGGTAGGTCGCGTCGAGCTTGTCCGGCGCCCGATTGCACTCGCCAATCAGGCGCAGCACCGCGTAGGCGCCGTCGCTGTGCCCGTCGATCAGGTGCTCGGTGGTGCGCAGCGGGCAGCTCGCCCCGTCCGCGGTCAGTGCCAGGCGCGCGAGCGCGTAGGCGGCGATGTCGGCGTGGCGCGCGCGCACTTCGCCCCAGGTGATCGCCCCGTCCTGGTCGGCATCGAGGCCGAGAACGTAGTCGAGATCGCGCAGGGCGATGTCCCACTGGCCGTCGATCGACGCCTGGTCGAGGCGCAGGGTCAGGTAGCTGTCGCTCGGCTTGTGCGCGAGCGCCGTCGCGCTGAGAACGATCAATAGCAATCCGACTAGAGCGCGCATTCGGCTAGTGGACCGAGAAGTGTGGGAGCGGCGTCCTCGCCGCGATGCGGCACTCGCTTCGAGAGATGCTCTATCGCGGCGAGGACGCCGCTCCCACGACCACACCGCTCGGCCCGGGCAGCGCTTAGCGTGTTACACCGACGCGTCCGCTGTACGGATTCGGCAGGAACGGGAAGTTCCTAGCGATACCGTTGGGCGTGATGTCCAGCCCCACTTGGCCGGGCGCGCCTTCGAGGAAGTTGACGCCATCGCCGACCCGGGCTGCGATGTAGTTCGTCCCGCCCACGACACGGACGGCGATGTCGGTTACATCGTCGTTCGGGCGCCTGCCATTGGGCCAGCCTGCCTTGTCGTTGCTCAGCGCCGCGCCGAGCCGTTGCTGGTTCTCGGGCGCGGTCGGCGCCACCGTCAAATCCAGCCGCAACAGCTCAGAGCAGGGGTGACCGCAATTCGCGCCGCTGAGCGGCTGGCCGGGATACTTCAGCAGTATGCCAAGCAGGTCGGTGCGGTCGTTCGCCGGCGAACCGTCTATGGGTACGATCGGCACCTCGGGATAGATCAGGCTCAATGCCGTTGCGATCACCGGGTTCTTGTAGGCGCCCTGGAATCGCGCCTCGGTCTCCGGCTCCAGGGCATTCCAGCGGTCCTTGCTGGGCGTATTGATGATCAGCTCATTGACCAGCGGGTTGCCCATTCGCGCGATCTGCACGGGTAGCCCGGCTTGGTCGCGCCTGCCGTCCCTGCGCAGGAATTGCACGAAAGCGCGGCTGGTGCTGGCGTAGAGACCGATCACCGGGTTCGCCGCGGCAGTGGCGGGCTGGCGATCGCTGGTGATGTGGCTGATCGGCACCTCGATCGCGATAGTGTTTATGTTGGTGTTGCCGAACCGGTTTGTGCCGAACGGGTTGACAGTGTCGACGTCTTCCGCGGTGGCCAGCACCGGCAGTCGGCGGCGCAGATTCACCGTATCGAATACCGCACCGAGGTCGATGTAGAAGGTCTCGGCACGCTGGCCGGCGAACACTCGGATACCGCTCGCGGGATCGGAATAGACGCCCTGCGCGGCGAGCGCGGGATAGTCGGGCATGGTGGCCGACCCCACGTTCGAGGGCACGGCGACGAGCATGCGGTCGCTGAACAAGCGGGTTTTGCGGAAGCCGCGAATCTCGGTCACGCTGTAAGTCTGGCGCCGGGTCAGCCCCTCCGATCCCGGCCCGTCGAGGGCGGTGATCCCCTGCAGCAGCCCGCCCAGGCCGGTGATGTTCGGATTGCCGAGATAAGGCACGGGCGAAGTCAATCCGCCGGCGGCGGCGATCGGCCGGTCCTCGGTCTTGAAGCGAAACTCATAGACGACATCCTCGGCCTTGCCGTCGCTTATCGTTGTCGATATTCAGCCGGTACACCACGTCATCGCCGAAGTTGAAGTAGTTCGGTCCGTCCGCCGGATTCTGCCCGGGCAGGACGTTCATGATGAACGTCACCCGCCGCTCGGCGGGGGCACGCCGGAGATTTTCGTCGTCGTAGCTGACGAAGGCATAGACGTCGGTGATGTCGGCCACCGGGTCTTGCGCGATCTGCGGTGCCTCGCGGTGGCTGGCGGCCTGGGCCGGCGCCAGCCAGCCGATTGCCAACGCCGTCATCAACGGCGTGATGAGTCTTGCTGCTTTCATGGTCTGTCCTCCTTGGTTGACTGGCGGGGTGTCGCACCGGCCGCGCCGGTGTCGCTGGTAATACGCGACGGGTCCTCTGTTTGGATTTTCCGGGCGCGTCGCCAACACGGCCAGCCGACTCAAGTGCACGTCCTCCAGCCGCGTCGCCGCTATCCAATCGAGCGCGGTGCGGAGCGCCGCTTCGTCGCGCGCCGCTAGCGCCGCTTCGAGCAGCACGCGCAGATCCGCGGGCTCCTTCTGCACCGCCCAGTTCTGCTGCGCCAAGCGCAGCGCCGTGGGTGCGTCGCCGAGCAGATGCAGGGTGTAGCGGGCCTCCTCGCGCAGATGCACGCGATCGCCGCGCAAGCGGCTGGCATCGAAGCGGGCGCGCAACTGACGCGAGCGCCGGCGCGAAATCCTTCAATCCGAGCGCCTGGAGCGCCAACGTGTAGCGCAACAGCAGCGGATCGGCGCTCAGGCTTTTCTCGAGCAGCGGCAGCACTTCGCCCGCGCGCTGCGCATCGAGGAGGAAATCGGCGTAGCTGCCGAGCAGGTAGGCGTCGCCCGGGTCAAGCGCCAGCGCGGCGCGGAAATGCGCCTCGGCCGCGCCTGCCAAGCCGGCGCGCGCCGCCATCTCGGCCAGCGCGGTGGTGAGCCAGACGCGGATGCCCAGTTCGGCGCCGGGTTCGCGCTCCAGCGCCAAGCGCAACCGGTCGTATCCCGGGCGTAGCCTGCCGGTCAGGGCATCCACGCCGGCCGAGCACATGATGGCCACCGACGCCTGCGTCAGCGGCCGCAGCGCCGAGCATTCCTCGCGCGCCGCGGCATACTCGCCCCGCACTTGCAGCACCGTGGCTTTGGTCAGCCGCGCTTGAGCGTTGCTTGGACGAGCCTTCAGCACTGCATCGAGATCGGTCAACGCGGCATCGAACTGGTGCAGGCGCTGGCGCAGCGTGGCCCGCAGCAGCAGAACCTCGACCGGCGCATCGCCCAGCCCCCACCACGGCGCGAGCGCTGCCTGAGCGTAGCCCGCATAGCGCGGATCGCCCGAGCTGCGCCCCAGCTCGACATAGCGTCGCGCGACCGGTAGCGCCAGCGCGAGGTTATCCGGCTGGCGGGCGAGCTGCGCGCGCAAGGCGTTCAGCTCGCGCTGCACCGCGTCAGTGGGCCGGTAGGGGAGACGTTCCAGTACCTGAGCATCGTCCGCCGGCACGAAAGGTGCCGCCGCCGCGGTGGCAGCGGCGAATCCGAGGCAAACGATCAAACTGCGTATCCGCATGAAAACGAATACGCGTTGAGCGTGAAAGTGGTTTCCTCGGGCTGGCGGCGCACAACGGCGCCGGCAGGGGTTAATATCCCCTGGCCGACAGTCGAGGGAAGGCCATGATCCTTACCGAAGAGCAGGAAATGATCCGCGATTCGATGCGCCAGTTCGCCCAGGAGCGCCTGGCCCCGTTCGCGGCCGACTGGGATCGGAACCACACCTTTCCGCGCCAAGCGCTGAAGGAGCTGGCGGAGCTGGGCGCCATGGGAATGGTCGTCCCCGAGGAATGGGACGGCGCCGGACTCGACTACCTGTCGCTCGTGCTCGCCATCGAGGAGATCGCTGCCGGCGATGGCGCGGTTTCAACCATCGTCTCGGTACAGAACTCGCTCGCCTGCGGCATCACGATGAAATTCGGCTCGGTGGCGCTGAAGGAGCGCTACCTCAAGCCGCTGGCGCGCGGCACGATGCTCGGCTGCTTCTGCCTGAGCGAGCCGCACGTCGGCTCCGACGCCGCGGCGATCCGCAGCAGCGCGCGCCGCGACGGCGACCAGTGGGTGCTCAACGGCGTCAAGCAGTTCATTACCACCGGCAAGGAGGGCGATGTGGCCATCGTCTTCGCCGTCACCGACAAGAGCGCCGGCAAGAAGGGCATCTCCTGCTTCCTGGTGCCGACCAACGCCCCCGGCTATATCGTCGCCCGGATCGAGGAGAAGATGGGCCAGCGCGCCTCGGACACGGCACAGATACTGTTCGAGGACTGCCGCGTACCCGCCGATCATCTGCTCGGCGAGGAAGGCGAGGGCTACCGCATCGCGCTTGTCGAACCTGGAGAGCGGGCGCATCGGCATCGCCGCGCAGTGCATCGGCATGGCGCGTGCGGCGCTGGCGGCGGCAGTGAAGTACGCCAAGGAACGCGAGAGCTTCGGTGCTCCCATCATCGAGCACCAGGCAGTGAGCTTTCGCCTTGCCGACATGGCCACCCGTATCGAGGCCGCGCGCCAACTCGTATGGCATGCGGCGAGCCTCAAGGACGCGGGCAAACCCTGCCTCAAGGAAGCCTCGATGGCCAAGCTCTTCGCCTCGGAGATGGCGGAGCGGGTATGCTCCGATGCGATCCAGGTGCATGGCGGCTACGGCTACGTCTCCGACTTTCCGGTCGAGCGCATCTACCGCGACGTGCGCGTGGCGCAGATCTACGAGGGCGCGAGCGACATCCAGCGTCTGGTCATCGGACGCGCGGTGGCGCAGGAGTTTTAGCCCGGTTGGTCGCGCCGCAAGCGGCGCTCCTACGCAAACGGAGAAGAGTATGACCCGTGAATCAATGGAATTCGACGTGCTAGTCGTCGGTGGCGGCCCCTCTGGGCTTTCCGCCGCGATTCGCCTCAAGCAACGTGCCGCCGAGGCCGGGCGCGAGATCAGCGTCTGCGTTATCGACAAAGGCTCGGAGGTCGGTGCCCACATCCTGTCCGGCGCCGTGTTCGACCCGCGCGCATTGGACGAGCTGTTTCCCGACTGGAGGGAACGCGGCGCGCCCGTGGATGCGCCGGTCAGCGACGATCGCTTCATGCTTCTTTCGGCCAAGGGCGGAGTGAAGATTCCAGGCGCGCTCCTGCCAGCGTGCTTCAAGAACCACGGCTGTCACGTCATCAGCCTCGGGCGGCTGTGCCGCTGGCTGGCGACGCAGGCCGAGGAGCTGGGTGTCGAGATCTACCCCGGCTTCGCCGCCGCCGACGTGCTCTACGATGACAGCGGCGCGGTCAAGGGTGTCGTCACCGGCGACATGGGGGTCGGGCGCGACGGCAAGCCAACCGCCGCCTATCAACCGGGCATGGAGCTGCACGCGAAATACACCCTGTTCGCCGAGGGCTGCCGCGGCCATCTCGGCCTGCGTCTGGAGGAGCGCTTCAGGCTGCGCGAGGGCAAGGACCCGCAATCCTACGGCATCGGCATCAAGGAGCTGTGGGAGCTCAAGCCCGACAAGCACATCAAGGGGCTGGTGCTGCACTCGGGCGGCTGGCCGCTCGACAATTCCACTTACGGCGGCGGCTTCATGTACCACTTCGACGACAACCTGGCGGCGGTGGGCATCGTCGTCGGAGCCGGCTACAGCAATCCCTACCTGTCGCCGTTCGAGGAATGCCAGCGCCTCAAGACCCACCCCAAGATTCGCGGCTTTCTCGAAGGCGGCAAGCGCATTGCCTACGGCGCGCGCGCGCTCGCCGCCGGCGGGCTCCAGGCGCAGTTGACGCTGACGTTCCCCGGCGGCTGCCTCATCGGTGATGACGCCGGATTTCTCGTCGGCTCGCGCATCAAGGGCAACCATACGGCAATGAAGTCAGGCATATTGGCCGCGGACGCTGCCTTCGATGCGCTCGGCGCCGGCCGCGCGGGCGATGAGCTGACCGCCTACCCCGAAGCGTTCCGCAACTCCTGGGCCTACGAAGAGCTATACCGCGCGCGCAACTTCAAGCCGTGGATGAGCCACGGGCTCCTCGTCGGCTCGATCATGTTTTGGATGGATCAACAGTTCCTGCGCGGCAAGGCGCCGTGGACGCTGCACCTGGTGCCCGACCACACGCAACTCAAGAAGGCCGCCGAGTGCACGCCGATTGAGTATCCGAAACCCGATGGCGTGCTCACCTTTGACCGACTATCGTCGGTGTTCCTGTCCAACACCAACCACGAAGAGAATCAGCCCTGTCACCTGACACTGAAAAACCCCGAGGTGGCGATCGACGTGAACCTCGCTCTGTACGATGCGCCCGAGCAATACTACTGCCCGGCCGGCGTCTACGAGATCGTGCGCGAAGCCGACGGCACCCGTCCGCGCCTGCAGATCAACGCGCAGAACTGCGTGCACTGCAAGACCTGCGACATCAAGGATCCGACGCAGAACATCGTCTGGGTCGTACCCCAAGGCGGCGAGGGGCCGATCTATCAGAGCATGTGACGACAAAGGCGCTCGCTGCCTGCTCGACACCCGCGGCGAAAGGCCGATTCCCTGAAACAGGATCAGCGAGTCTTGATGCTCGCCCGCGTGCGCTTGCGCTGTGTGCTTGCGCGGCGACGACTTGAAACCTGAGGCTTTACCGCGGCGGCGCTGACCTTGCGGCGGCCGCGCGTGCGCGCTGCTCTATCAGCCTCGATCTCGGCGATCGTGGCATTGACGTAGTTGAGATGGAGGTGCGCGGCGGCGCGCGCGCCCTGGGCGTCGCCGGTCATCAAGGCGCGGTAGATCGCGTCGTGCTGCTCGGCGATCACGTCGTAGCCGCCCTCCTGGGCACAGATGCGCTCGCGCATCTCGGCGATATGGCTGCGCAGCAGGTTGAACAGGCCGCGCACGACATAGATCATCGGCAGGTTGTGCGATGCCTCCACCATCGCCAGGTGGAACTCGACATCGGCATCGGCGTCGCGCGCCGGATCGTTCTCCCGCCGCACGCTCTTCATGGCGTTGAAGCAGCGGCGCAGGCGTGCCCGATCTTCGTCGGTGGCGCGTGCGGCGGCATAGTACGCGGCGACCTCCTCTATACCGTAGCGCAGTTCGAGGATGTCGAGGATGGTGCGCGGATGGGTCTTGAGAAGATGGACCAGCGGGTCGGTGAGCGTTGGCGCGAACACATCGACCACCGTCATCCCGCCGCCACGCCGGCCCTGCAGCAGCCCCTTGGCCTCCAGCTTGAGCAGCGCCTCGCGCAGGGACGGCCGCGAGACGTTGAGCTGCTGCGCTAGGTCGCGTTCCGGGGGCAAGGCATCGCCCGGCTTGAGAAACCCTTCGACGATCAGATTCTCGATGTGGCTCGAAATCGAGTCGGACAGGGTGACTTTCGGCGGCGGCGCAAAAGCCTGGAAGTTCATGTTGCCCCGCCCCGGCGCCTACTTCACCAACTCCACCGACGCCACCGAATTCGCGGATTCCGCCGGCTCCGCCGTTGCCGCCGGCTCGCCCACCGCCTCGGCGCAGGACTCGACCAGGTAAATGATGGATCGGTAGGGCACACCCGAGTGCTCGGACAGGCCGATCTCGCAGGTGCGGCTCGAGCTGTAGCCCGACGAGCAGCCCGCCGGCAGCGCCCGTTTCAGATCGCGCAGCGCGTGCTCGTTGAGCTCGGGAGTCATCCAGCCCTTGTCGCCGGCGCAACCGCAGCACAGCACCTCGTCGGGCATCGTCACCTCGCGCGCGCAAGCACCAGCGACGGCGCGGAGTTTCTCTTGCAAGCCCATCTTGCGCACGCTGCACACCGGATGCACCGCCACCGAGTCACGGCTCGCAGTGATGTCGAGCCGCGGCAGCAGCATGTCGTTCAGGTACTCGTTGACATCCATGATCTTGAGCCGCCCGCCCACGTGGTTCTTCATCCGATACGCGCATGGGCTGGTGTCGAACACGAGTTGAGCCAGCCGCCCTCGCTGGCACGCGCCAGCGCCGTTTCCAGTTGCGCCGATTTGCGATCGGCGGCATCCATCAGGCCCTTGCTCTCGAACGGCTGTCCGCAGCACAGATCGTCCATGCCTTCGGGATAGACCGGCGCGAAGCCGCGCCTTGCGCAACAGCCGCTCGGTCACCGTGGGCAACGGCTCCTGCACGTCGTCGCCACGCGCGCGCCCATGTTGCGGGCGGCACAGCTAGGGAAATAGACGACACGCTCGGCGACCGGCGCGTCGCCGGGCCGGCGACTCGCGGTTGAAAGCTGCACGGGGCGCGGCATCGCCGGCGTCCATGGCGGCAGCCTGCCACGGCTGAGCCGCCGTATCCCACCCGTCATCGCCGACATCACGCCGGTGCCGATCACGCCGTGGAGTTTGTCGGCGCTCCACAGACCGGCCCGCATGCCCTTGGCGACCGCGCCATAGTGATCCGCCACCCAGTCGCCGATGCCGTGGGCCAGGCCGCCGGCGCGCTGGCCGCGCAGCGCCTTGATCAGCATTGCCGGTCTCGATGCCCACCGGGCAGGCGGTGGCGCACAGGCCGCAGCCGGCACAGGTGTCGATGCCCTGGTAGTCGTAGAGCTTGCGCAGCGCGTCGACCTGTTCGGCATCGCTCCCCGGTCGCGTTCGAGGCGGGCGATTTCGCGCCAGCCGACGATGCGCTGGCGCGGCGTCAGGGTCAGCGCCGCGCGACGGGCACTTCGGCTCGCAGAAGCCGCACTCGATGCACTTGTCGACCAGCGGATCGGCCGCCGGCAGCGGCTTCAGGTTCTTGAGGTGGATCTGCGGGTCGTCGTTGAGAATGACGCCCGGATTGAGCAAGCTCGTGCGGATCGAACAGCGCCTTGATCTCGCTGCATCAGCGCATAGGCCTCTCCGCCCCATTCCAGCTCGACGAACGGCGCCATGTTGCGCCCGGTGCCGTGCTCGGCCTTCAGTGAGCCGTCGTACTTGTTCACCACCATGTCGCACACGTCGTCCATGAAGCGGCTGTAGCGCTCGACCTCGGCAGGCGGTGTTGAAATCCTGGGTGAAGACGAAATGCAGATTGCCCTCCAGTGCGTGGCCGAAGATGATCGCCTCGTCGTAGCCGTGCTCGCGCAACAGGCGCTTGCAGGTCGAGCGTGGCCTCGCGCCAACTGCGGCACCGGAAACGCGACATCCTCGATGATCACGGTGGTGCCGGTCTCACGCACCGCGCCGACCGAAGGGAACATGCCCTTGCGGATCGCCCAGTAGCGGTCGCACTCGGCCGGCATCGGTGGAGAAAGCGAGCGGGCTGAAGGTCGGGATGCCCGCCAGCGCGGCCGCGCGACTCGGCGACCTGCCGCGCGAGTTCGGCGGCCGTCGCGGCGCGGGTTTCCACCAGCAGCGCCGCGCCGTCGGCACCCAGCGGTGGCGATGTTGCCGGGCATGCCCGGCTTGTCTGCTCGACCGACGTCAACGCCGCGCGATCCATCAGTTCGACCGCCGCGACCGGCGCGGTCTTGAGCCGGGTTACCGCCTTGCAGGCGGTCTCGAGGTCGTCGAAGAGGATCAGCGCGCTGGCCTTGTGGGCATGCTCGGGAACCGTGTGATAGGTGATCTCCGAGATGAAGCCGAGCGTACCCTCGGAACCGATCATCAGGTGCGTGAGGATGTCGAGCGGATCGTCGAAATCGACCAGCGCGTTCAGGCTGTAGCCGGTCGTGTTCTTCATCCTGAACTTGTGGCGGATGCGCTCGGCCAGCGTCGGATCGGCGCGTGACCTCGCGCGCCAGGCTGTCGAGCCCGCCCAGCAGTGCGGCGTGCGAAGTCTTGAACGCTGCACGGCTCGCCGGATCGTCGGTGTCCACGATCCCGCCGTCGGCGAGCACGACCCGCATGCCCGCAAGGGTGTGATAGCTGTTCTGCGCCGTGCCGCAGCACATGCCGCTGGCGTTGTTGGCGGCGATGCCACCGATCTTGGCCGCGTCGATCGACGCCGGATCGGGCCCGATCTTGCGACCGAAGGGCGCGAGCTTGCGGTTCGCAGCGCCGCCGATGATCCCCGGTTGCAGACGGATGGTCTGCGCGCCGGGCCCGATCTGCATGCTCGCGCCAGCCATCGCCGAGCAGAATGCAGCACCGAATCGGTCACCGATTGGCCGGAGAGACTCGTGCCCGCCGCCCTGAAGGTGACCGGAATTCGCAGGCGCCGGCAATGCTCCAGCAGGCGCGTGACCTCACTCTCGTCCTCGACCACCACCACCAGTTTCGGTACGAGGCGATAAAAACTCGCGTCGGTGCCGTAGGTTAGCAGGCGCAATGCGTCGGTGATCAGGCGCTCGGCGGGAATGAAGGCTGCCGCCTGGCGGTGCAGCTCGTCGTAGGGTTGGGGCAGCATCGGGATTCTCCTCTCCACAGGCCGTTCCTTGCTTGCGCTGATGCAACGGGCGCGGCACCAAGGCGCGCCGCACCCGGGTCAGCCGGGGTCTACGATGATCACATGCACCCGGTATGGCCCGTGGGCGCCGAGCGTGACGGTCTGTTCGATATCCGCCGTACGCGAAGGACCGGATACGAAATTGACCGCCCGCGGCAACTGCTCGCGCTCGCGCCGTAGCAGCGCCCACGCGTCTTCCATGAAGGCGACGATGCGCTCGCGGGGCAGCACGGCGATATGCGTTTCCGGCAACAGGCTGGTGACCGCCGCGGTCGCCGGGCCCGAGAGCAACATCAGCGTGCCGGTGTCGGCGACGGCACAGAAGGCGCCGGTGATGCCGACCAGATCGTCGCGCTGAGCGGGGCGCGCTTCCACCGCCAGCTCTTGTTCAGACCACCGCAGGGCTGCAAGTTCCGGCCAGCACACCGCCTGCATCGGCAACCCCTGGGCGCGCAAGTAGGCGGCAGCGGCGGCGGGCACCGCCTGCAACTCCGCCACGATGTTCAACGCTGCTGGACAGCGCCAGCGCGCGTGCTTCGAAACGCTCGCGCAGATTCCAGTCGCTGTCCGCCGGGCGCGGGCCGCCCCCGCGCGCCTGCATGTGCGCGTCGGCCTGCGCCAGCGCTTCCGCACCGGGCGCGGCGCCGGCGCGGATCGCGCGGCGCACCCGATCGAGTATCGCGGCGCGCGCTTGGGCAGTCGGGTTTTCCATCATTCCCCCCGGTACAGCTCGCGAAATGTCCGGCCCTGGGGCGCCGGGAAATCTCGTCCGGCGCTCCATTGCGGCACCATGCCCAGCACCTGGATGCGGCCGACGCCGGCGGCGAGCCAGTTCATATAACGCACCGCGAATTTGACCCCGAGCGAATAAGCCCAAGGATGGCGCGCGACCCACGCCCAGGCCTTGAACGCAAAGCCCTCGACCACCGGCCGCATCTTGCGTTCCACCTCCTCCTCGCGCAGCTTGCGCTGCAACTCGGCGAGCGGAATCTTCACCGGACACACGACACCGCATTGGTTGCACAAGGTCGAGGCGTAAGGCAAATCCAAGGCGTTCTCGAGCCCGACGTAGCTTGGCGTGAGGATGGTTCCCATCGGCCCCGGATAGACCCAGCCGTAGGCATGTCCGCCGACGACGCGGTACACCGGACAGTGGTTCATGCAGGCGCCGCAGCGGATGCAGCGGAGCATCTCGCGCATGGTCGAGCCGAGCAGCTTGCTGCGGCCGTTGTCCACCAGGATCACGTACATGTGGTCCGGGCCGTCGCTGGCACCCGTGTCGCGCGGACCGGTGAGCACGGAGACGTAGTTGGTGATCGCTTGGCCCGTGGCGGAGCGCGGCAGCAGCCGCACCAGCGTGCTCACATCCTCCAAGGTCGGAACGACCTTCTCGATGCCGGTGATCGCCACATGCACTCGCGGCAGCGTGGTGCACAGGCGTCCGTTGCCCTCGTTGGTGACGATGAGCGCGGAGCCGGTCTCGGCGACGAGGAAATTGGCGCCGGAGATGCCCATGTCGGCGGCGAAGTAGTGCGGGCGCAGTGCCTCGCGCGCCTCGCGGCAGAGCTCGGCGACGCCGGTCTTGCGCGCAGTGCCGTGCTTGGCTGCGAACAGGTCGGAGACCTCCTCCTTGGTCTTGTGTATCACCGGCATCACGATGTGCGAAGGCGGCTCGTCGGCCAGCTGCAGGATGTACTCGCCCAGATCGGTTTCCATGACCTGGATGCCTTCGCCTTCGAGCGCGGCATTGAGACCGGTTTCCTCGCTCACCATGGACTTGGCTTTGGCGACTCGCCTGACATCGTGGCGATGGGCGATGTCGAGCACCAGACGGTTCGCTTCGGCGGCGCTCTCGGCCCAATAGACGATGGTTCCGCGCGCGCTCGCCTCGCGCTCGAAGCGCTCGAGCCAGACGTCGAGATTCCCCAGCGATCGGTCGCGGATCTGTTTCGCCGCCTCGCGTATCGCTTCGGCATTGCCGAGTTCTTCCAGCGCGCCGGCGCGCCGCGGCACCACGACCACCTGCATCTTTTGCAGCGCCTGCTGCAGCGTCGGGTTGACCAGCTTGGCGCCGACCCGCGCCTTGAAATTCATCGACTCGACTTGCATGGACAGCCCCTTAGCCCTCGCCGGCCAACACTTCGGCCACGTGCAGCACCTTGGTCTTCAAGTCGCCGCGGCGGCGCAGCCGCCCTTCGATGTTGATCAGGCAGCCGAGATCGCCGCCCACGATGGCATCGGCGTTGGTGGCACAAGCGTTGCCGCACTTGTTGTCGGCCAGCTTGGCGGAGATGTCACCGAACTTGATCGAGAAGGTGCCGCCGAAGCCGCAGCAGGTGGTCGATTCGTTCATCTCGCGCAGTTCCAGGCCGGGCACCTTGGCCAGCAGCTTGCGCGGCTGCTGTTGCACGCCTAGCTCGCGCAAGCCGGCGCAGGAGTCGTGATAGGTAATCGAACCGGCGAACTTGCCCGGCACGCTCTCCAACTTGGCAACGCTGACGAGGAAGTCGGTAAGCTCGTAGGTGCGCTTGGCGAGCTTTTCCATGCGCGCCTGGACCTCCGGTTGATCGGAGAACAGCTCGGGATAGTGCGAGCCGATCATGCCGCCGCAGGAACCGGAAGGCAGGACGACGTAGTCGAAGCCTTCGAATTCGTCGAGCACCTTGATCGCGAGTTGCTGCGCGAGTTTGCGCGCGCCCGAGTTGTAGGCCGGCTGGCCACAGCAGGTCTGGGATTTGGGTACGACGACCTGGGCGCCCGCGAGCCGCAACAGCTTGAGCGCGGCGAAGGCCACGCTCGGGCGCATCAGATCAGCCAGGCAGGTGACGAAGAAGCCAACGCGCATGATCAAGTCTCCACCGGCTCGAATGCCCGCCTTCTAGACGGCACGAATATATGCACCGCGTCGGACGTGCATTGGGTCCGCATTGGGCGAATCGCGCCCGAAGCGCCGCGCGGCCCGCTGCGCGCTTCGGGAAGGTCCGAGGGGGCGGCAGCGACGGCGCGCGCTCCCGCGCCCTATATCCGCTGTGCCCGAGTCGCGGCGCACGCAGCGCCGCGGGTTTCACTCCCAACCCATCCCGGCCATGCGCCGCCGCAGGAATGCGATCTGGGTAGACAGCGGCAGGTCTTTCGGGCAAACGTCGTGGCAGGCGAGCAGCGACATGCAGCCGAAGACGCCATTGTCGTCGCCGACGAGCTCGTAGTAGTCGTCGTCGTTGCGCATGTCGCGCGGGTCGAGGCGGAAGCGCGCGATCTTGTTGAGAGCGACTGCGCCGACGAAGTCCTCACGCATGCGCGCGGTGCCGCAGGCGGCGACGCAACTCCCGCATTCGATGCAGCGATCGAGTTCGTAGATCTTATCGGCCAGATCCGGGTCCATGCGCTCCTCGATGCGCTGCAGGTTCAGCTCCTGCTCCTTCATATGCACCCAGGTCTCGAGCCGCTCGCCCATCGCTCGCATCCACTTGCCGGTGTTCACCGACAAATCGCCGATCAGCTCGAACACCGGCAGCGGCGCCAGCGTGATTTCCGCGCCCATGTTCTTGGTCAACGTGCGGCAGGCGAGCCCCGGGCGGCCATTGATCATCATGGCGCAGCTCCCGCAGATGCCGGCGCGACAGACGAAATCGAACTGTAGCGACGGGTCCATCCTCTCGCGGATCTCGTTCAGCGCGATGAACAGCGTCATGCCGTCGGCTTCTTCGAGCTGATAGGTTTGCATGCGCGGCGTGTCGCCCGGCTCCTGCGGGTTGTAGCGCAGCACGTTGATACTGAGTTGGCGATGCGAGGATGCGGTTGTGACGTCGTTCATGCGAGCCTCTCGTCGATGCGCTCGTTGCGCCCGTGAAAGCGTTGGGGCAGCAATTGCGCGTAGGGCATCAGCGCGGTCTGCACCGCGTATCGGTCGGCGGCATCGAGACCAGCCTTGAGTTTTTCGATTTCCGCCATGCGCAGCGGCGTATCCGGGTGGTCGATGTAATTCTTGGCACCGTAGCCGCGCCAGCCCGGCGGCAGCTCCATCCTCATCACGTCCAGCGCCTCGTAGTCGAGGGTCGGCAGAGTGTCGGTTTCGCGGCCCCAGGTCGCCAGCGTGCGTTTGAGCCACTGCGCATCGTCGCGCACCGGAAAGTCTTCGCGGAAATGCGCGCCGCGGCTCTCGGTGCGCGTGTAGGCGCCGTAGGCGACGCACAGCGCCAGCTTGAGCATCTTCTGCACCCGGTAAGCCGTGACCAACTCCGGATTCGCCCCGCGCGCCTTGTAGTGCAAGCCGATGTTGCGGCTGCGCACGAGCAAACGCTGCAACTCCTCGACGGCGGATTCGAGGTCCTTGCCGCCGCGGAAGATGCCGACCTTGGCGGTCATGACATCCTGCATTTGAATCCGCAGCGCATTCGCATCCTCGCTGCCCTTGCCGTTCAGCAGCGCATCGATCTTCGCCTGCTCGCGCGCGCCGAACTCGCGGATCAGCCCGGTCGAGATGTCGATGTCGTTGTCCGCCTTGTCGCAGAAGTCCGCGATGTACTCGCCCACGATCATGCCGGCGACGACGGTCTCGGCGACCGAGTTTCCACCCAGGCGATTGAACCCGTGCATGTCCCAGCAGGCCGCCTCGCCGGCGGCGAACAGCCCCTTGAGCGTCGGGCTTTGTCCGGTGTGATCGGTGCGCACGCCGCCCATCGTGTAGTGCTGCGCCGGGCGCACGGGAATCCAGTCCTTCACCGGGTCGACGCCGAGGAAGTAGTGGCAGATCTCGTAGACCTCGCGCAGGTTGTACTTGATGTGCTTCTCGCCGAGCAGCGTGATGTCGAGCCAGACATGGTCGCCGAAGCGCGACTTGACGCCCTTGCCCTTGGCGATGTGCTCCTCGATGCGCCGCGACACGACATCGCGCGAAGCCAGCTCCTTCTTTTCCGGCTCGTAGTCGGGCATGAATCGGTTGCCCTCGCCGTCGCGCAGCAAGCCGCCGTCGCCGCGGCAGCCCTCGGTCACCAGTATGCCTGCGGGGAAAATGCCTGTTGGGTGAAACTGCACGGCCTCCATGTTGCCGAGCGCGGCCACGCCGGTCTCGAGCGCAATCGCCGAGCCCATACCCTCGCAGATCACCGCGTTCGTCGTGACGCGGTACAAGCGGCCCGCGCCGCCGGTGGCGATCGCGGTGGCCTTGGCCACGTAGGCGATCAGCTCGCCGGTGATGAGGTCGCGCACGATGGCGCCATAACAGCGCCCACCGTCATGGATCAGCGCGATCGCCTCGGTGCGCTCATGGACCGGGATCTCGTTCGCCAGCGCCTGATCGCCCATCGCGAACAACATGGCATGGCCGGTGCCGTCCGAGACATAGCAGGTGCGCCACTTCTTAGTGCCGCCGAAATCGCGCTGCGCCACCGTGCCGTGGGCTTCGTCGCGCTCGGTGATGGTGACCTTCTGGCCGTTGATGATGACGGTGCGATCGCCCTTGCGCACGCGGCTCCACGGCACACCCCAGCCGGCAAGCTCACGCACCGCCTTGGGTGCGGTGTTGACGAACATGCGCACCACTTGCTGGTCGGCGCCCCAGTCGCTGCCGCGCACCGTATCCTCGAAGTGCACGTCCTCGTCGTCGCCCTGGCCCTTGATGACGTTGGCCAGGCTCGCTTGCATGCCGCCCTGCGCGGCGGCCGAGTGCGAGCGCTTGGCCGGCACCAGCGACAGTACGATCGCATCGTGGCCGCGGCGCTTGGCGCCGATGGCCATGCGCAAGCCGGCCAGGCCGCCGCCGATCACCAGAACGTCGGTATAGATGACTTTCATTGGGCGGCTCCCGCGGGAGCCGCCGGAACTGCCGTCGGCGTCTTGGGCGCGAACATGCCGCTGGTGGGCGCATAGCGCTCGCCGACGCGATCCCGATCCACTTGCTCGATGCCGATCTTGATGTAGGCGGCGAGCGTAGCCACCCCCAGCGCCAGCAGCGTGACGGTGATCACCCACTTGAGCTTCTTCAAGCGCCCGCGCGTGGCGCTGGGATCCTTGCCCTCGAACCAGCCCCATTTGACTGCCAGGCGATATAGCCCGATGCCGCCGTGAAACTCGACCGCCAGCAGCAGCAGGATGTAGAGCGGCCACATGGTCTCGCTCCAAACCCGGTCCGACGATGCGTACGGCCCGATGTTATCGGCATTGACGAGCATGACGTAGAGGTGCACCGAGCCGAGGAAGAACAGCGCGAAGCCGGTGAATACTTGCCAGAACCAGAGGCTGGTGTCTTCGTGCGCCATGACCTTCATGTGGCCGCGGAAGGTTTTGTACTGCAGATAGTTGGCGGGAAACTTGCGCACCGCGAGCAGCGCATGGCCGATGAAAAGCACGAACACGACCACCACCACGAGCTGGACCAGGATCGGGTAAGCCTTGCCGAAGATGAAATAACCCTCGAACATCTTCGTCACCGCCCACATCACGTCCTTGCTGATCAGAATCGACGATACCAAGAACATGTGGGCCCACATGAACAGTCCCAGCAGCAAGCCGCTGACGCTTTGCATCAGATCGAGCCGGGCCGGCCAACGACTCTTCTTCGGCTTGTCGGCAAGCCCCACGCCGGCAATGACGCTACCTCTACCGTTCATTACTCTTCCCCCGCCTCAGGCAACGCGCGGCAAAAAAAAAGCGCCGCATTTGCAGCATCAGGATGAAAGCTTGCTCGCGGAATTGCCGCAATCAAGCGCCTTTCACTCCCCCTGCACCGATTGTGGTTTTCTTGGCGTGAACAGTGTATTGGTCAGACCGGTCCAGCCATTAGTATTTTTTACACTTCCATGTCGGCTTGTCAAGCAGCCGCGCCGGCGGCAAATAACTAGTCGCCCTTGATTTTCTTGATCATCGCCGCTCCGGTCAGAAGCTCCAATTGCGCCTCCAACCTAATCACGCGACCCGTCAGGTCTTCGATCTTCTGCTGCTGAGCTTTCATCGCGTCGGCCTGTCGGTGCACTTTGTCTTCGAGTTTGATCATCGAAGTCAAAGCTGCCCAAACCTTGTCGGTGACCCCCATCACGTGGCGTTCCGCTGGCTGATTCGCTGCCTAATTCGCTGCCTTCGCTTCCATCGCGGCGATGCGCTTGTTGCTTGCCGTGATGAACTCAAGCGCCTCGTCAATGGCGGCGCCGGCGTTGTCGGCCGCAGCCTTGGCCGCATCGGCCAGCGATGCCAGTTCCGCGTCAGTCTCGCTCGACTGATACGCGAACGCGCCCCGCCGCATCAACTCGGACAACGGGAGATCGAGCTTCTTCGCCTTCGCGGCGAATGCCTTCTTGTCTTGCGGGGTTGCCTGCACGACGATTCGTGCGGTTGCTGCCATGAGGCTCTCCTTGAAACTCTATGTACAGGTGCATGGTATGTCCATAGTGCCGGCGTGTCAAGCCGCCAGTATCGTTCAGCTCCCGCGCGTGCGGCTTCAAAGCCGTTCGCATATTCAGGCGGCCAGGGCGCCGAGCAGCTTGTCGTGCACGCCGCCGAAACCGCCGTTGCTCATGATCAGCACGTGGTCGCCGCCGCGTGCTTCGGCGCGAACGGCAGAGACGATGTCGGCGAGATCATCGAAAACGCGCACGCGCTCGCCTAGCGGCGCAAGGACCGCGTGCGCGTCCCAGCCCAGATTCTGGGCATAGCAAAACACCACTTGCGCGTCGGCGAGGCTGGCCGGCAACTGATCTTTCATCACGCCCAATTTCATCGTGTTGGAGCGCGGCTCGAGCACGGCGAGAATCCGCGCCGCGCCCACGCGCTGGCGCAAACCGGCCAGCGTGGCGGCGATGGCCGTCGGGTGATGGGCGAAATCGTCATAGACGGTGACGCCGCCGACCACGCCGCGCACTTCAAGCCGGCGCTTGATCCCGCGAAAAGTCTCCAGCGCCGCGCAGGCGAAGGCCGGCGGCACACCTGCATGGCGCGCCGCGGCGATCGCCGCCAGGGCATTGGTGCGGTTGTGCTCCCCGGGGAGCGAAAGCCCTGCGTGGCCCGCCACGGCACCGCGCCAGCGCACGGCGAAGTTGCCGTCCGCGGCGGGCTCATCGACGCTCCAGCCGTCCGCCCGGTTGAACCATTCGATCGGCGTCCAGGCGCCGCGCTCGAGCACTCGCGCCAAGCGATGCTCCCCGGCATTGGCGACGATCAAGCCCGAGCGCGGCAAGGTGCGCACGAGGTGGTGGAACTGCGTCTCGATGGCGGCAACATCGGGAAAGATGTCGGCGTGATCGAACTCGAGGTTGTTGAGGATGACGGTGCGCGGCCGGTAGTGCACGAACTTCGAGCGCTTGTCGCTGAACGTCGTGTCGTACTCGTCGGCCTCGATGACGAAAAACGGCGCATCCGACCAGCGTGCCGAGACGCCGAAATCGACCGGAACGCCGCCGATCAGGAATCCCGGGTCCAATCCGGCGGCTTCCAGCAGCCACGCCAAGATCGAACTCGTGGTCGTCTTGCCATGGGTGCCCGCCACCGCGAGCACCCACTTGCCGCGCAGCACGTTCTCGGCGAGCCACTGCGGACCCGAGACATAAGGCAGATCGCGGTCGAGGATCTCCTCGAGCAGAGGATTGCCGCGCGAGATCGCGTTGCCGACGACGAAGACGTTCGGCCCCAGCGAGCACTGATCCGCGCCATAGCCTTCGATCAGATCGATCCCCTGCGCCGCGAGCTGGGTGCTCATCGGCGGGTAAACATTGGCGTCGCAGCCGGTGACGCGATGCCCCGCGGCACGGGCGAGCAGTGCAACGCCGGCCATGAAGGTGCCGCAGATGCCGAGCACGTGCAGATGCATACGGGATGAGGGTCCGCGGCGCGGCGCGCTGTACTAGAATAGCCGCGCATTCTAACCGAACCCACGCGCCCCGCCGTTCGCCGACGCGCCGCGATGCGCCGACCCTCATGCCCCCACGCCCCAAACAGCAAAGCGCGCGCCTGAGCCCGATGCGCCGCAATATCGCCTGCCTGGCGGCGCGGCTGATGGCCCAAGACGGCATCGGCGACTACGGGTTCGCTAAACGCAAAGCAGCGCGCCAGCTTGGCGCGCCCGACACCGAGGCCCTGCCGACCAACGCGGAGGTCGAGGTCGAGCTGCGCACCTACCAATCTCTCTATCAGGCCGACGAACAGCGCGAACGGCTGCGACAATTGCGCCTCACTGCATTGGAGGTCATGCGCCTGCTGCGCGACTTCGCGCCTTACCTGACCGGGCCCGTGCTCGACGGAACGGCTGGGCGCTATGCCGGCGTGGAAATACAGGTTTTCGCCGCAAGCGCCAAGACGGTTGAGATTTTTCTGCTCGACCACAAAATACCCTATCTGCCGGCGGCGCCACGGCGCATGGGGATCGACGCGCCGGAGACGATACTGCGCCTGGACTGGAACGACGTCCCCATCGATGTAGCGATATTCGGTGAGCTGGCCGAGCGCACGCTACGCCGCAATCCCCATTCGGGGAGAATCGAGGAACGCGCATCGCTGCTCGCCGTCGAGGCGCTGGCCAAGGGTGCAGACGCGTGAAACAAGCGCTGCTCATCGCTGCCGTGGCGCTGGCGGCCGCCGCGGCCGGCTTCGCCCTGCATCGCTTTCAAAGCGCGGATCGAGTAGATCCGGCCAGCAGCGCGAAACTGATGAGCCTCGCGCTGCCCGACGCCGAGGGTAGGATGCAGCCGCTCTCGCAATGGCGCGGCAAGGTGATCGTCGCCAACTTCTGGGCAACCTGGTGCCCGCCCTGCCGCGAGGAGATTCCGGGATTCGTGCGCGTGAGCGAGAACGACTCGAATCGCGATGTGCAGTTCATCGGCATCAGCATCGATTCCGCCGACAAAGTGCGTCAATTCGCCCGCGAATACGCCGTCACCTATCCGTTGCTCATTGGCGGCGTTGACGCGCTCGAGCTTAGCTTGGCGATGGGCAACCGCGCCCAGGCGCTGCCCTTCACCGCCATTCTCGATCGCACCGGCGCAACCCATTTCGTCAAGCTCGGCCGGCTATCCGAGCCGGAGTTGGAAGCCGTGCTGCGGGAACTGAAATAGGTCGCGGCGGCACCCAAGCGCCGAAGCTGGACATAGCCGAGGCACTGCTGCAAACTCCCCGCCCATGACAAGCGCCAGACGCGGCAAGCCGCCGGAAGACGGTACGAACAAGAAGCCCGGAATCTTGGTTCTACACGGCCCCAACCTCAATCTGCTGGGGCAGCGTGAACCCGCCATCTACGGCAACGTCAGCCTGGGCGACATCCACCGGATCATGGAAAGCCGGGCGAAGTCGGTCGGTGTATTTCTGGAGAGTTTCCAGAGCAACAGCGAAGGCGATCTCATCGACCGCGTGCAAGCCGCGGCCGCCGAGGGCATCGGCTTCATCATCATCAATCCGGCGGGCTACACCCACACGAGCGTGGCGCTGCGCGATGCGCTAGCGGCTGTTGCGATACCCTTCATCGAGGTTCATTTGTCGAACATCCACGCCCGCGAAACGTTCCGCCGCCGTTCGTATTTCTCCGACTTGGCCGCCGGCGTGATTAGCGGGTTCGGCGCCCACGGCTACGAGTTGGCGCTGGAGTCGGCATTGCGGCAGCTCAAGCTGCGGGCCACCAGCCACTAGCTTGTGTCGTCGCGTCTAGTTGGGCAGCATGCCGGAGCCCGGACCGGCAGCGCGGTGAAGGCTTCCAGCGCAAGGAGGACAACGGCATGGATCTGCGGAAGCTCAAGACTCTGATCGACTTGGTTCAGGAATCCGGCATCTCCGAATTGGAAGTGACCGAGGGCGAAGAAAAGGTACGCATCGTCAAGCATGGCGCTCCCGCGCCGCCAGCCACCTACACGATGGCCAGCCCGCCGGTCGCCGCCGCGCCCGCGGCTGCCGCTCCCGCCGCCGCCCCGGCGGAAGCGGCGCCCGCCGCTGAGCCCGACGGGCATGTGGTGAAAGCGCCCATGGTCGGAACCTTCTACCGCTCCGGGGCGCCTGGCGCCGCCGCCTTCGTCGAGGTCGGCCAGAGTGTCAGCGTCGGCGACGTGCTGTGCATCATCGAGGCGATGAAGCTGATGAACGAGATCGAATCGGACGCCGCCGGAACGATCAAGGAGATCCGGGTCGAGAACGGCCAACCGGTCGAGTACGGACAGGCGCTGTTCGTTATCGGCTAGTTTTCTGGGCGCCGGATCGAGCGCGAAACAAAATGTTCGAAAAATTACTCATCGCCAATCGGGGAGAGATCGCACTGCGGATTCAGCGCGCCTGCCGCGAGCTGGGCGTCAAGACCGTCGTCGTGCACTCCGAGGCCGACGCCGACGCGAAATACGTCAAGCTCGCCGACGAGTCGGTGTGCATCGGCCCGGCGCCATCGAGCGCCAGCTACCTGAACATCCCCGCCATCATCAGCGCGGCGGAGGTGACCGATTCCGAAGCGATCCACCCCGGCTACGGCTTCCTCTCCGAGAACGCCGATTTCGCCGAGCGCGTGGAGAACAGCGGCTTCGTCTTCATCGGCCCGCGGCCGGAGACGATACGCTTGATGGGCGACAAGGTGAGCGCGAAGGAGGCGATGAAGGCCGCCGGCGTGCCGGTGGTCCCGGGATCGGAAGGCGTGCTGCCCGACGACCCGAAGGAGATCGTCAAGCTCGCACGCGCCATCGGCTACCCGGTGATCGTCAAGGCGGCCGGCGGCGGCGGCGGGCGCGGCATGCGCACCGTGCACACCGAGGCGGCCCTGCTCAACGCGGTGCAGACCACGCGCGCCGAGGCACAGGCGGCGTTCAACAACCCGGCGCTGTACATGGAGAAGTTCCTGGAGAATCCGCGCCACATCGAGATCCAGGTGCTGGCGGACTCATACCGCAACGCCGTCTACCTGGGCGAACGCGACTGCTCGATGCAGCGGCGCCACCAGAAGATCATCGAGGAGGCGCCGGCGCCGGTGATCAACACGCGCCACGTCAACCGCATCGGCGAGCGTTGCGCCGAAGCATGCCGGCGCATCCAGTACCGCGGCGCGGGGACATTCGAGTTCCTGTTCGAGAACGGCGAGTTTTACTTCATCGAAATGAACACGCGGGTGCAGGTCGAACATCCGGTCACCGAATTGATCACCGGCATCGACATCGTGCAGCAGCAGATCCACATCGCCGCCGGCGACAAGCTGCGCTTTCGTCAGCGCGAGATCCGCTTCCACGGCCACGCGATCGAATGCCGTATCAATGCAGAGGATCCGTTCAAGTTCACCCCTTCGCCGGGGAAGATCACCTCATATCACCCGCCGGGCGGGCCCGGCATCCGCGTCGACTCGCACGTCTACGACGGCTACACCGTGCCCTCGCACTACGACTCGCTGCTCGGCAAGGTGATCGCTTACGGCGACACGCGCGAGCAGGCCATACGCCGGATGCGCATCGCGCTGTCGGAGATGGTGATCGAGGGCATCAAGACCAATATTCCGCTGCACCAGGAACTGATGCTGGACGCGCGCTTCATCAAGGCGGCACCAGCATCCACTACCTCGAGCAGCGGCTGGCGGCGAAGCTCGAAGTCGCCAAGGGCAAATAGCCCGCGGCGGTCGTGTCGATGTGGCTTTCCGTCTCAGTGCTCGCCGACGCCGCGCATGCGCAAGGGTTCAGCGAAGCGCTGCTCGACAACGGCGCGCTGTCGGTGACCATCGAGGACGCCGATGCCGGTACCGTGCGTGAGCAGCCGCAGTACGCCGAGCCAGGCGCCGACTTTGCACGGCTGTGGCCATCCAGCCGCATCGTCGCGCTGTTCGCGCCGCAA
>CAWGHV010000007.1:0-32932 GCA_963822375.1 uncultured beta proteobacterium | reverse complement strand
TTATGTTCCCCTTACCGCACTCCATGATGGTACGCATGGGTCGTCCAACGCTATGAAGTACTGTACTCCCATCGCGTATAAACTGGGAAGTTTTAGGGAAGATGTTCCCAAGAAACCAAACATTCTAGTAGGTGCTTTGTAGGCAAAAAGAGCCATCCTGGTGTGTCCCCTTACTCTGCTACTCTTACCGAGGTGGAGCATCTGTACCACATCCATGTCCGAAACCCTCAAGTTCGTGCAAGATAGCTTCACGCGCCAATCTATCCAGCAAAATCTACAGGGGCGCACCATCCTACATTTAGCAACCCATGCAGAGTTTCGAGGGGATAGCCCTGATGATTCCTTTATTCTCATGGGCAATGGCGACAACTTAACCGATCTCAAGAGATTGGAAACTGCCTGAAGTAGACCTAGTAGTATGCTCAGCGCTTGTCAGACGGGCTTGGGCATTCGGTGCATATCTCTGAAGGCATTGAACTTTCGGGTTTTGGCTATCAGATGCAACTAGTAGGAGCAAAAGTAACCCTCTCCTCCTTATGGTCAGTAAGTGATGGCGGGCACGGGGATACTAATGGATGGTTTCTATCAGCAATTCTCTAAAATCCCAAACAGTTTCGCTGCACTTCGCAATGCTCAACTTACAATGATTCGTCAAGGGGATAGCCTTACTGGAGAAAGCAAACGCAGATACGAAACTCTACGTTCTGGACCGCCGCTGAAAGTGCAAGGGAACCTCAATCATCCATACTATTCGGACCTTTGTTGCCATTCAGAATAGTTTTGCAAATACTCAGGCTGAAGATTTGGGAAAATAGAATATTTAAAGTTAGATTGGTTCGGTCTCCTGATTAAGGTTTGACTGATCACAATAGGCATCGGGATTGAGGTATTTACGGAACGGCGGCTTGCATGTTCTCTCTTTGGTGATGGATTTGATGCGATTTGAATCGAGTGCGTGGTCGAGGGAGCCAACAATGCGATCGGAATAGCCGTAGATACCTGCTCTCTCGCGAGGTGACTCATTGCCAAAGATAAAGCGGTTGCTAACTTGGGTGCGGATCTTGGCTAGCTCCTCATCGGTGACAAAAGTGTCATGCAAACGGCGAATATGTTCGTGGATGGATTGCTCGACTGCATCACATTTTTCACATTCAACTTAGCGAAGACTTGAAAAGTGCCTTGCCAACGCATGGCGGGAATCTCGCCGACGGAAATGCGATCGCAAATACGTTGAATTTCGCGTAAGTCCTGTACCATGCGCGGGTGTGTCCACTGCCGACACGTTTGCGAAAATGCTCAAAGGATAGGTTTCCTCAAGTTCTTGCAGACCCGAAACGCGCCATGTCATGCTCAGGCGAGCTTGTTCGAGACCGCGATCGGTGACTTCGCGGGCGGACGATTTCTGTAAAGGCGGGTAAGAGCTAGTACCGGCTTATCGGCCATTGCCTTAGCATCAGCAAAATATTCCTCAATCACACTAATCATTTCTGAGACTGGGACATGACCGACAATGGGGGTTCGTCAAATGTTGCGGTGCATACCATTGTCGGCCGCCGCCGAATTGCGACACGAAGTTTCGGCGCCAGCCGGATGCTGGCGGCGAGGCGGACCAGATCGAGCGGGTACGGCATGACAGCGGCTTCGTCGAAATCGTTGACGCCCCACACCAGCCGGCCGTCGGCGTCACGCCAGGTGCCGAAATTTTCCAGATGCATATCGCCGACGGCCAGCACCTGCGGCGCATCCATCAGCTCCGGGGCACAGCGTCGGGACGGTTTTGGCCCAGCGGAAGAAGGTCGCACGGAGGAAGATGAAGGCGTTCTTCTTCATCCGGTGATGCTTGTGGCGCGTCCTTCTTGATGATGTTGCATTGCGTTGCCAGCCAGGCCTCGTAGGCGTCATCGTCCTTGCGAAAGCGACATTCGGGGCTCTCGGAGTTGATAGCTGACGTCATCCTATCTCGGGATGTCTCGATTCGGGATTCTCCGCCGGTGGATCGCTCGGTCCCTGCTGCAGGTGCCCGCTGCGTGGCGTCGGCGACGCGTGCGAGTGTTCCCAGGTCAGCGTTCCGCCGCATGGCTGACAGCGACCGCATCCCTCGGCAGCAGTACCAGCGCGGCACGTCGGCGGTGGGGATCAACATGGGTTCTCCGTCGCATTTTCAGACCTGCGAGTATCGCGCGGCCAAGCCCAACTGCAGCAACCAAGTTCGACCGAACACAAAGCGCTGCGTCCATACAGCGGCCGGAGGCGCCTTTACGTTACGTATCGAAACAGTTGGGAAGCCGCCTGCTCCAGCAAATCCGGGCAGAACCAGACCACCAGGCGGGCGTCCTCGATGGGGCGGATGCGCGTGCCGATGGCACGTCGCTGTCGCGCTTCGACTTCGAAAGCGCTTTATCCGGTGTCCTCATCGCCGCCTCCATCCCCAGGCACGCCCATGCCTGATGGCGACAGAATGCAAAACGAGCGTTCGGCCCAATATCACGTGCGAACGTATTTGCGGGCCACGCGCTCGCTCATCCCGGCCTACCGAACGGAGAAATCCCGTGGCGTCATCAAAATCATATGTAGAGTGAGGCTTCACCTTAGAGGGCGGGGGAGGTCGAACCAAGAAGAGGCGAGAGCAGGAAGAGTGGGGATGGGTAGCGGTGAGCCCACTGGTGCATATCATCGACGACGACGAATCCCCAGGTGCGGCGGGCGCTGGATGGCCTCTTTCGATCTGTCGGGCTGAAGGCCCGCGGCTATGGTTCGGTGCGGGAATTCCTCGACGGCGGGGTCGAGGAAGGCCCCGGGGCGCCTGGTGCTGGATGTCCGCCTTCCCGGATCACGGGAAGGCGGCACATCCAGCACCAGGCACCCCGGCGTATCCTCGAGCCCGCCGTCGAGGAATTCCCGCACCGAACCATAGCCGCGGGCCTTCAGCCCGACAGATCGAAAGAGGCCATCCAGCGCCCGCCGCAGCAATTCGTCGTCGTCGATGATATGCACCGTGGGCTCGCCGCTACCCATCCCAGACTTCCTGCTCTCGCCTCTTCTTCGACCCTACCACCGTTCAGCATAAGGTGAACCACACTTACGTATGAGATTGGATGACGCCACGGGAGTTCCCATTTCCGTTCGGGTAGGCCGGGATAAACCAAGGCGTGGCCCGCAAATACGTTCGCACGATATTGGGCCGAACGCTCGTTTTGCATTCTGTCGCCATCAGGCATGGGCGTGCCTGAGGGGGATGGAGGCGGCGATGAGGACACCGGATAAAGCGCTTTCGAAGTGGACCGGACGGCGACGTGCCATCGGCACGCGCATCGGCCGATCGATTTTCGCCCGCCTGGTGGTCTGGTTCTGCCCGGATTTGCTGGAGCAGGCGGCTTCCCAACTGTTTCGATACGTAACGTAGAAGGCGCCTCCGGCAGCTGTATGGAGGAACCCATGTTGATCCCCACCGCCGACGTGCCGCGCTGGTATGCCGAGGGATGCGGTCGCTGTCAGCCATGCGGCGGAACGCTGACCTGGGAACAGCTCGAACGCGTCGCCAACGCCGCGTGCCGCCGCGGGCGCGTTGAGCAGGGACCGAGCGATCCACCGGCGAGATACCAAATCGAGACATCCCGAGATAGGATGGCGTCAGCTATGAACTCCGAGAGCCCGCAATGTCGTTTCGCAAGGACAATGACGCCTACGAGGCCTGGCTGGCAACGCAATGCGACGTCGTCAAGAAGGACATCGCCGCCAAGCATCACCGGATGAAGAAGAACGCCTTCATCTTCCTGCGTGCGACCTACTTCCGCTGGGCCAAAACCGTCCCGACGCTGTGCCCGGAGCTGATGGATGCGCCGCAGGTGCTGGCCGTCGGCGATATGCATCTGGAAAATTTCGGCACCTGGCGTGACGCCGACGGCCGGCTGGTGTGGGGTGTCAACGATTTCGACGAAGCCACTGTCATGCCGTACCCGCTCGATCTGGTCCGCCTCGCCGCCAGCATCCGGCTGGCGCCGAAACTTCGTGTCAGCAATTCGGCGGCGGCCGACAATGGTATGCACCGCAAAACATGACGATCGCCGTTCGGTAATCTGCCAGTCTCAGAAATGATTAGTGTGATTGAGGAATATTTTGCTGATGCTAAGGCGATCCCCGATCCACCAACACCAAAAACCTTTGCGCCTTTACCCGCCTTTACAGAAATCGTCCGCCGCGAAGTCACCGATAGCAGTTCTAAAACAAGCTCGCCTGAGCATGACATGGCGCGTTTCGGGTCTGCAAGAACTTGAGGAAACCTATCCTTTGAGCATTTTGGCAAACATCCTCGGCAGTGGACGCACCTCGCGCATGGTACAGGACTTACGCGAAAATCAACGTATTTGCGATCGCATTTCCGTCAGCAATTCCGCCATGCGTTGGCAAGGCACTTTTCAAGTCTTCGCTAAGTTGAATGTGAAAAATGTCGATGCAGTCGAGCAATCCGTCCGCGAACATATTCGCCGTTTGCATGACACTTTTGTCACCGATGAGGAGCTAGCCAAGATCCGCACCCAAGTTAGCAACCGCTTTATCTTTGGCAATGAGTCACCTCGCGAGAGAGCAGGTATCTACGGCTATTACGATCGCATTGTTGGCTCCCTCGACCACGCACTCAACTATCCCGATCGCATCAAATCCATCACCAAAGAAGACATCCAAGCCGCCGTTCGTAAATACCTCAATCCCGATGCCTACGGTATTCTGATCGTCAAGCCTTAATAAGAAAGTAAAACAATCTAACTTTAAATATTCTATTTTCCCAAATCTTCAGCCTGAGTATTTGCAAAACTATTCTGAATGGCAACGAAGGCTGCCCAATAGTATGGATGATTGAGGTTCCCTTGCACTTTTGGCGGCAGTCCAGAACGTAGAGTTTCGTATCTGCGTTTGCTTTCTCCAGTAAGGCTATCCCCTTGACGAATCATTGTAAGTTGAGCATTGCGAAGTGCAGCGAAACTGTTTGGGATTTTAGAGAATTGCTGATAGAAACCATCCATTAGTATCCCCGTGCCGCCATCGCTTACTGACCATAAGGAGGAGAGGGTTCCTTTTGCTCCTACTAGTTGCATCTGATAGCCAAAACCCAAAAGCTCAATGCTCTGATCAGCCACGCCCAGCCCGTCTGACAAGCGCTGAGTACTACTAGGTCTACTTCAGGCAGTTTCCAATCTCTTAGATCGGTTAAGGTGAGTTTGTCGCCATTGCCCATGAGAATAAAGGAATCATCAGGGCTATCCCCTCGAAACTCTGCATGGGTTGCTAAATGTAGGATGGTGCGCCCCTGTAGATTTTGCTGGATAGATTGGCGCGTGAAGCTATCTTGCACGAACTTGAGGGTTTCGGGAATGGATGTGCTAATAGATTCCACCTCGGTAAGAGTAGCAGGTAAGGGAGGCAGACCAGGATAGCTATTTTTGCCTAAAGCACCTACTAGAATGTTTGGTTTCTTGGGAACATCTCCCCTAAAACTTGCGAGATTGTACGCAATCAGATAGCCTACTTCATAGCGTTCGACAACCCACTGCTTACCATCATGGAGTGCGGTAAGGGGAACATAACGGAGTTGTTTATCAGGGGCGTAGAGGATGGTGGTAATGTTGGATTTTTCTAAATCAGTGGCGAGGGGGCGCAGTAGCCAGTCGTAAAGTTTTTGGGATTGCTCCATCACATCGAAGGAATTAGTATCCCGAATGTATACACGGAAGTCCTGAATTACTTTTCTAATTTGATCGCGTCGGCACCAATGCTGGCGACATGATCGGCGAGATCGCGCTGGCGATCGAGATGGGCTGCGACGCGCTCGACATCGGCAAGACCATCCACCCCCACCCGACCCTGGGCGAGTCGATCGGCATGGCGGCGGAAGTTTTCGAAGGCGCGTGCACCGACCTACCGCCGGCGCGGAAAAAGTAGCGCGGCATCGCTTCGATGCCGGTTTCTTCGCAACAACGATATGCGGGAGGGCCTGACCGCCGATGGATGGCAACTTGATCTCCACCTGGCTGCCGCCGCTCATTCTGATCGGCGGAGTGGCGCTACTGATATGGCGCTTTTTCAAACGCCAGGCGCGGCGACCCGAACCGCACCAGCGCCGCGTGTCGAATCCGTACCACTGCGTCGCCATCGCTTTCCGTAAGGACGCGTGCCGCGCCGCGCGGGGCTTGAACCGCCAGCGCATGCTATCGCGTGAGGCGCCTTTGCTGCCGCTACCGGGGTGCGACGCCAAAGTCTGCCGATGCAAGTACGTGCACTACGACGATCGCCGCGAAGACGATCGGCGCCACCCGCTGGCCCAGCGCGGCATGGTGACCAACCTGGGCGCGGAGGATCGCCGCACGGGCAGGGACCGCAGGCGCACGCCGCAACTCCATCCGCTGTACGAACGCTGATCGCGGGTGGCAGATTCCACGGCGTAGGTCGAACCAAGAAAAAGGGCGGCACCGAGGCCGCCCGTGAGTCCGAATCCGCGAGGTTCAGCGGTTGAAGAAGTTTCCCGCCAGTTGCCCGAGCATATCGTTGAGCTGCGGACCCTCGGTCACCTGCCCCCCCGGTGTGAGCTGATCGACTACCTGCGGCAGCATCTGTGCCAAAGCGCCGGAAGTCTGATCGTTGGACAGACCGAGCTGGTTTGCCCACTGTGCGATCTGCTCAGGCCCGAAGGTCGCCTGTACCTGATCGGCGCCGATGGGCACGTTCTGCCCGGTGCCCACCCACGAAGCCGCCTGATCGCCCAGGCCCGCCTGCTGGAAGCGCCCGAGCAGTCCGCCAAGGCCGCCCTGGTTTTGAAGCATGCCCATCACCAATTGCATCAGCATGTTCTGAGTGCCGCCCCCGGCCGCATTGCCGCCGCCCAGAACTTGCCCGAGTACCTGCCCGGCCAGTTGATCCAGTAGTCCCATTTTTGCGTCCTCACTCTGGTTATGAAAGCCCATCTTTGACGGTGTGCCGCGAAGCGGAAGTTCCATCGTTCGCCCCGTGCACCTTCGGGCGGCCCCTGCTGCTTCGGGTAAAATCGGCAACTCGCATGCCCCCCCAAGGTGTCTATCCTACTTGAATTGCACCCCGATGAACCGGGATGGGCGGCCGATAAGGAGCACAGCATGAGCACGGAAGTTCTCAAGCAGGCGGCGGCGCAGGCTGCACTGGGTTATCTGGAAGAAGGCAGCATCGTCGGCGTGGGGACGGGCTCGACCGCCAACCACTTCATCGCCGGGCTAGCACGTATGAAGGACCGGCTGGCCGGCGCGGTCGCAAGTTCCGAAGCCAGCGCACAGCGGCTGCGCGCGGCGGGAGTTCCCGTATTCGACCTGAACGAGGTCGGCTCGATTCCAGTGTACGTTGACGGCGCGGACGAGATCAGCGCGCGCTTGGCGATGATCAAGGGCGGCGGGGGTGCGCTCACACGAGAAAAGATCGTGGCTGCCGTAGCACGCAAGTTCGTGTGCATAGCGGACGAGTCGAAGCTGGTGGATCGGCTCGGCAAGTTCCCGCTGCCGCTCGAAATAATCCCCATGGCGCGCGAACACGTCATACGTTCGATGGCGCGGCTCGGCGGGAAGGCGCTGCCGCGCCTGGCGTTCGTCACCGACAACGGCAATCAGATCCTCGATGTGCACGGCCTGTCGATCGGCGATCCGCTCGACTTGGAACGACGCATCAACGATATCGCCGGTGTGGTCAGCAATGGGCTGTTCGCCTTGCGCCCGGCGGACCTGCTGTTGCTGGCGACCACACGAGGCGTTGAAACCAGGACGGTGTGAAACAAATCTGTCATCATGATTCGCTAGAATTCTAAAGTCATGCCGCTACGGGCCCCCGGCCGGGTAACGCACAGATGAGCGAACACACCGTTAAGCAATTCGACACCGAACTGGAGAGCATCCGCAGCCGCGTGCTGCAAATGGGGGGCGCGGTCGAGCAACAGGTCACGCTCGCCATGGAGGGTTTTACCGAAGGCGACATGCTGAAGATCGAGCAAGTCATCAGCTACGATAGCCGCATCAACCTGATGGAGGTGGAGCTCGACGAAGCGTGCATCCACATCATCGCCAGGCGCCAACCGGCCGCCTCGGACTTGCGCATGGTCATGACGGTGGTCAAGATCATTACCGATCTCGAACGCGTCGGGGACGAAGCGAAAAAGGTCGCCAAGATGGCGCGTCAGATCCACTCGAGCGACGCGGGGTTCGTGCCGAAGATCGAACTCAGACACATTTCGAGACTGTCGGTGGAACTGCTGCGTCAGGCGCTGGATTGCTTCGCCCGGCTCGACCTCACCCTGGCGGGGGAGGTGGTTCGCAGGGACAAGGAAATCGACGCCGAATTCAAATCCATCACCCGCCAGCTCATCACCTTCATGATGGAAGATCCGCGCACCATCTCTCACAGTCTGGAGATCATCTTCATCTCCAAGGCGTTCGAGCGCATCGGCGACCATGCCAAGAACATCTGCGAGTACGTGGTCTACATGGTGAAGGGCCGCGATGTGCGCCACATCGGCCTGGCCGAAATCGAGAAAGAGATCGCCGAGTAACGCGTTATGTCATTCCCGCGCAAGCGGGAATCCATATGGCGCGATGGGTTCCGGTTCCCGCCCGCGCAGGAACGACAGCGACCCCAACGCGATGACTCTCACTACTGGGGCGGCACATAACCCGCTGCTTGGTCTGCGCCCGCACCGAAGAAATGCTTTTCCATTTGCTCGGCAAGGTACTTGCGCGCCCGCGCATCCGCCAGATTGAGCCGATTCTCGTTCACCAGCATCGTCTGGTGACGCAGCCACTGTTGCCACGCCTCCTTGGAGACATTGTCGAAGATGCGCTTGCCGAGTTCGCCCGGATACGGCTGAATGTCCAACCCTTCGGATTCGCGTCCGAGCTTGACGCAATTGACCATACGAGCCATGTACCTGTCCTTTCGGCCGGAGCAAGGCGCTCACGGCGGCATTCGAATGGCAGCCATTCTAGCGCAAAAACTACCCCGCGCTGCGCAGCGGCGGCGGGCGCCGATACACCTTCCAGCCGCTCTTGCCCGCGGCCTTGACGTCGTACATCGCCTGATCGGCGCCCGACAGCAACTCCTCGCTGCCCGCCGCGTCGCGCGGAAAAAGCGCGATACCCAAGCTCGCCGAAACGTGACGCTTCTGGCCCGAAAAGTCGAAGCATAGACCTTCGATCCGGGAGGCGACCCGGCGCGCCAGGCCCTCCATCTCCGCTTCGTCGGTATCGGGCGCCAGAATGGCAAACTCGTCGCCGCCAAGGCGGAAGAACATCTCGTTGCGGCGTACGGTTCCCCCCACTTCGGCGGCGAGTTGAACCAGCACCGAGTCGCCTGCCTGGTGGCCGAATTCGTCGTTGATCGGTTTGAAGCCATCGAGGTCGAGCACGAGCAAGCCCAGCTGCACCCCGCGCCGCTCGGCGTCGGCGATCATGCGCTGCGTTTCCTCACCGAACCTGCGCCGGTTGTAAAGGTTGGTGAGCGGATCGCGTTCGGCCAACTGGGTCAGGCGTTCCGCCCACCGCCGCTGCTCGGTGACATCCTCGTAGATCCATACCCTGCCGAGATAGCGCCCGGGCTCCGGGCTGAGCACCGGTGCCGAGACGTCGTTGAGGATGCGCCCGTCCCTGAACATGACATCGTAGGGAACGCTCGTTTCGCGCTCGCCGAGCACCTGATCCACGTGGCTGCGAAACTCCTGCGGTTCGCATAGCTGGGCTTGGGTTCGCTCCAGGAGTACCGCATCGCGCACGCCGGTAAGGTTGTCGGTCACGTCCATGTTCCACATGCGCAGCATCGATTTGTTGCAATAGCGCACTCGATGATCCCGGTCGACGAATAGCACGCCGATCTTCATGACATCGAGCAGCGCCTCGAGGCGCAGGCGTTCCTCGTTGCTGCGCGTCAGGTAATACTCCTTTAGGCTCTGCGCCCGGCGCAACTCGGCTACCGTCTCCAGCAGCTTCAACTCGGCTTCCTTGCGCTGCTGAATCTCGTCGATCGATACGCGCAGACCGAGGTAGGCGCCCGCCGCATCGTAGCTGGCCTGCCAGTTGATCCTCACCCAGACGATGTCGCCATCCTTCTTCTGCAGCCGCAGTTCGAGATTACTGCCCGAGGTGCTACCCTTGAACGCCTCGGTCGCCGCCTCCACGGCGAACTTGCGATCCTTTGGATACACCAGCGTTTCGACAAGATTGCCCGCGAGCACACATTCCACTGGCGTGAATCCGGTGACACGCTCGATCGAGCGATTAATCCAAAGCAAGCGCCCGCGCGGGTTGAACCAAGCCTCGACGCCGAAGGTGTAGTCGGCAATGGAATGAAATTGCGATTCGCCCTGGCGCAAGCTTTCGATTCTCGACTCCAGCGTTTGAGCGCAACGGTTGAGCGCGCGGATCACGTTGCGCAGCTCTTCCGGGCCGCGCACCGGCAGTTTGGCCGGCAGAGACCCTCGCTCGAGGTCTTCGAGTCCGCGGCGCACGCGCGTCAGTCCATCCGAAAGCCTCACGCCGAACAGCGCCATCAGCAGCACGCCGACTGCAGCCGTAGCCAAACCGAGGATCAAGCTATCGCGCAGCGCTTCGGAGCGCACGCTGCGCGCGCGGCCGAGGTCCACGCCGTAGCGCAGCGCGCCGAGGCGCCGATCACCCGCATGCAGCATGATGATCGCATCGTAGCGGGCGGCGCCCAAGGGCATCGCAATCGTCGGCGAAGGCAGCGGCCGGGATGTGTCCCATCCGCTCGCCGCGACGATTCGCTGCTCATTGTCGATCACGGCCAAATAGGCGAATGCCCCCGCCCCGCGCAGGCGGTCGAGGGTCTCCGCGATGCGGCCGTTGTCGCCGGCAAGCAGTGCCGGCGCGAGTGCGCTCGGCGCGAGCACCTCCAGCAGGCGAAGGTGCTCGCGCTCGCGCGCCGCCCACGCCTCCTCGGCGACGTTGACGTTACGCGCGGGCAGAATGATGGCCAGCAGCAGGAACAGCCCGCCCGCCAGCACGCCTAGCCGAACGCTCAGTTTCTGCCGGCGCGGGACGGCGGGAGCAGGCACTGGCCTCGCCTAGAGCGACTTCATCAGCACCTTGGAGCGGCGCTGGTAGTTGTAGAACTCGCGCTTGCCGCGCGGCAACTGCTCGATGCCGACTTCGCGGAATCCGCGCTCGATGAACCAATGGGCGGTGCGCGTGGTGAGCACGAAAAGACGTTTGAGCTTGGCCTTGCGCGCGCGCCCTTCGATGTGCGCGAGCAGCGCATCGCCGTGGCCGCTGCGCCGGTATTCGGGTATCACCGCCAGGCAGGCCAATTCCGCCGCTTTGTCGGCCTTGAAGGGATAGAGCGCCGAGCAGCCGAGCACGACGCCATCTTGTTCGAGCAGGCTGAAACGCTCGACCTCGGCTTCCAGGCGCTCTCGGGCGCGCGGCACCAAGGTGCCGTCGGCCTCCAGGGGCGCGATCATGCCGACGATGGTGGCGACGTCGTCGATCGTCGCTTCGCGCAGCTGCGCCAAGGGGTCGCGCGAGATGACGGTGCCCACGCCCTCGTGGGTGAAGAACTCCAGCAACAGTCCGCCGTCGGCGGCGCGATCGACCAGATGTACCCTGCCGACGCCTTGACGGCAGGCGCGGATCGCGCTCGGCAGGTAAAGCGTGAGATCCTCAGATAGATCGGTTCGGCGATGCAATTCGCGTTCCGCCTCGTCGGCGGTCACCGCCGGCACCAGCCGGCCGCGTTCGTCGGTCATACCGGGGCTGTCGCACAAGAACACCAGCTTGTCCGCCTTGAGCGCGATGGCGACGGCCTCCGCCGCGTCCTCCATGCTCAGATTGAATACTTCGCCGGCGGGCGAGAAGCCGAGCGGCGTGATCAACACGACATTCTCCTGATCGAGGTCGGCGCTGATTTCCTCCGCGATCACCTTGCGCACCGCGCCGGTGTATTGGTAGTCGACACCATCGACGACGCCGACCGGCTTGGCGATGACGAAGTTTCCGCCGGTGATGCGCATACACGCACCCGCCATGGGTGTGTTCGGCAGCCCCTGGGACAGCAGCGCCTCGATCTCCAGGCGCGCCACCATCAGCGCACTCTTCACGCACTCCAGCGCCGCCGCGTCGGTGACGCGCAGCCCCGCGTGGAAGCGCGGCTGCAAGCCGCGCCGCGCCATCTCGGCATCGATCTGCGGCCGCGCGCCGTGTATCAGCACCAGGCGGATGCCGAGCGCGGCGAGCAGGTTGCAGTCCTGCGCCAGCGCGGTCGCCGGCGCGCCCTCCATCACTTCGCCGCCGAAGCCGATGACGAAGGTACGCCCGCCAAACGCGTGGATATATGGCGCGGCGGCGCGCACCCAGGAAACGAAGCGGCGCGTGGAGTCGTTGGTCTTCATGGCTGGCGGCGCGTCGGTTGCAGGCGGAATAATACCCGAGATGGGGACCTACCCGAGTGGCGACGGCGCCGCCGCGGCTCGCCCTGGCTACCGTTCCCGCGCCGGACTTACGCTGACGGCCTCGCGGTCACCGCGGAAGTTGTTAACCTGCCAAGGTCAACAAGGTAAACCGCGCAGGTTTGGCCTGCGAGAGAAAGGAATCGGGAATGCTGACGGACGAAAAGCTGGGCCCGTATGATGCGCTGCGGCGTGAGTTGGCACTGGCGCTTTGGGATGTTGGATCAGTGCTGACGGTCGAAATGAACCATCCGCTGGTGATACAGCGCGGCGAGGAACGCGGGTTCCTGGTTTCCGAGAACGCAAACGATCCGGCTCTACCGCTCAGTCCATACGCGTTCAATTTGCGCACCAAGGACGATCCGCAGCGCGGGCTGCTGACCCAGGAAGTGCTGACGCTGGCGGTGCGCTGCATGTACGAGGCGGCGAAGCGACAGAAGATCATCTACGACGCGATCGCCGCGATACCGCGCGCCGGCGTGCCTTTCGCGCAAACCTATCACAGGGATCATGCGCGCTTTCCCTTCGTGCAGCTCGAGCGCGAGGAAGGCCGCAACGGCGCCCCCGGAAGCATCAAGGTCTCGGGCAGCACGCGGCGCGCCAAGAATATCCTTCTCATCGACGACTCGATCACGCGTGCCGAGCCGAAATTCGAGGTCATCGACGTGCTCGAAAACTGGAGCTACACCGCGTTGAATACGCTGGTCCTGATCGATTGCGAACAAGGCGGTGCGGTACAGCTCGCGAACAAGGGATACGCGCTGTGGTCTGTGTTCACGGTCACAGAGCTGTTCCGCTTCTACGCCGACCAGAAGCTCGTCTCGGCGGAACTCCCCGATATCTTGAACGACTACCGCGGCCGCGCGACGCGCTGAGCGGCGCGCCCAACCGGCGGGCGACGCCGCAGGCGCTACTTCAGTGTGACTTCCAGCCGCTCGCACAGAGTGCGCAGCACCTTGATGCGGGCGTAATACTTGTTGTCGGCCTCGACCAGCGTCCACGGCGCGATCTGGGTGCTGGTGCGATCGACCATGTCGCACACGGCGCGTTCGTACTCCTTCGCGCGCTTGCGGTTGCGCCAGTCTTCGGCGGTGATCTTGAAGCGCTTGAAGCGCGTCTTCTCGCGCTCCTTGAAGCGGCGCAATTGCTCCTCGGCGCTGATGGCCAGCCAGAACTTGGACAGCACCGATCCGTGGCGCACCAGCTGGTCCTCGAAGTCGTTGATCTCGGCATAGGCGCGCATCCAGTCGGCCTCGGAGCAGAAACCCTCGACCCGCTCGACCAGCACGCGCCCGTACCAGGAGCGGTCGAAAATCGTGATCCGGCCGTTGCGCGGCACGTGGCGCCAGAAGCGCCACAGATAGGGCTGGGCGCGCTCTTCCTCGGTCGGCGCGGCGATCGGGATGACGCGGTAGTGGCGCGCGTCGAGCGCGCCGGTGACGCGGCGGATCGCGCCGCCCTTGCCGGCCGCGTCCTGGCCCTCGAACACCAGGATCAGCGAGCGCTTCTTCACCGCCGCGCTGCGCATCAGCAGGGCCAGCCGGCCCTGCAAGCGCTCGAGCTCCCTATCGTAGTTGTTCTTGGCCAACGGCTGGTGCAGCCTGAGCGAGTTGATGAGATCCACCGTATCGGTCACCGGCGGCAGCGGTGCAGCGGTCACCGGCGGCGTCCAGCCCTTGGTTTCGAGCGCCAGGCGCTTGCGCATCGACTCGAGCAGGGTGCGCCCGACCATCAGCGTGCGGTAGCGCTCGTCGGCGCCGGCGACCACGATCCAGGGCGAGTGGCCGGTGCTGGTGGTGCGCAGCACATGATCGGACACCTCGCGATAGCGGTCATAGCGCTTTAGATAGGACCAGTCGGTGTCGCTGACGCGCCAGCGAGTCTTGGCGTTCTTCGACAACGCGTCGAGCCGTCTCTTCTGCTGGTCCTTGGACAGGTGAAACCAGAATTTGAGGATCATATCCCCGCCGCTCGCCAGCATCATTTCGAAGCGGTTGATGTCGCGCAGTTGTCCGTCGAGATCGGTGCGCTTGATCTGCTTAAGCGCCCGCGCCTGGATCGTTTCGCTGTACCAGTTGCCGAACAGGATGCCGATCTTGCCCTTGGGCGGAAGCGCGCGCCAGAAGCGCCACATGTAGGGCCGCTCGATTTCCTCGTCGGAGGGCTCGCCGAACGAATAGGTGAGGATGTGGCGCGGGTCCATCCAGGCGTTGAGCTGATTCACCACCTGGCCGCGGCCCGACCCCTCGACACCGTTGATGAGGATCAGCACAGCGAATTTGCCGAGCTGGCCGATGTCGAATTGCGTATCCAATAGGTCGGCGCGCAATCGCGGCACGACGCGATCGAATTCGGCCTTGTCGATCTTGTGCTCGAGTTCCGCAGACTCGAACATGTTGTTCTCCCTAAATCTCGCCGGCGCGGGCAAGAAGCGTCGCCAAGCCTACCATCCCGGCGGTTTCCGTGCGCAACAGCCGCGGACCGAGCCGCACCGGCATGAAACCGCAGCCGGCGATCGCCGCCGTCTCGGCGCCGCTGAATCCGCCCTCGGGCCCGACCAGCATGACCACCGAGGCGCCGATATGCTCTTCTGCGATACCGCCGGGCGCGTCGGGATCCAGCACCAGGCGCACGGCAGCGGCGTTCTGGACATCGGCCAAGAAGGCCGGCAGCGGCCGTATCGGCGCCACTTCGGGCACCCGGTTGCGTCCGCTTTGCTCGCACGCGGCGACAGCCACCTGCTGCCAATGGGCAGTGCGCTTGACGGCGCGCTCGCCCGCCAGCCGCACCACGCTGCGCTCCGCCACTAGGGGGGCGATTCCCGCCACGCCCAGCTCGACGGCTTTCTGGACGATCCAATCCATCTTGTCGCTGCTCGGCAATGACTGCGCCAGGGTGATGGCGATCTTCGACTCGCGCTCGGTTTCGCGCCAGGCCGTCAGCGCGGCGGCCGTGTGCTCGCCCATCGCGACGATCTTGGCGGCATACTCGCCGCCGCCGCCGTTGAACAGCGTCAGCGCGTCGCCGATGCGCAGCCGCAACACGCGCTCGACATGGTGGGCCACGCTCGGCGGCAAGCGTATCGTGCGCCCGGCGTGCAGCTCCGTGGCGCAAAAGAAGCGGGGAGCCATCGTGCTATTATAGGAGTGAAACTGCAATGCCGGTCCCGCAGGTCCATGCCATAAGGGATTCCGCGTGGTAAGCACGACGCCCCCCCTCTGCGATTTCGGCTGGAAGGCACGTGACTTCGAGCTTCTAGGCACCGACGGCCGGCGCTACGGCTTGGCGTCGGTGCGCGGCGCCAACGGCCTGTTGCTGATGTTCATCTGCAACCACTGCCCTTACGTCAAGGCGGTGATCCAGCGCATCGTCCGCGACGCACGCGAGCTCGAAGACCACGGCATCGGCGCGGCGGCGATCATGTCCAACGATCCCCTCGACTACCCTGAGGACTCGTTCGACAACATGGCGCGCATCGCATGCGAATCGGATTTCCCCTTCCCCTACCTGTTCGACGAGACCCAGGAGGTCGCCCGCACTTACGGCGCGGTGTGCACACCCGACTTCTTCGGCTTCAATCGCGAACTCGAATTGCAGTACCGCGGGCGGCTCGACGCCTCGCGCAAAGAAGCGGTGCCCGAGGCACGGCGCGACCTGTTCGGGGCCATGGTGCAAATCGCCGAGACCGGCGTCGGTCCGCGCGAGCAGATCGCGAGCATGGGGTGCTCGATCAAGTGGAGGACCTGAGCGGCCGAGCATCGGGCGCCGACGGCGGCGTGTCACCACTGTGCGAGCGCGTGGTGAGTGCCGTGCGCGGCGTCGCCCAGGATGTCATCATGGGCCGCTACTTGTCGGCGGTGCGCGAGCACAAGGCCGACGGAACCATGTTCACCGAGGTGGACCTGGCGGCGCAAAAGGCGCTCGGCGAGCGGCTCGCTCCCCTCATCGACCGGCCGGTTCTGGGCGAGGAGATGAGCGGCGAGCAGCAGCACGAGGTGTGGCGGCATGGATCCGATGGTCTGTGGTGCGTCGATCCCATCGACGGCACCACCAACTTCGTCAACGGCTTGCCTTTTTTTGGCGTCTCGGTGGCGTTTCTGCTCGGCCACAAAACGCGCCTCGGTGTGGTTCTACAACCCGGCGAGCGACGAAGCTTTCTACGCCGAGCCCGGTGCGGGAAGCTGGCTCAACGGCATTCGCTTGCCGCTGCGCAGCGCTCCCGCCCGGCTCGCCGAGTGCATCGCCGGCGTCGATTTCAAACGCGTGCCGAAGGCGCTTGCCGACCGCCTGGCGACCCGCCCGCCCTACTACTCGCAGCGCAATTTCGGTTCCAGCGCGATCGAATGGTGCTTCGTCGCCGCCGGCCGGCTTGACGTCTATCTGCACGGCGGCCAGATGCTCTGGGACTATGCCGCCGGCCGCCTCATTCTCGAGGAAGCGGGCGGCGCCGCGTGCACCCTCACCCAGGATGATTTCGACAGCGGCGACGTATGGAAGCGCTCGGTCCTTGCCGCCGGCAATCCGGCCTTGCTGGCGGCATGGCGCGACTGGATTCGCGCGTAGGTAACCGCATCACCCAAAGCCAGCTCTCCATCCTGCCCGACCCTATATCGCCGCCGGAGCGCGCGGGCTCGTGGCCGCAATACTACCGACGCGTCAATGAACCGGGAGCAGACCCATGCAGGACGGACTCATCAGCCTGACCCACTTCATCATCGAGGAACAGCGCCGCATTCCCGGCGCAACCGGCGACTTCTCCGGCCTGCTCAACGACATCGGCACCGCGTGCAAAGTCATCGCCAACACCATCAACAAGGGGGCGCTGATCGGTCTCAAGGAGAGTGCCGGCGGACAGGGCATCACCGAGGCCGTGCGGCAGAAACTCGATGCGCTCAGCAACGAAGTGATGCTGCACTCCAACGTATGGGCAGGCCACCTGGCGGCGATGGTGTCGGACAAGATGGAAACCTTTCATCCGATTCCCTCGCCCTATCCGGTGGGCAAATATCTGCTGCTCTTCGACCCGCTCGACGGCATCGCCAAGATCGACATCAACATTCCCGTCGGCACCATCTTCTCGGTGCTGCGCAGTCCCAAGCCGGGCGTCCAGGCCGATCCGGAGGATTTCCTCCAGGCCGGCTCCCAGCAGGTGTGCGCCGGATTCGCGCTGTACGGGCCGACGACCATGCTGGTGCTCACCACCGGCAACGGCGTAAACGGCTTTACGCTCGATCGCGGAGTGGGCGAGTTCATCCTCACCCATCCCAGGATGCGGATCGCCGAGGACACATCCGAGTTCTCGATCAACCCTTCGCACGAGCGCTTCTGGGAGCCGCCGATCAAGCGCTATGTCGGGGAATGCCTGGACGGCGCTGCCGGGCCGCGCGGCAAGGACTTCAATGTACGCTGGGTCGACTCGCTGCCGGCGGAGACATTTCGCATCCTCAATCGCGGCGGCGTGTTCGTCTATCCGAAGGATATGCGCGAGTCCGGCGAGGCGAGCGGCATGCGCCTGATGTACGAAGCCAATCCGGTTTCGTTCATCATCGAGCAGGCGGGCGGCGTTTCGACCACCGGCCGTGAGCCGGTCATGAACATCCACCCGGAAGGCTTGCACCAGCGCACACCCCTGATCTGCGGCGCGAGCGACGAAGTGCAACGCATCGCGGGCTATTATGCGGACTATCTGCAGGGCATCGACCAGGACCGCAACATGCCCCTGTTCAACGTACGCTCTCTATTCAGAAACCAATGAGGAAACGCGATGTCCGTCAAGCATCCAATCGTCGCGATCACCGGATCGTCGGGCGCCGGCACGTCCTCGGTCACCAAAACCTTCCAGCATATCTTCCTCCGCGACGAGGTTAACGCCGTCGTCGTCGAAGGCGATTCCTTCCACCGCTACGATCGCACGGAAATGGCGCTGGCAATGGCGGCGGCGGCCGAGCATGGGAACAACCATTTCAGCCATTTCGGCCCGGAGCCGAATCTGCTCGAGGAACTGGAAGCGCTATTCCGGGGCTATGGCGACTGCGGCAGCGGCAAGGTGCGCAAGTACCTGCACAACGACGAGGAAGCCGCACTCCACGGCCGGGCGCCCGGCACCTTCACGCCTTGGGAAGACATTCCGGCGGGCACCGACATGCTGTACTACGAGGGGCTGCACGGCGGCGTCATTACCGAAAGGGTAAATGTCGCCCAATTCGTCGACCTGTTGGTGGGCGTAGTCCCGATCATCAATCTCGAGTGGGTGCAGAAACTGCATCGCGACAAGACCTTGCGCGGCTACTCGACGGAGGCCGTGGTCGATACCATCCTGCGCCGAATGCCGGACTACGTGAACTACATCTGCCCGCAGTTCGCGCGAACGCACGTCAATTTCCAGCGCGTGCCCACCGTGGATACGTCGAATCCGTTCGTCGCGCGCTACATACCTTCGGCGGACGAGAGTTTCGTCGTCATTCGCTTCGCCCACCCGAGCGGCATCGACTTCCCCTACCTTTTGTCGATGCTGCACGATTCGTTCATGTCGCGCGCCAACATCATCGTCGTGCCCGGCGGCAAGATGGAGTTGGCGATGCAGTTGATATTCACGCCGATGATCACGCGGCTGATGGAAAGACGCAAACGAGCTTGAGCAGAGGGCCTGTTGACATCCCCCGGCGGGCGCGCTCGCGGCCCCGGACTACCCAAGCAGACGTGATTAGGCGACAATGCCGGGTTTTTCGGCTGCACCCCCTCAATCCCGGGGCGACCAATGTCCACCATTAGCGATTTCGAAACCCCCGTCTATTCCCAGCTAACCAGCGCGATACGCGCGCTGGCCATGGATGCGGTCGAGGCCGCCAAGTCCGGACACCCCGGCATGCCCATGGGCATGGCGGAGATCGCCGAGGTGCTATGGAACCGCCACCTCCGCCACAACCCGGCCAATCCGCAGTGGCCCAACCGCGACCGCTTCCTGCTCTCCAACGGCCACGGGTCGATGTTGCACTACGCATTGCTGCACCTGAGCGGATACGATCTGCCGATCGAGGAATTGAAGCGCTTCCGCCAACTTCATTCGAAAACGCCGGGCCATCCCGAGGTCGGCGTGACGCCGGGCGTGGAGACCACCACCGGGCCGCTCGGCCAGGGGCTGGCCAACGGCGTCGGCATGGCGCTGGCCGAGCGGCTGCTGGCGGCCGAATTCAACCGCGACCACTATCACATCGTCGATCACCATACCTACGTGTTCCTCGGCGACGGCTGCATGATGGAAGGCGTTTCGCATGAAGCGGCCTCCCTCGCTGGTCATCTGGGACTGGGCAAGCTGATCTGCATCTATGACGACAATGGCATTTCGATCGACGGGCAGGTCGAAGGCTGGTTCACCGAGGATACCCCGCAGCGCTTTGCCGCTTATGGCTGGCATGTGATTCCCTACGTAAACGGCCACGACCCGGAGGCGGTCCACGCGGCGATCGCGCAAGCCCAGGCGCAATTCGAGCGACCGAGCTTGATCTGCTGCAAGACGGTAATCGGCATGGGGGCGCCGGAGAAGTCCGGTACCCATGAAGCCCATGGTGCCCCGCTGGGCGAAGCGGAGGTGGCGGCAACCCGACCGAACATCGGTTGGTCGCATGCCGCCTTTGCCATCCCGCGTGAGGTATACGAGGCTTACGATGCGCGCGAAAAGGGCGCGGAATGGGAAGCCCAGTGGCGGCACAATTTCGACGAATACGCCCGCGCCTACCCCGACCTCGCCTCCGAATTCAAGCGCCGCGTTGCCGGCGATCTGCCGGCGCTGTGGGAGGACATCGTCGCGGCGACCATCGCTCGGGTCAATGCCAAACACGAGGTGATTCCGACTCGCAAAGCATCGCAAAACAGCCTCAATGCCTTCGGCAGAGTGCTGCCCGAGTTGATAGGCGGATCCGCCGATCTGACCTGGTCGAATCTGACCCATTGGTCCGGATCGCGGGTCGTGACCAAGGAGCAGAGCGGGAACTACATCTACTTCGGCGTGCGCGAATTCGCCATGTCGGCGATCTGCAACGGACTCGCGCTGCACGGCGGCCTGATTCCCTATTGCGGCACCTTCCTCATGTTCTCCGATTACGCGCGCAATGCGCTGCGCATGGCGGCACTGATGAAGCTGCGCCAGATATTCGTCTATTCGCACGATTCGATCGGTCTCGGCGAGGACGGTCCGACGCACCAGCCCGTCGAGCATGCGGCGACGCTACGTCTGATACCCAATATGGACGTATGGCGCCCGGGCAGCTCGGTGGAAACGGCGGTGGCCTGGGCCGTCGCCATCGAGCGCAAGACCGGTCCCTCCGCGCTGCTGCTGACGCGTCAGAACGTGCCCTACATCAAGGTTCCCGATGCCGCCGTGGGGAACATTCGCCGCGGCGGATATGTCCTTTCCGAAGCGGCGGAGGGATCGCCGCACGCACTGATCATCGCCTCCGGTTCGGAACTGGCACTGGCACTGGATACGCAGCGGGCCCTGCAGAAGGACGGTATCCGGGTGCGCGTGGTTTCCATGCCCTCGACCTCGGTATTCGACCGCCAGGACGCCGCATATCAGGCGCAGGTGCTGCCTCGGGGTGTGCCTCGGGTAGCGGTGGAGGCAGGCGTCACGAACTTCTGGTACAAATATGTCGGACTCGAAGGCGCGGTAGTGGGAATCGACTCGTTTGGCGAATCGGCGCCGCCGGCCGTGCTGTTCGAGCATTTCGGATTTACGGTGGACAACGTCGCTGCCGCCGTGAAACGCGTACTATAGACGCCCCACGCGCTGGTTTCGCTGGCAGCGTTGCGAAACCGGGGTCCGGGGAACACTCTGCGCCCGCCGCACCGCATGCGGCTGGAGGCACTCACTTAGGAGCTAACGTATGGCAATCAAAGTCGGCATCAACGGATTCGGCCGCATTGGACGTATGGTGTTCCGCGCCGCGGCCAAGCACTTCCCTGACATCGAGGTCGTGGGTATCAACGACCTGCTCGAACCGGACTACCTGGCCTACATGCTGAGGTACGACTCGGTGCACGGCCGCTTCGCCGGCGACATCGCCGTCGACGGCAACACGCTGATCGTGAATGGCAAGAAGATCCGCCTGACCGCCGTCAAGGATCCGTCCGAGTTGAAGTGGAAAGACGTCGGCGCCGATATCGTCGTCGAGTCCACCGGCCTGTTCCTGACCAAGGAGACCGGTGAGAAGCACCTGGCTGCCGGCGCCAAGAAGGTCATCATGTCAGCACCGTCCAAGGACGACACGCCGATGTTCGTCTTCGGCGTCAATGACAGCACCTACGCCGGTCAGAACATCATCTCCTGCGCCTCGTGCACGACCAACTGTCTGGCACCGGTCGCCAAGGTGCTCAACGACACCTGGGGCATCAAGCGCGGCCTGATGACCACCGTGCACGCCGCTACCGCGACCCAAAAGACCGTCGATGGACCGTCCAACAAGGATTGGCGCGGCGGCCGCGGCATCCTGGAGAACATCATCCCGTCTTCGACCGGTGCCGCCAAGGCCGTCGGCAAGGTGATTCCGGAGCTGAACAAGAAGCTCACCGGAATGGCTTTCCGCGTTCCCACTTCCGACGTATCGGTGGTGGACCTGACGGTCGAGCTGACCAAGCCCGCCACCTACGAGCAGATCTGTGCCGCCATGAAAGCGGCATCGGAAGGCCCGATGAAGGGTGTGCTCGGCTACACCGAAGACAAGGTGGTCGCCACCGACTTCCGCGGCGAGAGCCGAACCTCGGTGTTCGACGCGGATGCCGGCATCGCGCTCGACGACAACTTCGTCAAGGTCGTCTCCTGGTACGACAACGAGTGGGGTTACTCATGCAAGGTGCTGGAGATGGCGCGCGTCATCTCCAAGTAAGCGCACGAAAGCGTACGACGAGGACCGTCGCGACGATGCAGCGGGCACACCGCTGCATCGTCGCGCTCGGCAAGCATTGAATTCATCGTTCAGGGAGTTGAACATGAAGGTTTTGAAGATGGCCGATCTGGATCTCGCGGGCAAGCGCGTGTTCATTCGCGCCGACCTCAACGTGCCGCAGGACGACGCCGGCAATATCACTGAAGACACGCGCATACGCGCTTCCGTCCCCGGCATCAAGCTGGCGCTGTCCAAGGGTGCCGCGGTGATGGTCACTTCGCACCTCGGCCGCCCCAAGGAAGGCGAATTCAAGCCCGAGGACTCGCTGGCGCCGGTCGCCAAGCGCATGTCCGAGCTGCTCGGCCAGCCGGTGCGCCTCGAACAGAACTGGGTCGATGGCGGCTTCACGGTCAAGCCCGGCGAGGTGGTTCTGCTGGAGAACTGCCGAGTCAACAAGGGCGAGAAAAAGAACGTCGACGAACTGGCGCAGAAGATGGCCAAGCTTTGCGATGTTTTCGTCATGGACGCTTTCGCCACGTCGCACCGCGCCGAGGCAACCACCCACGGCATCGCCAAGTACGCCCCGGTCGCCTGCGCCGGCCCGCTGCTGGCGCAGGAGCTGGAAGCGCTGACCAAAGCGCTGGCCAGCCCGAAGCGCCCGCTCGTCGCCATCGTCGCCGGGTCGAAGGTGTCGACCAAGCTCACCGTGCTGAAAAACCTGTCGGAAAAAGTGGATCAGCTCGTGGTCGGCGGCGGCATCGCGAATACCTTCCTGGCGGCGCAGGGCAAGAAAATCGGCAAGTCGCTGGCAGAAGCCGGCCTGGTCGGCGAGGCCAAGGAGGTGATCGACGCCTGCCAGGCCCGCGGCGGCGACGTGCCGCTGCCCACCGACGTGGTGTGCGCGAAGGAATTCTCCGCTACCGCGGCGGCGACGCTGAAACCGGCCGACGCCGTAGCCGATGACGACATGATCCTCGACATCGGACCGCAGTCGGCGCAGAAGCTCGCCGAGGTCATCGCCAAGGCCGGCACCGTAGTATGGAACGGGCCGGTGGGCGTGTTCGAGTACGACCAGTTCGGCAAGGGCACCGAGACGATCGCCCGCGCCATCGCATCGTCCGCCGCGTTCTCGCTCGCCGGCGGCGGCGACACGCTGGCGGCGATCGCCAAGTACGACATCGGCGACAAGGTCGGCTATATCTCGACGGCCGGCGGAGCGTTCCTGGAGTTCCTCGAAGGCAAGAAATTGCCCGCGGTGGAAATTCTCGAACAGCGCGCCGCGGGCTGAACGCACTCGCCGCCAGTGCGCCCCATCGTTCTGGTCGAGAGAGCTCGTCGCGACTGACGAATTCTCCGGCATCATTCGCAACGGTGGGGCGTTCGTGACTCAGCAGCGGGCGTCGGCATAGCGACATCATGATCGACGAAGCCGACATCATCGCGCGCGCCACGCATTCCGCGCCGGGGCTTCCCCACGGCCGCCTTCGCAGCACCAAGATCGTCGCCACGCTCGGACCGTCATCGTCCGACGCCCGCGTGCTGCGGCGCATGCTTCTGGCCGGCGTAAATGTGGTGCGGCTCAACTTCTCCCACGGCTCGCAACAGGACCATCGCGACCGCGTCGGCGTGCTGCGTGCGTGCATGCGCGAACTCGAGTGCACCGTCGGCATCATGGCCGACCTGCAGGGACCGAAGATCCGCATCGGCAAGTTCGCTGGCAGCAAGATCCTGCTCAAGCCCGGCCAGGAGTTCATCCTCGACGCCGCGTGCGAGATAGGCGATTCGAGCCGCGTCGGCCTCGACTATCCGGAACTGGTGGAGGACGTGCGCCCGGGCGACGTGCTGATGCTCGACGACGGACGCATCGTGGTCGAGGTGGATCGGATCGACGAGGAGGAAATCTTCACCCGCGTGCGCCATGGCGGCGAACTGTCCAACAACAAGGGCATCAACCGCCAGGGTGGCGGACTGTCGGCGCCGGCGCTCACCGCGAAGGACATCGAGGACATCAAACTGGCAGGCGAGTTGAGCGTGGACTTTGTCGCGGTGTCGTTTCCCAAGTCCGGCGCCGACATGCGCCTGGCGCGCGAACTGGTGCGCGCGGCCGGTTCGGACGCCCTGCTGATCGCCAAGATCGAGCGCGCAAGAGGCGGTCGGCGCACTCGACGACATCCTCCATGCGTGCGACGGCATCATGGTGGCGCGCGGCGATCTCGCCGTCGAAGTCGGCGATGCGGCCGTTCCCGCGCTGCAGAAGCGCATGATCAAGCTGGCGCGCGAGCACAACAAGCTCACCATCACCGCGACGCAGATGATGGAGTCGATGATCGTCAGTCCCGTGCCGACCCGCGCCGAAGTTTCCGACGTGGCCAACGCCGTGCTCGACGGCACCGACGCGGTGATGCTGTCGGCCGAGACCGCGGCCGGCGCCTATCCGGTGGAGACCGTCGAATCGATGGCGCGCATCTGCGTCGCCGCGGAGAATGTCGGCTGAAGTGGCGATCGAGCGCGATTTTCTCGACCGCGCATTCACTCGCATCGATCAATCCATCGCGATGGCGGCACTGTTCACCGCCTATCACCTCAAGGTGAAGGCGATCGCGGCCTTGACCCAATCCGGCTCGACCGCGCTTTGGATGTCGCGCATGAACTTCGGCATTCCGATCTACGCGCTGACGCCGGAGCAGCGCACCCGCTACAAGGTGAGCCTGTTCCGCGGCGTGCATCCGTTGCTCCTCGGCTACATCGGCACCGATCGCGAGGAGCTGCTGAACAAGGCCGAGACGGCGTTGATCCGCCACGGCGCTGTTGATGACGGCGACACCATCGTGGTCACCCTCGGCGAGCCACTCGGCGCCGCCGGCGGAACCAATGCGATGAAGATCCTCAAGATCATCGGCCAGCATTGACGCAGTCACTGACGACAGAGCGGAGGCAACGATGTCATTCGTATCGCTAAGGCAGCTCCTCGATCACGGCGCGGAAAACGGCTACGGCATTCCCGCCTTCAATGTGAACAACCTCGAGCAGGTGAAGGCGATCATGGAGGCGGCGCAGGAATCGCGCAGCCCGGTGATCCTGCAGGCCTCCGCCGGCGCGCGCAAGTACGCGGGCGAAGCCTATCTGCGCCACCTCATCTGGGCGGCAGTGGAATCGCACCCCGACATCCCGGTGGTCCTGCATCAAGACCACGGCGCCAGCCCCGCGGTGTGCATCAGTGCGATCCGCTCCGGCTTCACCAGCGTGATGATGGACGGCTCGCTGGAAGAAGACGCCAAGACGCCCTCATCCTACGAATACAACGTGGCCGTAACGCACAGGGTAGTGGACATGGCCCATGCCATCGGCGTTTCTGTGGAGGGCGAGCTGGGCTGCCTGGGCTCGCTCGAGACGATGAAGGGCGACAAGGAAGACGGCCACGGCGCCGAGGGGACGATGACGCGCGAGATGCTGCTCACCGACCCGGACCAGGCCGCCGATTTCGTCAGGAACACCGGCGTCGACGCCTTAGCGATTGCCATCGGCACTTCCCACGGCGCCTACAAGTTCAGCCGCAAACCTACCGGCGACATCCTCGCCATCGACCGGATCAAGGCGATCCACGCACGCATCCCGAACACGCACTTGGTGATGCACGGGTCGAGTTCGGTGCCGCAGGAGTGGCTCGACGTCATCCGCGAGTATGGCGGCCGGATGAAGGAGACCTACGGCGTACCGGTGGAGGAGATTCAGGAAGGCATCAAGCACGGCGTGCGCAAGATCAACATCGACACCGACATCCGGCTCGCCATGACCGGCGCCGTGCGCCGCGCCATGGCGCAGAACCCGAGCGAGTTCGATCCGCGCAAGTTCAACACCGATGCGATGAAGGCGGCGAAGGAAATCTGCAAGGCGCGCTTCGCATCCTTCGGCTGCGCCGGACAGGCCGACAAGATCAAGCCGATGGCGCTGGAGAAAATGGCGGATGCGTACAAGAAGGGCGAGTTGGCGCAGGTCGTCCACTGATCGTGGAACCCTCTCGTCCCAACACCGTGATGTCCGCTCTCGCCAAGCACACCACGGCGACCGTGATACCGTGCCTGCGCTACCGCGACGCGCCGAAGGCGATCGAGTGGCTTTGTGGGACGTTCGGCTTCGAGGCGCAGTTGGTGGTGCCGAACCCGGATGGGAGCATCGCCCACGCTCAGCTGCGCTTCGGCAACGGCATGATCATGATCGGCTCGGTTCTCGACACCGAGTTCGGCCGGCTGATGAAGCAGCCGGACGAGGTCGGCGGCGCCGAGACGCAATGTGCCTATGTGGTTGTAGCCGACGCCGATGTCATATGCCAGCGGGCCAAGTCCGCCGGCGCGCAGATCGTGCTCGACATCAAGGACGAGGACTACGGCGGACGCGGATTCACCTGCCGCGATCTGGAGGGCCACCTGTGGAACTTCGGCACCTACGATCCGTGGTGAGTGCCAACGACCAAGGTCTGCGGGTTTCTTTGACGGCCCACTGCTTCCCGTGTGCCCTGTGGCTGTCGCAGGGCTTAGACGAGTTCAGTCCGAACGGGGCTGTTTCGGGAGCTGGCACTTCTGACCTCTATCAATGCCTGGCACTGCACGGGGTTGGCCTCGACGGGATCTTCCCATGACCCGCCCGCTGTTCGAATCCTCGCTCGCCGACCTGCCGCTGCTCGGCCGCGGCAAGGTGCGCGACATCTACGCCGTCGGCGACGACAGGCTGCTGATCGTCACCACCGACCGGCTGTCGGCGTTCGACGTGGTGTTGCCCGACCCGATTCCCGGCAAGGGCGCGGTACTGACCGCCGTATCGAACTTCTGGTTCGCACGACTGACGCATATCGTTCCCAATCACCTGACCGGCACTCGCAGCCGAGACGATCGTCCGGCCTGACGAACGCGAGCAGGTGGCGCAGCGCGCAGCGTGGTGCGGCGCCTGAAGCCGCTCCCGATCGAGGCCGTGGTACGCGGCTACCTCATCGGCTCGGGCTGGAAGGACTACCAGCGCGACTGGCGCCGTGTGCGGCATCGCGCTGCCGCCGGGGCTGCGGCTGGCGGCGTGCCTGCCGCGACCCATTTTCACGCCGGCGACCAAGGCCGCCGCCGGCGAGCCATGACGAGAACATCGACTTCGCCGGCGTCGAGCGGATGCTCGGCGCCGACGCTCGCCGCGCAGCGTCCGCGATACCGCGCTTGCGGCTGTACGCGCGAGGCGCGGACTACGCCCGGGAGCGCGCGGCATCATCATCGCCGACACCAAGTTCGAGTTCGGGCTGGACGACGCCGGCACGCTCTACCTGATCGACGAGGCGCTGACGCCGGACTCCTCGCGCTTCTGGCCAGCCGACGAGTACCGCGCGGGAATCAGCCCGCCGAGCTTCGACAAGCAGTTCGTGCGCGACTACCTCGAGACGCTGGACTGGGACAAGCAAGCGCCCGGTCCATCGCTGCCGGCCGAGATCATCGCCAAGACAAGCGCCAAGTACCGTGAAGCCTATCGACGCATCAGCGGGCTCGAACTCGCCGTCTGACGTTGCGACGCAGCATTTCATGCGGCGCGGCGCGCCAGCACGGATTTTTGCGCGGCGAGAACTCTAGCCCGCGGGCGCACTCAAAGCTCGGGGTTGGTTCTACAACAGGGGAAGCCAGTGGAAAAATCAATCGGTCGTCTCGAGCACAATGACAATTTTCCGTCGATCATAAAGGTCGATACCTTCAGTCCGTTCGAATGGCTGGGGCTGGGCTGGCAAGACCTCAAGCGCAGCCCGGTGGCAAGCCTGAGTTACGGCCTATTGTTTGCCGTCGCAGGGTGGGTGATCCTGGCGTATGCCGCCAATCAGCCCTACCTGTTCACCGCCGCAGTATCGGGGTTCCTGCTGCTCGGGCCTCTGCTTGCCGCGGGGCTCTACGAACTGTCGCGTCGGCACGCCAGTGGGGAGGCAATCGGCTTTGGGGCGTCGTTGGCCGGCTGGGAGCGCAACGGGCAGTCGATGTTCTACATGGGCGTGCTGCTGGCAATCGTGGCGATCGCGTGGGAGCGGCTGTCGGCCGTTCTGTTCGGCCTGTTCTACCAAGGCAACGTGCCTGACTTCCGCCACTTCCTGCCGGAGATTTTCCTCTCTGGAAGCTATACCCACTTCGCCTCCGCCTACCTCCTTGTCGGCGGCGCATTGGCGGTGCTGGTCTACGCCTTGAGCGCAGTCGCGATCCCGATGTTGATGGACCGGGAAGTCGACGTCGCCACCGCCATGATGACCAGCCTCAAGGTCATTAGCCGCAACCTGGGGGCGATGGCTATCTGGGCGGTCCTGATCTTGGTACTCACCGCGATCGCCTTCGCCACGTGGCTGGTGGCCATGATCGTAATCCTGCCGCTGCTCGGGCACGCGACCTGGCATGCCTACCGACAAACGGTTGGATGAGGAAACAGACACTCGTTGCCCGTATCGAGGCAACACGAGGCGGCGCAAGCCGCCTTCTTTTTTTGCTCTTACGTTGCGGCGCGTCAAGCCGGCCCGACGGAGCATAGCAATCCGTTTTGAGGCAGAATCGACCCCACTCTCGGCACCGAAACAATGGACATGAACCCGCTGCTGGATTTTTCCGCGCTCCCCCGCTTCGATTCGATCGCACCGCAGCATGTCGGCCTCGCGGTGACCGAGCTACTGGCGGAAAACCGCGCCCTGATCGAGCGGCTCGGAGGCGATCCCGCCTCGCCAACTTGGGAGAACTTCGTCGCCCCGCTTGCCGATGCCAACGAGCGGCTCGCGCGCGCCTGGGGCGATCGTCGGCCACCTGCACGCGGTGCTCGACGTGCCCGAGTGGCGCGAGGCCTACAACGCCAACCTGCCCGAAGTCACTCGCTTCTACTCCGAACTCGGGCAGAACCTCAAGACTGTTCGACAAGTTCAAGGCGATCAAGGCCGCCGCCGGCTTTGCCGGCTTGACGCGGGCCCAGAAGAAGATCATCGACAACGAGATGCGCGATTTCCGCTTGTGCGGCGCCGAGTTGCCCGAGGAGCACAAGCCGCGCTTCAAGGCAATCCAGGAAGAACTGGCGTCGCTCGCCGCCAAGTTCTCGGAAAACCTGCTCGACGCGACCAACGCCTTTGCCTGCTTCATCGAGGATGCGGCCGAGCTAGACGGGATACCGGAGGATGTCGGGCAGGCGGCGCGCGGCGCCGCGGAGAAGGACGGCAAAGCGGGATGGAAATTCACCCTGCATGCGCCGTCCTACCTGCCGGTGATGCAGTACGCCGACCAGCGCGAGCTGCGCGCACAGATGTACCGCGCCTACGCGACGCGCGCCTCGGAACTCGGCGATGAGCACGCCCGCAGCGAATGGGACAACTCGCCGCTGATCGATCGCATCCTCGCGCTGCGCGCCGAAGAGGCACGCATGCTCGGCTACGACAACTACGCCGAAGTCTCGCTGGTGCCGAAGATGGCGCGCAGTGCCGGAACAAGTGGCTGGAGTTCCTGCGCGACCTGGCGGCCAAGGCGCGGCCGTTCGCGCGAGCGGACCTGGTCGAGCTGAAGTCCTTCGCGGCCGAAGCGCTCGGGCTCGACACGCTCGAATCCTGGGACGTCGCCTACGCCTCGGAGAAGCTGCGCCAGCAGCGCTACGCGTTCTCCGAGCAAGAGGTGAAGCAGTACTTCCCGCGAACCGAAGGTGCTGGCCGGCCTGTTTCGGGTGATCGAAACCCTCTACGGCTTGAAGCGTCACGCCGGATGCGGCGCCGGTCGTGGCACGAGGACGTGCGCTTCTTCCGCATCGCCACGCCCGAAGGCCGCCTGGTCGGCCAGTTCTACCTCGACCTGTATGCGCGCGACACCAAGCGCGGCGGGGCGTGGATGGACGAGGCCATCACCCGGCGCCGCCTCGACGCCGCACGCGGCGGCGGGGTTCAGACGCCGGTGGCCTATCTCAACTGCAATTTCTCCCGCGCCGGTCGGCGGCAAGCCGGCGCTCTTCACCCACGACGACGTGATCACCCTGTTCCACGAGTTCGGCCACGGCCTGCACCATCTGCTCACGCAGGTCGACGAGCTCGGCGTATCGGGCATCCACGGCGTCGAGTGGGACGCGGTCGAACTGCCCAGTCAGTTCATGGAGAACTTCTGCTGGGAATGGGACGTGCTGCGCGAGATGACCGCGCACGTCGACACCGGCGCCGCGCTGCCGCGCACGCTTGTTCGACAAGATGCTGGCGGCGAAGAACTTCCAGAGCGGCATGCAGATGCTGCGGCAGATCGAGTTCGCGCTGTTCGACCTGCGCCTGCACTCCGACTTCGACCCGCGCCGGGGCCAAGACGCGTATTGGAGTTGCTCGCAGGAGGTGCGGCGACGAGGTCGCGGTGCTGCATCCGCCCGCCTGGCACGCTTTCCCCACAGTTTCTCGCACATCTTCGGCGGCGGCTACGCGGCCGGCTACTACAGCTACAAGTGGGCCGAAGTGCTGTCGGCCGATGCCTATGCCCAGTTCGAGGAGAACGCCAAGGATTCCGGCAGCGTCCTCGACCCCGCCACCGGGCGCGCGATTCTGCGACGAGATTCTCGCCGTCGGCGGCAGCCGCCCGGCGCTCGAATCGTTCAAGGCGTTTCGCGGCCGCGAGCCCCAGGTCGATGCACTGCTGCGTCACAATGGTATGATTGAGGCATGAATACCAAGACTTATTGCATGCGGGTTTGCCTTCTCGGTCTGACTCTGGCCGCCGCGGCCGGCATGGGTGCCGCTCAGACCACCTACCGCTGGATCGACAAAGATGGGCGCACCCACTACTCGGATCAGCCGCCCCCCGCCGACGCCAAGAGAATCGAAGAGAAGCGCATCGGCAGCGGCAACTATGTCGAAACCAGCGGGCCCTCCTACGCCCTGCGCAAGGCGCAGCAAGATTTTCCGGTGAGCCTATTCACGTCGATCGATTGCGAGCCCGAGTGCAAACCGGCGCGCGATTTCCTGTCCGCCCGCGGCATACCGTACAGCGATGTGGTACTGAAAACGCCGGAAGACGCGCTCGCTTTCAAGCGCCAGTTCAATGCCGAGGTGTTCGTCCCCTCGATCACGGTAGGCAGTCAAAAATTCAAGGGCTTCGAGCAGGGCGCCTGGAGTCGCTTGCTCGACGAGGCAGGCTACCCGAAGAGCGTGCCGGCCGGTCAACGCCCGCCGGCGAACCTGCCTGCCCCCTCGGCCTCCGCCTCCCCGGCCCCCGCCGCGACGCCCGCCCCCGCTGTCCCCGCGCAACCCGCGGCGCAATGAAAGTCGCGGCCTAAAGGGCGGCTTCAGCTGCTCGGCTTTCGGCTTGCTCCACGGCATGCGCATGAAGCGATCGTGCCCTCGCCTCGCGCCGCGCGATAGTGGCCCCGGAGCGCGGGCCGTCGGCCCGTTGAAGTCCCCCGAGGTGCTGCTCGATGCCGGGTGATCTCAAGAACAACGCGAGCGCATTGCGCACCGTTTCGACTTTCTGCTTTGCTCCTTGCACACCACCGCTGGTTGCGTTCAGGCGCCGAATGAGTATAAAATCTTATACATGTCAGCAAAGTTGGCGAAGATGAGGACATTCTGTGGATGGGCTCCTCCTATGCCGACCTGCTTGCATTCCCCAAGGCACCTCGCAGACAGGCATGCTTCCAGCTTGGCAAGGTCCAGGCCGGCCTGGAGCCGACCGACTGGAAATCGTTCGACGAGGTCGGGTGCGGGCACGCGGGAGATTCGCATCAGCGATGCCGAGGGCACTTTCCGGGTGATGTATGTCGCAAAGTTCGAGGGAGCAGTTTATGTCCTGCACTGCTTCCAGAAGAAGACGCAGGCCACTTCGAAGCAGGACAAGGACATCGCCGCGGCACGCTATCGCGCCGTGGTCAGTCGGAAAATGGGCAAGCGATGACCATCGACACCGAAATCCACCACGTCACGAAGGCAGGCGCCAACTTGTTCCTCGAGCTGGGCTTCTCTGCCGAGGAAGCCAAGAAGCTGCACGCCGCCTCGCGCAAGCAGATCAACGACACGCGCCTGCTCAAGCAGCAACTGATGGCCGAGCTGTCGAACTGGATCACCGAGCATCAACTCAGGCAAGCCGATGCGGCGCAGATCCTGATGGTGTCGCGTCCGCGCGTCTCCGCAGCCGGTGCAGCCGATTCACGGTCTGGACCCGCCGCGCCGACAGCTCGTCGCGACGATCGGTCAGCAGCCGCAGTGCGACCAGTTCCTCGTCGAAGCTGAGCACCCGCAGGTCCGGGGTCCGCAGCGCTGTGGCCGCGATCGCGTGGGCATCGGTGGCGTCGGTCTTCCGCGCGTTCCCGGTGTCGAAGACCCGTACCCGGGCTGCCAGCTTCGCGGGGACGTCGACCACCTGTTCACCGTCAGCCAGCAGCCGTTGTCCTAGCGGGCGGCCAACTCCGTGGGCACCCTCGATGGCCCACCGGTGATGCGGCCACTGCTGGCGGACATATCCGAGCATCGCCTTGTAGTCCCGGTTGCTGGTGCTGAACTTGCCGGTGGCCAGCTTCTTGCCCTGGCCGTCGATGGCCTCGATGGTCACCGACTTCTTGTGGGTGTTGACCCCCACGATTACCTCACCCATCC
>CAWGHV010000006.1:0-25113 GCA_963822375.1 uncultured beta proteobacterium | reverse complement strand
TTTTCTTGACTCTTGCTTAAGAGAGTTTCAGTTACGTATTGCTAATCGACAAACATGAAGACCGAAGAAGAGAAAATATCATTGCCAAAAGACGAGACCGAAAAGAAGGAACTCAAAGATGGCGGCGATAAAGGCTCTAAAGCCTCCCGAAATTCCAAGAAAGGCGTTATCGCAAAGGAAAAGGCTGAATCAGAAGAGAAAGAGGATGATAAGCCAACCGAAGAGCAGAATCAGCTCCTTCTGGACAGAAATTAGAACAGTTCCTAAGTCGACCTCTGAACGCTGGGTCATTCCGTACGAATGTGGACAAGAACAAGTACGACTACGAAAATGCTGAAATCCCCAAAGAAATCAACGCCGTTTTGGACCGTGAAGAATTCGACAGGATGATGAACCAGATCAACTCGCATCCGAAGATCGTGAGTTCGTCGACCAAGCCTCATCGAAAACTGTTCGGCGTCGGTTTGGCAGCTATCGGCATCTTTATCGCCGAGCTGTACTCTGATATCATCCCTCAAGAAGCTCTGTTGGCGGTTGTTTGTCTCGGATTCGTGCTGGTGATATTGATTCTCAACTATATCGAAGAGCAAAAAGACTCCTTCGGTGAGGTGAAAAGGAGAGAGATCAACTCTATTCTCCGCCAGTATGAGTGTTTTACAGAAAAGGAAGTTCTGATCGACTTCGATGTGAGTGATTTTGCCGTGTCCCGTAGACGCCCACCCAGGCCCTGCGCCAGCGCCCGCGCCGAGACGTCGGTCCCGAGGATGCGGTCCTCCTCGCGATCGCGCCCGGCGTCGAGGAGCGCCAGCGCCAGGCTGTAGGGCTCCTCGCCGGTGGCGCAGCCGGCGCTCCAGATCCGCAGCGGCCCTCGCAGCGGAGCCAGCTCGGCGGCCAGCGCCACCAGCCCCTCGGCGTGGCGCCAGAGCGAGGTCTCGCCGATGACGGCGTGCTCGGCCAGCACGTCGAGCGCCGCCTGCTCCCCGGCCGCGGCGGCCGCCGCCAGCGCCGCCGGGCGTCAGCCCCAGCTCGAGCGCCGCCGCGTTCACGGCCAGCCCGAGCGGCCCCTGCAGCCCGGCCGCCAGCGAGAGCCCGACGGCGCGGGCCAGGGCCGCGCCGGCGGCCGCCACCAGGCGGTCGGAGAGGCCGTCCTGGTGCCCCGGGACGGTCACGGGTCACGCCACCCCGGCCAGGCGGCGCAGCAGCGCCACCAGCTCGTCGCGCCCCACCTCGCGCTTCACGAGGTAGGCGTCGGCGCCGGCGGCCATCCCGGCCGCGCGGGCGGCCGGGGACTCCAGCGAGGTGACCATCACCACCGGCACCGCCCGGAAGCGCGGGTCGGCCTTGAGGCGGCGCGCCAGCTCCAGGCCGTCCACCCGGCGCATCTCCACGTCGGTCACCACCACCGCCGGCGGCCCTCTCGGCCGCCAGCCGCAGCGCCTGCGCCCCGTCCTCGGCGACCGTCACCTCGAAGCCGGCCTCCTCCAGCAGCCCCTTCATCGCCGAGCGGGTGGTCTGGGCGTCGTCGGCCACCAGCACGCGGGGCCCGCCGGCGCCGGCCTGCCCCGCCGCCGGGACCCGCCGCAGCAGCTCGGCCGGGTTGAGCAGCCCGACGATGCGGCCGTCGTCGAGCACCGCCGCGCCGACCAGGTGCGGCAGCCCGAGGCCACCGCGCCGAGCGAGCCGACCAGCAGCTCCTGCTGTCCCGTCACCTCGTCGGGCGTGATCACCGCGCGGCGCGGTCCCACCGCCAGCAGCAGCGCGGGGCGGAGTCGTCCGGGCGCGCTGGCCGCCAGACCGAGCAGGCCGGCCAGCGAGACCACCGGCAGGACGGCTCGCCGACCCGGGCCGTGGCGCCGTCGCCCGACACCGCCAGGTCTCCGGTCCGAGACAGCACCACCCGCTCCACCGCGTCGGCCGGCAGCGCCGCCAGGTCGCTCGCCCGACACCGAGCAGGATGGCGGCGGTGGCCGAGACCGTGAGCGGCAGGTCGAGGTCGAAGCGGGTGAAGCGCCCCGGCTCGAAGCGGACGTCGACGGCGCCGCCCAGGCGCGTCACGGCCTCCAGCACCACGTCGAGCCCCACGCCGCGCCCCGAGACCCTCGTCACCTGGCTGGCGGTCGAGAAGCCCGGCGTGAATGGGCACACAGCACAGATGAAGGCAGCCCTGAGCACATGGCCGGCATCTCCCACTGGATGCGCCGCCGAACTCCAAAACACTCATGGGGACACCTGGCAGTGGGTGGCCGAAGGCAGGCCCGGGGGCGCCGTCGGGAGTGTGGCAAAGCCCGGAGGCTGCTGGCAGCCAGGTCGACGTCAACTCTGCAGGGAGGCGATCCAGCTGAAGCCCTCGGTGAAGCCCAGCCAGCACCCGGACGGGGCTGGTAACGCCAATATCCTGGAGCAGTGTCCTGAGGTCAAGGGGCACTCGGCAACGCGAAGGCCACGTGTCCGACGGCGTGATCCTCCCAGCATGAATCTCCTAACTCGGAACCGGTCCTCGAGCCCCCAAGCCGTCACCTTGCGGGCGGCCTGGGATGGGGGGAGGTCGGTGAGGCCAGGCCAGGGCAGGTCAAGGGGCGCGATGGCGCGGAAGCTATAATCGCATGGATCGTGTTCGACGTGTCGACCATCGGTGACCCTTGGCTCGCGGGGCGGTTCGCAGGCCACCAGGATGGGCAGAACCGGCGCGCGGGACTGCAGGGCCAGGTGGGCGGCCCCCCGGTGGAAGGCGTAGCGTTCCCGGGCAGGGTGCGGGTCCCCTCCGGGAACAGGAGGAAGTAGTTCTCGCCCCGGGCCAGGGCCTTCACACCTGTTCGATGACCATGAGTGGGTCGAGCGCCGGGATGTAGCCCGCGGCCTTGACCACCGAGGATCAGGATGCTGGGCTGCGCAGGCAGGGTGGAGCGTGAATAAGACAACCAAGATCACCACGTGGGTCACCCAGATTGGTGAGCGTGGCACCACGTGCAGCTCCTCAGGGGTCCCATCGAGACGACGTCCGCAGGTGGAGGCCCGCACTCCAGAAGGCCAGCGAGCCCAAATAACAAACCAGACCAGCCGCTCACTCTGGTGCAGGTTTCTCCCAAGCCCCGGAGGGGATCAGAGTGGCAGCCCCACCAGGAGAACAGCATGAAGCGCCCGGGAGCAGAAACCGAATGCATGGCCGGGACCTCCGGGAGGCCTAATCCCGATCTCTCAGCAGCCCAGCACCAGGTACCACCCTGACCAGGGTCCTCAGATCCCAACCACTTCCACCAGCCACTGCGACCTCGCCGTCGCACACACTCCCAGCATGAGGCCATCATCACCTCGACTCAATCTCTCATGTCAGCCGAGTCCTACAGCCCACATCCAAATACCGTAATAAAGTCCAGCACTGCTCAGCTGCTCTTCGATCACATGCACGCACACCACATAGTGAGTGAACATTCATGAATGTATATACTCCACCACCACAGTGAGCAGACAAATGTAGCCGAGAAGCCGCATTGTGTCGCCATTTCCATGGCATGCTCATCTCTTCCTCATGGGGGCTGGACGCATGGCGGGGGTCTCACACAGTGGTGGAGCCCACAAATCAAACGCGGCAACACGTAAAAGTTTCAGGTGCGTGCTCTTTGAAATTGACCTCAACAACTCCAGCAGCAGCACTCGCAGGCGCCTGTAATCATCCAGCTGCTGCCAGCCACTTTCCTCGTTGCAGTAATTCATCGACTCGCGCGAACGCAACTCGGTGAGGACGCCCGCCTTCTCGATGGTGCGCTTGAAGCGGCGAATGGCGACCTCAAACGGCTCGTTTTCTTTGACGCGAATACCCGGCATGCTCGATAAACCCCCGGCAAATTTGTAAAGCGCGAGATTGTAGTCGCATTTCCGGCGGATTCCAAGCAAGTCCAGGCGCGCCGAGCGCAGCCGGTACAATGACCTCCGCCCCATGCGAGTACTCGGCATAGAGACTTCCTGCGACGAAACCGGCGTCGCCGTGTATGACACGCGGCGCGGCTTGCTCGCGCACGCCGTCCATTCCCAGGTTGACCTGCACGAGGCCTACGGCGGCGTGGTGCCGGAACTGGCGTCGCGCGACCATGTGCGCCGGCTCTTGCCGCTGGTGCGCAAAGTGCTCGCGGAGTCGGCGAGCAGTTTGTCCGAGTTGGACGCGATCGGCTACACCGCCGGGCCGGGGCTGGCCGGAGCGCTGCTGGTCGGCGCCAGCCTGGCCGAGGCGCTGGCATACGCGCTCGGCAAGCCGGCGATCCCGATTCATCACCTCGAAGGGCACTTGCTTTCGCCGTTGCTCTCGCAGGCGCCGCCGGCCTTCCCCTTCGTCGCCATGCTGGTGTCCGGCGGCCATACGCAGTTGATGCGCGTGACCGGCGTCGGCGCCTATGAACTGCTCGGCGAATCGCTCGACGACGCGGCGGGCGAGGCTTTCGACAAGACCGCGCAACTGCTCGGACTCGGCTACCCGGGCGGCCCGGCGCTGGCGCGGCTGGCCGACGAAGGGGCGCCCGCGCGCTGCAAGCTGCCGCGGCCGATGCTCCATAGCGATGACCTCGATTTCAGTTTCAGCGGCCTGAAAACCGCGGCGCTGACGTTGGTGCGCGACCCGGCCTTCGCCTCCGCGCGCGCGGCCGACCTGGCGGCCGAGTTTCAGGAGGCGATCGTCGACGTGCTGGTCGCCAAGGCGCTCGGCGCGGCCGCGCGGACCGGACTTACTCGGCTTGTCGTCGCCGGCGGCGTCGGCGCCAACCGGCGCCTGCGCCAGCGCTTGGATGCCGCGGCGAAGGCGCGCGGTGTGGCCGTGTTCTACCCGGAGTTGAATCTGTGCACCGACAATGGGGCGATGATCGCCTTCGCGGCGGCCCTGCGCCTGCAAGCTGGCGCCGTCCGGCCGCGCGGCCTGGATTTCTCGGTGCGCCCGCGCTGGCCGCTTCAGGCCTTGTCCGGCGATTCCGTCGGCGAGGTTGTGAAGAAATCTTAGCGATCGGGGCGCGCAGCAGATTTGTTCTACAACCCCTGAGGGGTGCGCTTGCCGCCGATCTTCCCTTCCTGCCCAGCCATCAAACGCTTGATATTCTCCGCATGCCGCAACACGAGGATGACTGACATCACCGTGACCGCGACGAAGGCTTCGTTGGCACCGAACAGCATGAGGGCAGCGAACGGCGCCACCACCGCGGCGACGACGCCGGCCAGCGACGAATAGCGGAACAGCGCAACCACCACCAGCCACACGCCGAGAGTAGTCAGGCCGAGTACTAGGCTGAGCGCCAGCAGCACGCCGGCGGCTGTGGCCACACCCTTGCCACCCTTGAAACCGAGAAATAGCGGAAACACATGACCGAGGAATACGCTGAGCGCCACTACGGCGACAGTCAGCGCTTCGGCGCCGAGCTGCACGCCGAATCGCGCCGCCAGCCATACCGCGAGCCAGCCCTTGGCGCCATCGCCGAGAAGTGTGAACAAGGCGGCGAGCTTGTTGCCGCCACGCAGAACGTTCGTCGCGCCCGGGTTGCCGGAGCCGTAGGTGCGCGGATCCGCGAGCCCAAAAACGCGGCTCGTGATCACCGCGAACGGCACCGAGCCGATGAGATACGCGGCGAGGGCGAACAGCAGGGTAGTCATAGCTCTGCGGGGATTGTAATCTAGCCCGACCATGGACTTCATCTTCATCGACGACCTGCGGGTCGAGGCCAACGTCGGCATCTATCCTCGCGAGCAGGCCGCGCCGCAAACCCTGGAGATCGATCTGAGCTTCGGCGTGCCGGATGCCGCGGCCCGCAACGACGCCATCGGCGACACCATCGACTACGCCGAAGTCATCGCGCGCATCCGCACCGAGCTGCGGCAGCGCCGCTTCAATCTGCTGGAAACCCTGGGCGAGTTCATCATCGCCCTCATGCTCGATGAGTTCGGTGCGCCCTGGGTCAAGATCTCGATCGCCAAGGTCGGCGTGATGAAGGGTGTCAAGCGGGTGGGCGTTTCGATCGAGCGCGGCAGCACCCGATAGATTGCGCGCTCACTGGCCCGCGGCGCGACTCAATCCGCAGCCGCGCAGTGCACCGGCTCGGCGCGCAGCGATTGCAGTATCTCTTGTGGATTCACGCCTACCAGGTAGCCGCGGCGTCCGCCGTTGATGTAGATAAGCGGCAAGTCGAGAATCGTGCGTTCGACGTAGATCGGCAGCGGTTTCTTGGTCCCGAACGGCGAGGTGCCGCCGACGATGTAGCCGGTATGGCGTTGGGCGACGTCCGGCTTGCAGGGTTCGATGCTCTTGGCGCCGATTCGGCGCGCGAGTTCCTTGGTGGACACCTTGCGATCGCCATGCATGAGCACGATGAGCGGCTTGGCATTCTCGTCCTCCATCACCAGGGTTTTCACCACGGCATGTTCGTCCACGCCCAGTTCGCGCGCCGAGACACAGGTGCCGCCATGCTCCTCGTATTCGTAGAGATGATTCGAATACGCGATGCCGTGCTGCCGGAGAACCCGGGTGGCCGGCGTTTCCGGCGCGCGCGTGTGCTTGGACATTGCCGCCCTACCCGCGCGGATGGTGCTTGGCGTGCAGAGCCTTGAGCCGCTCGCGTGCGACGTGGGTGTAGATCTGGGTGGTCGAGATGTCGGCGTGGCCGAGCAGCATCTGCACGGCGCGCAGGTCGGCGCCGTGGTTGAGCAGGTGGGTGGCGAAGGCGTGGCGCAGGGTGTGGGGCGAGATGCGTGCGGCTTCGATGCCGGCGCGCACGGCGTAGCGCTTGAGCAGCGTCCAGAACATCTGCCGCGTCATTCCGGCCCCGCGTGCGGTGACGAACACCGCGTCGCAGGCCATGCCCTGAAGCAAGGCCGGGCGCGCTCCACTCAGGTACTTCTCGAGCCATTCCCGGGCGACTTCTCCGAGCGGCACCAGGCGTTCCTTGGTGCCCTTGCCGAAAACGCGCACCACGCCCATGTTGAGGCTGACTTCGTGCAGCTTCAACGCCACCAGCTCCGATACGCGCAAGCCGGTGGCATACAGAAGTTCGATCATGGCGCGGTCGCGCAGGCCGCGCGGCGTGTCCGTGTCCGGGGCGGCGAGCAGGGACTCGACGGCGGCTTCGCTCAGCGTCTTGGGCAGGCGCTGGGGGGGCGGCGGCAGGTCGATGTTGAGCGTCGGGTCGCCGTCGATACGGCCTTGGGCGCGAAGCTGCCGGTAGAAACGGCGCAGGGTGGCGAGCATGCGGCGCTGGCTGGTGATCTTGGCGCGGCGGCTGAAGTCCGCCACGTAGTCCTTGAGATCGACGGTGCCGGCGCCGAGCAGCGTGCGGTCGCGGCGGCCGAGCCAGCGCGCGAGCAGGGCGAGGTCGCTGCGATAGCTGGACAAGGTGTTGCGGGCGAGCCCGTCTTCCAGCCACAGCGTGTCGCAGAAGCCGTCGAGAACGCCGCGTTCGGCTTCGCTGAGCGGGGACGTTTTGTCCGTCATCGGATCGCCGCCTCGTGGCGCAGCAGCCAGCGTTTGGTCGCCAGCAGGAAACCGTCGCGGGCGTGGGCGAAGCCGCCGAGTTCGCCGCTGCCCACGACGCGGTGGCAGGGAACGACCACCGGGTAAGGGTTGGCGCCGCAGGCTTGGCCGACCGCGCGAGGGGCGGTGCCCAGGCGACGGGCGATGTCGCCGTAGGTCAGCGTGCGGCCGCGCGCTATGGCCGCGATGGCGCCCCAGACGCGGCGCTGAAAGGCCGTACCGGCGGGCGCCAGCGGTAGGTTGAAGGGGGCGTGCGGATCGGCGAGGTAGGCTGCGAGCTGGTCGCAGGCCAATTGCGCGAGACGGCTGCGCGGCGGTCTGGTTCGGGTGTCGGGCGACAGAAACTCGATCGCCGCGATGCGCTCGCCGGCACAGCGGATGCCGAGCGCGAAACCCGGTGCGGCAATGACGGCATCAAGGTCGGTGTCGCTCATCGGCGTTGCAGGGGACCAAGGTGGCGGGCTGGCTATTGTCGGCGCCGCGCGCAAGCTCGGCAAGCGCGCGGCAGCGACCGCCGAAGCACAGTTGATAGTCGGCGGTGAATGACGAGCGGGCCAGCACGAGGCGCGGCAGCGGTGCGATGTCCGGCGTGTAGTGCCACAGCCCGTCGCGCAGGACCGCGCCATCCGGCGGCTCCATGCCGGCGCCGGAGCCGGCGATGCGCGCGGCAGTGAGGCGCAGGTAGCGGCCTTCGACGCGGTAATCCTCCTCCCAGCGTACTTTTTCAATCGAGTGCTGCCACGCCAGCGTGAAGCGATCGGTCGCCAACGTGGTGACAACTTGTCCAGCCACCAGCAGACAGACCGCCAGCACTAGGCCGCCGCCAACCTGCGGCTGCGCCGGAAATGCAGCAGCAGCACCGCGGCGCCAAGCGCGAAGCCGGCTTCGTCGGTCACCGCCAGCGCGGCAATGAGGAGAAATGCCGCGGCCGCCGCCGCCAGCCGCTCGTACCAAGTGAGCGGTGCCCACAGGTGGCCGATCGAGGCGGCGCCCCACAGGCCGATGGCGAGCGCGGCCTTGACCACCATGTACGCGGTATCGAGCAGGTCGCCGCCTTGCAGCATCAGCGCCGGGTCGAACACCGCCATGTAGGGGATGATGAATCCGGCAATGGCCACCCGCACCGCCTGGATGCCGATGCGCAGCCCGGGTGCTTGCGCGATGGGCGCGGCGGCGAACGCCGCCAGCGCCACCGGCGGCGTCAGGTCGGCCATGATGCCGAAGTAGAACACGAACATGTGGGAGACGATCAGCGGCACCCCCAGCTCGAGCAATGCCGGCGCGGCGAGCGAGCTGGTGATGATGTAGTTGGGAATGGTCGGGATGCCCATGCCGAGGATCAGGCAAGTGATCATGGTCAGCACGAGGCTGGCGAACAGGCTGTGCTCGCCCAGCCGGATGATGTAGCCGGCGAAGGTGCTCGCCACCCCGGTCAGCGTAATGACGCCGAGGATCACGCCGACCAGCGCGCACGCCACGCCGACTGGCAGCGCATGCTTGGCGCCGTCCGCGAGACCGGTTACCGCCACGCGAAGGGTGGCGCGTCCGCCCTGGACGAAGAAGCACAGCAGCACCAGCGCGCCGATGATGGCGAAGAACACGCCGACGCCGAGCTTGAAGAATGCGGCGCATAGCAGGCCCAGCGCGACCCAGAAGGCGATGCGCAGCGCCGTCGCGGGCAAGCGCAGCGCGATGGTCGCGCCGAGGATGAGGATGGCGGTGAGCGCCAGGCCCACGGTGCCCGAGAACAGCGGCGTGTAGCCGGCGAAGAGCAGCCACACCAGTGCGATCAGCGGCAGCAGCAGGTACCACTTGGCCTTGATCGCCGCGCGAGCGTTGGGGCATTGATCTTTCGGCAGGCCGATCAGACCGAGCCGACCGGCTTCGAGATGCACTATCCAGAAGGCAGAGGCGAAATACAGCAGCGCCGGGATCGCCGCGGCCGTGCAGATATCGATGTAGGGCAGGTTGATGGTCTCGGCCATGATGAAGGCCACTGCCCCCATCACCGGCGGCATGATCTGGCCGCCCATGCTCGCCGTGGCTTCGACGCCGCCGGCGAACTCCGGGCGGTAGCCGAACTTCTTCATCAGCGGAATGGTGAATTGGCCGGTGGTCACCACGTTGGCCACGCCCGAGCCGTTGATGGTGCCCATCAGTGCCGAGGAGACCAACGCGACTTTGCCCGGTCCGCCCTTTTTGTGGCCGACCGTGCCCAGGGCGAAGTCGGTGAACAGCTTGATCATCCCCGCCTGTTCGAGAAACGAGCCGAACAGGATGAACAGGAAGATGTAGGTCGAACTGACATAGGTCGGGATGCCGTAGATGCCTTCGGTGCCGAAGCCGAGTTGACCGACGACCTGGTCGAAGCCGAAGCCACGGTGCGCCATCTGCCCCGGCAGGTATTCGCCGAACAGGGCATAGGCCAGGAATGCCGCACAGATTGCCGGCAATGCCGCGCCCATGATGCGCCGCGCCGCCTCGAATACCAGCGCGATGGTGACGAGCCCGACCAGCATGTCGGCGCCGTTCGGTGTGCCGGCCCGCTGCACCAGCTCGGCCTCGAAGTACCAGTGGTAGGTCGAGAGCAGGAAGGCGCCGCCACCGACGAACCAGGCCAGGCCGGGGATCGGCCGGCGCCGCGGCGTGACGCCGGGAAATAGTGCGAAGGTCAGCAGCAGCAGAAATCCGACGTGGATCGCCCTGACGACGATGCTGGGCAGCGGGCTGAACGCGGCGGTGACGATCTGGAAAGTCGAGAACGCGATGGCGATGAGAAATACGACGCGGGCGCGCGGACCCGCGTGCCAGCCGGACTGCGGCGAGATGCCCGGCAGTTCCGGCGGCACTCCTTCGTTCACTTCAGCATTCCAACTTCCTTGTAATACTTCTCCGCCCCCGGGTGGAGCGGAATCGGCATGCCCTTGGCGGCGTTGTCGCGCGTGATGGCCTTCGCCGCGGCGTGGGCGGCGACCATCTGGTCGAGGCTTTCGAACATCGACTTGGTCATGGCATGCACCGTATCCGCCGGCACGCCCTCGTGGGTGACGAGGAAGTTCGAGATGGCGACGGTGGGCACCGCTTCGTTCTGACCCTCGTAGGTCTTGGCCGGAATGCTGGCGGCCTGGTAGGCCGCATCGCCGACCTTCGCCACCACATCCGCCGGCACCGGTACGATGACGATCTGGATCGCGGTCGATAGGTCCCGGATCGACGCCACGCCCAGTCCGGCGGACTGGAGCGTGACATCGAGCTGGCGGTTCTTCATCAACTCGACCGATTCGCCGAAGGGCAGGTACTCGACCTTGGCGAAGTCTTCGTAGGATAGGCCGGCGGCCTTGAGGACGGCGCGCGCATTCAATTCGGTGCCCGACTTGGGCGCGCCGACCGAGATGCGTTTGCCCTTAAGGTCCGCCAGGGTCTTGATGCCGGACTCCGCGTTGGCGACGATCTGAATGTAATTGGGATAGATCGCGGCAACGCCCCGCAACTTCTTCAGCGGGGTCTTGAAGCCCGCCTCGGCCTCGCCCTTCCAGGCATCGGACACCGCGTCGCCGAGCGAGAAGGCGATCTCGCCGCGCGCCGCCTGGAGCAGATTGAGGTTTTCCACCGATGCCTTGGTCGACTGCACCGTCGCCTTGGCCTGCGGCAGCGCCTTGCCGTAGATCTGGGTCAATGCCACGCCGAGCGGGTAGTAGACGCCGCTGGTGCCGCCGGTGAGGACATTGATGAACTGCTGCTGTGCGCCGGCCGGCAGTGCCAGGCCGATCAGCATCAAGCCGGTGAACAAGCCGCGCAAGGCTCGGGTCATGACGGTCTCCTCCGCGTCTGTTATGGAAGGATGCTAGCGGAGGGAAATATACATGGGCGCGAGGCAAAAAAGAACGGCGCCCGGAGGCGCCGCTTCAGTTGTTGCCGTCTTACGCTTCTTGTTGGCCTGCTTGAACACGCCGGTTGTTGCGCGGGTCCCCGCTCCCCGCGCCCCGATGCGCCGGCATGTCGATTGTGGGAGCCGCTTCGGGGAGTGGGGGAATTGTCCGGGCGCGCCCGGCCCAAGAACAGGAAGTTCGTCACGGCAGCGCCGGCGTGCTGCGCCTCAGCTTGTTTTGCCGAGTAGGCTGTCCTTCAGGTCCGGCTGCACCGGCTTGTCGCCGAGCCAGATCCTGAGCACGGCGCGATAGAACTCGGCGCCCGCAATGTCCTTGCCCTTCTGGTCGCCATTCACGATCAGCCGCGTGCCGCTCTCCGGAATGTAGTCGAGCAGGATCGTGGTGCCGCTGGGCGCTTGCTTGAGGGCCAGCAGCGTGGCCTTGAATTCGTCGATGCGCGCTTGCAGTTTCCCCACCTCGGCCTCGGTGCTGTTCTTCTGGATGCCGTCCACCAGCGCCTCGGCGAATTGCTCCGCCGAGAGCTTGCGCAGGGTGACGATGTGCACCCGTTTCGCGCCCTCGAGGCCAAGCACGGCGTCGGCGCTGGTTTTCTTCTCCGCCAGGTAAAGCGCCATGGAATAGCCTTTGAAGAAAAGGCGCGTACGGATGCCGCCGCCATTGAACGACAGTTCCTGGGCGCCGACCTTGGCCTTGTCCTCGAAATTCACGCCTCCGATCTCCACCGCCGCGAGCGCGGGGAAAATCCCGATGGCAAGGAGCATTCCCACCCAGCGACGAATTCCGACCCGGCTTCGAATAGCTTTCATGCTTTTCCTCCACGATTGACTCGAATACATCTGGCCCAGACGACGCGCAGCGGATCCGGGAGCCCTAGGAATCGGCGTCCGCCACGTGCAGTTCGACCTGGGCGCCGCGCAGGATATCGTGGATCGGCGCCGGCACCGCCGTGTCGGTGAAGAACTTGTGGATCTGCGACAGGTGCGCCAGGCGCACCATCGCGCTGCGCGTGAATTTCGAATGATCCGCCACCAGCCACACCGCACGCGAGCGCTCGATGATCGCCTGCGCCACCGCGACCTCGCGCTGATCGTAGTCGAGCAGCGTCCCGTCGGCCTCGATGCTGGATACGCCGATGATGCCGATGTTAACGCGGAAATTGCGTATGAAATCCACCGCCGCCTCGCCGACGATGCCGCGATCGCGGTGGCGCACGAGTCCGCCGGCAAGAATCACCTCGGCATCGCTGTGGTCCGCCAGTATGGCCGCGACATTGAGGTTGTTGGTCAACACGCGCAGCCCGCGATGGTGCACCAGCGCCTTCGACACTTCCTCCGTCGTAGTGCCGATGTTGATGATGAGCGAATGGCCGGGCTCGACCTGCTGCGCGACCAGTTGGGCGATTCGGCGCTTGGCTTCGATGTTGAGCACCTGTCGCTGGGCGTAGTCGATGTTCTCCACCGTCGAGGGCAGGCCGACGCCGCCGTGGTAGCGCGCGATGAGCTGCGCTTCCTCGAGTCGGCGGATGTCGCGGCGGATCGTCTGCGTGGTGACGCCGAGGAACTGGCCCAAGGATTCCACCGAGGTATCGCCGTGGTGGCGTATGTGATCGAGAAGACGGCGTTGGCGCGGGTTCATTCTTGGGGAAGGCCTGAACAAGTGGCTGCGACGGCGCATCGCGGCGTTGCGGCGTGCTCGCTCCCTCGCCTATCCATCTGATATGTCTTGGTCGCTGCGCGCGCCGCGCCTTGCGCTGCATCCGTCTCGCTCACTTCTTTAGCCCTTCCCTAGCGAACCTAATCGAACCAAAATGAACGCAAACAGTTGAAATATGTTTTCGCAAGTGTAGTATATATGACATCTAGCCCGTCATCACCCACCCGGGCAGTTCGCGCATGAACGCAAGAAGCGGAGATGCAGGCCGCGCCCCGGACTGCGACCTACTCGTCATCGGCGGCGGCATCAATGGCGTCGGCATCGCCCGCGATGCCGCGGGGCGCGGCTTGAAGGTCGTGCTGTGCGAGAAGGATGACCTCGGCGCCCATACCTCCTCGGCGAGTACCAAGCTCATCCACGGCGGGCTGCGCTACCTCGAACATTACGAATTCGGCCTGGTGCGCAAGTCGCTCATCGAGCGCGAAGTGCTGCTGCGCGCGGCGCCGCACATCATCTCGCCGCTGCGCTTCGTCATGCCGCATGACTCGAATCAGCGCCCCGCCTGGATGATTCGCGCCGGGCTGTTCCTCTACGATCATCTGGCGCAGCGTCAGATACTCCCCGGCTCCACCAGCATCCCCTTGTCCGGCTACGACGTCGGCGAACCACTGCAGGCGCAATTCAGCCGCGCCTTCGTCTACTCCGACGGCTGGGTCGACGATGCGCGCCTGGTGGTGCTCAACGCGGTCGATGCCGCCGAGCGCGGGGCCCGCGTCCTGCCGCGCACGCGCTGCGTGTCGGTGCGCGCCGGCAAGGCGCAATGGCTGGCGGTGCTGGAGGCGGCGGACGGCCGACGCACGGAGATCATGGCGCGCGCGGTGGTCAACGCCGCCGGGCCATGGACCGCTCAGGTCGTGCGCGAGGTGATCGGCCTGCCATCGGCGCTGTCGCTGCGCCTGGTCAAGGGCAGCCACATCGTCGTACGCAAGCTGTTCGAGCACGACAACGCCTACATCTTTCAAAACCCGGACAAGCGCATCATTTTCGCCATTCCGTTCCAGGGCGACTTCACCCTCGTCGGCACGACCGAAGTCGAGCACCCGGCCGACGGCGGTGCCGCGACCATCGAGCCGGCGGAGATCGAATACCTGTGCGCCATGGCGAATCGCTACTTCAAGCGCCGGATCGGCGCCGCCGACGTGGTGTGGAGCTTCTCCGGGGTGCGTCCGCTGTTCGGCGACGGATCGTCGAGTGCATCCGCGGTGACGCGCGACTACAAGCTCGATTTCGAGCGCGAGCCGGCACCGCTGCTGAGCATCTATGGCGGCAAGCTCACCACCTATCGCAAACTCGCCGAGGAAGTGCTGGACCTGCTGTTGCCCGCGCTCGGTGCGAGCGCGCCGCCGTGGACCGCGAATGCGCCGCTGCCGGGCGGCGATCTATTCGAACCCGGCGCGCTCGTTCCGCGCTACGATTTTGGCCGCTACCTGGAAGCTTTTCAGCACCGCCACCCGTGGCTGCCCGCGCCGCTGGCCGCACGCTATGCCCGTACCTACGGCACCCGCGCCGAGCGCTTCCTCAGCGGCGCGGCCAACTTAGGCGATCTGGGTGAGGAGATCGTCGCCGGGCTGTATCCTTGCGAAGCCCGCCACCTTATCCACAACGAATGGGCGGACTGCACCGACGATATCCTGTGGCGGCGGACCAAGCTCGGTCTGGTGTGCACATCGCAGGAGGTGAAGCGCCTGGGCCGATGGATCGAGCAAGAGGTGCGTAGCGGCGCAATCGCATAGCCCGCAAGAGGTGCAACGACAACAAGCATCGCGAAGGAGGAGGCGTTGCAGTTGGAACTCAAGGAGGTGAGCCGGACCGTCGGCGGCGTGCCGCAGCTCTATCCGTTGACGCTGGCATTGGCGCCGGGCCGCATCAACGTGCTGCTCGGCGCGACCCAGGCCGGCAAGACCACGCTCATGCGCCTCATCGCCGGGCTCGACCGGCCCACCGTGGGGCGCGTCTTTGCCGACGGCGTCGACGTCACCGGCGTATCGGTGCGCCGGCGCAACCTGGCGATGGTCTATCAGCAGTTCATCAACTATCCGTCGCTCACCGTGTTCGAGAACATCGCCTCGCCGCTGCGCTTGCAGAACGATCCGCGACAGGCGATCGCGGCGCGCGTGCAAGACATCGCTGCCAAGCTGCACATCGATCACCTGCTGGACCGATTGCCGACCGAGCTCTCCGGCGGCCAGCAGCAGCGCACGGCGCTGGCGCGTGCCCTGGTCAAGGGTTCCAAGCTGGTGCTGCTGGACGAGCCGCTGGTGAATCTCGATTACAAGCTGCGGGAGGAATTGCGCACCGAGCTGGCGGGGCTGTTCAGCGAAGGCGGCACCACCGTCGTCTACGCCACGACCGAGCCGCAGGAGGCGTTGCTGCTGGGCGGCCATACGGCGGTGCTGGACAAGGGCCGTCTGCTCCAGTTCGGCCCGACCCTGGAGGTCTATCGTAACCCGGCGTCGGTCGAGGTGGCGATCGCCTTCAACGATCCGCCGCTCAACATCGTCGCCGCGACAGCGCTCGAGGGCGGCGCGATCCGGCTCGCTGACGGCGCCACGGTGCCGCTCGAGCGCCCGGTTCGACGGGCTCGCACCCGGCGCACCTTGCCGCGCCGGCATCCGGCCCAGCCATTTGAGTCTGCAGCGCGACGAGCGCCATCGCGTCGAGCTGACGGCGACGGTGCAGTTGGCAGAGATCTCCGGGTCCGAAACGCTGCTGCATCTGCTCCACGCATCGATTCCGCTCATCGCCCAACTGCCGGGCGTGCATGCCTTGAAGATCGGCGCCGCGCTGAGTGCCTTCTTCGATCCGCGCCGGCTGTTCGTCTTCGATGCCCAGGGCGCACTGTTGCGCGCGCCGGACGAGGTGCTCGATGGCCAGGATTGAGTTCGTCGATCTCGCCCACTCCTACCTACCCGACCCGCGGCGGCCGGAGGACTACGCCCTTCAACCCATGAGCATGACATGGGACGACGCCGGGGCCTACGCCCTGCTTGGCCCCTCCGGCTGCGGCAAGACGACGCTGCTCAACATCGTCTCCGGGCTGGTGCGGCCATCGCAGGGCCGGGTGCTGTTCGACGGCGTTGACCTGACCGAGCGCTCGCCGCAGGAGCGCAACATCGCCCAGGTGTTTCAGTTCCCGGTGATCTACGACACCATGAGCGTGTTCGACAATCTCGCCTTCCCCTTGCGCAACCGCAAGCTGCCCGAGGCGGAGGTGCGGCGAAGGGTGGAGGAAGTCGCCGAGATTCTCGAGCTCGGGGCCGACCTACGGCGCCGCGCCAGCGGGCTGGCCGCCGACGCTAAGCAGAAGATCTCGCTCGGCCGCGGGCTCGTGCGCAAGGACGTGGCGGCGATCCTGTTCGATGAGCCGTTGACGGTGATCGATCCGCACCTGAAGTGGCTGTTGCGGCGCAAGCTCAAGCAGATTCACCAGCAGCTAAACCTGACGCTGATCTACGTGACCCACGACCAGGTCGAGGCGCTGACCTTCGCCGACCGGGTCGTGGTCATGACCGAGGGCAAGGTGGTGCAGAGCGGCACGCCGGCCGAGCTGTTCGAAACACCCGCACACACCTTCGTCGGCTACTTCATTGGCAGCCCGGGAATGAACCTGCTGCCATGTTCATTGCAGGGCGATGCATTACGCATCGGCGCGACGCAGCTTGCGCTGGACAGCGCGGAAGCGCGGCGTCTGGGCAACGCCGGTGGGGAACTCAAGCTCGGCATCAGGCCCGAATTCGTCGAGCTTGCTGCGGCAGGCACCGCGGGCGCGGTGGCGGTCGAGGTGGTGGGCGTTCAGCACCTCGGCACCTGCCAATTGATCACCGCCCGGTTCGACGGCCAGACGCTGCGCGCCAAAGTCAGCGAAACTCTGCGCGTGGCAACGGGGCCGGCGTGGCTGCGCCTGCTCGGCCCGCACTGCCAGTTCTTCCGCGATGACGTGAGGATCGACGGATGAGCAAACCCATCAACCAAAAAGCGTGGCTGCTGATCCTGCCGGTGGTGATCTGCGTCGCCTTCTCCGCCATCCTGCCGCTGATGACGGTGGTCAACTACTCGGTGCAGGACATCTTCGGTCCGGAGCGGCGGGTGTTCGTCGGTACGGAATGGTTCCGCGACGTGCTGCGCGACGAAGCCCTGCACGGCGCGCTGCAGCGCCAAATGATCTTCTCGCTCTGCGTGCTGCTGATTCAGGTGCCGCTGGGCATCGCGCTCGCGCTGGCGATGCCGGCGCGGGGCTGGCGCGCCTCCGCCGCCCTGGTAGTGCTGGCGATGCCGCTGCTCATTCCATGGAATGTCGTCGGCACCATCTGGCAGATCTATGCGCGCTCCGACATCGGTCTCGCCGGCTACGTCCTCAACCGGTTCGGCCTCGACTACAACTACACCGGCGAGTCGCTGGATGCGTGGCTGACGGTTCTGGTGATGGACGTGTGGCACTGGACGCCGCTGGTGGCGCTGCTGTGCTACGCCGGGCTGCGCGCGATTCCCGATGCGTATTACCAAGCGGCGCGCATCGACGGCGCCAGCCGCTTCGCGGTGTTCCGCTATATCGAGCTGCCGAAGATGCGCGGTGTGCTGATGATCGCGGTGCTGTTGCGCTTCATGGACAGCTTCATGATCTACACCGAGCCGTTCGTGCTCACCGGCGGCGGGCCGGGCAACGCCACCACGTTCCTGAGCCAGTACCTGACGCAGAAGGCCGTCGGACAGTTCGATCTCGGGCCGGCGGCGGCCTTCTCCCTCATCTACTTCCTCATCATTCTGCTGTTCTGCTTCGTGCTCTACAACTGGATGCAGCGTGTCGGCAGCGGCGAAGGCCGCCAAGAGATGCAATCGGAAGGAGGTGGCCGTGGCTAGCCGGGTGCCGGTACGCAGCCTGTTCCTGCTGCTGTACATCGTGTTCTCGGTGCTGCCGGTGTATTGGATGTTCAACATGTCGCTCAAGACCAACGAGGAGATTACTCTGGTCTTCTCCGCGTGGCCCGAGCAGCTCACCTTCGACAACTACCGAATCATATTCACCGACCCGGCCTGGTACTGGGGCTATCTGAACTCGATCATCTACGTCGCGATGAACACGGTGATGTCGGTGCTGGTGGCGCTGCCGGCGGCCTATGCCTTCTCGCGCTACGCCTTCATCGGCGACAAGCACATGTTCTTCTGGCTGCTGACCAACCGCATGACGCCGCCCGCGGTCTTCCTGCTGCCCTTTTTCCAGCTCTACTCGACGGTCGGCCTGATGGACACGCATATCGCTGTGGCATTGGCGCACATGGTCTTCAACGTGCCCCTGGCGGTGTGGATACTGGAAGGCTTCATGTCCGGCGTGCCGCGCGAGATCGACGAGACCGCCTATATCGACGGCTACAGCTTCCCGCGCTTCTTCGTCCGCATCTTCGTTCCGTTGATTCGGGCCGGCATCGGCGTCACCGCGTTCTTCTGCTTCATGTTCAGTTGGGTCGAATTGCTGCTCGCCCGCACTCTGACTTCGGTCAACGCCAAGCCGATCGCGGCGACGATGACGCGCACCGTATCGGCGGCGGGCATGGACTGGGGTGTGCTGGCGGCGGCGGGCATACTCACCATCGTTCCCGGCGCGCTCGTCATCTGGTTCGTGCGCCACTACATCGCCAAGGGCTTCGCCATGGGGAGGGTGTGAGATGTTGAACTGGATGGCATGGACCACCGAAGTGGCGGTGTTCTTCACCTGCATCGTGCTGATGCTGATCGGCATGACGGTATGGGAAATCCGCTCCCCCACCGTGCTGCGTAAGGGCCTCCTGCCGATCGCGACGACCCGCGGCGATCGCCTGTTCATCGGCCTGCTCAGCGCGGCCTACATCAACCTCGCCTGGGTCGGGCTGACAGAGGAGGCGAGCCCGTGGTGGGGCCTCACGATCTCGGCGGTGGTGCTCACGGCAATCATGCGCAAGGGCTGAGGCTCTCGGGCGCCGATGGATTCTGATTAAAGGTGGATTGAGGTTTTCTCCCCCGCAACCACCGGCAGCCTTGGAACGGGAGATCAGCGAAGGAGACCGATGATGCTCAGAATGAAGAGTGCGGCCTGTGCAATCGCCGCCGTGCTGGCCGCCCCGATGGCCGGCGCCGGCGTGCCGGAAGCCGAGAAATGGATCAACAGCGAGTTCCAGCCGAGCACCCTGTCGAAGCAGCAGCAGTTGGAAGAGATGAAGTGGTTCATCCAGGCCGCCGAGAAGCTCAAGGCCAAGGGTGTCAACGAGATCAACGTCGTTTCGGAGACGATCGACACCCACGTCTACGAATCGAAGACGCTGGCCAATGCGTTCACCGAGATCACTGGCATCACCGTCAGGCACGACCTGATCCAGGAAGGCGATCTGGTGGAGAAGATGCAGACCTCGCTGCAATCGGGCAGGAGCATCTACGACGGCTGGATCAACGACTCCGATCTGATCGGTACCCACATGCGCTACGGCCAGACGGTGATCCTCACCGACTTCATGGCGGGGCCGGGCAAGGACGTCACCTCGCCCACGCTCGACCTCAAGGATTTCATCGGTCTGCGCTTCACCACCTCGCCCGACGGCAAGGTGTATCAGCTCCCAGACCAGCAGTTCGCCAATCTCTACTGGTTCCGCGCCGACTGGTTCGAGCGCAAGGACTTGAAGGACAAGTTCAAGGCCAAGTACGGCTATGACCTCGGCGTGCCGGTGGACTGGTCCGCCTACGAGGACATCGCCAACTTCTTCACCAACGACGTGAAGGAGATCGACGGCGTGCGCGTCTACGGCCACATGGACTACGGCAAGAAGGATCCGAGTCTGGGTTGGCGCTTCACCGACGCCTGGCTGTCGATGGCCGGCACCGCCGACAAGGGCATTCCCAACGGCTTGCCGGTGGACGAATGGGGCATCCGCGTCGCCGATGACAAGTGCACGCCGGTCGGGGCATCGGTCGCGCGTGGCGGCGCCGCCAACAGTCCGGCCGCCGTCTATGCGTTGAACAAATACATCGACTGGATGAAGAAGTACGCCCCGCCCCAGGCCACCGGCATGACGTTCTCCGAGGCCGGCCCGGTGCCGGGCCAAGGCAATATCGCCCAGCAGGTGTTCTGGTACACCGCCTTCACCAAGGCGTTGTCGAAGCCCGGTCTGCCGGTGGTGAACCAGGATGGGACGCCGAAGTGGCGCATGGCACCTTCGCCGCATGGCGTGTACTGGAAGGACGGCATGCAGAACGGCTATCAGGACGTGGGCTCGTGGACCTTCCTCAAGAGCACGCCGCCGGATCGCATGAAGGCTGCTTGGCTCTACGCTCAGTTCGTCACTTCCAAGACCGTGTCACTTAAGAAGACGATCGAGGGGCTAACGCCGATCCGTGAGTCGGACATCCAAAGCAAGGCGATGACCGATTTGGCGCCCAAACTCGGCGGCTTTGTCGAGTTCTACCGCAGCCCGGCGCGCGTGGCGTGGACGCCGACCGGTACCAACGTGCCCGATTATCCGAAGCTCGCCCAACTGTGGTGGAAGAACGTCGCCACCGCCGTCACCGCGGAGAAAACGCCGCAGCAGGCGATGGACAAGCTGGCCGAGGAGATGGACGAGGTGATGGCGCGTTTGCAGCGCGCCGGGATGAAGGTCTGCCCGCCCAAACTCAACGCCAAGTCCGACGCGGCGAAATGGTTCCGCGCCGACGCGGCACCGTGGGCGAAAGTTGCCAACGAGAAGCCCAAGGGCGAGACCGTGCCCTATGACAAGCTGCTGCAAGCGTGGAAGGAAGGGCGCGTGCGCTAGCCGGTCACGGAAGAAAGTTGGGGTGAGCCGTAGGCGAACCCCAACGTGAGCGACGAATCACCGCATCATGCGCCAACGTAATTGCCAGCGCGGCGCGACGGGCGCAGACTACCCATCTCAGGCCCGGATCGGGCCGCCAACGCAAAGGAGATCAGTATGACGGTCGCACGGATAACCGAAATCAGCAGCGTCAGCACGGTGAGTTTCCAGGACGCCATCGTCCACGGTGTCGAGCGCGCCAACAAGACGCTGAAGAACGTCAAGGGCGCCTGGATCAAGGATCAGGAAGTGACGATCGAGAACGGCAAAGTCACCGGATACAAGGTGATTCTCAAGGTGACGTTCGTCTTGGCCGATTGAGCGAGCGTTCGAGTGGACGCTCGTGTTTGTCCTGGCAGGCGCGGTCCCAACCGCGCCTCAACACCCCTTCAGCGCATCCATTAGCCGACCCACGTCGTATGCCCATCGGGTGTCGCTGAGTTCGATCGCGTTCAGCGCGGCTAGAGCCTTCAGGTCGGCCGGCAACGAGGATGCCGAGGGCATCCTCGCGCCACTCACCAGCACCGGAATCATGCGCTTGCCGCGACGCAGCGCGGTCGCGATCTCGATATGGACCATATCCGCCGGATCTTCGATGCGCGGCCGCGGCTGCCCGTTCGCAACCGTGAGCCACTGCTCGCCGATCAGCACGATCACCGCGTCTACCGCGTCGAGCGCGTGATCGATCTTGCGTCCCCCCGCCTGGCCATTGCTGGGTGCGTGTAGCCTTACCTTCCCGCACGTAACTTGCGTGCTTCCATTTCAACGCCATTGGAGACCGCCATGAAACGCAACATCACCCTGGCCATCGATGCAGACACCCTGGAGGCCGCCCGTACCCTGGCTGCAGCCCGGAAGACCAGCGTCACCAGACTGCTAGCGGAAGAGCTGGCTTCCCAGGTCGGTCGCGAGCGTCAGTTCAACCAGGCCAAGACCGAAGCGCTCGCCCTACTCGAGCGGAAGCTCCCCCTTGGTGGCACGCCGCTCGCCCGGGACGCCCTCCATGACCGCGCGGACCTTCGTTGACACCAACGCCCTCATCTACGCCCATGACGCCCAGGCAGGGCACAAGGGCGAGGTCGCAACGGCAGCGCTCAGGACCTTGTGGGAGAGCGGCGAGGGCGCGGTTAGCGTGCAGGTCCTCCAGGAGTTCTTCGTCAACGCCCTGCGCAAGCTCCATCCTCCCTTCCCCATCGCCCAACTGCGGGAGATCCTTCGGGTCTATCGAGTCTGGGTGCGGACCCCGACGAGTCCCGACACAGTGCTCCGCGCCACGGAGATCATGGAGCTTGCGTCCGTCTCGTTCTGGGACAGCCTGATCGTGGCAGCCGCTGAGGAGGCAGGAGACGGCTTTCTGCTCACTGAGGACCTGCAACACGGGCAGACCATCGCGGGAGTTCAGGTTGTGAACCCGTTCTTCGGGTGAGCCATGGCCGGACATCCGGCCTGTCTGCGCTGGAAGCCTTCTCGGGACTCCGGGTCGGCCAGGTTTACTCCTTCGCCCCGCCACGGACGCCCGACCGCGCACTGATGTCTCCGGACCTTGCGGTGGAGGCGTCCGACGCGAGCCCACGACACGCCCAGGTTCGTCGCAGGCACCCCTCCGAACGTCGGACTTCTTTACATTCCCAGAGCGGGAGCCGAGCTCCTGGGCGCCCGGTTACGACCCATTCCGGTCCCCGGCAGTCCCGCCTGGAACGATCCCTCAGGATCAGTATGCGGCCGTTCAGTCTCGGCTGACGGGTGCTGTTCCGGTGGTGCTGAGCCCCGAGGAGGTGGCCCGCCTGCTCGCGGCCCCCCCGGGCCGAAGTACCGGGCGGCGCTGGCCGCGGCCTACGGGGCAGGCTTGCGGGTGAGCGAGGTCTGCACCCTCAAGGTCGCCGACGTGGACAGTGCCCGCATGGTCCTGCGGATCGAGCAGGGCAAGGGTCACAAGGACCGCTACGCGATGCTCTCGCCCACCCTGCTCGAGCTCTTGCGCGCCTGGTGGCGAACTCGCGCGCGCCAACGCCTGCGTCTTGCCGGGGGGCTGGCTGTTTCCCAGCCGCGACTCGGTCAATCCGATCTCGACCCGCCAGATGACCCGCGCGTGTCCTTTCGGCAACGCTGCATGAATTCCCGTCCGCGGCTCGCTACGGTGGGGCCCCCGTTCTCGCTGATCCGGAGGCCCCCCGATGTTGACGTCACTTCCTTCAGCCGATACCCGCCTGGCGCAGACCGCCGCCGCCTTCGCGCAGTGGCGCAGCCGCGTGCCCCGCGTCTCGCTCATCCCTGCGGGGCTCTGGTCTGAGGCGGCTGAGCTGGCCACCACCCGCGGAGTCTCTCCCGTCGCCCGCGCGCTGAAGCTCGACTACAACCGGCTGAAGCAACGCATGAAGTCGGGCGCGGCGGCCCCCGCGCCCGAGCCCCCTGCCTTCGTCGAGCTGAGCCTCGGGGTGCCGCTCGCCCCGCGCGGGTGCACCCTGGCGCTCTCCGATGGCCACGGACGCTCGCTGCGCATCGAGTGGGGGGGCACCCCGGGTGAGCTCGCCGCGCTGACCGAGCGCCTCTGGGCGGCCACGCGATGATTGCGCTGACCCCCGGGATGCGGGTGCTGGTCGCCGCCGGGGCGGCGGATTTCCGCTGTGGCATCGACGGGCTGGCCGCGCGGGTGCGCCAAGCGTTGGCCGCCGATCCGTTCAGCGGCGCGGTGTTCGTGTTCCGCAACCGCCGGGGCACCGCGGTGAAGCTCCTCCTCTACGACTCATGTTGAGAGTTCAGAAATGTGGAGTAAACGCTTGTGTGCCTGGCCAGCCAAGGGTTGAGAGGAAACCTACTGCACATTGTTGAATAGCATCCGGAGGCGATACCGATTGTGGCATCGGTATTCATCTACTCAAGGAGCCTCTGATGATTTCCCAGATCTTTCCCAAGGATTTTGAGCGGTATCTGTCATTGCCGGTGCTCGGTTCGGTGATGGACTCGTTTGCTGCTTGGCTGCAGGATCGTCGCTACACTTGGCGTTCTACGCGGTTCGAATTGAGGATGGCGGCCCACGTCTGCGGGTATTTGAAACGCCGAGGAATTCGAACGATCGCTGATCTGAGCGAGCAGCACCTGCCAGCTTGCTATCGTCTATTCCGGCGGAAGTTCCCCAAGGAAGAGGGCAGCGTTCGCGTCTTGGAAGCGTTCCTCTTCGAACAAGGATTGGTGCAGAAATCGGCGGCTCCTCAACCGAGTCGTGCCGATGTTCACCTGGATGCCTTTATGGCCCATCTGCGAGATGTTCGCGGATACGCGCCGTCCACGATTCGCCGGCAGGTCAAGATTGCCAGTGACTTTCTCGCTTGGTTGAACTTCGAGAATGAGCCACATCGGCTGTCATCGATACGCACAGTCTTCGGTGCCGGCACCCCGGCCTGGGCGAGCACCCGGCGCACGCTGCCGTGATGCACCCGCAGTTGCCGGGCAATGGTGCCGATCGGCCAGCCTTCGCTGTGATGCAGGCGCAGGATCTCGGCTTGCAGTGCGCGCGAGATCATCGCCGCCACCCCGGCTCAGGGACCGCCGCGCAGGAAGCCCAGCCGGGTGAAGGGCGAGAGCGTGCGGCGGCAGAAACTGCAGCGCGGCGCGGCATACACGAGTCCAAACGAGCGCCTGGCCACGTTGGCGATATCCCCATTAGCGCACTCCCCCCGGAATTCAATTGCAGGAGCACTTACCGTGGCAGGCATGCCCCGCGCAGGGGAACCCTGATGCGTCACTTTATCTTGCCGGACGCGCCAGGCGCGCTGGCGCGCCGCGTGCCGGCGCGCCCCGCGGAAGCTCAACTGGTAGCGCCGTCCGGCACGGCGCACCGACTCGCGCCGGCGAAGCCGCGCACAGCCCCCGGCGCAGTAACGGTTGCCGCGGTCACAGCGCCGGCAGATCCGTACCTGTTGCCCGCAGCGCGCGCAGTTGTACAGCCGATGAGAGGTTTCGGGCACCCTGATGCACGCTCCAGTCGCGGAGGAACTGGACAACGCCGTGCATCACGGGCATAAAGGCAATGCGCAGGCGTTCTCACGCGAGCCGCAGCGCTGAAGGCCCGGGGTTCCGTCCAAGAACCTGCCCGGGCCTTCGTCATTTGCGGCCGTGCCCCAAGCATAGCCAATCCAGCGACAACAGCCGTACCCGAGCGGCTACCTGCCTTCACATGACCTAGAGGTGCGGGGGGCGCTGCCCC
>CAWGHV010000005.1:0-46113 GCA_963822375.1 uncultured beta proteobacterium | reverse complement strand
CCCCCTCCGCCCCAAGGGTCAGGAGCACCAGACCCATGACAATAAAAAGAATCGGATAAAGCATTTTTTATTGACGCAGATACATGGGTCTATTTTTCGAGCACTGGTTTTTTTAAGGCGGGAGATACAACGCCGTTTTCAAAGACACCCATCGCCGCCTCAAGCGGTTCGGGTGCCGGCTCGTTTTCTGCCCATGAAGCTTCTTTGTCCAAAAAAGTGAGGATTTCGGAAGCGATCGCGTCCATCCCGTCCTGAGAGATAGTATCTGATTCGACGAGATAACGCTCGAACCGTGTGACGGGGTCGTTGTGCTCGGCCCACCATTCTATTTCACCCTCGGGGACATAGGCCTGGTTGTCATGTTCCGCGTGACCCTTGCGGCGATAGGTCATTGCTTCGATCAGCACCGAGCCGTTTCCGCCGCGGGCATGATCGACCGCCTCTTTCATCACCTCGTAGCAAGCGACGACGTCGTTTCCGTCGACTTGGAGGCCGAGAACGCCGTAACCGGCCGCCTTGTCCACAAAAGCCTTACAGGCGGCCTGCTCGCGTGTTGGCGTCGAGTAGGCATACCCGTTGTTTTCGATGATCGTGATCAACGGAAGTTTCTTGACCGCCGCCAAATTGATCCCTTCGTGAAAGGCGCCCGTCGATGTCGCACCTTCGCCGACATAAGCGGCCGCGACGCGGTTTTCGCTTTTCATGCGCGAAGCAAGGAGGATTCCAGTCATCACCGGAAGCATGTCGCCGAGATGCGAAATCGGACCGACAAAACCTTTTTCGAGATCGGCGAAGTGAAACTGGACATCCGTCGCCCGGCTCGGCGCCGTTCCCCTTCCGAAATACTGCAGAAAAATGGTCCGCGGCTCGATACCTTTTACGAAACACGCACCGATGTCGCGGATCAACGGAGCGATGAAATCCTGAGGTTCGAGCGCAAAAGCCGTCCCGACCGCGGTCGCTTCCTGACCGAGAGACGTAAAGACGCCGCCGGTAAGTTTTGACTGTTTCTTAAGACGGACAGTCTTCTCGTCAAACATTCGCGTCAGTTTTAAGTGACGATATAGGTCGACGAGCTGCTCCTTCGACAGGGAAGTCTTTTTTGTACAGGAAAGTGGCTTTTTTGGAGCTTTCATCGGTATTCTTAATTGCGCAAGATACGAAACATGCGAAAAAATAATTCTAAAAACGGGCAAACGGAAAAGAAATTGTATTTGATTTTGTGGTGTGAATGCCAATGCAGGTAGCCAATAGTTCTGCAGTTGTTAATCATAAGGAATCAAGATTTCTGCCCACGAAACACACGAAAAACGCGAAAAAAGATATTTAAATTCAAAAGAAATTGCCCATTCAGTTTCTCTTGAGATAATTGACGATGTTGAAAAGCGAATAACTTCAATTCCCGATTTGTTCCGGCTATCCGAAAAACTCTTACTTTTTGCGTCTTTTCGCGTGTTTCGCGGGCAAATCTCTTAAACTCCCGGCTTACGTCTACTGCTCAGGTTTTCGAGCGGAGATATAGGCGCGCTTGCTGGGATATTCGTTGTCCGTGTATGGATAACGGATGACGGTTTCGGTGATCTCAAACCCTGCGCTGTTTAGAAGTCGATGTATATGATCGACATCGAAATAGTAAAAAGTAATCTTCGTTCTGACACCCAGAAACTCATCGAGTTCGGTTTTTTCTTCCCCGACGTGGAATGAAAACAGGAGGACTCCTCCATGCTTCAGTGTCCTGTAAAACTCGTGAAAGGCGGCCTCGATTTCCGTGTAATTGAAGTGAACAATCGCATAAAAGGAAAGAATCGCACCGAAAACGCCGCCTGGCTCGCCTCAGGTCGAGCATGTTTCCGGTCTCAAACCTGATCTCCGGGTTGAGGCGTTTTGCCTGATTGATCATCTCGTTTGAGGGCTCCCAGGCCCGGGGTGCGCCGGTGACCAGATCGAGACGCCGACCTCGTCGAGCACCTCGGTGGTGTTCGCCGTGGCCGGGATCAGGCGGTGCTCCATCGACAGCAGCGCAGCGATCGCCTCGAGCGCCCCGGCGGCACCGAGTGCGTGGCCGGTGACGCCCTTGGTGGACGTCATCGGCGGCATCGCATCGGCGAACACCGAGGCGACGGCCGCTGCCTCGGCCACGTCGTTCAACGGCGTGGACGTGCCCGTGCGCGTTGATCTGCTTGATGTCTGCGGGGGAGAGGCCGGCATCGGCGAGCGCGAGGTTCATGCACCGCACCGCTCCGACGCCTCCCGGCGACGGGGCGGTGATGTGATGGGCGTCGGCCGTGCTGCCGGCGCCGAGCACCTCACCCACGATGTTCGCACCGCGTGCGACCGCCGGCATGCAGCAACTGGGCGGTGCCGCGATCTATCTGAATACCCGCGACTCGCAACTGGGGCGCGGCGAACCTGTGGAAGACGCAGGTCAGGTGATCTCCCGCATGAGCGACATCGTGATGATCCGTACCTTTGAACAGTCGATACTCGAACGTTTTGCGGCCAATTCCCGCGTACCCGTGATCAATGGTCTGACCAACGAATATCATCCCTGCCAGATCCTCGCCGACATCTACACCTACATCGAACAGCGCGGCAGCATTAGGGGCAAGACTGTGGCGTGGATAGGCGATTCCAACAACATGTGCAACACCTGGCTGCAGGCCGCCGAGATCCTGGATTTCAACGTACATGTCTCGACGCCGCCCGAATACGAGGTCGAACCGGAACGCGCCGGGCTGTTTGGTGAAGACAATTACGAGGAATTCACCAACCCGATGGAGGCCGCGCGCGGTGCCAACCTGGTGACTACCGACGTATGGACCAGCATGGGTTTCGAGGCGGAAAACGAAGAGCGAATGAAAGACTTTGCCGACTGGCAAGTGGACGAGGACATGATGGCCGTTGCCGCACCCGATGCCTTGTTCATGCATTGTCTGCCTGCTCATCGTGGCGAAGAGGTTTCGGCAGGCGTGATGGATGGCCCGCAAATTGCGCCTCGCGCGCATCGCCGAGCAGCTTGCATTGCCCCTGCAGCTCGGTCCCGGCGCAGGGCACTTGTTCTGTCAGGCCGAAGCGGCGCGCGAGCTCCTGGGCCTTGAGCGCCGCCTGGCCGGCTTCGCGCTCGATTCCCGCGAGCCGTTGGGCGGCGAGTTTCTCGCTGGCAGCGGCGGCGTCGAGCCGCTCGGCTTGCTCACGGGCGATTGCGAGCAGTGCTTGCCGCCGAGCGAGCACAGTTTGCGCGGTGCCGATCCGGTGCTTGGCCCGCGCGATGGCGGCTGCGCCTGCGAGAACTGTTTGCAGCTTGCTCCGCTGCGCTTCCAGGCTTTCCCGCTTCAGGCGCCCGGCTTGCCTGCGCTGCGCGAAGTGTTGATCGAGTTGCACGAGCCGCGCGGCTTCGCGCCGGTCTTGTTCGTCCAGTGCGCCGATGGCCGCCTTGCCCGATTCGATCACGGCCTTGCGCTCGGCCCCGAGCTGGGCGCGCCGTGCCTCGGTTTGCCCGGCCAGCTCCTTCAGGGCGGCGAGCCTGGCCACGACCTGCTTGGCGGCGTCGAGCGCGGCATGCGCTTGGGCCTTCGCGCCCTCTGCGCCATCGACCTTGGTACGCGTATCGCCCCAGGCGGCGCGCTGTTGTCCGATCTGCTTCGCCTCGGCTTGCAGTGCGCCGAGTTCCTGACGGATGCCCGCCAGTCCCACCTTGAGCAGCTTCGCCGTCTCGGCGGCCTGGGCACCGATTCGGCGAATCTCCTCCAGCCCCAGCAGGTCGGCGAGCAGCGTCTTGATCTCGGCGTTCTTGTAGGCGGCGAGCGCGCGCCTGCCCTGCGCCGAGAAGACCGAGGTGAAGAAGGTCTGGGCGCTGCCGAGGATCGCTTCCACGCAGCGCACGTAGGTCTCCGTCTTGCCGTCGGAGACGGTGCCGTCGGCGAGGCTGACCGGCTCCCAGCCTTGCCCGCTACGCATATGCAGGAACGCCTCGGTCTTCTTCTTGCCGTTGGTGCGGATGACGAGCTGCGAGCGGTAGCGCTGGCCCTCATGCTCCCACACGAGGTCCTTCACGCTCTCGGGCAGATAGACGTGGTCGTAGTAGGAGAAGCTGCCCAGCCCGTCGGCACCGGCGCGCGAGGGCATCACCGGCCAGGGGTGGGCATTGTCCATGACGGTGGTCTTGCCGCGGCCGTTGGCGCCGGCGAGGCGACGAGTTGCGCCTCGCCGCAGAGCGCCTCAAAGTCGAGTTCGATGACATCGCGCCCCAGGCCGTCGCGGATGCCGGTGAAGCCTTGCAGAGTCAGTGATAGCGGTTTCATGTGTTGAAGAATCCTTGCAGTGGTATCCCGGCAGTTTCGCGGCGACGCGCGCGTTTGCAACGCCGTCAGAACAGCGCCATGGACTCGCTTTGGCACCGTGTAGTGCATTCGATCGCGACGGTGCCATCGTCATTCGCCTGCGCGCTCTCCTCGCCGTTGTCTGTGCTCGCCAGAATCCGCGTGGCGATCTCCTCCGGCGTCGCACCCTGCAGCGCCTCCAGGCAGGCCAGGAGCGGGGCCACGTTGGCTTCGGTGGCCTGCGCCCACGAGTGCACCTTGGCCGCCACGGTTGATGCTTGGGAGATGCCGGCAGCGCGTGTCCTGACCACGGGAATGACGCGGCCTTCGAGCTTGAGCTGCGCGGCGCCGGCGAAGATCGCCTCGATCGCCTTGCGGTCGACCTCGTGGCGGTCCTCCTCGGGCAGCGTCCAGCGCACCCGCACGCATGCGCCGTCGATGTCCATCTCGCTTGCCTGTTGGCGCAGAACCGCCAGATCGGGCAGGCCTTCGGGTAAGGCGCGACCGCGTTTTTGATGGCAAGCGCAATCTTGCTCGTGTTCTTGTAAACGTCTCTGAGGCGATGCGCTTCGTCGATGACAACGAGGTCCCACTTCGCTTGGCGCAGATACGGCTCCTTGGTGCGCGCGAACTGGTGTGAGCAAAGGATGACCGCGTCTTGCAAGAACGGATTGAGGTTGCCGTTGCGGATCGCCTCATTGAAGCTGCGTGCTTCAAGAATGCCGGAAGGCAGAAAGAACTTGTCTGCAAGCTCCTGCGCCCACTGTTTGCGCAGATTCGCGGGCGCGATCACAAGCAGGCGGCGCTTGCGTTCGGTGCACTTTTGGGCCAGCAGCAAGCCCGCCTCGATGGTCTTTCCGAGACCAGCCTCGTCGGCGAGGATTGCCCCTTTGGAGAACGGGCTTCGGAACGCGAAGAGAGCCGCATCGACCTGATGCGGGTTCAAGTGAACCTGAGCGTCGGCAAGGACAGTGGCGAGCTTTTCGACTCGGTCGGATGAATAGCGCCTCGTCAGCTCGTACGCGAACAGCTTCGCGTGGACATCAGTTCGCTGCATGTGAAAACACGCGTGTTGGTAACTGAAGCTATTCTTTGCCGTTGACTGGGTCGGCAGCACCTACGATCGACGTAAGTCAGGTTGTGTGAGCAGCGTCGCGCACGGGCGACGCGGGGAGCCTTTCGGGCGTTGTCGGCCGGGTTCACGCCGCGCAGGTCGTTGTCCTTGATCACGCGCACGCCTCTCCCCCTCATCTACTCGAAGAAGCTGCGGCTCTTCACGCTGCGCATGAAGACGACGATCTCCCCCGGCTTGATGTCGGTGCCGGAGGCGATCATGTCCACCGTGACGGCGATGCGCGGGTAGTAGCTGGTGCGGAAGGCCTTGATCAGCTCCTCCGGCTTGCTGCCCGTTGTGCGGTAGGTGATCTTCTGCGCGAACTCGTTGCCGCGGCCCCACTCCTCGCGCAGGATGCCGACGATGGCCTCGGCGTGGTTGTCGTCCTTGGCGAAGACCAGCGTCTTGGGCAGCTCCTGCCGCTGGGGGAAGAGGTCACTCTGCCAGCGGTCGCGCAGCGTGCGGGCGATGGTGCGGATCTGGTCGGGCGTCTGCACGTTGCGGTCCAGCTCTTCGGGCGGGTATTCGAAGTCCTCGGCCTCGATGCCGAGATTGCTGGCGATGTGCTCGGCCATCTGCACCAGCCACCAGCGCTGCTCGTCGGTGAAACGGCTCCTGACCCCATCCCCACCCCCGCCCTCCCATTGAAGGGGAGGGAGTGCGGCGTCCTGCTGCGCGAGCCAGGCGCGGAGGGCAGTCATGACCTTGTGTGGGAACGGGACCAGTTCGTTCTCCCGGTGCATCGCGTAGCGCGGATGAATCGCCGTGCACTCGCAGGTGCGCGGGGTGAGCGTCATCGCGCAACGCCGCCGGTCACGGCTGAGCAAGCAAGGCACCGAGAGATGCACGCAGGGGATCGAGGTCGGCTTCGATGATGCCCCAGACGATGCGGCTGTTGACGTTGGCGTAGGCATGGATCAGGACGTTGCGGAAGCCTACGACGCGTGCCAACTCGGCAATCGCGCCGGCGGTGGCGGGGTCGATTCGGCGAAGCTGGCTGAGCGCCTCGCCGACGATGGCGAGCTGGCGCTCCACGCCCGAGCGCAACAGTTCGTCTGCCAGATAGTCGTCGAAGGTCTTGCCGCGCGTGAAGCGCGCAACGCGGTCTGCAGCCTGCATTGCGTCCCACAGGAGCTTGCGAGCGTCAACGTGCATAGACGGATTTGCGCTCTGCGTTGATTCGCTCGCGGAAATAGGGGTTCTCGACACTGGCCTCGGTGACGAGGTCCACCGGCCGCCCGAAGAGCCGTTCAAGGCTTTCCTTCAGGGTGAAGTAGGCATCGGCATAGGCCTTCGGCGGCAGCTCGTCGAATTCCACCAGGAAATCAAGATCGCTGGTGGCGGGGTCGAAATCGTCTCGAATCGCCGAGCCGAAGACGTCGAGGCGACGTGCGCCGGCGCGACGGCAGAGGGCGGCAACTGCTTCGCGGTGCTGTTCGATGACGCTGGTCATGGTGGCCTCCATGCCGGATTTTATGCCGCGAGAGCCTCGTTGAGCGACGCGAGGACGCCGGGAAGGTCCGCGCCGAGGAGTTGTTGTACTTTGCCCAGCCCGCCTCGCTGGTTGAACGGCACGTAGCCGAAGTCGTCGGCCTTGATGCCGAGGTTGCAGGCGATGTGCTGCACGATGTACTCCTCGCCGAACTTGCAGTTGTTGACCGGCGAGACGTACTGGTTGACTTTCGCCGCTTGCGAGAGAGAGCTGCGGCGAAAGCCCGGGGCTGGCCGCGGAGGGCCAGCCCGCTCGGCTTCCAGGTTGCGGATGGCGGTGATCTGGGCGGGCCAGAGCTTGAAGTCGCTCCATTCGGTGACCAGCTCCGGCATCGAGCGGACGCGGGCGAGGAAGGTGCCGAGTTCGTAGGCGGCGCGGACTTGCTGGGCGGTGGGTGTCTGGACCCCGGCTTCCGCCAGGGTGACGGAAAGCCAATGCGCGAGCGTTTCCGGCAGGTGGAAGGCGAAGACGTTGCGGGCGCGCGGCTCGGGGTCGAGGCCGTTGGTGAAGTGCGTTTCGGCGCCGGTGAACTCGTAGACAAAGGGCAGCGGCCGGCGCCACGCGGGCAGGCTCGCGGGCAGGCCCTGCGCGTACTTGCCGGACTGCGCTTCCACGCCGGTGAGCGTGGCGCCGGCCTTTTTGGCTTCGATCACGCCGGCGGCTCTGCCGTCCACGTAGAGCAGGTAATCGGCGAAGCCATACTCGGAAGCGAGCGGGAATGCACGGATCGCCACACCGCGCGAGGCGTGACTATCGACCGCCGTTACGTCCTGGACGGCCCAGCCCGCCGACACACACACCAAGAGGCGGCGAACCCGCAAAGAAACCAGGGACATCGCCATGGCAAATGACCTACGCAAACGCGGTGTCGTCGCGGAGTTCAAGGCCAAGGAAATCATCGAAGCCTTGCCTGCGAGTGCACGCGCCCCATCGAAATCCCGCCCGCCATATGCCGTCTAGAACGCCAGGGTTCGCTTGGGCTTACGCGTAGCCTTGCTCGGCGGCACAGTCGGTTGTGCCGCAACGGGCCGGCGCGAGAGTTTCTTCGCGTCCTCGGCAAACTTCACCTTGCCATGGAGCACGCAGCCGCGCATGCCAGGGTCGCATAGCGCGCCTGCCACGCGCTGACAGATGCCATTCAGATCGTGAGGACAGGAATTGGCCGAAAGGGCGATCACCTTGATGTCGGGATGCTGCACCGCCAAGCGCCGCGTCGCCTCGGCCCCGTTGAGACCCGGCATCGCAATATCCATCACCACTATGTCCGGTCTGGTCTCGGCGGCGAGTTTGAGAACCGATTCGCCATCGCCTGCCTCACCCTGTACTTCGATGTCGGTTTCCTGGTCGAGCAACGCGCGCAACGCCTCCCGTAGCATTTTGTGGTCGTCGGCCAGCACGACTCGAACTCGACTGCTCATGCCGTACACCTCCGCTGGATCGCGAGCGCATCAACCTGGGTCGGGGACAGCGTCGCACAACCTCGCAGTAGCGCCCCGATAGGGACGACGGCGCAAGCGACCCGCGAAAGGCCGCGGCGCAGCGCCCAGCCCTGCCACGCAGCCGGCATCTCTGGCCCTGACGACGGCGCGGCGTTGCGGCGTTGCGGCGTTGCGGCGTTGCGGCGTTGCGGCAAGTGCTGATGCCTTTTCACCGCAGGCGTTTATCGTCACAATGGCAAGGCTGAGATGCGGCGCAGCGGGGAGACATCGAGAACATGACGCGAAGCGTGCTCGTAATCGAAGATGACGAAGATATCGCCCGACTGGTCAAGCTGCAGCTCGCCGAGTTGTCGTGTAGCGTCAAGCTGGCATTCGACGGCACGGTCGGCCTGGCCGAGGCGGAGTCCAAGCCTTATGACTTGATCATCCTCGACCTGATGTTGCCGGGCATGGATGGACTGGAGATATGCCGGCGCATCCGCGCCAAGTCGCGCTATACCCCGATCCTCATGCTCACCTCCAAATCCACCGAGCTGGACCGCGTGCTGGGTCTGGAGATGGGCGCCGACGACTACCTGACCAAGCCGTTCAGCGTGCTCGAACTGATGGCGCGCGCAAAAGCCATCTTTCGCCGCGTCGATAGCCTGTCGAATTCCGCTGCCGACTCGCCCAAGCAGATTCGGGCCGGAGAACTCGTCATCGACGCTGAGAAGCGCAGCGTCAGCGTCGCCGGCACGCCGGTCGAGCTGACCGCCAAGGAATTCGATCTGCTGCTTCACTTCGCCGAGAATCCGGGCCGCGTCTACACCCGCACCCAGCTTCTCGACCGCGTCTGGGGCTATAGCCACAGCGGCTATGAACATACAGTCAACTCGCATATCAATCGCCTGCGCGCCAAGATCGAGAAGAACCCGAACCAACCCGATTACATTCAAACGGTGTGGGGTGTAGGCTACAAGTTCCGCGACACGACGCGCGGTTGATGCAGTGCTCAAATCCCTCAATGGCAAGCTTACGCTGGTACTGGTGCTGCTGTTCGGCGGTATCAGCGGCGGCATCATGGTCATCAAGGAGAAGATGCCGGAGACCAGTCGCCTGCTAGAGTTGGCGAGCGAAGTGGTCATCGGCAGCATCGCCTTTTCCTTGCTCGCGGCGCTCCTCGTTTTCAGCCTGCTCACCCGGCGATTGCGCCTCCTCAACGGCGCGGTGGACGCTTTTCGCGCCAGCCGCTTCGCCGCTCCCATGCGCATCCCATCGGCGAATCCGGCGGGCGACGAAATCGACCGGCTCGGCGCCGCGTTCGAGGAGATGTCCGAGCGGATAGCGGCCCAGATCAAGCAACTGGAAGACAACGACATGCAACGCCGCGAATTGCTCGCCAACGTGTCGCACGACTTGCGCACCCCGCTGGCCTCGATGCGCGGCTACCTCGAGACGCTCCTGCTCAAGCACGGCACCCTGGCGCCGGAAGAGGAGCGCAACTACCTGGAAGTGGCGGCCAAGCACAGCGAGCGGCTGGCGAGCCTGGTCAGTGACCTGTTCGAACTGACCAAGCTGGAAGCCAACGAGGTGAGCATCACCCCAGAAACTTTTCCGATTTCCGAACTGGCGCAGGACGTCGCCCAGCAATACCAATTGCCGGCGCAGAACCGCGGCCTGCGGCTCGAGGTCCATGTCGCCGAGGGTGTGCCACCGGTGCACGCCGACATCGGCATGGTCGAGCGCGTGCTCGAAAACCTGGTCGAGAATGCGCTGCGCCACACCCCTGGCGGCGGATCCGTGCGCATTGAACTGAGGCCGCTTGCGAAGCGCGTCGAGGTCGCGGTGAAGGACACCGGCCGAGGCATTCCGCGGGATGAACTGGCCAACGTATTCGAGCGCTACTACCGCGTCGATCGCGGCGAGTTCGGCGGCACCGCGCACGCCGGTCTGGGCCTGGCGATCACCCGCCGCTTCGTCGAACTGCATGGGGGAACCATGCGCGTGGCCAGCAAGCTCGGCGACGGAACGACTTTCAGCTTCGACCTACCCGCCGCTCGAATCTAGGCGTCACGCGGGCGCCACGACCGATCTGGCCCGCGAAGAACGGACGCCACGAGATCGGGTGGTTTGATCTTGTGAGGGTGAATGATGAAGTCAGGAGCGGATCGGGTGTACTCGCAGGCGTTTCGGCAAACGGCGCTGCGGCAAGTCCCGCATCACGGCGTCGTTCGCCCCGGACGGCGATGCGCTGAGGGTGCTGCGGTTCGACCCACGGGCCGGAGGTCGGGTCGGCGGCGCGGCGCGGCACACCAGCGCCGGCAGCTATCTGGCGCCATCGCCGACGCTCACGCAGGAGGTGCTCGGCGCTGCGCGCGAGCAGATGAATCGCTTGGGCCGGTCCGCGGCCGGGGCCTTTGGGTCGCAACCCGAAGCGCCCGCCGGGGGAATGTCAACAGGCCCTAGGCACACCACCTGTGCGCATGGAGGATAGTCTCACGATGTTTACTCGACGCGAGTTCATCATTACGGCGCCCCTGCTTCTTCTCGGTGCATGCGCTCCGGCTGGCGAGAGCTATGACGAGGCGGTAGCGCGGACCTGGAAGCTGGGGGCGTTGAAGGGCCTTGACGGTTTGGCGCTGGAGCGGGAGTTGGTGCGCTACGCCACGTTGGCACCGTCAAGCCACAACACCCAGTGCTGGAAGTTCGGCCTGCAAGAACAGGCCATCGCGATCCTGCCCGACCTGTCGCGCCGCTGCCCGGCCGTCGACCCCGACGATCACCACCTGTTCGTCTCGCTCGGCTGCGCCGCCGAGAACCTGGTGCAGGCCGCGCTCGCGCATGGCCTGGCGGCCGAACCAAGCTTCGACGCTGGCAGCGACACGCTGCGTATCACGCTAGCGCCGACGACCAAGGCATCGTCGCCGCTGTTCCAGGCGATCCCGCGGCGCCAGTCCACGCGCGCCGAGTACGACGGCAAGCCGTTGTCCTCCGACGACTTGCGTCTGCTCGAGCGGGCCGCTGCCGGGGGTGGCGTGCAGCTAGTGCTGCTTACCGAGAAGGCCGCGCTGGAGAAGGCACTCGAGTTCGATCGTTCAGGGCAACACCGCGCAGATGAACGACAAGGCCTTTGTCGAGGAGCTGAAGACCTGGATCCGCTTTTCCACCAGCGATGCCGTGCGCCTGGGCGACGGGCTGTACGCCGCCTCGTCGGGCAACCCGACGCTGCCGTCGTGGCTCGGGCCGTCGATCTTCAACTTCGTCTTCACGCCCAAGAGCGAGAACGACAAGTACGCCAAGCAGGTGCGCAGCTCGGCGGGCATCACGGTGTTTATCGGCCCTTCGAACGACAAGACAGGCTGGATCGAAGCGGGCCGTGCCTATGAGCGCTTCGCACTGCAGGCCACCGCGTTGGGCGTGCGCACCGCGCACCTTAACCAGCCGCTCGAAGTGGCCTCGTTGCGGCCGCTGTTCGCGAGCTTCATCGGGGTGCCCGGTAAGCGTCCGGATCTGGTGGTGCGCTTCGGCCGCGGGCCAACGCTACCGCCTTCTCTGCGGCGACCGGTGCAGGCCGTCCTGATATAGCGGTCCGCTTCTGCGCTCGGGGTGGTGGTCGATCCGGCACGTTGAGAGGAGGTCCGCACATGCGGGGGCAAAGCCCGCGCCACGCCAGGGCTGCCACGCTGGCGTCGCCGGTCGCAGCCGTGCTAGTCCTCGCGCTGTATGCCAACGCCCTGCGCCCAACGCTGCTCGGCGCCTGCGCGCCCGACCTGTCGCTGGTGTTGGCGATCGTGTTGGCGTTGCCATGCCTGCCGATCGCGCGGCGCTTGCCGATGCTGAGGCGACGCGCATGAAGCGGTGGTTCCTGTGGCTCGTCGTCGTCGCGCTGGCAGCCGCCGCGTGGGTCATCCGTTCGCGCTTCGAGCGCGATCTGGCCGTCGCCGCCGCGCACGCCGCGCAGGGCAGCGTCGTGGTGTCTACACGCTGTGGTCCGATCGAGGTTCAGCAGGCGGGCGAAGGCATTCCGCTCTTGATGATCCACGGCAGCGGCGGCGGCCATGATCAAGGCATGGCCTGGGCACGACCGCTCGCGCAGCGGGGCGTGCGCGTGATCGCGGTGTCGCGCTTCGGCTACCTGCGCACGCCCCGGCCGGCCGATGCCTCGCCCGAGGCCCAGGCCGATGCACACGTCTGCCTGCTCGACGCACTGGATATCACCACGGCCGCCGTCATCGGCGTCTCCGCGGGCGGGCCCTCGGCAATGCAGACGGCGATCCGTCATCCGGACCGAGTCAGCGCGCTGGCGCTCGTCGTGCCCATCGCCTACAAGCCCGGGGCGGCTGCGGATTTCGCACCGCCGGTGTCGGACGCCAAGGACGAGCTGCTGCTCCGGTTGCTCGGCTCGGACTTCCTGTTCTGGGCCGGGCTGCGAGTGGCGCGCGATCAGGTTATCCGACACGTGCTGGCTACACCGCCTGAGCAGCTGTCCGCGGCCAGCGACGCCGAACGCGCCCGCGTCATCGACCTGGCCAACCGTATCCTGCCGGTGTCCATCCGCGCCGCGGGGCTGCGCGACGACACGAGGCTGGGCAAGCGCCTCGGGCCGTACGAGCTGGAAAACATTCGCGCGCCCACGCTGGTGGTCAGTGCGCGCGACGATGGTTTCGGCACCTACGCCGCCGCGCGTTACGCCGCCAACCGCATCGCCGGCGCGAAGTTCATGGGCTTCGACCGCGGCGGTCATCTACTCGTGGGGCATGATGACGCGGTGCGTGCCGCGATAGTCACACTGCTCGAGGGGTCGGCTCCTCCATGACGACCGAGAGATCGGGATGACCTGGATCAAATGGGCTGCGCTGGCCCTCGCGGTACTCGCCGTCTTTGCCGCGGCCCTGACCGCTTATGGGACCTGGCGCTGGGCCGCGGGCACCCGCGCCCTCTTCGCGCGGCTCGAGGCCGCGCGCATGGCGGCGGTACCCGCGCGATACAACGCCGCACGTGAACTCGAGGGCCTGCCGGCGCCAGTGCAGCGCTACTTTCGCACCGTGCTCATCGACGGCCAGCCGATCGTGGCCGCGGTAACGGTCGAACATCGCGGCACGTTCAACCTGGGCGGGACGTCCGAGCGGTGGAAGCCCTTCACGTCGCGGCAGCGCGTCGTCGCGCGCCGCCCCGGCTTCGTCTGGGACGGCGAGGTGGCGATGCTGCCGCGCCTGAACGTGCGCGTGCATGACGCCTATATCGCCGGCGAAGGCATCCTGCACGCCGCGCTCCTCGGCCTGTTCACGCTGATCGACCTGCGCGGCACCGCCGAGGTGGCGCGGGGCGAGCTGATACGCTTCTTCGCCGAGGCTGCGTGGTATCCGACGGCGCTGCTGCCCAGCCAAGGCGTACGTTGAGAGGCTGTGGACCAGCGCTCGGCGCGCGCCACCCTGGTCGATGGCAGCCTTTCGCCGACGCTGACCTTCAGCTTCGAGCCCGACGGCACGCTGTGCAGCGTCCGCGCTCAGGCGCGGGGACGCAACGTGGCCGGCGGGGTCGTCATGACACCCTGGGAAGGCCGTTGGTCGAGTGTAGAGACGCACGAAGGTATGCGCGTGCCGATGAAGGGGGAAGTTGCTTGGCTCACGCCGGACGGTCGCAAGCCGTACTGGCGCGGCACGATCACTGCGCTGAGCTACGAGTACGCGCAATGAATGGCAACGATTCTGCTGAACGCATGGATATTGCCACCGCCTCTCGCTAGGGCCTCCTCGAGCCGCGCGTGTTCGACCTGGTGCGCGGGCGCATCGAGCTGTTCTCGCTGGATACGTTGATGGATATAGCGGCGCTCGCGGGCTTGAAGCCGGAACTGCGGCTCAAGCGCGCTGCATAGCCATCTGGCGCGCCCGGATCACGCCTCCCGCGCCCCGTGCTGCCGCGGATCGCACAATGACCCGTTACCCCGACGCGCCCGAGCGCCGCGGCGCGGTACACAAATGGCTGCTGGAGCGGGTCATGCGCTGGCGCCGGCGCCTGCAATCAAGCAGGCGCCGGCGCTGCAAGGGAGGGAGGCCCAGAGCCCGTCGCACATCACCGAAGCGCTCCTCCGCGCGGGCACGTGATCGTGCTTTACCCGGGCACCCCTGGCGGCAGCGCCCAAATCACGCCGCTTGCCGCTCTTGCAGGAGCAGGGTCCGCTCCAGTTCCGCCGCCGCCCGCACCGAGAAAATCCTGAAGATCGCCAGATGCGGAAGATCCTGGCGCATGGCACCGCCGTCCATGCAGGCAAAGTGGCCGATGAGCTTGCCCTTGGAGTCGAACATCGGTACGCCGATGTAGGAGTCCCGATCGTATTGCTTTTCTTCCGGCCAGATGTCGCACACGCCGCTCGGGACGTAGACGATCTCCCCGCGGGCAATCACCGCGCCGCAGGAAGTGCCCGCCAGGTCGTACTCGAAGTTCTCGTGGAACTTGCCGTTCGAGTAGTACGCGAGGGTGCGCACACGGGTGGGCGGATCGTCGATGCAGCAGCAGACCAGGTTGTCGCGGGTGCCGAGTATCGACGACAGACTGCGCATCAGCGCCTGGTAGAAATCGACACCAGAAACCAAGGACAAGCCCTCGGCGGCCTGGATCAGCGTTTCCTCGATCTGCTTGCGCGCATGGATGTCGTTGTCCATCACCACAATGCGATACGGGTTGCCGTTGGCGTGACGGATCGCCGTGCCGCGCGAGCAGAGCCAACGGTAGTGGCCATCGCCTTGGCGCAGGCGATACTCGCAGTCGAAGTGCGGCGTGAGTCCCTTTACATGGTTGTCGAGACGCAAGACCACCGCCTCGCGCTCGTCCGGGTGAAGCAGGCTTCGCCAGTCCTCGATCCGCGCCAGGTGCGCATTCGACTGGCCTGACATGCCCTTCCAGCGCGGTGAAAACTCGACCGCACCGGTTTTCAGGTCCCATTCCCAAACCCCATCGTTGGCCCGCTCGACGGTGAGCTGGTAGCGATCCTCCAGCTCCCGCACGCACTGTTCCAGCGCCTGACGGCGATTCGTCTCCTGCGCCAGCTTGGCCTCGTGATCCTGCATCCGGCCGCGCAATTGATCGATTCCTTCGGCAAGCTCGCGCAACTCGCCCGAGCGCGCCTGGACCGGAGAGCCAGACAATGGATTGCCGGCGAGATTCAACACCGCTTGCTTGAGCTTACCCAGCGGGCGCAGGACGAAGACCTCGGCGTTGGCGGCGGTCGCGGCCAACAACAACACCAGCAAGCCGAGCACGATGCCGGGTGCGACTTGGCCGTGCTCCCCGGCTGCCACCGTGTAGGCACCCCAGAGCAGAACGAACAGGCCAAGCGGGATCAGCAGCGTGGTGCGTAGGCCGAGCATCGGAGCCTCCTTCGAGTTGCTTGAGCGCGGGGCGCGGCCGCGGCGCGGGAGCGCGCGGCGGCACGGTGGCGCCGCGCTGACGCTCGCGAGCACTCTCACTTTAGTTCATGGCCGCGTGTCTGTCGCCTCAAACGCGACCCGCTATGCCCTATCCCGCCGCGGCACGGCGCATGGCCGGCTGTTGGACCGGGTCTTGCGCTACCACGGCCGCCTGCTGCGGCCCGCCGGTAATCAGCCGCGTGCCGCCGCTGAACGTCAGGTAGGCCCAGAGCCAGTCGAACATCACCGAAACACGGTTGCGCAAACCGACCAGGAAGGCCACGTGTATCGCGCCCCAGAACCACCAGGCCAGCGCACCACTCAGCTTCACCCAGCCGAAATCGACCACCGCCGCCTTGCGCCCAATCGTCGCCAGGCTGCCGAGGTGGTGGTAGACGAAGGGCCCGGGAGCCGGGCGCGCCTCGATCCGCGTGCGGATGACGTCGGCAACGTACATTCCGCCCTGTTTCGCGGCGGGCGCGAGTCCGGGCACCGGCGCGCCATTCCAGGCGTTCGCCAGCGCCGTATCGCCGATGACGAACACGTTCGGCAGGCCGGGGACCGACAGATCGGCTCCGACCTTGACGCGTCCGGCGCCGTCGGCCTGCGCACCCAGCCACCTGGCCGCGGGAGAGGCAACGACCCCCGCCGCCCACAGCACGGTGCGCGAGGCGATGCGCTGGCCATTCACGATCACGCCCGCCTCGTCAATCGACTCGACCCTGCTGCTGACCAGGATCCCGACACCGAGCTTCTCCAGCGCCTTGCGCGTGGACGCCGACAGCCCTTCGGGGAAGGTCGGCAGCAGCCGCGGTCCCGCCTGGACCAGCAGAATGCGCGCACTGGCCGGATCGAAGCGGCGGAACTCCTTCTCCATGCCGAATTTCGCCAGCTCGGCGATGGCCCCCGCCAGCTCGACGCCGGTGGGTCCGCCGCCGACGATGAGGAAGGTCAGCAGGCTCGCCCGCTCCGCCTCGTCGTCGGTGGCCTCGGCGCGTTCGAAGGCGGCAAGCAGCCGCCGCCGCACCTCGGTCGCGTCCTCGACCCGCTTCAGTCCAGGTGCGTTGGGTGCCCACTCGTCGCGGCCGAAATAGCTGTGGGCGGCGCCGGTCGCCAATACCAGATGATCGTAAGGTACGCGTTTGTCCTGGAGCAGTACCTCGTTGCGGACCCCGTCGATGCCAGTCACTTCCCCGAGCAGCACCTGAACATTGAAGTGCTCGCGGAACAGGCCACGGATCGGCGTCGCGATGTCCCCCGGCGACAGGCTGGCCGTCGCAACCTGGTAGAGCAGCGGCTGGAACAGGTGGTAGTTGTGGCGATCGATCAGCGTCACCGCGACGCGCGCCTTCGACAAGGCGGCAGCGCAGGCAAGGCCGCCGAATCCGGCGCCGACGATGACCACCCGCGGCACGCCTTCGAGCGCGAACGCGGGCTTGCCCTCGATCTGCGGGAAGCGCCGGCGCAGCGCGCGTTCCACCAGCGCGTCGAGCGACAAGCTGCCCGCGCCATGCAGCGCGATCAGGGCGAACACCATCAGCCAATAGGGTTGGTCGGTGTAGGCGCCGGCCATCATCTGCCATGCCAGGCTGACCACCAGCAGGACGATTGCCGCCACCCGGCCGCCTAACCCGAGAACCAGCAAGGCCGCGAGCAACAGCTCGGGCGTGCTCGCGTACTGGGCAGCGGACTTCAGCGGCAGCAACAATCCGACATCGGGATTCAGCGCCGGGGCAGCGGCGACGAGGAGGATCGCGCCCGCCGCCCATAGGCGCAGCAGAAACTGACAAATCGGACCGCCAGAGCGTGTGAGCTGCTTCAGCGCATTCATCGAACCGGCCGCGAAAGGCAGCGCGCTGTCCGCCAAACCGCGGCTCAACACTCGGTCGAGGGAGAACTTGCCGGCGCCGAACACCACCAACCACCCGAGCAACGCCGCCCAAAACAGATGCGCGTCGAACGCCGCGTAGTTGAATTGAATGACAAGTGCGAGCACCAGCATAGACAGCGCGGCGAAGCGCGTTGCTAGCCCCAGCGCAAGCAGCACCGGCGCGATGAGTTCGATCGAGGCCCCGAGGTAGGCCGCGCTCACCGGGTTCAACCATGACAGCGGGTACTCGTTCGCGGCAAGGTAGAGGGCGGTATCCCAGTTGGCGATCTTGACCACGCCCGAAATGAAGAACACCTGGGCGATCCACAATCGAATCGCAAGGTCGACGAGCGGGCCGGCGCCGCGCCGCAAGATGCGGAAACCATCGACCCATATCCTGACGGTCTTGCCCAGCCAGGCGCGATCGGCGCTTGCCGGCGAAACAGCACGGTCATTATCCATGGCTCAATTTCCTTAGTTCCGAGGCGACTGCCTGGGTCGAATCCGCAATTTCGTGCCGGCCGTAGCGGCAACGGAAGATGCAGCGCTGATCGTTCTCGTGGTGGAGCTTGCAGCACAGCACTGCGCCATGGCCGCGCCAGCGAAGATAGACCTCGGCGGCGGCCAGCATGCCCAGTAGCGGTGCGGTGAAGTAGATCCAGATCGCCGTCCAAATATCTCCCGCGAGCGCCGAGCCGAAGGTCCGTGCCGGATTCATGCTCATGCCCGAAAGCGGCGCCTCGACGGTGATGTAGATCGCCACCAGTAACCCAGCAGCAAGTCCGGTGTAGCGGTTGAGGCTGCGCTTGTTGCTCACCAGCAGGATCGTCAACATCAGCACGAACGTGATCAAGACTTCGGCAAAGAAAGCGCCGAGCACACCGAGAAGTCCGGGTACGGTTACCACATAATTGACGCTGGCATCGGCCAGCAGCGGCCGGCCGAGCAGCAGGCCGGAGACGAACATTCCCATCATCGCGCCGGCGAACTGGGCGAGCACGTAGAACCCCGCGTCCCAAGGCTCGACCCGGCCGAGACGGAAGAAGGTCAGCGTGACCGCGGGATTGATATGGGCGCCGGAGCGATTGCCCCAGGGTGAGTAGATGATCGCGATGGCGGTCAGCCCCATCGCCAGGCCGATCAGCGCGCGCCGCAGCAGCGGATCGTCGAGCGCCTGGCGCACCGGCGATGACGGATGCTCCAGCAGCGTCACGAATGCGCATGCCGAGACCATGAACAGCCCGAGTCCCGCGGCTTCGATCAGGTACTCGGGCCAGTGCTAGTGAAAAGGCCTTTCTCATCGCTCGTCTCCTTCGTAGCCAGTAGTGCGCAGGGGCCGGCGCGCCCGCACCCCGACCCTCCCGCGCAGGCGGAGGAAGGGTCTACTTCACCCTTCGTGGCAGAGAGAAGGGGCAAGGGGTGTGCCGCCGGCGGCTCACCGCGCGGGATGCCCTCACGCCGCCGCCTTGCGCGCTTCGCCGTGCGGTGCTTCCCGCTGCTGGCGCCAGAACATAGGTATGTTGACGCGGTACTTGCGTTGCACCAGATTGGCGACCAGCCCGGTCCAGCCGGTCTGGTGCATGGCGCCGAGCCCGAGTCCGGTCTCGCCGTGGAAGTACTCGTTGAAGAGCAGCAGATCCTTCCAATGCGGGTCGTGCTGGAACGGGCTTTGCGCGGGCAGCGCCGGGATGCAACCGGTCTCGTCGCGGCGGAACATGTCCACCAGCCGCTCGGAGATCAGGTCGGAGATCTCCTTCAGGCTCATCCGCTCGCCGTTTCGGCACGGCACGGCCACGGTGAAGCCGTCGCCGTAGTAGCGGTGGAACTTCTCGATCGCCTGCACCAGCAGATAGTTCGTCGGCATCCAGATCGGTCCGCGCCAGTTCGAGTTGCCGCCGAACAGGCCGGAATTCGACTCGCCCGGCACATACTCGATCATCGCTTGGCCGATTCCCGGCAGCATGCCCAGGTCGCGGCGCTCGGCGTGCAGGCGCGATACGGCCCGCACGCCGTAGCGTGACAGAAACTCTCCCTCGGAGAGCACACGCTTGAGCACGCACTTGAGCCGGTGTGGGCCCAGCAGCGACAGCAGATGATCGCCGCGCTCGTTGGTCTGTACCGGGCAGTGCGTCACCTTGTGCCCGTCGAACATGCCCTGGTAGTAGCCCTCGAGCACCTTGCGGAAGCGCGGGGTGCGCTTGAGCAGGCGCTCGTCGATCACCTCGGCGGCGAAGAGCGGGATCAGCCCCACCCAGGAGAAGACGTCGACGTGGTGGCTCTTGCCGTCGGGCGTGACGACGAGATCCTTGAAGAACTCGTCCTTCTCGTCCCACAGCGACAATCCGCCGCTGTAGCCGGCGATCGAGTTGGCGATGCCGAGGAACTGGGTATAGCACTGGATCGCGATGTCCTCGTAGTCCGAGTCCTCCGCTGCCAGCTCCTGGCACATCACCGTCATGTTGAGGGCGAACATCGCCATCCAGCCGGTGGCGTCCGCCTGCTTGAGCGAGAACCCCGGCGGCAGGGGTTGCGAGCGGTCATACACCGAGATGTTGTCCAGCCCCAGGAAGCCGCCCTCGAATACGTTGTTGCCATCGGCGTCCTTGCGGTTCAACCACCATGTGTAATTCATCAGCAGCTTGTTGACCACCCGCTGCAGGAAGTTGATATCCGATCTACCGCGCTGCACCCGATCGGCGCGGAAAACCTTGAGCGCCGCCATCGCCAGCACCGGCGGATTGACGTCGCCGAAAGCCCATTCGTAGGCCGGTATCTGGCCGTTGGGGTGCAGGTAGTACTCCTTGAGCAGCAGCTCGATCTGGTCCTTGGCGAAGTCGACGTCCACCAGCGCCAGCGCGGCGCAGTGGAAGGCCAGATCCCAGGCGGCGAACCAGGGATACTCCCAGGCATCCGGCATGGAGATGACATGGTGCGCCTTGAGGTGGCGCCAAGTCCGGTTGCGGCCCCATTTACGGCCTTCCGGCGGCGCGAACTGGTCGCCGTCGAGCCAACGCGCGACGTCGTAGTGGAAGAACTGCTTGCTCCAGATCATCCCGGCGAGCGACTGCCGCAGGATGTTGCCGTCCTGGGCGCCGGCCTCCGGCAGGAGGTCGTCGTAGAACGTCGTCGCCTCGGACTCGCGCCTGGAGAAAATCACTTCGCGCTTCTCGAACGCATTCTCCAGTTGCCGGCTGGAAAGCGTCAACCCGATGGTCGCGCTTTGGCCGGGTTCGACCGTCACGACGTGGCGCGCGGCGAACTTGGTCCCGGTCTTGGCCGGATTCACCGCCTCTTTCTCGCCATTCACCACGTAGCGGTGGAAAGCGTCCTTCACATAAGGCGGATCGTTGCTCAGTCCCCACAGGCGCTGGACGTTGTTCTCGTTCTCCGTGTACAGGGTCTCCGCCGCGTGGCGGCCGTAGAGGTAGTAGGTGCCCAGAGTGTCGTGCTCGGCGCATACCGCCCACTTGGCGTCGCGCGCCGGCGCGATCTCGGACAGCTTCGGCCTGGCCACCGCCTCACCCCACGACCAAGTGTTGCGCAACCACAACGTCGGCAGCAGGTGCAGCGTCGCGGTCTCCGGTCCGCGGTTGGTGGCGATGATGCGGATGTGCATCTCCTCCGGGCCCGCCTTGGCATAGCGCACCTCGACGTCCCAGTAGCGGCTGTCGTTGAACACGCCGGTGTCGAGCAGGTTGAACGGCGGATCGTTGCGTCCGCGCCGCCGGTTCTCATCGAGCAGCCAGCCATACGGGTACTCCGTCTGCGGATACTTGTAGAGGTAGCGCATCCAGCTATGGCTGGGGGTCGCATCGAGGTAGAAGTAGTACTCCTTGACGTCCTCGCCGTGGTTGCCCTGGTTGCCGGTGAGGCCGAAGGCGCGCTCCTTGAGGATCGGATCCTTGCCGTTCCACAGCGCGAAGGCGAAGCACAGCCGCTGCTGCTCGTCGCAGATCCCACCCATGCCGTCTTCATTCCAGCGGTAGGTGCGCGATCGCGACTGGTCGTGGTCCAGGTGCTCCCAGGCAGTGCCATGCTCGCTGTAGTCCTCGCGCACCGTGCCCCAGGCGCGCTCGGCGAGGTAGGGGCCCCACAGGCGCCAGTCTTCCTTGCCGGCACGCTGCGCCTCCAAGCGTTGGCGTTCGGCATTCAATGTCTGATTCGCTTTCATGTCTCGCTCCATGGACTTAGGCCAGTTGAGTGTTGTAGGTTGGGGTGAGCCACGGGCGAACCCCAACGATCCACCGCCGAATGTTGGGGTTCCCCTTCGACAAGTTCAGGATTACCCCAACCTACGCACTACGCATCGCTCAAGCGCCACCACGCTTCCAGCGTGCACGCCACCGACCACGCCTGCGACGGACAGCCGCGCGGCGCGTGGGGCGGCGCGCCGTCGAGGATCTCGCTCACCGTGCCGAGGCCAGCATCGAGCAAGTGCTCGCGCAAACCTTCCAGGCGACGCAGCGCTGCCTGCGCATCGCCATGGACTCGATGCTCCGCCAGCGCGTAGTGGCCGAGCAGGAAGGCCCACACCGGACCCTGGTGGTAGGCGCCATCGCGTTCCCACACGCCGCCCTGGTAATAGGGCCGATAGGCGGGATGGCCTTGCTCCAGAGAGCGCAGGCCGTAGGGGGTGAGCAACTCGCGCTCGACTAGCGCAACCACGCGTGCCTGTTCGGCGGGTTCCAACGGCGAGAACGGCAGGCTGACGGCGAAGATCTGGTTCGGCCGCAGCGTCGCGTCGTTGCCCTCCGGGCCGTCGAGCACGTCGAACAGCCCGCCATTGCCCGCTTCGAGGTAGCGCCGGAAACCTTGCTTGCACCTCGCCGCGAGATCGCGAAACCGGCTCGCCGGCAGGTCCAGCGATTCGGCCATCTGCGCCATCGCGCAGAGGGCGTTGAACCACAGGGCATTGATCTCGACCGGCTTGCCGATGCGCGGGGTGACCACCCAGTCGCCCACCTTCGCGTCCATCCAGGTGATCTGCACACCGGGCTCGCCGGCATGGAGCAGCCCGTCGCCGTCATCGACGTGGATGCGATAGCGGGTGCCGCGGACATGCCAGTCGACGATCTCCTGGAGCACCGGGAATACCTCCCGCAGGGCGCTCATGTCGTGGGTCGCCGCGGCGTACGCGCGCCACGCCTCGACGTACCAGAGCGCGGCATCGGCGGTGTTGTACTCGGGCCACTCGCCGCTGCCGGGGAAGACATTGGGCAGCATCCCCTGGTCGACGAAGCGGGCGAAGGTGCGCAGGATGCGCGCGGCGGTGTCGATACGCCCCACGGCAAGGGTGAGTCCGGGTAAGGCGATCATCGTGTCGCGGCCCCAGTCGCCGAACCAGGGGTAGCCGGCGATCACCGACTCGCCGTCGGGCACCGCCTCCAGCGGTCGCGCGAAAACGAAGTTGTCGGCGGCCAGAACGAGCTGGTCGATCCATTCCGGAGCGGTGCGCATGACGGCGACGTGCGACTTGGCGCGCTCCAACTGCGCGGCGTCGCGCGCCAGGGCGCGCTCCAGCGCCGCCCCCAGGTCGGTCGGCGCGTGTGGGTCGAGGCTCGCCGTGAGCCCGACCCATTCCCCCTCGCGCAGCGCGAGCGTGGCGATGCCGGCGCAGAGGTGGTTGTCGCGGTCGGGCAGGCCGCGTTCGCGCTCGATCGTCAGATCGAAGTTCTCGTACCAGTCGCGGCGCGGCTCGATGAGCCCGCCCGGTGTCTTCAGGTACAGAGCAAACCAGTTGGGATAGCGCACGCGCAGCTCGCCACCCTCGCCCTCGATCTCCGGGTTGAACTCCCACGGCCGGGCGCTGGCATGATGATCGCGCGCGTTGACCAGGAGCGTGAGCTGAAGCTTGAGCTCGCGCGCCGGCGCGCCTTTGGCCAGTCGAAACGCCACGCAAGTCGTGTTCGCCCCATACTCCATCCAGATACGCTGCTCGACCACCGCGGCTCCGAGCGCGAAGCGCCACACCGGCATGCGCCCTTCCAGGCCGAAGCTTTCGATGTTGGCGTAGCCCGGCGGCTCGACCGCGCCGTCGGCCCAGCGGTTGGTGAATAGCGGATAGCGACGCTCGCCGTCGATCACCGTCGCGTCGGCCTTGGCCAGCACCAGATGCCGTCCCAATGGCGGGTTGACCGGCGCGACGAGCAGACCGTGGTAGCGCCGCGTCAGGGTGCCGGCGATAGTGCCCGCGGCATAAGCGCCGCGACCGTTGGCGAGCCACCACTCGCGGCGCTCGGCCTGGGTCAGGTCAGCGCAGATTTCACGCCCAAAAGTGACAATAGTGGGAAGGCTGGCTTTGGTCTTCATGTCCATCGAGGTGACACCGAGTAGGGGTGGGTCATGTGGTTTCCGTGCTCCGGATACAACGTGGTCGGAAAGCATGGCGCGGATGGTGCGGCGCTAGGTCGAGGCTTCGGCTCCGGCCGCAGCCGCTTCCTGACCTTGTTCCAACGTCCCGAGGTGGCTCGCCAGGCGTAACCCCCAGGCATAGATCGTCAGCGCCGGGTTGGCGCGGCTCGAGCGCGGCAGCACGCTGCCGTCGGCGACGTAGAGATTGTCCATGCCGTGCACCCTGCCGTTGGCATCGACGACCGAGGTCGCGGGGTCGTTTCCCGTCACCAAGGTGCCGCAGGCATGCGCCGTGCCCTGAATCGGCACGCTCTTCGCAACGCCGAGGTAACCCTGGCGCAGCAACTGGCGCTGCAAACTGCGCACCAGGCCGCGATGCTCGGCCGCGGCGGCCGGCAGCCGCGCCAAGTCATAGTCGATGCGCGGTCGCTCCCCCGCGCTCGCCGCGGCGACGACGCGGTTATCCCTGTGCGAGCCATCCTCCGTTTGCAGGAATAGTCCATAGGCGCGCCGGGTGATCGGCCCCGACAGCCACTTCGGAACGAAAGCGGGAAACTGGTTGCGCAGTATCTCCTCGGCCAGATTGCCGCCGAGCGTCTGCACCGTGCTGTGGGGAAAAGCGTCGTGGAGCAGCAGCAGCGTTTTGCACAGCACATCGGTGACAGGGCGGTGCGACAGCGCCAGCATCGCGGTCAGCGCGTGGAACTTATAGTTGCGGCCAACCTGGGCATAGCACGGCAGCTTGTGCACCAGTTCGTTACGTTCGATGTAGGTCTGGAGCAATCGCGGGCTGTGGAGTGCGCCGGCAGCAAGCACCACCCGCTCCGCCTCGAAGCGAGCGCCGTCCTCGCATTCCACGCCGACGACGCGCTGCGCACCCGATGCGGCGGGAACCAGTCGCGCAACTGCCTTGCCAGTAAGGATCTCGAGGTTGGGCTTGCGCTGCACGCGCGCCAGCAGCGATTGCTCGGCATCCGACTTCAGCCCGCGCGCCGAGGCGAACGCATCGAAGTGCTTGGCTTCCTCCGGAAACGAGAGGATGTCCGGCGCCAGACCCAGGGTCAGCTGCTGCTTGCGCCACAGCGGGTCGCGGCGGCGCAGACCGGCCACCATTTCCTGGAAGTTCGCCTCGATCGCGAAGTGATTGACGCCGAGCAGGCGCTCCACCTCGTCGTAGAACGGCTCCAACGCCGAGTAGGGGATGGGCCAGCCGAGACATTGATGCGCCGGATCGGGTTCGAACTCGTGGGGTGAGAAACGCAGCAGGGCCGCTCCATACCACTTGGTCTTGCCGCCGAGGTTGAAATGCTCCTCGGGTACGGTGACCTGGCCTTTGCGGTCAAGCCACGGCTCGTCGCTGAAGAACATGCCGCGCTTGAGGACCTTGTCAGGGTCAAGCGTGCTGCCGTCCTTGGGCAGCGCCAGGCCCTTCTCCAGGAGCAGAACCCGCTTACCGCATTGGGTCAGGTGGAAAGCCACCGCCGACCCACCGGCGCCCGAACCCACGATGATTGCGTCGTATCTCATGCTTGGTGTCCCAAATGCCTCTCGGTTGGTGAAGTGCTGGCGGGTCCTGGGGACGCACCGCACGCCGTGTCATGACACGCAAAGCGGACCGCTAGCGCTGTACCAGCATCACCACATGGCCGTCGGGGTCCTTGACCAGCAAGCACTTGCTGAAAGCCGCGCCGTTCAGGCTCACGACCTGGGGCGAGACGAAGCTCGTGTTGCCGCGCCCGAGTTCGTCGGCGACGCGATCCAGGTCATCTACCTCCAGCACGACCCGCGCATGCGCAATGTCGTTCGGCCGCGCCGCAATAGGTATCGGCCTCCCGCCCGACGGTGTCAGGTATTGGAGGAACTCCAGCCCCGGACCGTTGGCTCCCTCCGGCCGCAGGCCGGTCACCCGGACCACGGCGCCGAAGGCGATGTCGAGCTGCTCCTGCGTAACACCCGTATTGAGGCTGCCACCGGCGACCTTTAGCCCGAGCAGGCCGGCATAGAAGACCGTGCTGCGCTCGGTACTGGCGACGGTTATCGCCGAATGGTCGATGCCGAGAAACAGCCGGTCGCCGCGTTGCTGCCATTTCGGGTTGCCCTTGCCGGGCGGGAAATAGAGCAGTTCGAGCGGATGCCCGTCGGGGTCCTTGAACTTGAACGCCCTGATGCCCGCGGCGGCGGCATTGGTCGCGGGTAGCGTCTGCGGCGCGCTCGATATCGCCTGGAACGGCACGCGCTTGAGCTGTTCATAGGCCTTGTCCATGTCGCTGACAACGATCGCGAAATGCTGAAACCATAGATCGTTGGCGCGACTGTCGATCGGAATCGGCTGACCCGCCGGGCTTAGGTACTGCTCGAGCTCGATCGTCTCCTCTCCCAACTGCAGCGTCGCGCTGCGCACCCTCGTGCCGAAGATTCCCGTGAGGTAGTCGTAGTTGCGATCGGCGATCAGGCGCTCGGAGACCTTCTTGAATCCCAGCGCGCTCTCATAGAACGTCACCGCGCGGCCCAGGTCCGACACGGTGACAACAATGCCCTTGATCGCCAGCGCCCGGGCGAAGGCGGACGCGGCAACGAGCCAGAGTAGCGCTGCCAAGGCAAGTAACACCGGCACCGAAGTCCGTCCCGTGTGGTTCCAGTTTCGCGGCATAGCCCCGCCTCCAACTCTGAGTGCAGCATTTCGTCAATGCGCTAACGTCTCGCGCCGCCCCGGCACGACTCAATTGGTCTGAGTCCCTGTGTAGAACTCCTCGGCGCCAACGAAGCCATCCTTGTTTTTGTCCATCATCTTGAACATGTCCTCGTGGAACTTCATGAACTCGGCCTTGGAGACCTTGCCGCGGCGGGACGTGTCCATCATGTGCATGATGTCCTCGGCCTTCATCTTGAGGAACGAGGTGTACTCTCGCGGCGGCCCGCCGCTGGTCTCGGCCGCTGTCCCAACCGGCGAGAAACCCGCAATCGACATGAGCATGACTGCGCTGATCGTGGAAGACAGGACTTGCTTGCGTGTGAACATGGCTGTTTGCTCCTTGTGTGGACTATGGTATTTGCATCGGGCGGGCGGCCCCGCCGCAGGATCGAAGGGGTCCATCGTTGCACCCGCTTCCACCTGCCGCGGACGCCCGCGCAAAACAAAACTGTGTCAGCTCGTCCCCGCACCAGCGCTCTTGCGGTTCATGGCTTGCCACTCGTCGCGGCCGAGCTGGCCATCCTTGTTGTTGTCCATCATGTCGAACAAGGCACCCTGGTATTTCATGAACTCATCCTTGGTGACCATGTGATCCTTGTTGGCGTCCATCATGTCCATCATCTTCAGGCTCGACATGCTGCGGCCGAAGTCCTTGGTGAATGTCGGCTCGCCGTTCGCCTGTACCGGAGCGGCGGCGGCAAGTGCGAGAACCGCGGTGATCGCCATTGACATGCCCAGTTTCCTTTTCAACATAGCTGCCTCCATGTGTGTGAGAGTTTGTTAAAGAATCCCGCCTGGCCGCCGTGTTTCGTGCGCCGTCCCCACTCTCAATCGACCGAGTCGGGGGAAAGCCGCTCAACCACCCTCGCGGAACTCCGGGTACAACGTCATGCCACCATCCACATATAGCGTCGCGCCGGCGACGTAGTCGGAGTGATCCGACGCCAGCCACACCGCGGCGCGCGCGATGTCGCGGGTTTCCCCGACGCGGTAGTAGGGAATCAGCTTGAGCAGTGCCGCTTCCGCCGCCGCCGTGTTCCAAGCCGCGGTGTTGATCGGTGTCTTGATCGCTCCGGGCGAAATCGCATTGACGCGGATCTTCTGCATCGACAGCTCCTGCGCCATCGTCTTCATCAGCATCGACACCCCGCCCTTGCTCGCCGCGTAATTGGCGTGACCGGACCAGGGAATCACGTCGTGCACCGAGGACACACAGATGATCTTGCCCGCCGCGCAGGACAGCTCGGGCACTACGCCACGCTTGAGAAACTCGCGCACCGCTTCTCGCGCGCACAGGAACTGGCCGGTGAGGTTGACGTCGATGACCTTGCGCCACTGCGCCAGCGTCATCTCATGAAAGGGCGCGTCCTGTTGCAGGCCGGCGTTGTTCACCAGGATGTCGACGCTGCCGAACTCGGCGATGACGCGGCGGAACATCTCCTGAACCTGTTCCTCGCTGCTGACATCGGCCTTGACCGCGAATGCGCGCCCGCCGGCGGAGCGGATCTCGTCCACCACCTCCTGCGCCTGTTCATCCCCGGCCACGTAGTTCACCACCACCGCCGCGCCCGCCTCTGCCAGTCCTTTGGCGATCGCCGCGCCGATGCCGGAACTGGCGCCGGTCACGATCGCGCGCTGGCCGTCGAGCGTCGTTTCGCGGATGCTGGTCTGATGCATCCGGACTTCGCACACATTGCATTCGGTGCTCATGACGAAACCTCTTTAGGCAGAGAAGCGACGGCGGATGAGGTGGTCGAGCGACAGCTTGCCCGGGCCGTGGAACAGCGTGACCAGCAGCAGCAGTCCCCAGTACTGATGATCCTTGAGGCCGACTTCGCCCAGATCCGGATACGAGATGACCGCGATGATGTTGAACACGAAAAGCGCGGCGGCAGCGAAGCGCGTGCCTAAACCCAGCGCCAGGAGCACCGGCAGACCCAGTTCGGCGGCGGTGCCCATGTACGCGGCAACATTCGACGGCAACAGGGGCACCGCGTACTCGTTCTCGAACAATGCCAAGGTCGTGCTCCAGCTCGCAATCTTCACCAGACCGGCGCTGAAGAAGACGTTGGCAACGAACAGGCGAATGCCAAGGTCGAACGCCGGCTTGGCAAATTCGAGCGCCCGCAGCGCTAGGTTGTAGACACGAATCAGCTTGCCGCCGCGGTTCAACCCGCCCACGGCATGCTCACCTGCGCGATTTGCGACTAGATCCATATCAAACTCCTCGGATTGCATTGCCCTGGATCACCCTGCCCGGCCGCATGTAGCCGGGCGGGGCGAGGAGGGGGAAGCGTTACTTTTTATCGGCTCCGGCGCCGCCGGGTTTGGCGTTCGCGCTGGTGGTCACCGTGCCGCCGGCGATCTTCTCGCAGGTGCCCTTGGGCACATACACCCAGGCTTCGGGGTCACGATCGGTCTTGACGGTACCCGCGCACGAGCCCTTGCTCGTACCGCAGTCGTTCTTACCCCCCTTGACGATTCCGGCGCACTTCTCGTTGTCGCCGGCCGCGGCCAGCGCTTGTCCGCTTGCGCCAACGACGCCCAGTGCCAGCAGGCCGGCGATCGCGCCGCGGATGATTTGATCAGATGTCTTCATGGCTTGCTCCTTGCAGTTGGTTGGTCAAACGACAGGCGGCTTGTCCGGCTGTCAGAAAACAGTATGAGATTCGAATCTCACGTCCCGTTCGCCAAACAATCACTTTTTCATCACGCGCCCGCGGACCTGTCGTCTGCCCAGCGGAGACTGCTAGGTGCCGGCGCCAGCCGGACAGGCACCTCCCCGGGCGATCGAGGAGAGAAAAAAAGAGGAAGGGGCCAGCGATTTCCGCTCGCACCCCTTCCGGCAAGCGCCGGCCCGCAAGCCCAAGCCGGCGAAGGAGACGCAGGACTTCAGAAATCGAGGGGCGATCATTGCGCTCTCGCGCTGTTGTCATGGCGGGAAAAAAGAAGAAGGGGCCGGGCCTTCTTGCCCCCGCACCCCTTCCGCAACAGCCGGCCCACCCGCGTGAGTCGGCTGAGGAGGTTCTAAGGCCGCACGCCGGCGATGTTCAGCCCGATTCGGTACAGCCCGCTCTGCGCGGCGAGATATAGCGTCTTGCCATCGTCATCGCCCCAGGCCATGTTGTGCGGGTGTTTCGGTCCCACGATGGTGCCCAAGTGCTTACCGGCGGGCGAGAGAATCCACAGGCCGCCGGGGCCGGAAACATAGACGTTGCCGGCCATGTCCACCTTGATGCCGTCTATGGCGTCCGCGCCCGCTGCAGCCGTCATGTCGAAGAACAACTCGCCCTTGTCGAGGGTTCCGTCGGGCTTGACGGGATAGCGCATCACGACCTTCTTGTTGTCGTCCCAGTTGCCGACGTAGAGGAACTTCTCGTCGGGCGAGAAGGCGATGCCGTTGGGACCGCTGAAGTCGGTCGACAGCAAAGCCAGCTCGCCATCCTTCCAGCGGTAGACGCCGCTGAATGGCAATTCCTTACGCGGGTCCTCGCCGAACATCGGCAGCCCGAACGGCGGGTCGGTGAAGTACACCGCACCGTCGGACTTCACCACCAGGTCGTTCGGGCTGTTCAGGCGCTTGCCTTGGTAGCTGTCGGCCAGCACGGTGATGCCGCCATCCTTGTCGATGCGGCTGACCCGACGGTTACCGTGCTCGTTCACGATGAGCCGCCCTTCCCTGTCCAGCGTCAGGCCGTTGGAGCCCGGCTGGCGGTACTCGCCGATATCCGGACCAGCGTAACCGCTGGGCGTCTTGAAGACCGCAAGCCTTCCGTCATGGCCGTACTTGAAAATGGTATTGGCATTGGGGTCGGAGAACAGCAGGTAGCCCCCGGGATCGCCCGACTTCACCCAAACGGGTCCTTCGGTAAACTGAAAGCCTTCGGCGAGCTTGAAGATCTTGGGATTGCGCGGAACGATCGCGTCGAGCGCCGCATCTTTGCGCAGCACTTCGACATTGACCTCACGCGGCGTGACCGCCGTGGGGCCTTTCGAGCCCCGATAGAACTCGAGCTTGGCGTGGCGGAGGTAGATGTAGTTCGTCGGCGAGGCCGAGATCGGCCCATTGATGCCGAATATCGCCAACTGAATCTGCTGGCCCGGCATGACGTCGCGCCCGATGACCAGGCGATTGCCGGCGTTCCAGCCTTTCACGACCGATCCGCCGCTCTGCCCCGCGGCGCGCGGCAGCTCGCCATCGACCCAGATCTCCGCATAGTCGTCGGCGGAGGTGTCGAACACCACGGTGGCGCCGGTCGGATCGAAGCTGCCGATGCGCTCGGGCACGGTGAGCTTGATGCGATACCAGTTGAAGGCGATACGCCCGTTGGTCCGGCGCTGGCCAAGGCTGGTCGGCTCGATGGCCTCCCATTTGGAATCGTCGAACGAGACCCCACCGGCCCGCGGCGCGTAGTCATAGGCCTTGACCGGTTTCTCTCCCGGCTGGCCATCCGCGCCGACGGCGTAAAATCTGGTTTTGACGATACGCGTATCGCTGTAGCGCCATTGGCCCTTTACCAGTGCCACCCCCTCCGGGATGGCCAGATCGATCGCCGCCTCCGGCTGGCCGCTGGGCACTACCTCGTCGGCGAGCGCGGGTGCGCCCACCAATGCCAGCCCCATGGCTGCCGCGACGGCGGACAGATAGGCAACAAGGTTCTTCATTTCGCATCTCCTTTGATCCTGGGAACCACGGCTCTCCCTCCCCCGCGTGCGGGGGAGGGAGAGGCAGCGACGCTTACCTGATGGCGTGTCGCCCGGGTGCAACGAAGTGGAACCCGGGTTGCGCCGCGCTTCACCCGGGCTACACGCTGGTGCGTGGCAACGGAGCACTGACCTGGGTGTGTCGATCGACTTAGATCCCGTACTTGGAGATCGGCTTGACCACGAAGTACAGGAACGGATTGCTGGTTTCCTTGAACCAATGCGGCTGGCCCTGTGGTATGACTACAACATCGCCCTTGGCGAGCTGGCGGGTCTCTCCGCCGTCGACCCGCGGCGCGCGGATCTCGCCCGGCGCGCTCACCTTGGGCTCGACCAGCGTGCCGCCGGTTACCAGCGTCGCCGTGCCTTCGAGCACATACACGACGTCGGTTTCAAACTCATGGACCTCGACCTGGCCCGCCTTTTCGCGCCGGCTCGCGTGAACCTTGTATCCATCCACTTCGAGCAGCGGTTGCCCCTTGGCGAACGCCGCCGCCACCTTGTCCTTATCGAGGTAGGTCACGGGAGCGGACGGGCTAACAGGCGCGCTAAGCGCCTTGGCACCGGCAAGCGCCAGGTCTTCGTCCTGCTGCGCGCTGGCGGCGCCCGAGACACCGATGGCGCCGACGATGTGGCCATCGACGGAGATCGGCACACCGCCTTGCAAAGGCGTGAACAAGCTGTCAGGCAGCGCCAAAATCGACGTGCGGCCGTTCTTGATGATGTCCTCGAAGGCCTTGGTCGGGCGCTTGAACAGCGCTGCGGTACGCGCCTTGCCAATGGAGATGGTTGCCCCGGCGGCGAAGGTGTAGTCGAGCCGCTCCACCGCCACCAAATTGCCGCCTTCGTCGACCACCGCGATGACTGCGCCCGGCGCGTTGAGCTTCTTCGCTTCGCCCACAGAAGCTACGATGGCCTTCTTGGCGCCGTCGAGCGTCAGCGCCTTCTTCTCGTGCACTTGCGCGTGGACGACCGCGGCGCACAGCGCCAGCGACAGCGTCGCGCTCAATTTCGTAAGCCGCATCATTGAAGTTCTCCTGGCATCGGTCGATCGGGACGAGTGCGCGTGGGGCGAGCCACCGGCTCGCCCGGCGCCGAACTGCGTGAGGCTGCCGGCCCGCGGTTACTTGCCGTCCTTGCCGCCGGGACGGGCGAAGGGCGAAGTGGTCACGTAGGCGCCGGCGATCTTGTCGCAGGTGCCCTTGGGTACCTCGATCCAGGCTTCCTTGGATCCATCAACCTTGACCGAGCCGTGGCAGCCAGTGGTGCTGGTTCCACAGTCGTTCTTCCCGGCCTTGATGACGCCGGCGCACTTCTCGGTCTGCTGCTGCGCAGCCACGGCCGTGTTGATGGCGCCGGCCACGCCGAGGGCCAGCAGACCGGCGATGGCGCCGCGGATGACTTGGTTGGAACTGCTCATCGGATGCTCTCCTTTTACAGTGATTGAGCCAGCGATTCGTTCTGGCAGGATCGAGTATGGAGACGGCATCTCACGCCGACTTCGCCGAAGATTCACATTTTGGTCACGCGGCGCCGAATTCGAAATCGACCAGGGTGGCGCGGCCCACGTGACTCCGAAGCACCCCCGCGACGTTGACCGAAGGCTCCACGATCGCGGCCACATCGCACGCCTGCGCCAGCGTCAAGCCCCGCGACATCGCCTGCAGCGCAACGAACTCTCCGGCTTCCAGCGGCTGCAGATCCGTGCCGAAACCGCCGCCGCGCCGCACCAGCAGCCCGACGCCTCCCGCCTTCAGATCCACCGACTGATCGCCCTCCCACTCCGGCTGGTTCACCTCCCAGATTCGGTGCACCGGAAAGGCGGAAGCCAGAAGGCGGCAGGCGGGGTGCAGGCGAAATATGAGTCCCGGATAGCGCTGCGCGGGGACTTGCGCCAGCCGTGCCGGCGCCAGAGGCACGTGTTCGGCAGCATGAAAGACTTCGTGCACCAACCACTCGAGCCGCGCCGTATCGGGCAGATAGGTGAGCCCGGCTGCCGCGGGCAAGGCCGCGAGAAAACCGGCGAACTGGTCGCCGAACCGGTGCAGATCCCCGCTGCGCGATGGAAACGCGCTGATGTAATCGTCCGCGGCGTGGGCGAAGAACGCCTCTCCGACCAGACGCTCGACCACCGGGTAGACCGCGCGCAGCGCCTCGCGCAAGTTGTGAAAAACGTTGTTGCGATAGACGGCGAGCCGTTCCTCGGCGCGAAGAGAGCCCGCGACGACCGCGGGCGCCAAGGCGGCGTCGGCACCATCGAACAAACTGCCCACGAACGCCAACTGCAATTCACGCAGCGAGTTCATCGGGCTCATCCAGCATGAAGGCGTCGGCTTTCGCCGCTTCGCCGATGAGGACGGCGAGCTCGGGGATATCGGTATCCCATTCGATAAGGGTCGGCAGCGCGCCGAACCGCGCCAGCGCCTGGCGATACAGATCCCACACGGGTTCCGCCACGAGCTTGCCGTGCGTGTCGATGAGCAGGTCGCCACTGCGGTCGAATCCCGCCAGGTGAATCTCCTGCACCGCCCGCGGCGGAATCGCATCGAGATAGCGCAGCGGATCGAAACCGTGATTGACCGCGCTCACGTAGACGTTGTTCACATCGAGCAAGATCCCGCAACCCGTGCGGAGCGCGAGCTCGGCAACGAACTCCCATTCGGTCAACGTCGAGTGGCTGAACTGCAGATAGCTGGAGACGTTTTCGAGCAGGATCTCGCGCCCGAGAAATTCCTGCGTCTGAGCGACATGCCGGCAAACCACCGCCAGCGCCTCCTCGGTGTAGGGCAGCGGCACCAGATCGTTGAGGAAGCGACCGCCGACGCCGCCCCAGCACAAGTGCTCCGAAACGAGACCGGGTTCGACTCGCGCCATCAGGTGCTTCAGGCGGCTCAGGTGCGCCTTATCCAGTTCGTCGGTGGAGCCGAGCGACAGGCCGACCCCATGCAAGCTCACCGGGTAGTGGTCGCGCAGGCGTTCGAGGTAGTACAGGGGCTGTCCACCATCGCCGAAGTAGTTCTCGCTGTGTACCTCGAGCCAGCCGATGTCCGGACGTGTCGCCAGCATGTCGCGGTAATGAAGCGCGCGCAGCCCAATTCCAGCGCGCAGGGGAATCGCGGCGGGGGCGCGGTATTCTCGGACGTAGTCGCGCATGATTTTGGGGCGGCGCGGGCCAGTCAATCCATGCCTAACGATTCGACCTCGGCCCATTCGACGCAGATCATGCTGTCGAGCTGGATCATGCGCGTGATCTCGCCGTCGAAACTGTCGTCGTCGTAGTCGTCGTCGCGGAAGCCGTATTCGTCCGTATCGTCGAGCGGGTCCATCCGCCGGCCGCGGTGCCGAGTAGGCAATTCGGTACGAAGCGTCATGTCGAGATCGTCGCTGCTCAGTAACTTGGCCATCTGGACTCTCCTTGCGTTGCGGTTGAGCGGTTCGACCCGCTGCGTCGGCGCGATGGCCTACTCGATGCGGGATGAGTTTGTTGGTGAGAAATCACGAGACCGTCACGGGCGTATCAACTTTCCGTCCTGTCCGTGGCAAGCGCCATCACGCCTGGAGCAAGGCTGGCTTGGCGAAGAAGAATCCCTGGAACAGATCGAACCCCAGCGCCAGGCATTGTCTTGCGCGTTCCAAACTATCGACCTTCTCCGCCAGCAGCATCGGGCGATGCAGCTTGAGCCGGCGCACCAGTTCGCCCAGGGCTGCGCGGTCGAGTTGGAGCACGTCGATCTTGATGATATCGACCAGGTCCAGCAGCGGTTCATACTGCGCGCCGTAGGCACAGAAGTCATCGAGCGCGAACCGATACCCTTTTTGTTTGAGTTCGCTGCAGCGGCGCACGACCTGGGCGTCGATGTCGATGGTTTCCAGCAATTCGATGACGACCTGCGCGGCGGGAAGGGCTTCGATACGGTGGCTCAGGAGCAACTCGGCATCGACATTGATGAAGCCACGGCACTTGCCGAGCACGGTCTCCACGCCAATGTCCGAGAAGGCGCGCCGCACGACGTGCGCGGTTGCCAATGCGTCGTCGCTCACGTGGGCCATCGTTACGTCGGCGCCGCGATACAGCAACTCATAAGCGACCAGGTTGCGTTGGCGGTCGAGGATCGCCTGGCGGGCCAGGAAGAATTCGTTTTGCGCGCCCATGACGTTCTCCGCTTGTGTTGCTCAATGAGTCGCTGCGACCGACTTGAAGGTTTCAACCGCCGCAAGATTGCTCGCCGCCGCACCACAGGACGCACAGCAGATTTCGGCCGAGGTGGACAGGGTCCAGGTATGGTTGGCGCAGACACTGCAGCCCCACAAACGCGCCCCATCCGCCCCTGCCGCTCGCTTGAGCGTGCGCTGGCTGTAGATCTTGAGGTTGATGACTTTGCCCATCGCCGCACTCCTGGTAGTCCAACTCCACGATTGCAGTATCGACAACCGAGGTCACGCACCCATCACCGGATGTCACGAATTCGTAACGAATGGCTAAAGGTTTCGTCCATGCCTGAGCGGTTTCAACTCGAAAACCGCGGCTAACTCATGCCATTGCAATGATCGTTTCACCCTTACCCTCAGCCCCGACCCTTCTCCAGCAGGTAGAAGGGAGGTTCGGTTCCCCTCTCGCCCGCTGGGAGAGAGGCCGGGAGAGAGGGCCGAGGGCCAGGGCTACCCATCGGTATGCGGACGTTTGGGGGAGGGACGATCAAGATGCCCCCGGCGTAGCCGGGGGCTTGCTCCAATGCACCGCGCAAGGCTGCGTCAGCGCCGCGGCGGGGTGTAGCTTCAAGCGGTGAACGTGCTGCCAGTCTCGTTCGGATTGCCGGCATCCGGCGCCACTACGCCGATGCCATGGATCGCTGCGGTGAAGGTGCTGCCGCTCTCGTTGGGGTTGGCGGCATCCGGCGCGACGACGCCGATTCCATGTATGGCAGCGGTATACGTAGACCCTATCACGCTCGCATCGAACGGATCACGCTTCGCGCCCAGGCCGTCGGAAGCATCCGCGGTGTAGGTGTTGCCGATGACGTTCGGGTCATTCGGATCGAGGGTGACCCGGCCCGGAAGGTGCTCGGCCACCTGGATGCCATGGAAGGCCTCTCTGGTGCCGGGCTTGCGCGGCCCCTGGGCCTGCCCACTGACGGCATCCTCGGCGCCGGTCGATGCCGACGCGGGTGCGACAGCGGCGCCGAGACCGAGAACGGTAATGCTAACCAATGCGGCCGACACAGATTGCTTGAACATTTTCATCTCCTTAAGGGTTGGGTTCCAATTTCGCCTCACACCGCCCACGCACCGAGGTGAGGGGCAGCATCGACGCCTCGCAGGCTACCCGCAAGACTTCACGAATCGCTCACGAAACCCTCAAGCTTTTGTGGCGCGACCGGCACCCCCTGCCCTGCCGTTTGGCGGCAGCTTGTCCGGCCTCGGCGACTGGTCTATAAATGGGGCGGCTAGGGTGCCGCACGGCCCCGATCACGCCGATGCCCGCTCGGAATGGTGGTGCGACGGCGGACAGCTACAAATGGGGATATGGATGAGTCTCCGCATCAAGGTGCTGGCCCCGCTGGCATGCTGTGGCCTGATCATGGCCGCCTATCTCGCGTGGGGATCGCTACCACGAAGCCTCCAGGGCGTGCCGCGTGCCGACCTGCTGGCGCTGTTCGCCGTTGCGATTCTGCTGCTGTTCGGGGCGGCCTGGCTCGCCTTCAAGGAGGTCATTGCCAAACCGCTTGCGCGCCTGGCGCTTGCCGCGGGCAGCACCGACAGCGCGCGCCACGACGAACTCCAGCTCGTCGCGCGCGCCGTCCGGGCGCTGCAGAATCAAATCGATCAAGAGCGAGGCGCGCTCCGCCAGGCAGAGTACGGGCGCAAGCAAGCGGAGCGCGCGCTGCACGCGAGCGAGGAACGCTACGTCCTGGCCGTGCGTAGCGCCAATGACGGACTGTGGGAATGGAACCTCGATAGCGGAGAGGTGTACTTGTCGCCCCGCTGGAAAGGAATGCTCGGTTTCGGCGACGATGAGCTGCACGGAACCGCGGACGAGTGGCGGCGGCTCATCCACCCCGATGACCGCGCCGCGGTGGACGCCGCGCTCGAAGCGACGCTACAAGGCCAGACGCCGCGCTATGAGCACCCGCACCGCTTGGTGCACAAGGACGGCGGAGCGCGCTGGATCCTCTCGCGCGGGGCCGCGATTCGCCATGCCAACGGCAAGCCCTATCGCCTGATCGGGCTCGATACCGACGTCACCGCCGTCAAGCGCGTCGAGAGCCTGCTCGACGAGATCGTCGCCGGTACCACCGGCACCTACGGCGATGCGTTCTATCGCTCGCTCGTTAAGCATTTCGCCGGAGCGCTGCGGGTGCCGTGTGCCTTCATCACCTCATGCGCCGACGACCCGCCGACGCGCTTGCGCACGCTGGCGTTTTGGACCGGCGAAGGCTTTCGCGACAACTTCGAGTACGATCTGCTGGGGACGCCTTGCTACAGCGTCGTCAACGAGGGCAAGACCTGCTTCCTCCCCGCCGGGGTTGGCGAGCTGTATCCGGTCGAAGCCGGATGGGAAGGCTACCTCGGGATTCCGCTCTTCGCCTGCACCGGCAAGGTGATCGGCCACCTGGCTTTTCTCGACAAGAAAGAAATGGCTGAAGATATGCGCGTAGATTCGATCTATCGCATCTTTACTTCCCGCGCGGCCGCGGAACTGGAGCGCCAGATGGCGCTCGAGGAACTGCGCAAACACAACCCGCGCTTGGCACTTGGCGAAGCGGCGGCCGTGCGCCGCGACTATTCCAGCGCGTTGGGCGGATCGGGGTCATCGGCCCAATCCGCATCCGGCTTCGGGTAGCGCTCGAGCCATTTTTCCAGCCAGCCGACATGCTCGCGCTCTTCATCGGCGAATTGTTCGGCGAGTTTGCGCACATCGGCGCGCCGGGCGCCGGCGGCCAACTCGGAGTAGAAGTTGGTGGCGAGCTCGATGGCGTCGATCGACTTGATGCCGGGGATGTAGAAGATGAAGCGCCCGCCGAGGTTGCACTCGCGCCGCTGGTACTCGAGGCAGGCTTCGGGCTCGCACAGCCCATCGTGGTCCTTGCGCAGGACGCTCTTCCTGCCGCCGAAGAGCCGGATCGCGCGCTTGCCCTCGGCGTTCGTCGGCACCGGGGCGTAGCACTTGCAGAAGCGGGTGCGCCCATCGGGGGAGTACTCCGAACAGTACTTGCGCCCGCTCGCGCCCCAGGCGACCAACTCGTGGGGCATCACGCTCTGCCAGGTATCGGCGGGGAAGACGACCGGGAAGCGGTACAGCCGCCTCACCCCGTCGCCGCGGTCCTCGCCGTGGGTGTCGAGGATCTGCTGGGCGATGTGGCGGTTCGCGAAATCGCCCGCACGCACCGTGAAGTACGGGACGTTCTTGGGCACCAGCGGGCGCTTCAGATCCGGGGCCGCCTCGGCGATCTCGCGCTCGATATCCTCGAAGGATTTGCCTTGGGCCACGCCGTTCATGTAGATCGCCTGCGCCTTGCTGTTTCCCGCCGCGGCCTTGGTCAGCACCTTGATCCCGGCGCGGATCTAAGCGGTAGTATTCGAACGGCCTGGCGTTCCTTGCGCGAACGGTCTTCCTTTCTTGCGCAGCGCGCCGGCGGTCGATTCAACGACGCCTGCACCGTGCGCTGCGGCCCAGGCTCGGTGTCCTGCACGATGGCCCGCCGCTTTCGGTGGCGAACATTGCGGTTCCGTCTTGGAGGGGCAAACGATGTGCAATCGCTACGTCTCGCCCGAGGCGGGCGACATCGAGCGCTACTGGCATCTGGGCGCTCGCCACGTGTGGCGGATGACGACGCACTTCCCGCGCGCGCCTGGACCGTTCATCCGTGCCGCGCACGGCTCAGCCGAATACGCGCCGCGAGCTGGTCGTCGGGCAGTGGGGGCTGATTCCCTGGTTCGCCAAGACGCCGAGGCTGACGTACTCAACCAACAACGCCCGGGCGGAAGAGCTGTCGGCGAAGTCGAGCTATAAGCTCCCGTGGGGGCGAGCTCAGCGTTGCATCATCCCCGCGGTTTCATTCGACGAGCCCTGCTGGGAAAGCGGCAAGAATGTGTGGTGGCGCTTTCGTCGCGCCGACGGTGCGCCTTGGGGTTTGGCCGGTCTATGGAACGTCTGGACGGACAAGGCGAGTGGTGAGGTGGTCGAGTCCTACACCATGTTGACGCTGAACGCCGACGCGCATGCGCTGATGCGGCGCATGCACAAACCCGATCCGAAGCTCGGGCCGGATCAGCAGGACAAACGCAGTGTGGTGCCGATCGAGCTGGGCGACGTCGACCAGTGGCTGGCGGGGACGATTGACGAGGCCGCTGCGCTCATCAAACTCCCGGCGGTCGAAGTGATCGACGCTGGGCCGGCCTGACGCCAGCTAGACGAGAAGACACGAACAGGATTTCAAGCACGCTAAGCCGTGGGCGGGCGTGGCCATTGCGTGCCTCGATCGGCGTCCGATCGATACGAGCGCGCTCGATCAGAACGGCATATCACTCTCAGGCCGTTATCGACCCAGTACAGGCGACGGTCAAGGCTTCCGAAAGCGGCCGTTCATGTCGAGAGCTGAATAACGAACAGCGGCCGTTCACAAAGCGAGACTCAAGTTTTCGTCTGAACGGCACTTTGAAGCCAGAGCTGTCAGTCGGTCCAGGATGGCCGCGGTCGGCACCCGGGCCTCAACGGTCAGGAAGTCTGTTGCACAAAGGCAATCCCAATGGCCTTTGAGGCATGTTGACCAGGTAGCCTAACCACCTGTACTTAGCTGCCAAGCAGCTGCAGCCTTGGTGCTTTCTGTGGAGGCACCGACTATGTCGCAGCGGCAAGGGGCGGAGTTCTGGCGCAAGCATCTGGAAGCGTGGAGTCAAAGCGCGCTGACGCAGGTTGCCTACTGCGCGGGGCATGGATTGAGCACCAAATCGTTTCGGCGCTGGCGGCGCAGGCAGAAGCAGCAAGAAGCACAAGCGAACGCTACGCTGACGCTGGTGCCGGTGCAGATAGGCAGCGCAGCGGCCTCGAGCATCGTGCAATTGCATAGTCCCGGCGGCTGGCGCATCGAGTTGCCTGCTGGTGATGTTGCTTGGCTGGGCGAGCTGCTGCACAAGCTGCCATGATTCCGGCGCCGAATCAGGTGTGGCTGGTGGTAGAAGCCATCGACATGCGTGCGGGCATCGATGGGTTGTCGCTGCGCATCCAAACCACACTCGGGCGCAGTCCCTGTGATGGCACGGCCTACGCCTTTCGCAACCGGCGTGGCAACCGGCTCAAGCTTTTGGTATGGGACTCATGTTGAGAGTTCAGTAACGTGGAGTAAACGCTTGTGTGCCTGGCCAGCCAAGGGTTGAGAGGAAACCTACTGCACATTATTGAATAGCATCGGAGGCGATACCGATTGTGGCATCGGTATTCATCTACTCAAGGAGCCTCTGATGATTTCCCAGATCTTTCCCAAGGATTTTGAGCGGTATCTGTCATTGCCGGTGCTCGGTTCGGTGATGGACTCGTTTGCTGCTTGGCTGCAGGATCGTCGCTACACTTGGCGTTCTACGCGGTTCGAATTGAGGATGGCGGCCCACGTCTGCGGGTATTTGAAACGCCGAGGAATTCGAACGATCGCTGATCTGAGCGAGCAGCACCTGCCAGCTTGCTATCGTCTATTCCGGCGGAAGTTCCCCAAGGAAGAGGGCAGCGTTCGCGTCTTGGAAGCGTTCCTCTTCGAACAAGGATTGGTGCAGAAATCGGCGGCTCATCAACCGAGTCGTGCCGATGTTCACCTGGATGCCTTTATGGCCCATCTGCGAGATGTTCGCGGATACGCGCCGTCCACGATTCGCCGGCAGGTCAAGATTGCCAGTGACTTTCTCGCTTGGTTGAACTTCGAGAATGAGCCACATCGGCTGTCATCGCTATGCATGGAAGATATTGAGGGGTTTATTCGGCGACTCGGAAAGCGATTGGGGCGCGTTGCGATGCAGAAGCCCGTCGCGACGCTGCGCAACTTCCTTCGCTTCCTTGCTGCGGGCGGAGTCGTAGCCACTGGACTAGACGGCAAAATCGATCGGCCGCGGGTTTATCGCCAGGAGGAACTCCCGCGCGCTCTGCCCTGGCCAACGGTTCAGGCATTTCTGCGCTCCATCGACCGTGACGTGAACATCGGCAAGCGGGACTACGCCATGTTCTCGCTAATGGCGACGTATGGCTTGCGGGCCTGCGATGTCGTGGCTCTCACCCTCGACGACATTCAATGGCGAGCCGGCCGCATCCGTATCTGCCAGAGCAAGACTGGCCAGCCTTTGGAGCTACCGCTCACCGATGAGGTCGGCTCAGCAATCTATGACTTCCTCAAGAACGTCCCTCGCTATGGAGGCTTCCGGCATCTGTTTCTGCGTCTCAAGGCGCCGGGCGGCATTCTGAAATCGACGGCCGTGACTGAAGCCTTTCAGGCTTGGGCAATAAGGAGCCAACTCGACATTCCCTTTAAGGGCGCCCACTGCCTACGCCATTCCTATGCTCTAAATCTGCTTCGTCATGGGTTGCCGTTGAAGACCATCGGAGATCTGTTAGGCCATCGATCGCCTGAAAGCACTGCCGCCTACCTGCGCCTCGATATCGAGGACCTACGGGAAGTTGCGCTTCCCATGCCGACGGCGACGAGACACCGCAAGGAGGGCCAGTCATGAAATCCAAGGATACGTTCCGATCATGCCTGGCATCGCAAATCGTGCGATATATCTCGCTCAAGCAGGCGTTAGGGCGTCGATTCGACACCGCGTCCTGGATCCTGCTCAGGCTGGATCGGTTCCTGTGCAGCCTGGGAGAGCCTGCTTCCGATCTCACCGCGGAGAATTTCAATCAATGGTGCCAGACAATGGCGTCGCTGAGCGCCAATAGCAAGCTGGCTCGGATAAGAGTCGTCAGACATTTCTGTCTCTACCGCCGACGCACCGTACCCAACTGCTTCGTCCCGGATCCAACTCAGTTCCCACAAGCCATCCCGAGGGTAGCACCATACATTTTCACGGACGCTGAGGTCGCCCGTCTGCTCAGTCACAGCGCCGCGATAGCCGACTCCGTGCGCTCGCCTTTTCGCGGTGCGGCAACGCGACTGGCAGTTATCCTCCTGTACACCACGGGTCTTCGTCGTGGTGAATTGCTCCGGTTGTCGGCACAGGATTACGATGCCTCGGCGCAGACACTCCTGATTCGCGCCTCCAAGTTTCACAAGTCACGCCTGCTGCCCCTCGCCGCAGATGTTGCCGCGGAACTCACGCAGTTCTTGGTGTTGCGTGCGGCCATTCAGCCTGCGCTGCCTGCCGCTGCACCGCTGATCTGGAACCCCTACTGCGGTGGTCGCGCATACTGCAGTATCCAGCTCAGAAAGAACTTGCACATTCTGCTGAATCTCGCCGCCATCCGGAAATCCGACGGCCGTCGGCCGCGCATCCACGATTTCCGTTTCAGTTTTGCAGTGAATACCCTGATCCGCTGGTATCGCAATGGCGCAGATGTTCAAGCCAAGCTGCCGTACTTGGCCGCATACATGGGTCATGTTTCGGTGCTGTCGACCTATTATTACCTGCGCTTTGTTGAGCCGCTGCGCTCGCTCGCCAGCAGACGCTTCGCCGATTCCTACGGAGGATTGGTCACCGCGGTTTCGGAACAGAAAGGAGCGCAAACGTGAAGCCCACGACGCCGAATCGGCTCGCGACCTGTCTGCGTGACTACTTTACAGACCATCTGCCCCGGCTTCGCGGCATGAGCCCGCACACCATCCACAGCTATCGAGATAGTCTGGTGCTCCTGCTTCGCTTCCTGGCTTCGAGGAGAAAGCACCCAGTTTGCGAGCTGGACCTGGATGATATTGAGCCGGATCAGATTCTGGCGTTTCTGACCTATCTGGAACAGGACCGCAACAATGGCGTGCCGACACGCAATGTCCGGCTCGCCGCCATTCACGCCTTTTTGCGCTATGTCGGAGCCCAGCATCTCGACCAGATGGAGCGTGCTCAGCGCGTTCTCGCAGTGCCATTCAAACGCGCCAGACAGCGCGTCGTTGAATACCTTGAGTATGCCGAGATCGAAGCCGTCCTATCTCGAATAGACCGATCGAGTCGGGACGGGCGCCGGGACTATGCCATGCTGGTGACCATGTTCAACACCGGAGCCCGCGTCCAAGAGGTGCTCGACTTGCGAGCCCGCGATCTTCAACTGACCCGGCCTTATCAACTGCGCCTGTTCGGCAAAGGCCGCAAGGAGCGCTTCTGCCCCTTGTGGCCCCAAACTGCCAAGGAACTGCGCGCGTTTTGCGCAGAGCGACAGTTCGATCTTCGCTCCGAAAGCAGAGTGTTCTTGAACCATCGTGAAGAACCCTTGACCCGCTTCGGCGTTCGATACATTCTGGCAAAGCATATTGACCGAGCCCGCCTTGATGTCCCTGCACTTGCGGGCAAACGACTGCACCCACATAGCATGCGGCATAGCACTGCGGTAGCGCTTCTCAAATCCGGGGCAGATCTTTCAACGATTGGTCAGTTTCTGGGACATGCCAGTCCCAATACGACCAATCGTTACGCCAGCATCGACCTCGACATGAAACGCGAGGCCATTGCCAAAGTGAAGCCAATCCCACGCTCGCGCACTGCTTCCTGGCGGAGGAATCAGGCGGTTCTTGAATGGCTGGAGCAGCTCTGAGCCCGTCAGAAATGTGGAGTTGACCGCCACCGACGTCCCGCCGTTAAAGGTTGCACGCGGCCAACTCCACGTTACTGAACTCTCAACATGAGTCCCAAAATGTGGAGTTCCACATTTTGGGACGGCAGTGGCGTGTGGCTATGTCAGCGCCGGCTGCACCGTGGTTGCTTTAGTTGGCCACATGCTAACAGCGCGGTATGCACGCTCACCCTGGCGCAATGGCAATGGCTGATCACGGGTGTAGAGTGGCAGCGCCTGGAGGCGCGAGCGCCGGCGCACTGGCGGGTGTGAATGACAAACGCCAAACGAGAAGCGAAGAAGCGGGAAAAAAGGTTGTGCTGAGGCGCTTTTCTGTCATGCTCACGAGGTATAATTTGGGCATGGATGTGCATGCCGAACTGGCGCGCTTCAACCCTGATCCTGCGCTTGCCAATTGGATTATCGGCACCGTTGAGCAGCTCACCGAGCAGGCGCAACAGCAAGCCGCGCAAGCGAGCGCAGAAGCGGCGCGATTAGCCGAGCAAATCGCCCGCCACGATGCCGAGCTGCACGCCGCCCAGATCAAGATTCAAGCCCTCACCCTGGAGCTTGCCCATCACCGGCGGCTGCGCTTCGGCGCCAAGAGCGAGGCGCTCTCGGGCGCGCAGCGCGATCTGTTCGAGGAGGCCTGGAGCAGCGATCTGGGTGCGCTGCAAGCCGAACTCGAGCGCCAGTGCGATGCGCTCAAGCCCGATCGGCCCAAGCGCACCCGTGCCGGTCGTCAGCCCTTGCCCGAGCACCTGCCGCGCATCGAGCACCGCCACGAGCCGGACAGCTGCACCTGTGAGCGCTGCGGTAAGCAATTGGTGAAGATCGGCGAGGACGTGAGCGAACAGCTCGATGTGGAGCCGGCGCGCTTCTTCGTGCATCGGCATATCCGCCCGCAGTACGCCTGCCGCGCCTGCCAGAGCGTCTCGGCGGCGCCGATCGCCCCGGCGCTGATCGACGGCGGCCTGGCGGCGGTGGGCATGTATGTTTGGGTGATCATCAGCAAATACTTGGATCACCTGCCCCTGTATCGACTCGAACAGATCGCCCAGCGACAACACGTCGCGCTGTCGCGCGCCACCCTGGCCGAATGGGTGGGGCGCATCGGGTGTGCGCTGCAGCCCCTGGCCGATCGTCTGGCGCAACTGCTGCGTAGCCGCAGCGTGTTGCATGCCGATGAGACCCCGGTGCGCCAGCTCGATCCCGGGGCGGGCAAGACCAAGCGGGCCTATTTTTGGGCCTACCGTAGCAATGCGCTGGAGCGCGCACCCCCGATCGTGGTCTTCGACTATCAGGCCAGTCGAGCCGGCGCGCATGCCCGGGCGTTTCTGCGCGGATGGCAGGGCCATCTCATGGTCGATGACTTCGCCGGCTATGACGCGCTGTTTGCCAGCGGTATCGTTGAACTCAGGTGTCTTGCTCATGCACGGCGCAAGTTCTTTGATCTCAACGCCCAGTGTGCCAATCCGATTGCTCAAGCAGCGCTCGAGCGCATCGGTGAGCTATATGCCATCGAGGCGCAGGGCCGGGGTCTGACGATCGAGGCACGCGCGCTGTTGCGCCAAGCCCAAGCCCAGCCCAGGCTCGCCGCCTTGCACCAATGGTTGATCAACACGCGCCTCGGCGTTGCTGACGGCAGTGGCACGGCCAAGGCACTCGATTACAGCTTGAAGGGCTGGCCGGCATTGTCCCGCTATGCCAGCGCGGGCCACCTGCCGATCGACAACAACCCGCTCGAGAATGACATTCGCCCGATCGCTCTGGGCAAAAAAAATTGGCTCTTCACCGGTTCCGAGCGCGCGGGAAAACGCGCCGCGGCAATCCAGAGCTTGCTCTACACCGCGAAGCTCAACGGGCTTGATCCAGCAGCGTGGTTACGCGACACCCTGGAGAAACTGCCGACCTGCCCGAACAGTCAGATCGACTCGCTCCTGCCACTGCGAACGCAACCCCTACACGACTGATCGTCATAAGGGAACGTGGGCGCGTTGAGCGCTTA
>CAWGHV010000004.1:0-6894 GCA_963822375.1 uncultured beta proteobacterium | reverse complement strand
GCGGGCTGCCCATCGGATACAGATCGATCAGTCCGCCGCGCACGCTGTATTCGCCGGGGGAGACCACCTGGGTGACATGCTGGTAGCCGGCATGGGTCAGTTGCGTGCGCAAGGCGGTGACGTCGAGCTGCGTGGCTTGGCGGAGAAAGAAAGTGTAGGCGGCCAGATACTCGGTTGGCGGCAGGCGGTAGAGCGCCGTGGCAGCCGGCACCAGCGCGACGTCGCAGGCACCGCGCGATATGGCGTAGAGTGTGGACAGGCGCTCGGAGATCAGATCCTGGTGCGGCGACAACGTGTCGTAAGGCAGCGTCTCCCAATCCGGCAGCAGGTGCACCGCGAGCCGCGGATCGAACCACCCGATCTCTTCTTCCAGCCGTTGCGCGTCGAGGGCGCTGGCGGTCACCACCACCAGCATGCGGCGGCCGCGACTTTGTGCGCCGGCCAGCAGCGCCAGTGCCAGGGCGTCGGCGGAACCGGTGAGCGGCGGCAGCTCAAGCCGCGCACCCGGCGCCGGCGGCGTCAAGCCTTGCACTTCCGGCAGCAGGGCCGGTGATCTCGAGTTCATGCGGGGTCGGGGCAGGAGGATTTGTGGACCGCGCGGATTATAAGAGATGTTCCATTCACCACTACGGCTCACGGGAGGGCGCAAACCATGATGTTCAGAGATCGGAAAGAGGCGGCGCGGGCGCTCGCGCGACGGCTCGACGCCTATGCCGGCACCAACCCGCTGGTGCTGGCGATTCCGCGCGGTGCGGTACCGATGGCCGTCATCATCGCCGCCGAACTCGGCGGCGAGTTCGACGTCGTGCTGGTGCGCAAGCTCGGCGCTCCTGGCAATCCGGAGTACGCCATCGGCGCCATCGCCGAGAGCGGCTGGACCTATCTGTCACCGTGGGCGCAGCAAGCGGGCGCCGACGCGGGCTTCATCGAAGAGCAAAAGCAGCGCGAGCTGGCGACAATCCGCGGCCGCCGCGCTCAATATTCGCCGCTGCGCGCTGCGCGCGATTCCAAAGGGCGCACGGTGATCGTCGTCGACGACGGGCTGGCGACCGGCGCGACGATGATCGCGGCGCTCCACGCCATCCGCGCCCAGGCCCCGAAGCGGCTGGTGTGCGCCGTGCCGGTGGCGCCGCCCGACACCGTGAGCGAAGTCGCCACCTATTGCGACGAGGTCGTATGTCTCCACGCGCCGACGGGCTTTCGCGCGGTGGGCCAGTTCTACCAGGACTTCCGTCAGGTCGAGGACGCGGAGGTAGTCGCCGCGCTGCGCGAATAGCCTTGAGAGGACGCCGCTCCCACGACAGCGCGTAGCTGGGGTGACGCTTAGCGCAACCGGGCTTCCACTTCGTACGTTATCGTTGACCCTCTTGACCGATCGATTGCGCCAGCTTCTGGGCAATGATGGCGTTGAGAGAGACACCCGCCTGCGCTGCTTCGATGGCAAGCGCCCGATGCACGCGCTTGTCGATACGCACGTTGAACTGCCCGCTGTAGTCCCTTCTTGCAGGCGCCAACGGAACCTCCTCGCCGCGCTTGCGGTAACTCTCCTTGATGCCTTCCCACGCCAGGGCCAGCTCGTTCAGTGCTGCTTCGGGCGTTGCAGCGAAAGCCGAAGTGCCCGGCAGCTCTACAAAGTGCGCCAGCCAGTCACCATCCTCATCGAGGTAAAGATTGACGGTGTAGCCGTCGAACCGGTCGCTGGTGGACATGTCACAGCTCCTCGTCTCTTTCACGTTGGGCCAAGAACTGCTCGACCTGATACCCCTTGGCGTTTCCATCGCGGCTTTCCTGTATCGAAAGCCGCGCGCCGCCGGGCGACTACCAGATTTGATGACTGCCGGTCTGATGATCCATGCTCCAGCCCGACTGGCGCAGCAAAGTGCGGAAGTCCGCGAAGGATAGGCCACGCGGGTTGTTCATAGCCTTTGCCGGCAGTTCTTCCTGCTTCGTCATTCTGTCCGGCACCTTGGTTGTGACTATATACAGTTACACATGCGCGTCAAGGAAGAAAGCTGAAACGGCTACGAAGGCGGCATCCAGCGGCCGAACCAGCCCGCGATCTGCCGCGCCGCCTGATCCAGCGTGCCGGGTTCGGCGAACAGGTCCGAGGCGTCGGGAACGATGGCCAGTTCCTTTTCGCAGCGCAGGGCCGCCAAAGCATGCTGATTGGGCTCGAGGCCGTCGCCGTCGTGCTCGCCGAGTATGAGCAGGGTCGGGCACTTGACCCGGCGCAGCGGCTCGGCGCCGGCAAGATCGGGCCGGCCGCTGCGCAGCGCCAGGGCGCGAATGCGGTTGGAAAGCTGCGCGGCGGCGCGCACACAGGCGGCGCCGGCGGTGCCGCTGGCATAGTAGGCGAACGGCAGCGCGCGCGCCTCGGCGCGCTCGACGAGCCAGTGCGTGGCGGCGAGCACGTGCTGCGACAGCAGCTTGATGTTGTAGCGCAGATTCAGGTGGCGTTGGCGCCGATGGGCGAGCACGTTGAAGAGCAGCGTGGCGTAGCCGTCCGCCTGCAAGGCATTGGCGACGAAGGCGTCCCTTGACTGGGCACGCTGGGCGCCGATTCCAGTAAACGGAATGAGGATGAAGCCGCGCGCATCCTCGGGGTGGACGAGGTCGCCATCCAGCCAAACCGAACCGACGGGGATCTCGGCCGCCGCGCGGTGCACCCTCATGTGCCGCCCAGGGTCACGCCGCCGGCGGCGCCTTCGAGTGCATTGTCACCGGGATGCGGCGACGGCCGAACCGGCTCTTCAGGGCGTCCTCGCGCGCACCGAAGCGACCGGCGAGCGCCGCGCCGCAGCGGCTGCAGCGCCCATCGTCGGTGACGCGGTAGTCCAGAATGTCATGCCAGTCGCGCACGATCAGCGGCGTGGCGCAGGCGGGGCAAAAGGTCGTGCCGCCTTCGCGGTCGTGGACATTCCCGGTGTAGACGTAGTGCAAGCCGTTGGCGAGCGCGATCTTGCGCGCCCGCGTGAGCGTCGATGCCGGCGTCGGCGGCAAATCGTCCATCTTGTAGTCGGGATGAAAGGCAGTGAAGTGCAACGGCACATCGGGACCGAGCTCGCGCATGATCCACTCGGTCATGGCGTGGATCTCGGCGTCGGAGTCGTTCTTGGTCGGAATCAACAGGGTGGTGATCTCGAACCAGACATCGGTCTCGCGTTTGAGATAGACCAGCGTGTCGAGCACCGGCCGCAGCCTGGCGCCGCAGAGCCGGAAGTAGAAGTCGTCGTCGAATGCCTTCAGGTCGACGTTGGCGGCGTCCATCTTGGCGTAGAAATCGCGCCGCGCCGCATCGTGCATGTAGCCGGCAGTGACGGCGACGGTCTCGATGCCGAAGTCATGGCAAGCGTCGGCCGTGTCCATCGCATACTCGGCGAAGATCACCGGATCGTTGTAGGTGAAGGCGACGCTCTTGCTGCCCTGGGCGAGCGCGGCGCGGGCGATCGCCTCGGGGCTTGCCTGGTCCATCAGCCGATCCATGTCGCGCGACTTCGAGATGTCCCAGTTCTGGCAGAACTTGCAGGCGAGATTGCAGCCGGCGGTGCCGAACGACAGTACGCTCGAGCCGGGATAGAAATGGTTGAGCGGCTTCTTCTCGATCGGGTCGATGCAGAAGCCCGAGGAGCGGCCGTAGGTCGTGAGCACCATGCGCTGGTTGTCCATGCCGCTCGGGCGCATGCGCACGAAGCAGGCGCCGCGCTGGCCCTCGTGCAGCTTGCAGTCGCGTGGGCACAGGTCGCACTGCACGCGGCCATCGTCGAGTAGGTGCCAGTAGCGCGCCGGATGCATGGATTCCACTACGCCCGTCATCGGAACTACCTCTCCGTCCATTTCGTCACCTGGTAGCGCGCCAGTGTCACGGCCTCGCTCCAGAAATCTGCGGGCAGCCCGGCCTTGATCTTGAGCTGGGCGAGAAAGTCGCGCGGCTGCGGCAGGCTTTCCCAAACCTGCGGCAGGAAAGTCGCCTGGTTGCGCTGGTGCGCCAGGATGACGCCATCGACACCGGGGCGCAGTTGCGCCAAGGCGTCTCCCTCGTCCGCGAAGCGCAGCGCGCTGGGACTGGTCAGCAGCGATACCTCGACCCGTATGCCGTCGAATTCGTCGCGACCGAGCGCCGGAAAGCGCGGATCACTGAACGCCGCGGCCAGCGCATTGTGCTCCACGTCTTGCCGCAGGGGACGATGCGCATCGAGGGAGCCCATACACCCGCGCAGTTCGCTGCTGCGGGTGAGGGTGACGAAGGTTGCGCCTGGCTCGGCCAGCGCTATGAGTTGCGCGGGAACCGTGGCGTCGAGGCCGAACTCGCGTGCGATCGCGCCGCGGGCGAGCGCCAATAGGGCAGGGCCGAGGTCAGCGTGCATGCTTGCCACCCTCGGCGAAAGCGAACGCGGCATAGCCCACGACGCGCGAACGGTGGCCTGCGGTGTCGCCCGAATTGCGCAGGTCGATGAGTTCGGACTCAAGCCCGCGGCGCCGCGCGCACAGCAGCAGAGCGTTGATCGGCGTCGCGCCGCACGCCTGTTCGTGGTCGATGGCGCCGGTCAGCGCCAGGATTGAATCGGCGGTGGTACGGTCGATACGCGTCGCTTCGGCATAACCGTGATAGTGCGACAGGTCGGAACTGACGACGATCAGGGTCTCGGCGCCGCCCCAAAGCACATCGAGCACCGCGGCGACGGACTCCGGCGCGACATCCCCGACAGCGAGGGGGAGCAGTGCGAACTGGCCGAGCACGGTTTGCAGGAACGGAAGCTGTACTTCGAGCGAGTGCTCGAGAGCGTGCGGGGCATCGCTGACCGTAACCTGGGGCAGCGCACGCACCGCGGCAAGCGCCTCCTGGTCGATCGGCACCTCGCCCAGCGGCGTGGCGAACGCCGTGCACGCCGGCAGCGCCAGCCCACGCATGTAGACTCGATGCGTCGGACCGAGCAGCACCACGCGGCGCACGACATCGCGCAACACCGCCACCCGCGCGTAGGCGCGCGCCGCGACCGGCCCGGAGTAGACGTAGCCGGCGTGGGGAACGATCAACACCTTGGGCGGCGCGGCGGGCGCAGCGGACGCTTGCGTCAGCATGGCCTCGACCTCACGCCGCAGGGCTGCCCTCTCGCTCGGATAGAACATCCCGGCGACCGCTGCGGGTCTCGTCGTGGCGTCCGAATAACGACTAACCATAACCCTTATCTGGGGCGAATGTGCGGGTTCTCAAGTTTCACTATAGTCCTTAAGCGTGCCGAGCCGAAGCCAAACAAGGCTACAACCGCGGGGGTGGCTATGACCACTCCGCGCTCGAAGGATGCTCGCCGCGATGTTGATGGGGAACGCCTCAGTGGCGTCTTTGAAGGGCTGCCAAGCCGCAATTTCCCGTAGCCTTGCCCATGTCTGCCGCTCGTGGTACTCATGCCTTGATGGCGTACTATCCCCGTGCGCCTACTGAGGCTTTCTGTTCCCTACAACCGGAGGACGAAACGCACGGTAGCGCGGTGTGCCCGCGAGCTTCGACGGCGCACGCTCCTCAGTGCTTCCATCTCAACCGAAAGGAGTCCTTCGTGAATCCGAGTCGCGCTCTTGGCTTCGTTGTCTGCATGCTCTTCAGCACTCTCGCCTCAGCCGTCGATGGCTTGATAGCCGTGAAGAGCCCGCACGGCGCGAAAGAGACCATGAATCGGCTTGAGGAGATCGTCAAACAACGCGGCCTGAACGTGTTCGCGCGTATCGACCACGCCGCCGGCGCGGCTAAGGTGGGCAAATCCCTGCGGCCGACGGAAGTCCTCATCTTCGGCAACCCACAGGGCGGCACACCCTTCATGGAATGCGCGCAGTCGGTGGGGATCGATCTGCCGCTCAAGGCACTGGTTTGGGAGGACCCAAGTTCCCAGGTGTGGCTGGGCTACAACGATCCCGCGTATCTCGGCCAACGGCATGGGGTCCAGCAATGCCCCGTCGTCGAAAACATGCGCAAGGCGCTCGCCGCTATCGCCGAAGCGGCCGTAGCCCGCTGAGAGCCTGTGAAAAAAACCCCGCTGTTCGGGATTTTGAAGCGACGAACGGCTAGAATCCGTACGTCATTATTTGAAGCGTACGGCGTGAGCCTCATGACCCTGTTTGAAGAACTCCCCATACCGGCCAGCTGCCGCGTCGAACAAAAGCCTGAGTTGCCGAGGCGGGTGCGAGTGCTCGTACCGAACCGTGCTCAGATCGAACTGCGGCCGAGCGATCTGGAGTCCTTGCTGCCCGAAGGTCATCGGGCGCATGTGTCGGGCTTCGAAGCGCTGGTGCGCTGGCAGCACCCGGTGGACGGCAGCATCAGCCCCTGCGCCTTCCTGCCCATCGCCGAAGAGGCCGGCCTGATGGTGCGCCTGACCGACTTCGTGCTGCACTGCGCCTGCCGCCAGCTGCGTGAATGGCAGCAAAGCAGCCCGGCCTGGTCGCAGCTGACGATGAACGTCAACATCTCCGGCCACGACATCGCGCACCCGGCGCTGGTGGCGCGCGTGACACGCGCGCTGGTCGAATCGGAACTGCGCCCTGATCGCCTCTGCCTGGAGCTCACCGAGAACATCCTGATGTCGCGCCTGGAAGGGGCCTTGCCGGCGCTGACCGAGCTGCGCCGGCTGGGCGTCACGCTGGCCATCGACGACTTCGGCACGGGTTATTCCTCGCTCAGCCACCTGTCCACGCTGCCCATCGATTGCCTGAAGATCGACCGCAGCTTCGTCAGCCGGCTGGAGGCGGGCTCGAACGAGGCCGCCGTGGTGCGCAGCATCGTGCTGCTGGGCAGCTCGCTGGGCAAGGATGTGGTGGCCGAAGGCATAGAAACCGAGCACCAGCTGCGCCAGCTGCAGGACATGGGCTGCGGCTACGGCCAGGGCTATCTGCTGGCCAGGCTGG
>CAWGHV010000003.1:0-34777 GCA_963822375.1 uncultured beta proteobacterium | reverse complement strand
AATGTCATGCACCGCCGCCCCTCGGCGCTCAGCGGCGGGCAGCAGCAACGTGTCGCCGTCGCGCGGGCCCTGGCGGCCGGTCCGCGTCTGGTGCTGGCCGACGAACCGACTGCCAACCTCGATTCCGAGAACGCGACGGCCCTGCTCGATATCATGCATCGCCTCGCGCGCGAACAGAAGACCACCTTCATCTTCTCCACCCACGATCAACGTGTCATGGAGCGGGCCGAGCGGATAGTCACCCTGCGTGACGGGAAGATCGTCAACGACCGGCGTGTCGAGCGTCTTCAGCACGAGCATGCGGTTTAGTTTGTGCCTGTTCGCCGTGGTGTTGCTGCCGTCCGCGGTGCACGCGGCGCAACTGACGGGACGTGCCTCGCTGTTCGGCTCCGCGGCCCGCGCCGAGCCCGGCGATATCGGCGACACCGGCTCGGGTGACCGGACCCTGACGTCCGATCAGCAGAGCCTGCGGCTGATGCTCGACGATGCCCAGGACGAGGTCGAGTGGTCGCTGCACCTGAAGACGGCCAGGCAGCATCTGCGCGGCTTTCCTCCTGCCTCGGGTCATTCAAGCGACTTGTTTCGCTATCACCCATGGGCCGGCGATTGGGTGGACAAGACCGGCACCGATAGCTCCACGCGGATCGGCCATGAACTGGACCGCGCCGTGTATAAACGCCGCTTCAGTCAAGTCGCGGCGAGCCTCGGCCGCCAGCCCATCGATTGGGGTAGCGGCCGCTTCTGGCAGCCGATGAACGTGTTCGGCGCCTTTGCCCCGACCGATCTGGATACCGACTTCAAGGCGGGGATCGATGCCGCCGTCGTCGACTGGTTTCCTTCCGCGTTTTCATCGTTGACCGCGGTCTACGCCTTGTCCCCCAGGAACGATAAGGCCATCGACGACAGCGCCGCGGTTCGCTATCGCCGTCAGGTCGGCGAGCGTTCCGAGATGGCTTTGCTGGCCGGACGGGTGATCGGCAACGACGTCGTCGGCGCCTCTTTCGAGAGCGATTGGGCCGGCCTGGGATGGCGCATCGAGGGCGTGCGCTACAGGCTCGAACAGCCGCGTGAACACTCCCTCTTCTGGATTGCCGGTGTCGACTATCAGTTCAACGACGGCACCCTGGTCAGCGCCGAATGGCATGACAACAGTCGCAGTGCGACCCGCGAGACGGCGCTGATCGGCACGCAAACCGACCCGCTGGTGGCCAGCGGACTTCAGCCGCAGCTAAGCCGGCGAGTGCTGGGCTTGTCCGCGGAGAAGGACATCACGCCCCTGGTGCATGGCAGCTACAAGCTTTTCCTCAGTCCACTCGAGGACGCGGACGGCCGGACGCACACCTCGCTATTGCACCAGCTCAGTCTCGTCTATTCGGTCAGCAACGAGTCCGACCTGCTGCTTTCCCTGCTCTATGCCAGTGGCAAAGGGTTGAATGCGCAAGGCCAGCCGCGCTCGGAGTTCGGCCACCAGCCCGCGAGCGTGACATTGCGCTTGCGCTACTACTTCTGAGCCGCCCGTTGGAGGCCACCAGAGGGAGCGCGCCGGCATCGCAAAGCCCGTTGCCGCATTTCTTGTCGATGGTTCTTCAACGCTCGGAAGGGCCAATTTCGTCCGTCACAACTTCGTCTGTCGCTTGCAGTGCGCCGGCACGGTGCGTAGGATCAAAACCTACTTCAGATTTCCCCTTTTCGGAGCCACCCATGCGCTCCACCCAACAGTTCAGCATCACCCTTCCCAACGACATGGCGGAGGCCGTTCGTGGCAGAGTCGCCTGCCGCGAGTACGCAACCGAAAGCGAGGTCATTCGCGACGGACTGCGCGCCTTGCTGGCACATGATCAGGCGGTCGAGAAGTGGCTGCGCGGCGAAGTTGCCGCCGCGTACGACGCGCTTAAGGCGAAACGCTCGCGACCAGTCGGCGCCTCGCAAGTGCGAGCCTGGCTTGCCGCCGAACACAAAAAAACGACCGCCAAGGCGTGAAGACCTTTGCGGTCGTCTTCACGCCCGAGGCACAGCGTGACGAAGTTCGCCCGGGGCTGCGCGTCAGCAATTGCGAGCGCCGAACGGTGATCGCGTTCGAGGTTGACGAGGCGGCCGCCCAGGTCGCGATACTCGGCGTGTTCTACGGCGGTCGGGACTACGAGACCGCACTCGCTGCAGACACCGGCCGGGATGAGTGATTCCAAAAGCCGCCGGTGGGGCCTGGAAGCCTTGGCGGCCCTTCGACTGGCTCAGGGCGAACGGCTCGCAGAGATCCTCACTCGCCGGGTGAGCCCAAGAAATTCCGTTCGTGCTGGGCCTGTCGAATCATGAAAGGAATTTCGCCAGCGCAACTGAGGTTTCCAGGTTGATCCGTAGGCAACGCCGGCTCAAGGCCGGCGAGGTTCCAGCTCACGCGAACGCGGCGCGCTCCGCGTCGGTCAGAGGCAGCGGCAGCATCTGTCCGGCGCCTGCGGCCCGCACGACGGTATTGAGCACCGCCATCGACGCCACCGCCTGTGCCGGCGTGACCGGATTGGTGCCCCGGCCGAGAATTGCATCGCGTACCCCAATGTAATACGGACGATAGTCGCCCGCGGGGACCGGCTCACGCACGGCGGAGCCGTCACCCGGATAGAAGCGCGCCGGCAGCGGGTCGGCCCCCCAGCCGGGGGCGCCCGGCAGCCAGCCGGCTTTGAGCTGATCTTCCTGGACGTCGAGACCATGCTTCACCCAGCTACCGTCCGTGCCATGCACGGCGAAGCGCGGGATCCCTCCGCCGACCAGCACCGACGCCGACAGCGTGACCTGAAGGCCAACGTAATCGAGCTGCGCCTGGCACCAGTCGTCGGCCAGCGCACCGTCGCGCAACTGCGCCAACAGCCCGCCGACGCGGGCCGGCAGGCCGAATAGCTGCAACGCCTGATCCACCAGGTGGGGGCCGAGATCGAGCCAGATGCCGCCGCCATCTTCCGCGCGCTCGCGCCAGCGATTCTTCACCAGCGGCCGAAAACGCTCGAAGCGGGACTCGAAATGCGTCACCCGTCCGACTCGGCCGGCCTCCAGCGCCGCCTTCAGGCCGAGGAAATCGCTGTCCCAGCGCCGGTTCTGGAATACCGACAGCACACGCCCGGTCTGCGTAGCGAGCGCGGCCAGGGCGCGCGCATCGGCGAGCGTCAGCACGAACGGTTTATCGACCACCACATGCTTGCCCGCTCGCAGGGCCGCGTCGGCCAGCGGCGCATGTGTGCCGTTCGGACTGGCGACTACTACCAGGTTGACGTCGCGGCGGATGATGGCATCGAGCGGAGCCGGCACCCGGAGGGTATCGGCGAGGTCGCGCGCCACCTCATCGGCACGGCTGGTCGCGACGACCGCAAGCGCGAGCCCGGGCGTGGCGCGTATCAACGGCGCGTGAAAAGTCTTGCCGGCGCTTCCGTAGCCGATCAGGGCGACACGAAGCGGCGTGCCATCGGTCATAGGGGCCTCGGTCATAGGGGCCTCGGTCATGGCTATCGATGCGGTTCAGGGCCCGCTCATGCTCGGCCGCCCCTGACGGCGCGCGGCAAGCCATGCTTTGCTACGAGTTCCAAACTGCGAAACGGCTCGATCTCCGACTGGATCAGCGCGCGGTAGGGCGTCTCCGCGATGATCATGCCGCCGAGGAAAGCGCCGAGCGCCAGCGACAGGCCGATCGCCCCGGCGGCCCAGCCGGCGCCAAGCGCGACGAGGAGCGCCGTCGCGGTGAACACCTCCTCGTTGCGCGTTCTCGCCACCAACGTGAACAGGGGACGGACCATTAATCGCGCGAGAACGACCGCCACGGCGAAGGCGCCGATGGCCTTCGCCAGCGCCGCGCCCATCGCCGGCAAGACCTCTTCGTTGGTCGCGAGCGCGCCGGCGAGGATCAGCAGGAAGATCGCCAGGTTCGTGATGATCGAGTGGCTTTGTTCCATGAAACCAAACGCAGGTCAGGTGCACGATGTGGAGTTGCGTGCGAATTCTCGTCGACGATACAGGCAGGGCCGCGAGCGCGTTCGGTTTGAGTGAGCGTCAAGCGAGGCGATTGCCTGAAACGGAGGTCCCACGAAGGGTTGCCCCACCCTCCCCGCTCCAACAAGCAGAGGGCTTCGTGCGACTAGCCCAGCACGCGCAAAGCCGCGTCGAACTGCTTCCAACGCTGCTCGAGGCTGCCGGTGTAGCCGATGGAGATACGCACCAGCCCGGGCGAAAGGCCCACGCCGCGCTGGGTATCCTCCGGCATTTCGCTGGAGGTGGACACCGCCGAACACGACAGCAGCGTGTCGAAGTAGCCCAGGCTCACGGCGATGTAGCCGAAGTGCTGCGGGTTCTGCAGCGCCTCCATGAAGCGGAAGGCGCGAGCGGTATTTCCCAGGTCGAGGCAAAACAGGCCGCCCGCGCCGAATTCCTCGGTGTTGCCGATGCGCCGCAGAAGTTCGTACTGTGGATGGCTCGGCAAGCCGGGATAGATCACCGGCAGCCCGCGCTCAACCAAGCGCTCGGCGAAGACCTGGGCGCGGTGGCTGTGCTCGCGCATCCGCAGCCCCAGGTGCGGCAGGCGCAGGCTCAGCTCGAAAGCGACCTTGGGGTCCATGGTCGGGCCCAGCAGCATCAGCCCGCCGGTATTCACGTCCATCAGGCTATTGATGAAATCCTTCGATCCGCAGGCTGCGCCGGCGATGATGTCCGAGGCGCCGCTCATGAACTTGGTCATGCTGTGCAATACGATGTCGGCGCCATGCCGGGCCGGCGCCACGATCAGCGGGCAAAAGGTGTTGTCCACCACCAGCAGCGCACCGCGGCGATGGGCAATCTCGGCCAGCCGCGGCAGATCCGCCACCACTAAGGTCGGGTTGCTCATGCTTTCCACATAGAGCAGCCGGGTGCGCTCGGTGAATGCGGCTTCCACGGCCGCCGGGTCACCGATGTCCACCATGGCGCAACGCACGCCGCACTTCGCCGGCAAATAGCGCTGCAGCAGCGCGAAGGTGCCGCCGTAGAGCACGTTGGCGGCGACGATGTGGTCGCCCGGCGAGCATAGTTGCATCAGGGTGCAGGCGATCGCGCTCATGCCGCTGGCCGTGGCGTAGCCCGCTTCGGTCCCCTCTATCGCGGCGAGTTCCCGGCCCAGTGCATAAACCGTCGGGTTGAAGTGCCGGCCGTACAGGTAACAGCCGCCGCTTTCCGGGCCGCGCAGCCCCTGGAAAATCGCCGGCATCGTTCCAGCCTCCAGCACCGTGAAGGTGGTGCTCGCCTCGATCGAGCGATTGACCCCGCCGTGCTCACCGAACTCGTGGCGCAGATCCGCCAGTGATTCCAATGGATGATGCATCCTAGCTTCTCCTTTTCGCAGGGATGGGGCGAGCGGCCGCGTCGCGACCCAAGCGGAGGTACCGGCGAATACGTCGGCTCCCGGGCATGGAAGCCAGGCGTGCCGAACCTGCGTGCCAAGTAGAAGAATAGCTCGCGCGGCCGCGCAACGCGATCGGTGCCGAAGTGGCGGTTCGAGGCGTCCCGGCGATGCCCCATCTCGCGCAGGTGCACCGCCAAGCTGCCCCATGCGGGGCAGATGCGCGGCTCAAAGTGCCCGAAAGCCTCTCCACAGACCTGGCACGTTGTGTGCGGATGAGTCCTCGCGTCCGGAGCGATGCGTTTGTACTTGTTCCGCGGCCGACTCGTCGGCGCGCTCCGGCGGGCAGCATTTTTTTCCAATCCAATCGAGGAGAAGCACATGAAGTCCTTTCACTATGCAACGACCCTAGTGTCGATCGCCCTGGCGGGAATCGCGGCCACGCCCGCTCACGCGGACAACTACAGACACAAGTTGGACAACAAGTTCAAGTTCGAGATGGTGCGCTCGGGCGCGGTGGTCAAGGCGGGCTGCCTGCCGCATGCCACCGCCAAGGTGAAGATCAGGCCGATCGGCCCGGTCGAGATCATGGACGTGAAGATCGACGGACTTCCGCCCGACACCGAATTCGACCTATTCGTCATCCAGGTTCCCAACGCTCCGTTCGGCATGTCCTGGTATCAAGGCGATATCGAGACCGACGAGAGCGGAGAAGGCCATCAGCGGTTCGTCGGCCGCTTCAATGAGGAGACCTTCATCGTCGCGCCGGGAAGCGCTCCGGCACCTCTGGTGCACAACAACGCGTTTCCGGATGTTGCCTCCAACCCGGCGACCGGCCCGGTCCATACCTATCACCTCGGGCTATGGTTCAACTCGCCCGAGGATGCAAAAAGGGCGGGCTGCCCGGATGCGACGACACCCTTCAACGGCGAGCACAACGCCGGCATCCAGGTGCTGAACACCAGCAACTTCCCCGACGGGCAGGGTCCGCTGTTCACCGTCAAGCCGAAGCCCTAGATCGGACCGTCGCGGTTTCGGCGATGTATGCCCCCTCCCAACCCTCCCCCACACCCGGAGGAGTGCGGGGGAGGGGGCTCTGTGCCAAGTAGGGCATCGTCGCATTCGCGGCGCGGCTGGTACACAATTAGCGGCGAATTGCCGGCATAAGCGCCGCGGCGGCTGGACCATCTGGCCGACCGGCCGTTCGCGGGGGGCACGATGAGCGTAATCGCATCGCGGCGGGGGTACCTCGCCTATCTGGCCGTTGCCTTTGCGCTGGCGATGACGGCGGTGGGGCTGGTGATGTTGGTGAATCGCCAGCAGGACATCGCGCTGCGGGCGCAGTTCGATACGCTGGAGCGCACCAGCGAGGCGCTCGCCACGCATGTGGCGGCGCGGGTACAGGAGACGCTGGACCATGCCGGCGAGCAACAGGCGGTGCGCGCCATCCAGAACCTGATCGACGGCTACCGGCTGATGGGCGACGTGTTCAACATTCGCGTCAGCCGCAATGACCGAGCGGTGCTGGCCGCGATGCGGCGCAAGAATCTGGAGAAGCCGGAGGGCCTGCCGATCATGCTCGCGGCCTTCGGCGGCAGCACCGCGCGCTCCTACGAAACGGTCGACCGCGTGCGCAATTTCTGCGTCGCCATTCCGCTGCGGTTGGGTGGGCAGCCGTGGGGCGCGGTGGTCGTCTATCGCAATCTGGACCCGACCTACGCCACGCTGCGGGCCGCCAATCAACGTATCCTGTGGGTGACCGGGCTGACCTTCGCCGCGCTCGTGCTTTCGATCGGCGGCCTGCTCTGGTACGCCTCGCGCGAAGTGCGCGATGCCCGCGCGGCGCAGGCGCGCCAGTCGCGCCTGGCGCTGATGGGTACCATGGCGGCAAGCGTGGCGCACGAAATCCGCAATCCGCTGAACGCGCTGACGCTGGCCATCGAATACCTGAAGCGGCGCGCCAGAATGGCACCCGCAGCGGTGGCCAGCGCCGATCTCGCCGAGGATCTCTCGTCAATGCAACACGAGGTCGATCGGCTGGAGCAAGTGGTGCGCGACTTCGCCGATCTGTCGAAGGAGCCGCAGGTCGAGCTGCAAACGACCAGTCTGCGCGGCGCGATCGAGCATGTGGTCAGGCTGTTCGGGCCGTTGGCGCGGCAGCGCGAAATCGACCTGTCGGCGCGCTACGATGACGGCGGATTGAAGGTCCATGCCGATGCACGGCGTATGGAGCAGGTGTTGGTCAATCTGGTCAAGAACGCCATCGAGGCGACACCCGCGCACGGCAGCGTGGCGCTGCGCACCGCGGCCGATGACGGCGGGCTGGCCATCGAGGTCATCGACAGCGGCAGCGGCATTACGCCGGAACAGCAGGCGCTGCTGTTCGAACCCTTCCACAGTTCGCGCGCGCATGGGCTGGGGCTCGGGCTGTTTCTCAGCAAGCGGCTGGTCGAAGCCCATGGTGGTACGCTGACGGCGAGTTCGCGGCCGGGTGGTGGCACCACCTTGCGCATTGTGCTGCCCGTAGCGGTCGCGCAACTGTCGAGGGCCGCATGACATCCGCAAACGACGCAGCCGATCCCGCAGCGCGCATCGCCATCGTCGAGGACGACGCGGCCCAGGCGCGGCAGCTCAGCCGCATCCTCGATCTGGAGGGCTTTCGCACCAGTTGTTACGCCTCGCCAAGAGCGGCGCTCGGCGCCTGGACGCAAGCGCCGCCCGACCTGGTGTTGACCGATCTCAACATGCCCGACATGGACGGCATCGCCTTTCTGGAGAAGCTGCGCGATGCCCATCCGGCGCTGCCGGTGATCATGATGACCGCCTTCGGCTCGGTCGACACGGCGAAGCAGGCGCTCAAGCTCGGCGCCCACGACTACCTGCTCAAGCCGCTCGACGTCGATGAATTGCTGGTGACCCTGCGCAAGGTGCTGCAGTCCTGTCGCCTGCAGCGCGAGAACCTGACGCTGCGCCGCCAGCTCAAGACGCAGTACCAGTTCGAGCGCGCGATCGGCGCCGCGCCCGCTTGGCGCCACGTGCTGGAAACCGTGGCCGCGGTGGCCGACAGCGAGGCGACGGCGCTGATCTTGGGCGAGAGCGGCACCGGCAAGGAACTGGTTGCCGAGGCGATCCACGCCCGCAGCGCCCGCGCCGCCGGCCCGCTGATCAAGGTGCATTGTGCCGCGCTGCCGGAGAACCTGCTCGAAGCCGAACTATTCGGCCACGAGAAGGGTGCCTTCACTGGCGCGGCGGCGCTGCGCAAGGGACGCTTCGAAGAAGCCGACGGCGGCACGCTGTTCCTCGACGAAGTCGGCGAGATCGCACCGCCCGTGCAGGTGAAGCTACTGCGCGTGCTGCAGCAGAAAACCTTCGAGCGTCTCGGGTCCGGCGCCACGCTGAAGGCAGACTTCCGGCTGATCGCCGCGACCAATCGCGATCTGCTGGCGGAGGTGAAAGCCGGCCACTTTCGCGAGGATCTGTACTACCGCCTCGACGTGATACCGATTCCGCTGCCGCCGCTGCGCGAACGGCGCGAGGACATCGTGCTACTGGCGCAGCACTTTCTCGCCAAGGCCAACGCCCTCAACCGCAAGCATGTCGAAGGCTTCAGCGACGCGGCGCTCGAGGCCCTCAAGCGCTACCCATTCCCCGGCAATGTACGCGAGCTGGAAAACCTGGTCGAACGCTGTGTCGTGCTGTGTCGCGGCGTGCGCATCGAGGTGGAGGATCTGCCGCAGGCACTGAGTGATGCGCGCGCTCCCGCGGCGGATGCCGCCGATGGCTTGCTCGAGCGGCTGTGGCGTGGCGAGCTGAATCTCGATGCGCTTGAACGTCTGGTGATCGAGGACGCGATGCGGCGCGCGCGCGGCGTGCAAACCGAGGCCGCGCGCCTGCTCGGCGTCAGCCGCCGCACGCTTCAGTACCGGCTGGAAAAGCACGGGTTGCTGAAATCCGCGCGGGACTAGCCCCTGCTGATGCACGGCGGTGACGCTATGCGGCTGCGGGCACGAGTGAGATCGGCGCTAGCGGTGCAGCAGTTGACAACGGCAGCGAGACACGCACGGTCGTTCCTTTGCCGTGCTCGGACGCCAGGGTGAGCGTGCCCTGGTGCGCTTCGATGAGGCGTTTACTGAGATGCAGGCCGAGCCCGAGTCCGCCCGCGCGCGTCGAATAGAAGGGCTCGAAGACTTTTTGGCGCTGCGCGTCCGCCATGCCGGCACCGCTATCCGTGACTTCCAGCGCGAGCCCATGGTGCTGGGGGAACGCGCTAATCTGTACCTGGCCTTCCGCTGGCGTTGCCTCCAGCGCGTTCTTCACCAGGTTGACGAGTACTTGCTCCAGGCGTTGGGGATCGGCCTCGAAGAGCAGATCCTGGGCGGGCAATCGCACCTCGAAGCGGATTCGTCTTTGCTGCGCCAGATGGCGGAACGAGGCGACCACATGCTCGATCACTTCGTTCAGCGCGATCGGCCTGCGCTCGATGCGCGGGGGCCTGGCAAGATCGGAGAAGTCCTGCGCGACGCGCTCGAGGCGCGCAACCTCGTGCTGCATCGATGACAAATCATCGACAAAGGGCGCCGGCAGTTGCTGCGAAGCTGCGCCGCCAAGGGCGAGGCGCTTGAGGTATTCGATGGATAGACTGAGCGCATTCAGCGGGTTGCGGATCTCATGCGCGACGCTGGCGGCCATGGTTCCCATCAGCGCGAGGCGCGACTGTCTCGCCTCGGCCTGCCGCGCCAGGCTTACCTCACGCGCCGCCAGCCACAGCAGTGCGCCGATCAATACCAGCAGGATGGAAGAGGCACCGACCGCGGCGCCGACGATGCGCCGCTTGACCCCTTGCAGCGTCGCATAGGTGGGCTCGAGGTTGCGATAGAGGACGACAGCCCCCCACAATTCCCCGCCGATCCGGATCGGTACGGCGACGCAGTAGTTGCGCACGCCGTGGGCGATCTCATTGGATGTGCTACGCCGGCCCTCGAGCGCGGCCAACGCCAGCGGCAGATGCTCGGGTTTGCCGAGGTGGTTGCGGCGTATGGAGGCGATCACCGTCCGGTCGATGCGGCTCACGCGGATGTTGAAAACGTCATCGACGCCCTTGTACTCGTCTAGTACGCCCTGGATGGCGGCGATCGATTGGAAGGTAAGGGGCTCGCTGAGGAGCGTCCGTACTCTTCCTTCGATGTGTGTCACCAGCGCCTGGCTGACCCGCTCGACGGTTTGCATTTGCGTCTCGGAGGCAATCGCAAGCTGCTGCCGTAGCAGCGCCATCTGCCCCAAGACGGCGAGCGTCAGCGCCAGCGCAAAGCCACCGTAGCCAAGATAGAGCCGTCCGGTTCGCGTGACGTTGTTCATGTCGGTGGCCTCCATGTCCTTGCTCGGCGCGGGTACTCGGCTGACTTGCGCGGGCGCCGTCCGTCGCTGATTCGCGCCCTGCCGGTGCCCAAAAGCTTTGTGGCAGCGCGGACCGATCGGCAGCCCGATCCGTAGCTTGCGATCGAGGTGAGCGCATTGGACCGCGGGGCGGCCCTCATGTCATGAGGCCACGGACCCAGCGCAACCGCGCCGCAGCAGTGTGTGCTGGCGCGCGTCGTTGGGACCCTGGCCCCAGACAGTCATACGGGATGACGCTAGCGCGACCGCGCGATCTCGCCGCCGAAGCCTGCTTCGCGCGCCCGCACGATGGCCTGCGCGCGCGTGGTGACGGACAATTTGCTGAAGATACTGGTGATGTGATTGCGCACGGTCTTGATCCGCACGCCCAGATGCGTTCCGATCGCGGTGTTGTCGAGGCCGCGTGCGATCAAATCGAGAATCTCTAGCTCACGTTCCGTCAGTTCGGCGACCATTGCCGGGCGCGCGGGAGAGGCGCCACGGCCATGCGCTGAGCCGGCACCGAGGAACCCTTGCATTTCGGCGACGAACTCACGCCAGGCCGGCTCGTCGAGCAGCACATGATTGGGCGAATCAAGCGGAACGAAGCGCGCACCGGGGATGAGTGCGGCCAGCAACCTGCCCTCGTCAAATGGCACGCGCTCGTCATGGCGTGCGTGAAGCACCAATGCCGGGCAAGACACCAACGGTGCCAGCTTGGTCACGTCGATGCGGTTGAAGGTGCGCAGAAAGCGCGCGGCGTTTGCCGGCGAGGTCAACACTCGCTGCAGGTTGTCGAACCAGCACAACTGCTCGTGCGTGCCGCCAGGAATGAACTGCGCGGTGAATGCGTGGCGGAAAGCGGGGTTCTCGCGGCCCCAGCCGAGTTCGATGAGCTTCACCATGAGCCGCGCCTCTTCGCTCTGCCGTGGCGTCGGCTCGCGCATCAGACGCCCGCGCGCGTATGCCCCATACAGGACCAGATGGCTGACGCGTTGCGGATGGCGCGCCGCATAGGCGATCGCCACGGCGCCGCCCTGCGAGATGCCAAGAAGCGGGAAGCGCTCGAGCTGCAGCGCATCGACCACGGTTTCGAGATCGCGCACCCAGGACTCGAACGATAGCTCGCTCACCGTCCAGTCGGACAGCCCGCAACCGCGTTCGTCATAGCGGACCAAGGTGTGCTCGCGTGACAACTCGCGCAGCCAGTGGGACCACACCGTAGACTCCCAGTCAACCTCCAGATGGCTCAGCCAGTTGGCGGCCTTGACCAGTGGCGGGCCAGCGCCGCTGGTGGCGTAGGCGATCCGCACACCGTCATCGGTCGTGGCAAAGCGGATGTGCTGCCGCGGGATAGCCAAGGGCAAAGTTTGAAACGGTCAGTGTGGGTCTCACACGATAATTGTAGTGGACGTGCCGACGCGCTTCCAGGCGCGGCCTCGGGGCGGGCCGCCGGATGCGTGGCGCTGGCGCGTGGTGCCCGAAATGGTCGAACGCTCGGCCGCGAAGTTGCACCGGATGGTGCAGGCGCAGGCGCAAAAAGCCCGCGTGGGTGTGCCGCTTCGAGGGGAAGGGTCGCATGGCACGCTTGCTGCTGTAAGGCCTCTCGTCACCCAAGCGGCAGGACGCAGGGAGACTCATTCGGTGCCCGCGGGCACCGAGCCAACCTCACAAGGAGAAGCCAATGAAATCGTCAATCATGTTTTCCGCATTGTTCGGTGTCGCCGCGCTGGCGGCCGGCGCAAGCGCCTTCGCCGATTCGGCGCCCGCCGCATTCAAGGACGGCGTGCTGGTCGATCCCAGGGGCATGACGCTGTACACCTTCGACAAGGACCCGCTTGGCGCGGGCAAGAGCGTTTGCATCGAACAATGCGCCGCGGTCTGGCCACCGTTGGCCGCATCGGCGGGCAGCGCCGTGGACGGCGATTTCTCCGTCATCGAGCGCGACGACGGTGGCCGCCAGATCGCCCACCAGGGCCGCCCGCTGTACCGCTACGTGTCCGACCAGAAGCCCGGCGACAGCATTGGCGACGATTCGGGCGGCGTGTGGCACGCTGTGCGTGCGCAGGGGCAGGCGCCGAAGCCAGCCGGCTCGGCCAATCAGTACGGGTACTGATGGGCTGTGCGGGCCGAGAGCGTCAAGATGCCGGCCGGCACGGATGGTGTGCGTCGCTTCGCCGGCGCGACAACGTCTGGGACGTGGAAGGAATCCAGTAGCGGCCCCCGCCGCGCGGGGGCCGCACGGACAATCGCGCTACAAGAACTGCTTGGTGACTTCGACGAGTTCCTTCACCGCGCTGACCGAGTGGTCGAACATCGCCTTTTCTTCACTGTTCAACTCGATCTCGACGATCTTCTCGACGCCAGCGGCGCCGATGATCACCGGAACGCCGACGTAGATGCCGCTCACGCCGTACTGGCCGCTGAGATGCGCGGCACAGGGCAGAACCCGCCGCTTGTCCTTCAGGTACGCCTCCGCCATTGCGATCGCCGATGAGGCGGGCGCGTAGAACGCGGAGCCGGTCTTGAGCAGGGCCACGATCTCGCCGCCGCCGTTGCGCGTGCGCTTGACGATCTCGTCCAGGCGCGCCTGGGTCGTCCAGCCCATCTTCACCAGGTCGGGCAGCGGGATGCCGGCGACCGTCGAGTAACGCACCAGCGGCACCATGGTGTCGCCGTGACCGCCGAGCACGAAGGCGCTGACATCCTCCACCGATACCTTGAATTCGCTCGCCAGGAAGTGGCGGAAGCGGGCGCTGTCGAGCACGCCCGGCCATGCCCACCACTTTCTGCGGCGGCAGACCCGAGACCTGCTGCAGTACGCCGACCATCGCATCCAGCGGGTTGGTGACGGCGATGACGAAGGCGTTGGGGCAGCGCTGCTTGATGTTCTCGCCGACGCTGACCATCACCTTGGTGTTGACGCTGATCAGGTCGTCGCGGCTCATGCCCGGTTTGCGCGGCACGCCGGCGGTGACGATGACCACGTCCGCGCCCTCGATGGCGGCGTAGTCGCTGCCGCCGCTGAATACCGCCGTCGAACCCCTCGACCGGCGCGGCCTGGGCGATGTCCAGCGCCTTGCCCTGCGGAACCCCATCGACGATGTCGAACAAGGTGATGTCGCCCAACTCCTTCATCCCGGCGAGTAGCGCCAGCGTACCGCCGATCTGACCGGCGCCGACGAGTGCAATTTTGTTTCTTGCCATGATGCTGCCTCCTTGCGCAACAGAACTGAAACGGGACTAGGAACCCTCGCTAGAGCCTCGGGGACGGACCGGTTGGTCCGCCCCCGAGAACCCGCGTCAAGCTCGACTACTGGGGTGCTGCTACCTCGTGAGCCAGCTCCCAGCGGTCAGGCGAACGCCACAGCCGCGAGCGCAGCATCTCGCGCTCGATAGATGAACTCCTTGGGCAGCCGGTCGAAGAAGCGATCGAACAGCTCCTCGTGGGCGTGCGCCTCCAGCGGTGCCGGCCTCGCGGCCCACGGACATCAGGTCGTAGAAGGTGTCCGCGTTGAAGTCCAGTCCAGTCCATTCGATGATCCTCGTGACGCGGCATCCAGCCGACCGGGCTTTCGACCGCGTAGCCGCGGCCGTGCACGCGGTCGACGATCCACTTCAGCACGCGCATGTTCTCGCCGAAGCCCGGCCACAGGAACTTGCCGTTGTCGTCCTTGCGGAACCAGTTGACGCGGAAGATGCGCGGCGGATTGGGCGACCTTGCGGCCGACGTTCAGCCAGTGGCGTGAAGTAGTCGGCCATGTTGTAGCCGCAGAACGGCAGCATCGCCATCGGGTCGCGGCGCATCGCCGCCTGGCCGATGGCGGCGGCGGTGCCTTCCGAGCCCATGGTGGCGGCGAGGTAGACGCCGTGCGCCCAGTTGAACGCCTGGTAGACCAGCGGCATGTCCTTGCTCATGCGGCCGCCGAAGACGAACGCGGCTGATCGGCACGCCGGCCGGGTTCTCCCACTCCGGATCGATGCACGGGCACTGGCTGGCCGGCGCGGTGAAGCGGGCGTTCGGGTGCGCCGCCGGCCGGCCGGCAGGCGGGTGTCCAGTCCTCGCCCTTCCAGTCGATCGCATGCGCCGGCGGCTCGTCGGTCATGCCTTCCCACCAGACGTCGCCGTCGTCGGTGAGCGCGACGTTGGTGAAGATGGCAGTTCTTCGGTCAGGCTGAGCATCGCGTTCGGGTTGGACTGCATGTTGGTGCCCGGCGCCACGCCGAAGAAGCCCGCCTCGGGATTGATCGCGCGCAGCTTCCCGTCGGGTCCCTTCTTGATCCAGGCGATGTCGTCGCCCACGGTGGTGACCTTCCAGCCCTCCAATGCCTTGGGCGGCACCAGCATCGCCAGATTGGTCTTGCCGCAGGCGCTCGGAAACGCCGCGCCGATATAGGTCTTCTCGCCATCCGGCGCTTGCAATCCCATGATCAGCATGTGCTCGGCGAGCCAGCCCTCGTCGCGTGCCATGACCGAGGCGATGCGCAGCGCCAGACACTTCTTGCCCAGCAGGGCATTGCCGCCGTAGCCGGAGCCGTAGGACCAGATTTCGTAGGTCTCCGGGAAGTGCACGATGTACTTGCGGTTGATGTCGCCCTCGCACGGCCACGGCACGTCCTTCTGGCCCGGCGCAAGCGGCGCGCCGATCGAGTGCAGGCACGGGATGAAGTCGCCGTCGCCCAGCGAATCCAGCACTTTCGCCGCCCATGCGCGTCATGATCTTCATGTTGACCACGACGTAGGGGCTGTCGCTGATCTGTACGCCGACCTTGGCGATCGGCGAGCCGATCGGGCCCATGCTGAACGGAATCACATACATGGTGCGACCGCGCATGCAGCCGTCGAACAGACCCGTGAGCGTCGCGCGCATCTCCGCCGGCGGCGCCCAGTTGTTGGTCGGGCCGGCGTCGTCCTTGTTCAGCGAGCAGATGAAGGTGCGGTCCTCGACCCGGCCGACGTCGGAGGGATGCGAGCGGGCGAGATACGAATTCGGGTGCTTCTCCGGATTGAGGCGGATGAAAGAGCCGCCTTTGACCATCAGGTCGCACAGCCGATCGTATTCGGCGTCGGTGCCGTCGGCCCAGGCGACTTGATCCGGCTTGCACAGCGCAGCCATTTCGCCGACCCACGCGAGCAGTTTCTTGTTGCCGGTCGGCCCACTGACGCTGATCTGTTCACTGCTCGAAGCTTGCTTCATACGATAACCCCTTCCTAGTGATGGTTGATCTGGCCGCCCGGCCGACTGCCGACCCTGCGGCCGCCCTGAAGATTAGGTTCAACTGGGGCGCGCCATATTGACGTAGCTCAAGCTTACCGTATGCAAGCTTACCATTGCAAACTATCGATGTTATATTTGACGTTCGCGCCGGTGCGTCGGGCCGATGCAGAGACATTCCCCACACCTGCTTGATGCAGTAAACCCGAGGTCCTCATATGATCGTTGAAGACGAGGAGCGCGGCCTTGGCTTCTTGCTGACCGAGGCCGCGCGACTACTGCGCAAGCTGATCGATCGGCGGTTGCAGCCGCTCGGCCTGACGCGCGCCCAGTGGGCGGTGCTGGCGATACTGTCGAAGCGCGACGGCCTGTCTCAATCGCAACTGGCCGACGAGCTCGAGATCGAAAAGACGACCGCCGGCCGCTTGATCGACCATATCGAAAAGAGTGCGTGGATAGAGCGCCGCCCTATCCCCGGCGACCGGCGCTTTTGGGGCGTGCATCTGACCGAGCGGGCGCGCCCGCTGATCACCGAAATCGAGCAGATAGTTCTCACCACCCGTGCTGATATGCTGCGCGGTTTATCGGCCGACCAGCAACGCTTTCTTTCGGAGGCGCTGCATTCCGTCAAGGCCAACCTCTCCAAGTCCTTGGACACCCAACCACCGGGGCAACCGCTTCCCGAGGGCGAGGACGCCGCGGCCTGATCCGCTCTCACGATGGGGTCGGACGCCGTTTGCGCCGTTCCCTCTTCGCCTTTACCTACCCGCCTAGGCAAGTGCTTCGCCGCCAGGCGCGGCGAGCGCGGCGACCAAGACATGTCACGTTGCCAACACCGCGGCCAGCGCGGAATTCGTCAAGCAATCGCGCGCTGCCGGCAACGATGCTCAGTTCATGGCCGTATCGGTGACCGACGCGCCGCAGGTCGCGCAAACCATCGGCAAGGAAACGGCGCATGGTTTGGGCGTGGTGCAGATCGTCCCCGATCCGCTTAGCCGCGCCCTGCCGATCGCACGCGAGTTGCAGGACAACCTAAAGAAACACGCGGTCGCGAGTGCGACGCTCAGCCACACCCTGCTCGAAGGCTATATGGCGGCAAAGGTGCTGGTCGAAGGACTGCGCCGCGCAGGCACCAATCCGACGCGCAAAACACTGGGCGAGGCGCTCGAAGGCATGCGCAACTTCGACGCCGGCGGGGTCTTCCTATCCTTCTCCGACAGCGACCATTCCGCGTCGCAGTACGTTGACATTACGATCCTCAATCGCGAAGGCAAGGTGCTTCGGTAGCACGCAAGGCCGGCGCCGTTTGGAGCGGGCCACACTCTTCAGTGATGGTGATGGCCTTGCGGACCGTGGGCGTGGCCGTGCGCGATTTCCTCCGCCGTCGCCGCGCGCACGTCGCTAACCACGCAGCGGAACACGATGGCGACGCCGGCGAGCGGGTGGTTGCCATCGACCACGACCTTGCCGTCCGCGATATCGGTGATCGTGTATACACGGTCGTCCTCATCGGCGTCGGCGGTACGCTCGAACTGCATGCCGACCTCGATCCCTTCAGGGAACAGCGTTAGCGGCTCGACCGTCACCAGCCCTGCGTCATAATCGCCGAACGCCTCTTCCGGCTGGAGCTTGACCTCGAGTTCGGCTCCTATAGCCTTGCCGGCCAAAGACTCCTCGATGCGCCGGAATATCCCGGCGTGGCCGCCGTGCAGGTAGACCAGCGGCTGGCGCCCGTCGTCAATCAGATTTCCATCCGGATCCGACACGCGATAGCTCAGCGTGACCACGGTGTTTGCGGCGATGTGCATGCGGCTGCTCCGCTTCCAGTTGTTTGACCAGCGCCAAGACCTCCAGCGCGTGGCCTTTCGGACTGACGCCATACATTGCATGGCGGATGACGCCGTACTTGTCGATGACGAAGGTCGAGCGCAACACGCCCATCTTCTTCATGCCATCGAGCTGCTTTGGCTGCCACACGCCGTAGAGACGACAAACATCGGCTTCGGTATCGGACAGCAGGCGCATCGACAACCCGTGTCGGTCGCGAAACTCCGCGTGTGTCAGGCAGTCGTCACGGCTGATCCCGACGACCACGCAGTTGTTGCGAGCGAAATGGTCGTCGTGGTCGCTGAAGTCGGTTGCTTCGAGCGTACAACCGGGAGTACCGTCTTTCGGGTAGAAGAACAAAACGACATGCTTGCCGCGGGTAGACGCGAATTCGAAGTCATCCATATCCGCATCGGGCAGATTGAACGTTGGCGCTGGTTGCCCCGCTTCAAGCATGTGCCTTCCCCCAAATGCGCGCTCGATTCTACCCCTACAATCCGAAATAGCCAGCGCGCCGAAATGAGTCAACCATCGATCGAGCGCGATGGCGTTGCCCATGATGCTGAGTCGACCGACACGCGTCAACTCGATTGCGCTCGCGCGAATTCGCTGGATGCGCCGGCGCCGAAGCCGAGCACTGTTCGCACTGTCGAATACATGCAAACGAAAGAGAGGATGGGGTGAAGACAACCATGCGCGCAATGCGCCTGCATCGACGCGGTGAGCCTCTGCAACTGGATGAAGTGGCGATGCCGAAGGTGAGCGACGGGACAATACTGCTGAAGGTCGAGGCATGCGGGGTGTGCCGTACCGATCTTCATCTGGTCGATGGCGAGCTGCCGGACCCCGTGCTGCCGATCGTTCCAGGTCATGAGATCGTCGGCCGTGTGGTCAGCCTTGGGCCGGGCGTCGATGGCTTCGACGTCGGCGCGCACGTCGGCGTGCCGTGGTTGGGCTGGACCTGCGGCGCGTGCCGCTACTGCCGCGCGGCGCGCGAGAATCTCTGCGATACCGCCCGCTTCACCGGCTACCAGATCGACGGCGGCTACGCCGAGTACACAGTAGCGGACGCGCGCTATTGCTTCCCGATTGCCGAGAGCTATGACGCTGCCCAGGCGGCACCGCTGCTGTGCGCCGGATTGATCGGCTACCGCGCGCTGTCGATGGCTGGCGACGCGCAGCGCTTGGGACTCTACGGTTTCGGTGCCGCTGCGCATATCGTCGCCCAGGTAGCCCGGTTTCAGGGGCGCGAGGTCTTCGCCTTCACTCGCGGCGGCGATGTCGCGGCTCAGCGGTTTGCGCTGCAACTCGGCGCGGCGTGGGCGGGCGATGTGGAACAAACACCACCGCGAAGTCTTGATGCGGCAATCATTTTCGCGCCGGTGGGCGCGCTGGTGCCCGCGGCACTCGCGCAAACCGCGAAGGGCGGGACCGTGGTTTGCGCTGGCATCCATATGAGCGACATTCCGAGCTTCCCATACAGCATGCTGTGGGGCGAGCGCGTGATACGCTCGGTCGCCAACCTCACGCGCCGCGACGGAGTGGAATTTCTCGCGCTCGCGCCGGACGTACCGGTGCAAACACAGACCCACCGCTATCGCCTGGAGGATGCCAATCACGCGCTCGCCCACCTGCGCGATGGCGCGTTTCAGGGTGCGGCGGTGCTGGTGATGGATTAAGCGATGCACCGCTTGCTGCGTACCCTGACTGGCGGCGATCGTCGCTCGATCGGCCGCTCCGACGAAGCGGTGGCGCGCGTGCTGCGACAGCCCGACTTGTTCCCGCAATTGATCGAAGGCATGGGCGGCGTCGAGCCGCTGGTGCGCATCCGCGCCGCCGACGCAGCGGAAAAAATCAGCCGGCAACGCCCGGAGTTGCTCCAGCACCATGCCGATAGCTTGATCGACGCGTTCGGCATGGCTGCCGACGCCGAGGTGCGCTGGCATGTCGCGCAGATGCTGCCGCGACTGTGGCTCACGACGGCCCAACGCAGCCGCACGCTGGCATTGCTGCATGCTTACCTCGACGATGCAAGCCGCATCGTCAGGGTGATGGCAATGCAGTCATTGGCGGACTTGGCGCTACAGGATCCCGCGCTGCTGCCCGAAGTCCGGCCGCTCATCGAGCGTCTTGCGCACAGCGGCTCACCGGCCATGCGGGCGCGCGGGCGTAAGCTGCTGAAGTCGCTTCGGGTGCAGCCCTAGAGCGCGCTTGCATTCGCCCCGAAAACTGTACGAACATATAGCTTTCCGAACGAATCCCATGACGAATCAGATGTCCGACTCCGAAACCAGCCTCACCCCACGCCAGGCGCAGATCCTGCAGCTGATCCGTGATTCCCTCGAAACCGAAGGGATGCCCCCGACACGCGCCGAGATCGCCGCTGCCTTCGGTTTTCGCTCGCCCAACGCCGCCGAGGATCACCTCCGGGCGCTCGCGCGCAAGGGCGTCATCGCGCTTGAGGAAGGCCGCGCGCGCGGCATCCGCCTGCTCTCCGATCTCGGCATCCCGCTTATCGGCCGTGTCGCCGCCGGCCACCCCATCCTCGCCGAGGCCCACATCCAAGGGCGCTACCAGGTCGATCCGAATCTGTTCAAACCGCGCGCCGACTATCTGCTGAAGGTGCGTGGACTGAGCATGCGCGATGCCGGGATACTCGACGGCGACCTGCTCGCGATTCACAAGACGAGCGAGGCCCGCAGCGGCCAGATCGTCGTCGCCCGCTTGCATGACGAGGTCACCGTCAAGCGCTTGCGCCGCCGCGGCAATACCGTGGAACTATTGCCGGAGAATCCCGACTTCGAGCCTATCGTGGTCAACCTGCGAAGCGATGCGCTCGACATCGAGGGTATCGCGGTAGGGCTCATCCGCAGCGCGCGAGCGTTCTGAGATTTCTGCATTGCGAACCGGCGCGGACTGCCGCGGCGGCCTCGGCGCGACCGCGTGAGCCTACCGCTGCTCAGGCAAATCATCGGGCTGAGCTGGCCGGTGCTGGTGGCCCAGTTGGCATTCATGGGTGTCGCCGTGGCCGACACCGTGCTCGCCGGCCGCTACGGCACCGACGATCTGGCGGGCGTGGCGATCGGCAGCAGCATCTACATCACGGTCTCGCTGACCCTCGTCGGCATACTGCAAGCAATCTCCCCCACCATCGCGCACTTGTACGGCTCAGGCAACGATGCGGCCATCGGCAGCGCCGCTCGTCAAGGCGCGTGGCTCGCACTGCTGCTCGGGGTGCTCGGCTGCACGATCCTCGCGTTCCCGCGGCCGTTGCTCGCCTGGAGCGCACCGAACCCGCTCGTCGAGGACATCGCCGTACGCTATCTGCAGGCGGCCGCCTGGGGAATCCCCGCGCAACTGCTGTACCGCGCTTTCTACGCCTTCAGCGCTGCGCTCGGCCGGCCGCGGCCGGTCATGGTCATCAACACGGTAGGCGCCTTGTTCGATATTCCACTTGCCTACGCCTTGATCTACGGCAAGCTGTGGTGGCCGCCGCTGGGCGGGGTCGGTTGCGCGATCGCCTACTCGATCACCGGCTGGCTTTGCCTGGCCGCCGCGCTGGGCTATGTCGCGGCCAGCCGCAACTATCGGCGCTACGCGCTGTTCGCTCACTGGGAGAAACCCGACCGCGGGCAGCTTGCCGCCATGCTGCGAATCGGCTTGCCGATGGGATTCTCCAACCTCGTCGAGATCTCGGCGTTCACCTTCATCGCGCTCTTCATCGCGGTCCTGGGTGCTGACGTGGTATCCGGCCACCGCATCGCCACCAACCTCGTCGCCACCTGCTTCATGCTCCCGCTTAGCATCGGCAACGCCGTCGCGGTGCTCGTTGCGCAGGCGGTCGGGGCGCGCGATGCGCGCCGCGCGCGGGCGGTGGCGTTCAACGGCGCCGTCCTCGCGGCGGCGCTCTCGGCGCTGCTAGCGACGTCGCTCTACTTGCTCGCCACTCCGATCGTCGGCGCCTACACCACCGACGCCGCGGTGCGCGGCGTCTCACTCAGCCTCATCAGCTATGCCGTGGTGATGCATTTCTTCGACGCCACGCAGACCATCGCCGCGTTCGCGCTGCGCGGCTACAAGTACACCCTCGGACCGATGATCATTCACGTCCTCGCATTCTGGGGCGTCGGCTTGGCCGGCGGCTACTATCTTTGCTTCAAGCTCGCCGCGCCAATGGGCGCTGCCGGATTCTGGCTCGCCACCGTTGCAAGCCTGGTCCTTGCCACCGTGCTCGTCGGCGCCATCTTGCTGCGTGTGAGTCGCGTCGAGGAACGGCGATAGAGCAGCGCCAACCCGGACGCGAGGTTTGAGCGCGGAAAAGCGCGTTGCCACCGCGCCCACGGCGTGATAAGAACCCAAGTATCGCGGCAGCGGGAGCCCATCGCCATGGCAGTAGACGACCCCTCCAAGCAGTACGACCCGACTGAAGTGATGCCGCTCGAAGACGAGGATCTGGCCGCGTTCGGCGAGCGCCTCGAAAACCTGCCGCTCGATGAAGCCGAATGGGTGGCGAGGTTGTTTGCAGAGTGCCGCCGTGCACGCGCTTCGGAGTCGTTGCTGCTGTCGCGCGAGTGCGACGCCGGCGGGCAGCTCCAGGACCTGCAGATGGATCTAGCGCAGATCGTGCTCGACGCCGCCGAGTGGCTGCGCACCCTGTGGGCTGTCGGTTACATGGGTGGCAGCCGCTTTCCGTCGGCGCCACGATCCGATTTCCCCGCCGTGGAGGTCGAGGACGTTTTGAAGTCCGCGCTATTCGCGCGCATCCGCCAAGGCAAACGCCCCCTTCCCTTCCCGCCGCCGACGCGCGGCGGTGTCCCATGGCACGAGCTGGTCGAGTTGGAAGGCCCGTTCCAGGTCCGGGCGGAGATCCAGCGCGATGCCGATGGCAAGGCCGTGGGCGTCGCGATCGAGGATTGCCCGCATTGGGATATCCTCGATGAGATCGCTCCGGCGCAAGAATACCTGGTGCAGCATCAGGCCAAGGGGCCGGTCTACCGATTGGCACTGGCAAGTTCGGGCGCAACGCTCACGCGCGAGCCGCCGCGCTGGACGCGCGAGATTCTGCTCCAGGAGCGGCGCGGGTTTCGCAGCTTTGTGCTGCACTGGCCCAAGCCCGATACAACGTCGCAAGCGGTGCCCTTGCGCGCCGCTACCTGGGATCGCGCCGAAGCCGAGGCGCTACACTGGATCGCGCTCCATCACCCCGAGATGTATGGCCAGGTGCGCTTCGAGCGCCTAGAATCGAACGCTCAGTGATTGCGCGTCACGACATTCGCGCTCATCGGTGGCCGAGCCAGCCGGCGCGCAGCTTTCGCGCCGCCGCGCTCGGCTTGGCGCCCATCGCTAGCTTGCACTCGTGTCGCGCCGGAGGATCCAACACGACGCGCGCCGCCAACAATTCATCGCGCCTGAAGGCGAGCACTTCGACGGTGGCACCGGGGCGCAAGCGTTCGAGCATACGCTCCAGGGTGGCCGGCGTGACCCGCAGCCCGTCGATGGCGACCAGGCAATCGCCCGCCGCCAGGCCTGCCTTCTGCGCGGCTCCGCCGTCGAATACGTGAGCGAGCCTCAGCTCGATGCCTTCTGCGCGCGTTTTCACGCCGAGCGACGCTGCCGCGCTCGCCGCCTCCCACGTCATTCTGACGCCGGCGCGCTCGAGCAGCGGCGCGAGCTCAAGGTCGGCGTTCCCGTGAACGGCTTGGCGCAGCCAGCGCCCGAGTTTTAGTCCGCTCAGCTTCTCCGCGATGCGTCGAACATCGTCCTCCGCCACGCCGCTTCCCCGTCGGCCAAAGCGCTCCCAAAGTGCGCGCATCACGCCGTCGAGCGCGGCCTTGCCGCCGGTCGCGATGCGCAGCTTGAGATCGAGCGCCAGCGCCACCAGCGTGCCCTTGGCATAGTAGCTGACGCCGGCGTTGGGCGTGTTCTCGTCGGGGCGGTAGTACTTGATCCAGGCGTCGAACGAAGCTTCGGCCAGGCTTTGCTTGTGGCGCCCGGGCGTCTTGTGGACATCGCCGATGGTCTTGGCCAGCAGCTTGAGATAGTCGGGAATTTCGATCACGCCGCTGCGCACCAGCGCCAGGTCGTCGTAGTAGGAAGTGAAACCCTCGAACACCCAGAGCAGCGGCGTGTAGTTCTCGCGATCGAGATCGTAGGGCACGAACGCCGCCGGCTTGATCCGTTTGATATTCCAGGCGTGGAAATACTCATGGCTGCACAGCCCGAGGAAGCCGCGATAGGCCTCGCTCATCTGCGTCGCGCCGCGCGCCGGCAAGTCGTTGCGCGAACACATCAGCGCGGTCGATTCCCGATGTTCCAATCCGCCGTAGCCCTCCCCCACCGCCGTCACCGAAAACAGATAGCGGCGCATCGGCGCCGGTTCGCCGAACAGCCGGATGTGCCATTCGCATACCGTCTTAAGGTCTCGGCACAAACGCTCGAGGTCCGCGTCGTGGCGCCCGCTCACCGCGATCTCATGGCGCACGCCGCACGCCGCGAAGTCGGCCAGCGCGAAAGTCCCCATCTCCACCGGGTGGTCGATCAGCTCATCATAGTCGGCGGCGCGATAGAGTCCGAAGCCGTGGCGCTCCGCGGCGCCCGCCACACCGCGCGCGACCGGCAAGGCGGTCGCCACGCGCCATGCCTCGTATCGTGCCCCGCTCGGGGGACGAATCTCCACCAGGCACGGACCATCCTCGCGGCCGACTACGCGCAAAAACACGCTGGCGCCGTTGAAGAAGCCGTGGCTTTGGTCGAGGTGCGCGCCGCGCACGGACAGGTCCCAGGCGTAAATCTCGCAGGTGACGCTGAGCGGCCCGCGCAGCCCCGCAGTGAGCGGCGCTGCCTGCCACGTATGCTTGTCGAGCTTGATGAGCGGCACCGGTCGCCCGCCCGCCGCCGCGCGTATAGTGACGACATTGCGGGCGAACTCGCGAATCAGATAGCTGCCCGGGATCCAGGCCGGCAGTGCGAAGCGCTGCCCCGCCGCGTCGGGTTCTTCGACGCTGCAAGTAACCTCGAACAAATGCGCCGCCGGGTTGGCTGGAACGATTGCGTAGCGCAGGGGCGGCTTGGACATGAGGGATTTGCAGAGCGTGTTGACACACGAATTCTAAGCGCCCGTTGCTCGCCCGCTGCGCAGCACAGCCCGATTGCCTACGAGCACCCGAAATTCAAGTACCTGGGGTGCTGGAAGACGGCCAGCTCGACTTCGCCCTGATCGCGCTGCCCTACGACACGGCGAACCTGCTGGTGGAGCCGCTATTCGACGACGACTTGTGGATCATCGGTCGCAAGAGCGATTCGGAAGTGAGAGCGAGAAATGTTGATGTCACGCCGTCGATGGCTGACCGCCTTCTGTTGCTGGAGGAAGGGCATTGCTTGCGTGATCATGCGCTGTACGCCTGCGGCGCGTCGATGCGCCGGTCATCGCTAGGTGTGGAGGCCACCAGCCTGCTGACCTGGGTGCAGATGGTCGAGTCCGGGCTCGGCATCGGGCTGGTCCCAGAAATGGCGGTGAAAAGCGGCTTTACGGAAAGCCCCACCCTGGTTGCGCGGCAATTGACCAAGCCCAGCCCCAGGCGCACGATTGCCCTGGTGGCACGGCGATCGACGCCGCGATTGGACAACATGAAGGCGCTGGCAGAGGCCGTCCGAATCGCCCATTTCTCAGCCACGAAAATCACGCGGAGATAGCGCGAGCGGCCGATGCAGGCGCCCGCATTTGGCTATGACGCGCTCGACCCAACCAAAGAAGTGCACGCAAGTCGAGATGCGATTTCGCACATCGCCGTTCATAAGACGAATCACCCAAGGTAGTCTTCACTCTTCAGCGCCCGGCGCTCCGATCAATCCAGTTTGGGAGAAAAATACACATGCGCTTAGTCAACATATCGAACCGGCTTCCTTTTACGGTGACCGTGAGGGAAGGCAAGCTGCGCTTCAAAGACAGTCCGGGGGGATTGACAACGGGGTTGTCGAGCTACCTCGAGGGCGCCAAGGAATCGGGAGCCGGCCCTGACGATTCGCTTTGGATCGGCTGGCCGGGATCGACCATCGGGGAGGAACACCACGAGAAAGTCCGGACGCGGGCGCTCAAGGAATACAAGGCTTCGCCCGTGTTTCTGTCCGAGGAGGCGATGGACCGCTTTTACTTGGGCTTCTGCAACGAGACCATCTGGCCGCTGTTTCACTACTTTCCCAGCTACGCCGTTTATGACGAAGGATACTGGGAGGAATACCGCCAGGTGAATCTTGCGTTCTTCGAGGCCGTGCGTGACCAAATCCAGCCGGGAGATGTCGTTTGGGTGCATGACTACCAGCTCATGCTGCTGCCACGCTTGATCCGGGAACACTTCCCGACGCAATCGATCGGCTTCTTTCTGCACATCCCGTTTCCGTCCTTCGAAGTCTTCCGACTGTTACCCACTCGCTGGCGGGAGGAGATCCTCGAGGGACTGCTGGGCGCCAGCTTGCTGGGCTTCCACACCCACGACTACACCCGGCATTTCCTCAGTTGTGTGCTGCGGACCCTGGGACGCGAACACAATTTGGGGCGCATAACCCTGCGCGACCGAACGGTCAAGGCGGACACCTTCCCGATGGGCATCAACTACGACAAGTTCGCCGAAATGGCCGCGTCGCCCGATGTCGCGGAGCGTGCCGGGAAACTCCAGGAACGCTTCGCCGACCGCAAGGTCATCGTCTCGGTGGACCGGCTGGACTACACGAAGGGGCTGATCAAACGCTTGCAAGGCTACGACCTGTTCCTGCGGAGAAATCCCGGTTGGCATGAAAAGGTCGTGCTCGTACTCAACATCTCCCCCTCGCGAACCGGGGTGGAGACCTACCAAACGATGAAGCGCGAGCTGGACGAATGGGTAGGCCGCATCGTCGGCAGCTACGGGACGATGCACTGGACACCGATCATCTACCAGTATCGCAACCTGCCTTTCCCGCAACTGGTGTCGATGTACCGCCAGTGCGACGTGGCGCTGATCACTCCGCTGCGCGACGGCATGAATCTGGTGGCCAAGGAATTCCTCGCCACGCGTATCGACCAGACCGGCGTGTTGATCTTGAGCGAGATGGCCGGCGCGGCGAAGGAGATGGGCGAAGCGCTCATCATCAATCCCTACCATGACTCCGAGATCGCCGGGGCATTGGAACAAGCGCTGTCCATGCCCGAGGAGGAGCAGCGGCGGCGCAATCGCATCATGCAGGACAGGCTGCGCCGCTATAACGTGGTGCGCTGGGCGGAAGACTTCGTGAACGCCCTCCAGGCCGCGCAGAAATCGCAAGCCGCCGTGCTGGCCAAATTCTTCGGGCCGAAACCGCAGCAGGCCATGCAGGCCGCCTACCTCGGCGCCGAGCGGCGCGCCATCTTGCTCGACTACGACGGCACCCTGGTTTCGTTCGTGAACGACCCGCAACAAGCCCGGCCCGACGAACCGCTCCTACATTTGCTCGAGGCATTGACGCTAGACACCGCAAACAATGTGGCTGTCATCAGCGGGCGACCGCGCCTCGATCTCGAGAAGTGGTTGGGGCATCTGCCGATCAGTCTCATCGCCGAACATGGAGTCTGGTTGCGCTCCAAGGGCGAGGAATGGCGGCAGTTGAAAACCATCGCGACGCAATGGAAGGAGCAGGTCCACAGCATCCTGCAACTCTATGTAGATCGACTGCCGGGCGCCTTCGTCGAGGAAAAGGAATACTCGCTGGCCTGGCACTACCGGCGTTCCGATCCGGAGCAAGGGTCGATCCGCGCCAAGGAATTGCAGGACGATCTGGCGGACTACACGCGCAACATCGATGTGCAGGTGCTGGAGGGCAACAAGGTGATCGAGGTGCGCAACGCAGGTATCAACAAAGGCGCTGGCGCGCTCGAATGGCTGGGCCCGGTGAATCCCGACTTCATTCTGGCATTCGGCGATGACTGGACCGACGAGGACATGTTCCGGGTCTTACCGGAATCCGCCTTCTCCATTCGCGTCGGGCTGGAGAATACGGCGGCACGCTTTCGCATCGCCAATTCCGCAGCGGTCCGCCAAGTATTGCACGGACTGTCTCAGCTACCCCCTTCTGCGTGAGGCGATCGGTCCCTATCCTTAACCGCTGAAGCTGGAGCCCCTCTTCATGCGCGTATGGTGTCGTGCGGGGCATGGACAGGACGGGCCGGTGCTCACGAGGAGCTGCGAGCCGACTCGGCTAGCGTAAGGCACGTAGGGGCAACGGCGCATGGCGGACGTTGGCGTTCGATCGGCCGTACGCTCCTCGACTCGGCTCTCGAGCTCGTCCTGCAAATGCTTCACCTCCTCTTCGGCGCACTTGCGCGACGTGATGTCGTCTACCACGCCGATATAGGACCCGGGCGCCTCGCCCGGTGCCCACATTGGAGACACGGAGAGATTGAGTCAGACGATGCTCCCGTCCCTTCGCGTGCAGCGTTGCTCCATGTGAAGCTCGCGGCCAACCCCTGCGGCCAGGCTACCCATATTTTCCACGTGCCGCGCCACGTCATCAGGATGAGTCATCGACGCAATCGATCGAGCCGTCAGTTCGGTCGAGTCGTAGCTCAAGATATGGCCGAAGCGGCGATTGACGCGAGCGAGGCGACCGGTCGTGCTGTCGATCTGAGCCACACCCACCGCGGCCTGCTCGAACAGCGCGCGAAAGCGACACTCGCTCTCGGCCAGCGCATCGATCCGGCACCGCTCTTCGGTCTGGTCACGAAACACCAGAACCACACCGCGGATCTCGCCATCGCCGTCGATGCGAATCGGCGCGCCACTGTCGGCGATCGGCCGCTCGGTCCCGTCGCACGCAACGAGCAGGGTGTGATTCGCGAGTCCCACCACCTGACCTTCCTGCAGCACCCTTGCGTCCGGGCTCTCGGCCACGCCTCTCGTTTCCTCGTTCACGGGATGTTGAATACTCCGGCCAGCGGCCGCCCGCGCCTCCTCCTCGGCCCAGCCGGTCAGCTTCTCGGCCACGGGGTTCATCAGCACCACATGACCCGTGTTGTCGGTTGCGATCACCGCATCACCGATGCTACGCAGAGTGACGCGCAGATTCTCCTCGCTCCGGCGCAACGCATCGCCCATGCGAATTCGCTCCAACTCGCCGCCTGCTCGCGCGGCGAATATCGGCAGAAGCGAGGAAGCGATTTCGGCATCCGTACACGATGCCTCAAGGGCTGCAGCGCTCCTTTTTTTCGAACCGTAGACGACTCGGCTCTACTGGCCCTGGTCGGCCTCCTGGGCGCCTGCGCCAATGGATAGGCATACCCGGGGGATTCGCCGATAATGCTCGCCATGAAAGCCAATGCACGGCTGCCAATTCACCTGCCCGCATCGCTCGTCGCTTGGGGCACTGCCGAGTTCGAAGCCGTCATCAAGCGGGAAATAGAGGGCCTGGGGCCCGGGTGTTTGCCGCTGCAGCAGGGACTGTCCATGAGCAGTTACGCCCTCGACGACAGACTAGAAGTGATGATCATCAGCGTCGCCGATGACCCAGGGGCCATCCATGCCCACCTGGGTGTCTTCTTTTCCGGGATCATCGCCGGTTGCAGCTGCCCTGGCGATCCCACGCCGGTCGAGCCGCAAAGCGAGTACTGTGAGATGCGGCTCACCATCGACAAGGCATCCGCGGAGGCTACGTTCGCGGCACTCTGACAACGGCAATTCGCCGCAGACACGGTTTCGGTCTAGAGCCCACTCAACACTCGAAGGACGGGTGCGGCATGAAGAAGTCCAGACGGTTTCTCGATTGCGCGGCTGTCACGCTGATCGCGGTCAGCACGACAGCCCTGGCACAAGGCAAGCTGGATTCGGCCACGCTCAAGACCTTTGGCGGCAGCTACTTCGCCGACTGCGCCAACCGGTCCGGGCCCCGGGCGACGGTGTTCGCCGATGCGCTGGTCTTCATCGATGGCAACAAACGCATCGCGGGGAGCAACGTGCAGGCAGCTGCGTCCTTCTACGGTCGCGAGCCGCCGCCCGAATACCGGGTTGCACTGCTGAGCGAAGTGCCCGGCGGCCGGCAATTCATCTTCGTCGTCAATGAAGACAGATTCGGCTACTACATCAACTTCGACGGCGAGCCCAAGGTTCTGACGGCGATCGGCAAACCGCTCCTCGCGCAGAAGTTCCGCCGCTGCGACCGCGCCGGCGAAAGCCCCCGCGCGGCGCCTGAAGCGGCACCGGCGGCGGCGCGGTCCTACACGCTGCTCGAAGTGAGCGCCGCGGGCCTGTTGCAGGGCCCCGCGTCCAAAGCGGCCTACTACAAGGCGCTGGGGCCGAAGGCGCGGGAGCAATGGCTGGCCAAGCTCGATGGCCCGAGTCCGATGAACAGGAAGGTCGTGATCGGCGCAACGGAGTACGTACTAGCCAGTGCATGCAAGAACCACGATTGCGCTGACTACAACACCGTGTTGCTTTACTCGGCGGCGCAAGGCGTGGTGTATGGAAAGATATACGAACGCGGGAAGACGACCTTCATCGGCTCGCCTTCACCGGCGCTCGCCAGAGAGCTGGACAAGCTGTGGCGCTCGGAGTGGCGGCAGGGTCGCTAGTCTCGCGCGTTTGAAGTCTCGCACCATCTGTCCGCCCCGTCCGGCCCTCCTCGCGAAGATTGTCCCCGCGAAGGTGCCGACAGGCCTCGCGGGACCGACGAACCAATGGCCTGCTGTATCATCACGCGCCAAGTCGCTTGCTGGGGTCGCACGCATGCAAGCGCGCATCGGATCGAACGTTGAACCCATAGCCGCCGAACGCGAGGCGGTCCGGGGCATCCCTCGCGGATCGCGCAAACGCACCGAATGAACGAGACACCCGACCTCTTCGATAATCTCCCGCCCCCGCCTGCGCCGCCGGCGCCGCCCGGCGACGACGGCGACGCCCTGCCGATCGACGCGTTCGCCGAGCGCGCCTACCTGGCGTATGCCATGAGCGTGGTGCGCGGGCGCGCGCTGCCGCAGGTCGAGGACGGACTGAAGCCGGTGCAGCGGCGCATCCTCCACGCGATGAACGAGATGCGGCTGGCGGCCAGCGCCAAGCATGTCAAGAGCGCGCGTGTGGTCGGCGACGTGATCGGCAAGTACCACCCGCACGGCGACAGCAGCGTCTATGACGCCGCGGTGCGCATGGCTCAGGGATTTCACCCTGCGCTATCCGCTGGTGGACGGCCAGGGCAACTTCGGCTCGCGCGACGGCGACTCGCCGGCGGCGATGCGCTACACCGAGGCGCGGCTGACGCCGATCGCCGAGCTGCTGCTCGGCGAGATCGACCGCGGGACCGTCGACTTCGTCGCCAACTATGACGGCGCGTTTCGCGAGCCGCGCTTGCTGCCGGCACGGCTGCCTTTCGTGCTGCTCAACGGCGCATCCGGCATCGCGGTCGGCATGGCAACCGAGATTCCGCCGCACAACCTGGCCGAAGTGGCGCAAGCCGCGCAGTTGCTGATCACGCAAGCCCGAAGCCGCGCTCGACGAAGTGCTGGCGCCACTGCCGGGGCCCGACTTCCCCGGCGGCGGCCAGATCATCTCGTCGCGGCAGGCGCTGCGCGATGCCTACGTCAGCGGCCGCGGCTCGATTCGCATGCGTGCGCGCTGGCGCCGCGAGGAACTGGCGCGCGGCCAGTGGCGGGTCATCGTCGATGAACTGCCGCACGGCGTGTCGTGCGCCGCAGGTGCTGGCGCGAGATCGAGGCGCTGACCAACCCGCAGCCGAGGACCGGCAAGAAGGAAGTATCGCAGGAGCAGAAGAGCCCTCAAGGCACTGGTGCTCGGCGTGCTGGAAACGGTGCGCGACGAGTCCTCCGACAAAGCGCCGGTACGCATCGTGCTGGAACCGCGCTCGTCGCGCCAGACGGCGGACGAATTCATGGCGGTGCTGCTCGCCCAGACCAGCCTCGAAACCACGGTGCCGGTCAACCTGACCATGATCGGCCGCGACGGCCGTCCGCAGCAGAAGAACCTGCTGGATATCGTGCGCGAGTGGATCGACTTTCGCTATGTCACGGTGGAGCGGCGCACCCGCCATCGGCTGGATGAAGTGGACCGCCGCATCCACATTCTCGAAGGCAGGATGATCGCGTTCCTGCGCATCGAGGAGGTCATCCGCGTCATCCGCGAGTCTGACGAGCCGAAGCCGGCGTTGATGAGCGCTTTCGGCCTCACCGCGACGCAGGCCGAGGACATACTCGAAATCCGCCTGCGCCAACTAGCGCGGCTGGAAGGCATTCGCATCGAGAAGGAACTGGGCGAGCTGCGCGACGAGCGTGGCGAGCTGCTCACGCTGCTCGACGATCGCAAGGCCATGACCAAGCTGATCCTCAAGGAGATCGGCGAGGACGCCAAGCGATTCGGCGACGCACGGCGCACGCTGATCGAGCCGGTCGCGCCGAGCAGCGCCGTGCGAGATACAAGTCCCCGACGAACCGGTGACGGTGATCCTGTCGCGCAACGGCTGGGTACGCGCGCGCCAGGGCCACGGCGTCGATCCCGCCAGCGTCACCTACAAGACCGGCGACTTTCCGCTGTTGTTGGCGGAGACGCGGACCGTATGGCCGCTGGTCATCATCGACACCCACGGCCGTGCGTACTCGGTACGCATCGCCGACCTGCCTGGAGGGCGCGGCGACGGCGTGCCGATCTCGACCATGGTCGAATTCCAGAACGGCGCCAAACTGGCCCAGGCCCTCACCGCCGCGCCCGAGACGCAGTACCTGTTCGCCAATTCTGGCGGCTACGGCTTCGTCTGTGGGCTCGCCGATCTGCTGACGCGCCAGAAGGCCGGCAAAGCCTTCATGACGCTCGAGAAAGGTGAGACCGTGCTGGCACCGGCCAAGCTCGGCGGCACGTCCGTCGCCGCGGTGTCGGAGCATGGCCGGCTGCTGCTGTTCGCCCTCGATGAGGTGAAGACGCAAACGGGCGGCCGCGGCGTCATCCTCATGGGATTGGACAAGAGCGAGGCACTGGTCGCCGTCGCCGTGGGTGACGGCAGCCGCGTCACCGTCGAGGGCACGGGCCGCGCCGGCAAGCCGCTTACCTGTCGCGTCAGCGGCGACGATCTCGCCAAGCACCGGCTGCACCGCGCCCGCAAGGGATGTCTGCTAAGTGCCAAGATCAAGCCAAGCACGGTTTCGTAACGGTTCTCGCATCCGGCGACGCGCCACTCGCCATCGCGTAGCCCGGGTCGAACGCAGTGCGAGTCGGGTTCCGTTGCACTTTACCCGCGCAGCGCGACTACAACCCCGCGCGCTCGTCGGAGCCCGTTGCCCGTTCCACGCGGTGTGCAACAGGGCCGGTGGTAATCCGCAGATCCTTCGCCAGGCTGCCCTGATCGAGGACGATGACGCGGCCGGCGGAGCGCACCGTCTCCGGCCGATGAGCGACGATGATGCGCGTCACCCGGGCGGCGCGGATGGCGCCATTGACCGCCTGCTCCAGCTTCACATCCAGATGGCTGGTCGCCTCGTCGAGCAGCAGGAGGCTCGGTCGCCGGTACAGCGCGCGGGCGATCAGTACGCGCTGTTTCTGGCCGCCGGAGAGCACCGTGCCCATGTCGCCGATCAGCGTCTCGTACCCCATCGGCATCGCCATGATGTCTTCATGGAGGGCGGCATACTTGGCGCATTTCTCGATGCGCCGCGGACTGGGACGCGGTGAGAAGAAGCTGATGTTGTCGGCGAGCGAACCGGCGAAGAGCTGGTCGTCCTGCATGACCACGCCGATCATGGCGCGATAGTTGTCCAACCCGACGCGCGCCAAGGGCTCGCCATTGACCAGAATTTCGCCCTGGGAGGGTTGGAGCAGGCTCGCCAGCAGCTTGAGCAGCGTGGTCTTGCCGCAGCCCGATGCGCCGACGATGGCTACCGACTCGCCCGGCTCGATGCGGAAATCCACATCGCGCAGCACCCATGGCTCGTTGTCGCTGTAGCGGAAATGCAGACCGCGTACCTCGATCGTGAGCGGGTCGCGCTTCGATTCGGAAAGAGCTTGCTGCTGACGCGCCTCGGGCGCGGTGAGCGCGATGTCCGCCAGGCGTTCGGCATGGAGCCGCAGCATGGTCAGGTCGACCGCCTTGTCCACAAGCGCGCTGACGCGGGTGAGAAACTGGTCCTTGTACGCTATGAACGCGAGCAGCATTCCGACTGAGAACGTATTCTCCAACACGCGCAGGGCGCCGAGCCAGACGACGAGCAGCGCGAGCGTGCCGACCAGTAACGAGTTGGCGGTGCGAAACAGCAATTGCAGCTTCTGCGTCGTCAGCTGGCGATTCACCGTCTCTACCAGGAGATTGAGCCAATGGGCGCGGCGGCTTTCCTGGCCGTTGAACAGCTTGATGGTCTTGATGCCGCGCATGGTTTCGAGGAAGTGACTATCGCGCCGCGCAGCCCACACGATGGCCTCGGCCGAGGCCTGGCGTAGCGGGGTGTACGACGCCCAACGCAGCAGTGCGTACAGGAGCGCGCCGGCAACCACCACCAGCGCCAGCACTGGCGAGAAGACGAACATGATGACCAGGGTAACGCTGGCGAGCAGTCCGTCCAGCACGACCTCCACCACATCCGCGGTGATGGCCTGGAGGATGGTCTCCTGCGAGCCGAACCGCGACATCACATCGCCCAGGTAACGCGCCTCGAAGTACGCGGCGGGCAGCGTGACGAGGTGCGAGAACAGATTGGCGCGGCCCTGCACCTTGAGCGAAGCGCCTAATACCAATAGCATCCAGCCGCGCATCGCTGAGACCGAAGTCCTGATCAGCAGCAGCAGGCTAAAACCGAGCACCAGGGTCAGCAGCAGGTCGCGGTCGGCGGTGACCAGCGCATGGTCAACCACCCACTGCATGAAGAGCGGACTGACAATGGCGAAGGCTTCGATCGCCAGCGCTAGCATGAAGAGCTGGCCGAGCGAGCGCTTGAGGCCCACCATGTGCCCGATCAAGGCGCGCATGCGCACGCGCGGCGCTGCTTGGGCGGCCTGAAAGCCCCCCACCGGGTTGAGTTCCA
>CAWGHV010000002.1:0-23955 GCA_963822375.1 uncultured beta proteobacterium | reverse complement strand
CAGGCGATCGGTCAGCGCTTGCGTTTGCTGAGTGAGCAGGCGCCGCTGCTGGCGCCGCTCTTCGGCCATGCTATCGCGGCGCTCCGCAAGGCGGCGCGCAATCTCCGCCTGCGTGGCACCGAGCGCCGCGCTCTGTAGCTCGGACGAGAGCACCAGCAGGCTCTGCCCCTTGCGCACCTCGGCACCCTCCTTCACGAACAGCTCGGTCACCACACCCGCCTGCGGCGCCAACACCCTCACTAAACCCTGCTGCGGCACGAGCCAGCCAGCGATGCGCGCCTTGCGCGTGTAGTCGGTGGCGAAGAGCAGAACCGCGATCGCCAGCGTGGCCGCGGCGGCGAACGCGGTGAAGAAGCGAAACGACAGCCGCGGTGCGAGCAGAACCGTGCCCAGCCACTGCGTCTGGCGCTGGGCGAGCACTTCAGGCCGGAATAGCATCTCGCTCACGGAGCTGGGGAGCGCGGCGTACCACGCGCGGCGGCGCCAGCACCCTTGCCAAGCAATCCAAGCCGAGTGGGTTGGGCGGAGCAACGCGAAACCCAATATCGGCTTCGGAAGACTCGTATCGTTGGGTTTCGCGCTTTGCGCTCCACCCAAACTGCATGTCGCGGCATGTTCAACGTGCTCATCATGTAGCAGCGCTGGCGGCGCTTCCCTGAACTCTCCGCCGGGGCTGGTACGATCAAGATCGAATCATTCCGGCACAAGGTAATCTCGCACCTTGAAGCTCACCTCGATGGTTCTCAGCATCTTGTGAGCCCGCACAAGTTTGCGGATCTTCCGGTCGAAAAAATCCTTGAGCAGCGGCGGGCGTGCGGTGTGGAAGTAGAACTCGGGATCCTCCGCCACGCGCCGTTTCGCCACGATGTCGATTTCCTCCGGATGGGTCACCGTCTGGATGATGCAGGGCGCATGGGTGATGCCCAGCTTGCGCAGCGCGCAGGCGCGGTGATAGCCGTCGTGCAGCAGCAGCCGCTTGCCGACGCTGATGACGTTCAAGAAGTTCGAGCCGAAGCCGACTACCGCGCCGACCACCCCCACCATCGGCCCGAAGGTATCGTAGCCCTGGATCTGCTCGGGGCGCAGGGATACGGACTCGTGGAATCGAACATCTTGAGAGGCCGATCGAAACACGAAGCGTTGCGAGCTGACGCGGTAAACCTGCACCGGCGTGTCGGGCAGCCCGAGCGGGAGACAGAATCGAAACAGCGCCGACGGCTCGGGTGCCGGGCCGAGCCTGGCGGCAAGTCCGTCGATGAGATCGAGGGTGACCTGCTTCTGGGCGACGACCAGCCGATCGAGCTCGACCATGCCGAAGCGCGCCGGCACCACGTCGAAGGTATGACGAAAGCGCACATCGGCGCGCACCTGGTCGGCCAAGCCAGCTAGGCTCGGGTCGAGATCCCGGCAATCCACCTTGTCGGCAATGCCGTACTCGCGCTTCTCCAACTGCTGATAGTAGTCGTTCGCGCTACGCCACTCGTCGTTCAGCGCCGCCGGGTCGGCGCTTTCGCCGCCGACCACCATCTCCTTCACGAACTCGAGATACTGCCGCAAAGCCGGTTGGCCCAACAGCCACAGCGCCTGCTCGCTTGCCCCGTTCTCCACGGGTGGCCCGTTGCTGGGCCGGGGTATTGAAGTCATTTTATTTTCCTGCACATGACTGGGCTGCACAGCAAAACGCCCCGGCCGTAAGCCGGGGCGTTCGATCCGGAACGTAGCCTCGCACTAAGGGGCGACTTGGCTTTCCTGCAAAACCGCGCCAGTCAACCCGCAGAACGCTAGGCCCGCCCAGCGCGACTCAGTAGCAACCACCGCTTCCCCTCGAGCCCCTCCCCGAGCCCCTCCTCGATCCCTTCGATCCCTTCGATCCCTTACGGCTACCCTTCCTTGAGCCTCTCGACCCGTGCTTCGAGCCCTTGCCCGAGCCGCCGCTGCAGCCACAGCCGCCCCTCCTGCCGCCGCCGCCATAGACCATCTGCAACTCTGTCGTTGTTAGTGTACGCATGAGCTTCTCCTCTACTTGTTGCGTGGTTAAGAACCCTAGTCCCAGCCTACGACACCGACATTCGACGGCGTCATGACCGAGTAATGCGGGAGCACTTAACTGCCAACCAACTTCGGCCCGCTTAGGTCAGCGATTGTCGCTACGCAACAGCGACGCGGCCGCAACGCGGGCTCTCATACGCTTCGAGGAGTAAATTAGGCGTACGGTGTTTGAATGTCAATACCGTGACAAAAAAATTAAGACATACCATTGCACGCGCTGCGCTCGTTGCGCGCAACGCCGCTTATCGCGCTGTTCGCCCAGCGCCGACTCACCGCTAGGAATGCGCCGCCAGCGCCCTGCTGACCTCCGCCATCAACGACGATGCGCCGCCGAGCGACCATCCGCCGTCAACCGGCAGTATGACGCCGGAAATATAGCTGGCCAGCGGCGAGGCCAGGAACAACGCAGCATGGGCGATATCGCGCGGCGTGCCGTCGCGCCCCAGCGGCACCGACGCCGCCACCTTGGCCTTGAGTTCGGCCGTGGGCGCGAGCCGCGCCATCCCCTCGGTGCCGGCGATCGGCCCGGGCACGATCGAATTCACCCGCACACCCTGCGGTCCCCATTCCATCGCCAGCACGCGCGTCACCATGTCGACCCCGGCCTTGGCAGCGCACACGTGCACTTGCATCGCCATCGGCAAGAACGCCTGGGGCGCCGAGATGTTGATGATCGACGCGCCCGGTTTGGTGAGGTAAGGATGGGCGGCACGCATCACGTGGTAGGTACCGAGGAGGTCGATGTCTACGACCGCCTTGAAACCGTTCGGCGACATGCCGAGCGCCGGCGCGGGGAAATTGCCGGCGGCCCCGGAGACGAGCACGTCGATCTGGCCGAAGGCCTTGTGGGCGGCGGCGAACGCGGCGGCGACCGCTTCCGCGTCGCGCACGTCGGCGCTGAATCCGGCGGCTTGGCCGCCGTGGCGCGCCAGCGTGGCGACCGCCGCGTTGACCTTGTCTTGCGACCGGCTGGCCACGGCGACGCGCGCGCCGTGCTCGGCGAACGCCTCGGCGATGCCCAAGTTGATGCCGCTGGTGCCGCCGAAGACGAACACCGTCTTGGCCGAAAAATCGAACGGGTTGTCCATGTCATGACCTTTCATTCATCGGGTGCGCGCATGCGCCGCCGGTCCGCTTAAGGATATACTCAAGCGTCGTTGGTTGCCGGAAGCGACAGTCGAATTTCGCGGCGATCCAGGTTGAAGAACGACAATGGCAGAAGACGGCGGTGAGATCACGCTACGCGAGGATGAGATCGAAGTCCTCGCGATTCGCGCGCAGGGCGCGGGCGGCCAGAACGTCAACAAGGTCTCCAGCGCCGTTCACCTGCGCTTCGACATCGCCGCGTCGTCGCTGCCGGACAACGTCAAGTCGCGCCTGCTCGCGGCGAAAGATCAGCGCATCAGTTCCGAGGGCGTCGTAGTGATCAAGGCTCAACGCTTCCGCAGCCTGGAAAAGAATCGCGCCGACGCGATCGCGCGTTTGAGCGATCTCATCGCCGGCGCCGCCGTCACCGCGCGCCCGCGCCTTCCGACCAAGCCAACCCACGGCTCGCAGCGCCGACGAGTTGAACAGCAAGGTCAGGCGCGGCAAGATCAAGGCGCTGCGCAGCCGCATCGACGACTGAGAAGCGTGTCGTCAGCTAGCGGAGTCGCGCGATCAGCGGCCGCCATACATCTGCTCGGGTAGCCAGGTGACGATCTGCGGGAAGATCAGGCAAAGCGCGACCATCGACACTTGCAGCACAACGAACGGCAGCACACCGATGTAGATGTGCTTGATCGTCACTTCCCTGGGCACCACACCCTTCAGGTAGAACAGCGAGAAACCCACCGGCGGCGTGAGGAACGAGGTTTGCAGCATCAGTGCGATCAGGATCAGGAACCAGGTCATGTCGATGTCGGCAAGCCTGATTACCGGCGCCAGCAAGGGCAGTATGATCAGCACGATCTCGAACCAGTCGAGGAAGAAGCCGGCAAAGAACACCACTGCCAAAACGGTCAGCACCAATCCGATCGGGCCGAGCCCAAGACCTTTGAAGAACTCGGCAATCAACTCGTCGCCACCGAGTAGCCGCAGCACGTAGGCGAAAAACGTCGCGCCGATGAAGATGGCGAAGATGAAGCAGGTGGTCAGGGTCGTCTCGATGCCCACCTGGCGGATCACCCGCCAATTGAGCTTGCGGTTGACCGCCGCCAACAGCACGGCGCCGAAAGCGCCCAGCCCGGATGCTTCCGTGGGGGTAGCGATGCCGAAGAAAATCGAGCCCAATACCACTAGAATGAGACCGAAAGTCGGGATGGTCAACGCGAAGGCGATGAGTATCTGCCGGAGTGAAAGTTGTTCCGCGTCTGCGGGTCTCGGCGGCACGAGATCGGGTCGAAAGATGCCCACGCCCAATACGTACACCATGTACAACAGGCCCAGCCCGACGCCCGGGATCAGCGCCCCCATGAACAGGTCGCCCACCGACACCGAGACTTGGTCGGCCATAAGCACCAGCATGATCGACGGCGGGATCAGGATGCCGAGCGTCCCCGAGGCGGCCACCACGCCCGAAGCCAATGCCTTGGAATAATGGTTCTGTAGCATGACCGGCACCGCCAGCATCGCCAGCAGCACCACGGAGGCTCCGACAATGCCAGTGGAGGCTGCCAGCAGAATGCCGATGACAATCACCGTCAGGCCGAGGCCGCCCCGGATTCCGCCGAAGACCTTGACGAAGTTGCGCATCATGATCTCTGCCACGCCGGATCGGTCGAGCATCTGGCCCATGTAGATGAACATCGGCAGCGACACCAACACCCAATTCGACATGATGGCGTCGAGACGGTCGACAACGCCGGTCACCTTGTCCCAGTTTGTCATGAGGAAGGTGTCAAGGTCGAATTGGTTGGCCAGCACGATGCCGATGGCGGCGAAAATCAGCGACAGCCCGCCCAGCAGCCACGCCACCGGGTAGCCGCTGAACAGCGACAGGATGAACGTGGCCATGAAGCAGAGGGCCAGCAGTTCGTAGAATGGAAGCATATCGGTGTCCTCGCGGCTGTCAGCGGCCGGCGAAGAGCGCGGCGCAGACGCGGGTGAGCCGACTCAGACCCGCCAACGCCAATAGCGCGAAAGCGGTGATCAGGAAGGACTTGAGGAACCATCGGTACGGCAGCCCGCCCGGCGCGGCGGAGATCTCACCAAGCTCCCATGAGCTCATGAAGAAGGGTACCGAAGACCAGGCGATGAACACCGCGAAACTCAGAAGCAACGCGATGGTGCCGAAGAACTCGATCCACAGCCGCGTGCGCGGCCTGAAGCCCTCGGCCAGTACGTCGATGCGCACGTTACGCTCGTGCACCTCGGTGAACGATAGCCCGAGCGCGAAGCCGATTGCATACAAATGCCACTGCAGCTCCTCCATCATGATCGAGCCTTCGCTGAAGACGTAGCGCGCCACGACCTGCGCCACGATGACGATAACCAATACGGTCCACAAAGCCGAGGCGATCTCGCCGAACCAGCCGATCAAGCGATCGGCGGCGCGAGAGAAAGCGGTGGTGGGCAGGGCGATTCCCGAGCGCCCCGCATCGGGAATATCGGCGCTGTGCGCGGGTGAAGTCATGGGTTCCTCCGGTTCGCGTACAGCGCCGGGTCGTCAGGCGTCGATCACTTGAAGTCGCGCGGCAGGTAACCGAAATCGTGCCACTTGCCATTCTGTTTCTGGAACGCAGTCATGCTGTCATAGACCTTCTTGAACATCGGGTCATTGGCGGATTCTTCGGCCATCACTTCCTTTGTCGCCTTGGAAAAGGCCTCCAGCATCGTCTTGTTGAATTGGCGTGCGTTCACACCCTCTTTCTCGAACTTGGCCAGCGCCTTGCCCTGCAACGCCTCGGCTTTGGCTATCGCGATGGTCACGGCAGCCGTGCAGGTAGTCTCGATCTGCGCCTGCGTCTGCGGCTTCAGCTTTTTCCACGCCGCCATGTTCACGTACAGATACTGATTGGTGGATGGCTGATGCCAGCCGGGCATGTAGTAGTACTGCGCCACCTTATAGAACCCAAGTTGATCATCGACGGTCGGCAACGAGAACTCGGTGCCGTCGAGCACGCCTTTTTCCAGCGCCTGGAAAAGCTCGCCGCCCGGCAGCACGGTCACCGACGCGCCCAGCTTCTGGTAGACCTTGCCGCCGAAACCGGCAGCGCGAAACTTCAGACCGCTCAGGTCGGCGGGGGACTTGATCTCCTTGCGGAACCACCCGGCAGCCTCCGGGCTGATCGAGCCGCAGAAGATCGGATAGACGTTGTGCGGCTTGTATACTTCCTTGAGCAACTCATCGCCACCGCCGAAGTACATCCAGGCAGCGAATTGCGGCGTTTCCATGCCGAAAGGCACGGCGCCGAACAACGCGGACGCCGGAATCTTGCCAAGCTCATAGCCCATCCAACTGTATCCGGCCTCTACTTTGCCGGCAGCCACGCTGTCGAAAATAGCCAAAGCCGGTACCAGTTTGCCCGGCTCGAACACCCGAAGACTGACGGTGCCGCCGGAGATCTTCTTCAGCTGCTCCGACACCCAAGGCATCGTGTCGCCGAGCGCGAGGAGGTTGGATCCGAATGCCATTGGGACACCCCAGCGCACGGTTTCCTGTGCGTTGGCGGGGGCGGCAACCACTGCCAATGTGGCGCTGAGAGCTAGGGTTTTCACGGTGTTCTTCATGAGGCGTGTCTCCTTTGTTGAAACGCTAAGGTGAACTCACCGCTCCTGAGACGTTCCCATCCCAGGAAGGCCAGTCCGGGAACTGCATCGATGCGGGCGGATTCCGCCCGCATATCGCTAGCGCTTGGGGTCCGGTCCGCTGAAATGCTCTCGCCGCCGCTTTCGGGCGGTTGTGAGAACTCGCGGCACCTGCTGTCTCCTGTTGCCTGTCGCTCGTCGCGCAAGCTTCTTCTTGGCGGTACGCGTGCCTAGTTTGGCATCGCTTTACCGCTTACACCATTTGACTGCGAAAAGAGAAGCTTCGGCTCAAGCGCGCCAGCGGAACAGTTGCACTCATTCGTAATGGAAACCCCCATCCTTCAGGACAGCGCTTGCAGCTTATTGCCAATGGTGCGTCGAAGCATAAACAATCCAACCTCACCGCTAGAGTATCTCTGGACTTGGCGGCTGCGGTCAACGGAAGATTGGCTGCCGAGGTCGCTGAGGAATGGGCGGATCGCGACCCGATAACGACCGGTGGCGGCAAAAGCGGCCCGTCGCCGCCCTGGCGTTCGATCGTCTGCGCGCGCTCGCGGTGTGAAACCCTCGAGCCGAGCGCCCCCGACAGCCCGATGTCTGCGACAGAACCCGGCCCACCTCGACGAGGGGACGAACGTTCCCTCGCCACCCGAGCGAGCCGCCGGCAATGCCGCGCTTCACGCTCAGGCGGTAGTCACCACCTCCGCCTTGCCGCCGAGAATCTCCGGAGCCTCCAGCTGCAGATCGGCGACGTTTGCCTTCAGCCACGCGGCGGCCGTCTCGTTCGATTCGAGGGCCATCCGCTCCGTCGAGAAAATGCTGATCGTCGCCATCGTCCCACCACCGCAGTCAACAGCGTAGTAGGCAATGAAGCCTGGCGACTTTTGCAGCAACGGCACGAAGCTGACGGCGATTCGGCTGCACACTTCGCGCACCGAGACGACCTTGTTGTAGCGGCGTATGCTCACATGCATCGGCTCTCACTCCTTCGCTGCGGGGGCAATGGTCCGCCGCCCGCGTGGTCACGGATTCAAGCGCTCAGGTGTAACTAAAGAAGCCGCGGCCGGTCTTGCGTCCGAGATATCCGGCATCGACCATTTGCTTCAACAGGGGGCTCGGCCGGTACTTCGGATCGTCGAAACCCTGATACAGCGTTTCCATGACGTTGAGGACGATGTCCAGACCGATCAGGTCGCACAGAGCCAGCGGTCCCATCGGGTGATTGGCGCCGAGTTTCATCACATCATCGATGTCTTCGGGCTGGGTCAGCCCCTCGTACAGGCAGTTGACCGCCTCGTTGATCATTGGAATGAGCACCCGATTGACAACAAAACCGAAGCTGTCCTTGACCGTGTGCGGGGTCTTGCCGATCTTGGTGCTCACCTGTTCGACCGTCGCCACCACTTCGTCGGCGGTTTGCAGAGCACGAATCACCTCGACGAGCTGCATCATCGGAACGGGATTGAAGAAGTGCATCCCGATGACATGGTCGGGCCGCTTGGTCGCCGCGGCGATCTTGGTCACCGAGATCGACGACGTATTGGTGGCGAGTATCGCCCCCGCCTTGGCGATGCCGTCGAGTTCGCCGAACAGCTTCAGTTTGAGCTCGACGACCTCGAGCGCCGCCTCGACGATGAGGTCGCGGTCGGCGAAGGCGCCGAGTTCCGTCGTCGGCTTGATTCGGGAGAGCGCCTCATCCTTGGCCTCGGCGGTGAGCTTATTGCGGGAAACCATCCGGTCGAGGTTCTTGCCGATCGTCGTCAGTCCCCGCTGAACGAATTCGTCCTTGATATCGCGCATCACCACATCAAACCCGGCGACGGCGAAGACTTGCGCAATGCCGTTGCCCATGGTGCCCGCGCCAACGACGCCTACCTTGCGAATTTCCATACTCGTCCTCCCTGTGCGCTGTTTCGTTGCAGGCCGGCGGCTGGCGCTTCACGGCGCGCCGCATGTCTCTTCCGACGCATTGTTTCTCGTCGCGTCAGTCGATCTTACCCAGGTAATCCTTCTTGCCCACCTCGACACCTTCGCGGCGCAGGATGGCGTATGCGACCGTCACATGAAAGTAGAAGTTGGGCAGCACGAAGCGTAGCAGATATTGCCGGCCGGTAAAGCTGACCGACGAATCACGCGTTTTCAGCGTGACGGGCCGATCCTCCGATCCATCGATCTGCTCGGGCTTGATGCTCTCCAGGTAGCCAATCGTCTTTTGAATCCGCGCCGAAAGTTCGGCCAAGCTCGATTCCGTATCGTCGTACTTGGGCGGCTCCAGACCCGCGAGGCGCGCGCCACATCCCTTCGCCGTATCGCTCACGATCTGCACTTGGCGGGCCAGCGCAAACATGTCCGGGTAAAGCCGGCTATTCACGAGCAGCGCCGGGTCGATCTTCTTCGCCCCCGCGTGAGTTGCCGCTTTCGCGACAATGGCGTCCAGGTTCCTGAGTGCGTGAACCAGGGCGGGAATCGAGGCTTCATACATCGAAATGGCCATCTTGTCGCTCACGAAATCGCTCGGTTGTTCGTTTGGCCGCGGACCGGTCGATCGGTTGTTTGTCCACGACCATTCTGGCACAAGCGCTTGGGCGCTGCTGGCCGATCACCGACCTCACCAAAGCGTTTCACGCTCCGCGGTCGCGCTTATCCGGTGTATTGACAGGTCGGCGCCCTGGAACTCCTCTTCCGGGTCGAGCCGCAGCCCGACCACGGCCTTGATGCCACCGTATACCAACAGGCTGCCGAGGACGGCGATACCGATGCCCAACAAAGTGCCGATAAGTTGCGCGGCAAAGCTCACCCCGCCGATCCCGCCTAGGGCTTTGGCGCCGAAGATACCGGCCGCCACGCCGCCCCAGGCCCCACATAGCCCGTGGAGCGGCCAAACGCCGAGAACGTCGTCGATCTTCCAGCGGTTTTGGGTCAGCGTAAACATCACCACGAACAGTGCGCCGGCGACGCCGCCGGTTACCAAGGCGCCGAGCGGATGCATCACGTCGGAACCGGCGCATACGGCGACCAGGCCGGCCAGCGGCCCGTTGTGCACGAAGCCAGGATCGTTCCTGCCCGCCGCCAGCGCCGCCAGCGTTCCGCCCACCATCGCCAGTAGCGAATTCAACGCCACCAAGCCGCTGATCTTGTCCATGGTCTGTGCCGACATCACGTTGAAGCCGAACCAACCCACGGTCAGCACCCATGCACCGAGCGCGAGGAAGGGAATGCTCGACGGCGGATGCGCGGCGATGCCGCCATCCTTGTTATAGCGGCCGCGTCGCGCGCCGAGCAGCACCACCGCCACTAGGCCGATCCAGCCGCCGACGGCATGCACCACGACGGAGCCGGCGAAGTCATGGAACTTAGCGCCGACACTCGCCTCGAGCCAAGGCTGGATGCCAAAGCGGTCGTTCCAAGCGATGCCCTCGAACAACGGATAGACCAACGCCACCAGGGCGAACGAGGCAGCAAGCTGGGGTTGGAACCTGGCGCGCTCGGCGATGCCGCCCGATACGATGGCGGGGATCGCCGCGGCGAATGTCAGCAAAAAGAAAAACTTGACCAGCTCGTAGCCGCTCGTCTGGGTCAGCACCTCGGCGCCGACGAAGAAATGACCGCCATAGGCCACCGTGTAGCCGATAAAGAAGTAGGCGAGCGTGGAAACGGCGAAATCGGTCAGGATTTTGACCAGGGCATTCACCTGATTTTTTTTGCGCACCGTGCCCAATTCGAGAAAGGCAAAGCCGGAATGCATCGCGAGCACCATGATGGCGCCGAGCAGGACGAAGAGCACGTCGGATGATGATTTGAGCTGTTCCATTCTGGGGCTCCCATTGCGCTTATCGGCGCACCCGACAATTACCGCGCGCACCGAAGCTGTGTTTCCCATCGCCTCGGCCTCTTCGCGCTCGAGCAGTCCGCGCCGCGCAGCCGCACGCAGCAGACGCCGGCGCACCCTGGCCTGAATCTCGGCGACGATTTCTGGACCGACGCCGCGGGCTTCGTGAAAGCGCGCGCCGCCCGCGTCATCGGCCTCGAAAGCCCCCTCGATGACGGCGCAATGGAAGTGGACGTGGGCATTGAGCAGCGCGCCGAAGCGGTGGATGAAGGCCACCGCGCCGATGCGTGAGGCCGGACCGGCCCCGGGACTGCGGGCTCGCAACCCCTGCTCCAGCGCCGACAGGAAGATGTGCAGCGCCAGGGTTTCGACAGCGCGGCGTCATCTTGGGCGGCGGCGAGCACGAGCTGGAGGTGCGCGTGAGCGTGCTGCCGCTAACTGAGGAGCTTGCGGCGAAGGCATTGCGCTAATCTGGTCGCAGCGCCTCGGCGTGCACCACGACCGACTCCCGCGACGGGTGGCCAGATTGGTCCTTGTCGTACCACGCTGCCGCTAGCACTAACCAAATCACATTGTCGGCCAGCGATCGCCCAACCAACCCGATTCGCGGATGTTGACCCAATGTCGGCTCTCGAAAAAAAGGTTGCCACAGGGACAACCCTTCTCTCAAAATATTTGAGAAACGCATCACTGATGCTTGATCTCCACCTAGTACTATTTGGCTTGTATCCGATATAGATAGTCAATCAACGCGAGAATACGGGCCCGCACATACATTTCCATGTCGTATGGAACGTCGAAGTAATGCTCGGCGGCCCGGGCTGTCTCGGTATTGTAGGCCTTGCCCCAGATCGGCATATCGCGGTCACCGTGGCCCACAATTGTTTCGCGCCCATCAATCACCGCGTAAACGCGGTCAAAGGGAAATACGCCACCGTTCTTCTTCGACAACATTGTTAGATCTGATGGGGCCTTTTTCAATAAATCCATAATATGGCCGCCCTCGCCCTTGCCGCTCTTCCCGTGACACACTGCGCATTTGTCCAAAAACTCTTGTCTTCCGAGGTCAAGCTTTTCCTTGTCGGCAGCCACGGTTGCGCTGCTGGCTGCCAATATCATGGATGCTAAAAGGATACTGCGAATGGACTTGGTATGCATCATCTCTCCCTTCTCAAAGTAATTGACTTGCTGCCTAGTTATGCTAACGGGCGCCCTCTTATGCGAACTTGCCGAGGGGCAGCGCCCGTCTCTGCCGGGGCGGAAGTAGAAGTCTGACACGTGCGGGAGCCCATCGATCAACCTGCAGATCGTGAGCCGCCAAGCACACAAACGAGCGAGCTTCACGATGGACGAGTATCTCAGCCTACGCCACACGAAGTGCGAGTGCAAATACCAGATCGTTTCAAGGATAGATTCTTCCGGCGTGAGTTGTTTGTTTCTCGCGAAGAATATCAGGCATTGGTGTGGATGTAGGTATTGGCGAAGTGATGTTCTTGCAGGTAGATGGCGGTGGCCATGACGTGCCGTCCGTGGGAGGTGAATCGCCACCTGCGAGTGCGAGGGATCTTGGCGATCAATGCGTGAGCGCGCAGTCTGCGCAAGGTGCGTGTGACCTTGGCGCTTTGCCTGTTCGCGGGGCAATGACGAAGGTGTGCGCTGTTGGCAAGGCGTTGGCGGATGTCTTGGTCGTTGAAGCCGCGAAGGCAATGCTCACCGGACAGGATGCTCTGAAAGAGCTGGGTGTCGGCTTTGGCGATCGGGTTGAAGGCGGCGCAGATGCGCCCTGCGGCGTCTTTCTTGGGCGTGCTGATGCGATCCAGGGTGCGTTTGGCCGGGGTGGGATCGTCCTCCGCGGCCAGGGCGTCGAGGTAACGGGCGTTGGCGGCGAGGCAGACCTCGCGATAGCGGAAGAGGTAGGCGAGGCCTTTGCGCGTCTGGACCCATTCTGTTTGAGATTGGCAAGAATCTATCCATAGGTTTGACGGCCACCCACGTAGGGCGAAGCCGGATTTTGCACCAACGCCGGCCACCTACCGCGAGGTCGGGCATCGACGTTGTTGCGCCGTCGTATGCCTGTCGGAACTGGGTCCGTTGCAGTCCGGTGCTCATCCAAGGATTCTGCTTGGCCTACAGACAGGTTACGATAAAGGCAGGAGGTCATTGCATGCACTACAGAAAAACGGTGGCGCACGCGGCTGTTGCGGCCACGATGTTCGCTGCCAGCCCCGCCTGGGCGGCGCCGCTCAAGTTGCTCCTGCTCGACGACATGTCCTGCGCCGCCTGGACCCAGTCGGCGTCCGAACCCGAAGAGCGACAGAATTACGTCGATTGGGTGCGCGGCTTCCTGAGCGGTCACAACTACGGCAGGCAGAAGGAACAGGTCTCCGTCGTGTCGAACGGAACGATCGCCCAGTTTGTCGATCGATATTGCAGGATCCATCCGAAAGGCAGCGTCGCCGACGCAGCGATGCAAATGAGCGATCGGTTTTCGGGTCGCAACGCGCCGATCACCAAATAGGCGCTCGATCACCGTCCGGCGGCTGAGCACTGCCCGGCTTGAACGCGTCGAATTCGGCGCCATGCCCCGAGGCGGGTCCGCCGACCGCTCCCGGCATTGAAGTGGCGACATGCAGACGATATCGACGAGGAGACCAATGCGAACCGATCGGGAGCAACCCGAATTAAATGGCCATCGCGCTCGTTCTTATGCGCCGGGGTTTCTAGGAAAGGTCCTGGCCGGCGCCGTGGGTGTCGTCCTGCTGTTGACGGCACTGGCGTTTTCGCTGGTGCTGTTCGCGGTCGCACTGACCGGCGGCCTGGTGCTGTGGGGCTACTTGTGGTGGAAGACCCGAACGCTACGCAAGCAGATGCGCGAGCGTCCCCTCGGCGGGCATGTCATCGAAGGGGAGGTGATACGCGACCAAGGGACCGACGACGTCGTCAATCAACGCACAAGAGGTACGGAACGATAGAGCCCCAGCCGCCCAAACGGTGAAGCGCGGAGACCTTCACCGGCAGGCGAGCGGCCTTGCCGTTCGGCGACCGTTCGAGCCGCCGACGAACACCGCCGAGATCACACTTGCCAGTCCACGGCGAACCTTACGATTGCGGGTGCGGGCGGCACCGCCCGAGGGCGCGGCGCTTGACGTAAGCGTGATCTGACCTGCTGCTCCAAATGATCGCGCGAGCTTAGTTCGGCCGGATACGGCCCGTTGTAGCGGGTCGTCTCGTCGAAGTAGAGGTCGCCATCCGGTGCCGCGTCGAACAGGACGTAATAGCCGCCCAGCAGCGGCCGGCCGTCGGCGGTGGCGTAGCGCCGCGTGTTCCCTGCTCCATCGATAAGACTGTCGCGGCCCACGACGTCTATGATCTCGAACTGTGTCATCTCGGCCTCCCCATGATCCCCTCCCCCGATCGAAGTCGTGACGGTCATCATCCCCCTGTTGGCGACGATACGCTATCAGGGCAATCCCTTGTCTCGGCGTAGGGGCGGTCGCCGTTTCTCCGATAGGAAAACCCTTACAGGCATCGGAACGCGCTGTGGCAGAATCAGAAGCATGAGTACTTGCGCCATCACCGTGCGCCTTGCCCTACCGCGCGACGCGCAGACGATCGCGCTCATGTCACGCGACTTGATCGAGGTGGGGCTTGGTTGGCATTACGATTCGCCGCGCATCCAGCGCCTGATCGGCGATCCCGACACGGTTGCCGTGCTCGCTCGCAATCGCAGCATCACGGTGGGATTCGCCATCATGACCTTCAGCGACGAGCATGCACATCTGGTGTTGCTTGCCGTGCGGCCGGACAACCAACGCCGCGGCGTGGGCCGGCGCCTGATCGAGTGGCTGCTCGAGTCGGCCGCGACAGCTGGCATCGTCCGCATTCATCTCGAACTTCGCGCTCAAAACGAACCGGCCCGGGCGTTTTACCGCGAACTTGGTTTCGCCGAGACGACACGGGTTCCCTACTACTACGCCGGCCGCGAACCGGCGATACGCATGATGCGTAGGTTGCGCGCGGCTGAATCCTCGGCTTTCCAGTGGCATCCGCCGAGCCTGGGCGGGCAGTGATACGGCGGCGATCCGCCAATGCCCTATTCCGATGTGTTTCGCCGCCGTTACACTGCGTAGTTCACGCTCGGCTGCCGCAACGCGCGGGTTGGCCACCGCAAGTTGCTGGCGACATTGAAATATCCGGATCTCTCAAAGGCGGATGCACCCGTTCGAATCCTGTCGATCTTGTCGGGGAATCTGACGCCGCTCTCCCGCCGCCGCTGCCCGGCGCCGCAGAGGATCCGGCATCCTGTTGATTCGTAGTTCATTAGCTCGCGTGGCATGACGCTTGCGTGCTGTTCCATCGTGCCGCTTTGATGCAGTTTGCGCCGTCGCGAAGGCCGCGAATCGCATGCTGATCATGAACCAATTCACGATTGGACAGGAGGTCCGGAGATGAACTCGAAAACCATTGGCCGAGCGGCAGGCATCTGCCTCGCTACCGCGATGACCGTCGTCGGAGGCAGTTCCGCCGTTGCCAACACGCGCGGCGAAGTCAGCGCGCCCGTGTCGGTCCGCGCCACCGCGCCGTCAGCGCCGGCAGCGGAGGCGGCAGGCCTTACGCCCGAGGCTCGCTTCCTGATTTTGATGACGATACTGAAAGGGCTGAACAAGTCGTAGCGGCATCGCGGCAGCGAGCGGTGTCCGCCCTGCCCCAGGCCACCATTCGGCTATCGCGCGGGCGTGCGTTTTGCATAGTGCCCGGCAAACGCGGAGAAAATCCCCATGTCAATCGCGCTCTCGCTCATCGGCCTGTCGATCTCGGCGGCATGGATATGCGCCTGTGTCGCCGCGTTGTTCACCACAGGCGCGGACATCGCGCTGTACGACTCGCCGCTGAACGCACTCGGTATCGTTCCAACGGCACTGGTGTTGCTTCTCCTGGGCAGCGCGAGCTTCGCGCTCACTCTGGCCAGCTCGCTCAAAGGTCTACAGGGAAGCGCCTGCGCCGATGCCGCTCCAGCGAATCAGCAAGAAACCGAAGCTGCGGCACCTGCCTGTCCCCCATGTCCCAAGCAGGCCAACGGCCGTGTCGTACCAACATAAGCACTTGCTGACGCATCGTCAGGCAAAGGAATCAGCAACGATGTTCTTGTACCAGCCGTCTGCATCGTGCGCCTCCTGCTGCCGGTACTTGCGCGGCGCGCCCAACGGGCTCGTGCCGAAGCTTCCCGGCAGGGGCGCGATACCCTCCGCCCCCACGCCGTAGACAGCGGCCAGGGAAATCCCGTAAGTCGGCGCCACCAGGCTGTAGCACGCATTGACGAAGGAAGGCTCGCCAACCGCTCGGCCTGCGAGCAGATCGGCGATCGCCTCAGCGCAGACCTTTGCTTGCGAGTTGGCGGCGGACGCTGATTTCGGCAGCTTTCCGGCGATCGCGCTGTCACCGATGACGTGCACCCCAGCGTACCTGGCCGACTCGAAGCTCCTGGCGTCGACCGGGCACCAGCCGCTATCGTTTGCCAGACCGGCATCGGCGGCGACACGCCCGGCCATTTCGGGCGGAATGATGTTCACCACATCGCCCTTGTGTTGACCCGAAGCCGTGAACACCGTCATGCTTTTCGGATCGACACGGCTGATCTCGCCTCCCTTGGCGCCGGGGATCCATTCGATCATGCCCGGATACAGCGCTTGCCAAGCCTCGACAAACAGCGCCTGGTCGGGGAAGCTGTCGTTTGCATCCAGAATGAGTACCTTCGATTTCGGCTTCTCACGCTGGAGATGGTATGCGATCAGGCTCGCCCGCTCGAACGGCCCCGGAGGACAACGGAACGGCAAGGGCGGCACGCCGATGATGACGACGCCGCCGTTGCGCAAGGCCTTGACCTGGCGCTGCAGGAGATCGGTCTGCGCTCCCGGCTCCCAGGCGTGAGGCATCACCGCCGCCGCGCGTTCGTCGTAGCCTTCGAGTGCGCCGTATTTCGGCTCGACCCCAGGCGCGACGACGAGCCGGTCATAGGGCAGCGTTTCGCCGCTTTGCAGCGCCACCTTCTTTCCCGTGGTATCGATTGCTGTCGCGCGGCCATGAACGAACTGAATGTCGTAGTTGCGATTCAAGGCCTCGTAGCCGAGCGTGATGTCGGCCAGCGCGCGCAGGCCCGCCACCACCTGATTGCTGGCCGGGCCGGTGACGTACCTGCGGTTGCGCTCGATGAGCGTGATTGCCAGAGTGGGATCGGCGCGTCGCAGGTACTTTGCGCAGGTGGCGCCCGCGAAGCCGCCGCCGACGATCACGACTCGGGCGCCCTGAGTACGCGCCTGTCCGAGCGCTGCCGAACTCAGGCCGAGGCCGCTGCTCGCACCCAGTGCGGCGCAGCGCGCGGCGAAGCCGAGAAACTCGCGTCGTGTCGTAGTCATGGGGCAGCGCTACTTCTTCCTGGGCAGCGCTGCGAAGTAGCGCGCGATCAGCCGAATCTGCTCGTCGCTATAGGCCTTGGCGATCGGCGCCATGATCCTGCCCTTGTCCTGGTACTTCGACTCGCGCAACTCCTCCTCTATCTCCATTGCGGCTTCGCCGTAGAGCTTCTCGATCGAGCCCACGCTCTTGCCGTCCGTGCCATGGCATTGCCCGCAGGTGTCGGCAAGCATCTTCGCCGACGGGCCGGCCATCGCCGCGACGGGCGCAGCGATGGCCGCGGACAGCAGACTCGCGATCGTTAACCGGCGACGACGTCTTTCCATTCCACCTGCCTCCCTTTTGGCACGCTCGCAACTCGGCGCAGCGCATTGTGGTTCTGCTGGACACATGCGCGAACGCACAGCTGCAAACCCGGCCGACGCCAAAGCAACTCGCTCTGAATTCGACGCTACGCTTTGCGCCGCATCGCAGCGTTGACTCCGGTCAACCGAGAAACGTTTTGCTTCGAGGCACGGGCTTGGTCCCGGTGGCACCGGCCTATAGGCGAACTACAATCGAATGTGAGGTGCCTGGCGCGCTGTCCGCCGCGAACGGTGTCGCGCAGGTTTTGGTTTGCGCCAACGCCACAGGTCACTCGGAGTCGTTCAAGGAGATCATCGTGAGAACTCGTCGTTTCGATTCCCCCTTGCTCGCACCGCTATTCGGCGGTGCGCTGGGCATCCTTGCGCTCGCCGTGTCGGCCCAAGCGCAGACTCAGGTGCAGCAAGAGCAGCAGCCTCAAACCCAAGGACAACCCGCCGACCCGGTCGCCGAGCGCACTCAAGCCCGCGAGCAGATCTACGGCAGCCAGCTCATGACGCAGCAGGAGCGCACCGAATACCGCTCACGCATGCGCGCGGCGAAAACCGCAGGGGAGCGCGAGCAGATCCGCGCCGAGCATCACGAAGCCATGAAGGTCCGTGCGCAGGAACGCGGCTTCACTCTTCCCGATGCGCCGGTCGGCCAGCGCGGCCGCATGGGCCCCGGTGGCATGGGACCCGGAGGCGGTGGCATGGGGCCGGGCGGAGGTGGCATGGGACCGCGTGGCGGTGGCGGACGCTGAGCGAGGTTGCTACGACTGTACTCCGGAGCGTCGGCGTACCTGACGGGTTGCCAACAACTCGCAATCGGCCACGGGGGAGCTATCCTTAGAACAGGGGCGCGAAGGCGGTCTTCCGCGCCATCTTCCACCTACTCCGGGGAGAATCACATGACAGAGAAGAAAGCCGGCGCGGCCTCCGCGTTCGAGTCCGACGAAGTATTGAAGCAGTTGGCCAGCCAGGCGGTGACGCAGGGCGAAAACCTGCGCGAGACGGTCCACAATCTCACCTTGCAAGCCCTCAAGAACCGCGAGCTCAGCATGGAGCAGATCAGCGTCGTGCTAAAAGCCGTCACCGCGGGCGTCAACCTCGGCGCGGCGACACCGACGGTCGACGCGAGCAAAGCCTTCTCCGAGGCGTTGCGCGGCATGGACGAAGCTCTGCTCAAGGCGGTGCATGCCAGCCACCTGGCTCTGCAGCAGGTCGTCTCCCAGGGCAAGGAATTCAACGAGACCCGAATGAAGAAAGCCCTGGACGATCTGGAGCGCTTCGAGGACCGGTTCCTCGATTCCATCAAGCAGGCGTCGGAAGACGCGAGCGGCAAAGCCCAGGAACAGTGGGGCGAACTCCTCAAGCACACCAAGCTCGCCGGAACCGACTCCGGCGCGCAGGCGATGCGGACCATGGAGGAGTTTCGCGACCGCATGACCGCCACGATGCGCGAGACCCGCGCCGTCACGCTACAGGCGGCCCATGCCTTCTCGGAAAACCTAGCCATGCTCGCGAGCGGAATCTTGATCGGCATGTCGGAAGCGCTGCAGAACAAAGGGCGAGACAAGGACAGCAAGTAGCTTGCGAAGCCTTGACACTCACTCTCCGACCCGTGTGCCACCCCCGCGCCGTCTCGTAGGTTGGGCTGACGAAGGAAGCCCAACGCGCATTGCTATGCGCCCCAATCCGCGTGTCGTCCTCGCGCAGGCGGGGATCCATAGGGCGTTTCCAATCGACTCGCTCACCTTGGGGTTCACTCCGCTCATCCCAACCTACATTCCTCGCTACCGCCCTGGACGTCCGCTCGCGGCATGCGCACGCGCACCGTCGTGCCGCGGTCCGGCGCGCCGGTCACCGTGACCTTGCCGCCGAACGAGCGCGCCCGTTCGTGCATACCGACGAGGCCCCAGCGGTTGATCTTGAACGAATCCTGCTCGGCCATGCCGCGGCCGTCATCTTCGATCTCGATCACGATGTCATGCGCCTCGCACCAAGCGGTGATGCCCACGCGCGTCGCGCCGGCGTGCTTGGCCACGTTCGTCAGTGATTCCTGAACGATGCGGAACAAGGCGCTGGCACGCTCGCGGTCCAGTTGATCGTCATACACCGCTTCGTCGATCGCCACTTCGCATGCGATGCCGGTTCTATTCGCCAGCTGTTCCGCCTGCCAGTCTATGGCCGCCCACAAACCGAGATCCAGGACGCTTGGACGCAGATCGTCGATGAGATGGTGAGTGGCGACAACGAGCGTCTGAACCAGCTCGCCGGCGCGGCGAATTTGCATCGCCGATTCCTTCGGCTGCGCGTTCAACGAACCGACGGCGCTCGACAAGTCCAGCTTGATCGCCGTCAGTGTCGCGCCCAGACCATCGTGTAGTTCGCGCGCGATGCGGGTCCGCTCTTCCTCGCGAATCCGTTGGAGGTGGGCGGTGAGCTCACGCAGCTTCCTTTCGCTCTCCATCAAGGCCCGTTCCGCCAACTTGCGCTCGGTGATGTCGTGCAGCACACCGAACAGCTTGGCACGGGAACCCTGGCCGCTATTGCCGAAATCGGCGAAATCGGCGAAATCGTGGACATGGCGGATCGCTCCGTCCCCGCGCACGATGCGGTACTCGCATTCCAGCGCGCTGCCCTCGCCGCGGGCCTTGCCCATCGCCTCCTCGACGCGTCGCCGATCCTCGGGGTGAACGATGCGTGCCAGGTAAACCTGTGAAGACAATGGCCCCAGATTGGGATCGAGACCCAAGATGCGAAAGGTCTGCGCCGACCAATAGCTGCCCCCTCCATCATTCCCGCCTCCATCGGCAGCGTGCGCGACGTTCAACCTCATAGCTGCCGAAGCGCGCGATTTGTTGTGCTCGCGCCAGCTGAGCCTCGCTGCGGCGCAATGCCTCACGCGCCAGCTTGCGCTCGGTGATGTCGCGCATGACTGCCTGGATGAGCGCAGGTCGTCCGTGCTCATGGATAATGCTCGAGGTAACTTCCACATCGCGAATCGCGCCATCGAGGCGAACGATCTTCTGTTCGATCGGCGGGTTCGCCTCCCTCAATCCGGCCAACAATTGATTCCTGCGCTCGATCGCCTGGGGCTGGGAATCGGGGTGAATGAACGGCAGGATCGATTTTCCGACCACTTCGTCGCCGGCGCTGGCGCCGACGAGTTGCAGGGCGGCAGGATTCGCGAACGCAACCCGGTCTTCGCGCACCAGGCAGATCGCATCGGGATTCATCTCCACCAATCGCCGATACCGTTCTTCGCTCTGGCGCAACGCGGACTCCGCTTGCTTGCGAGCGCTGATGTCGGTGATCGTGCCGATAATCCGAGTGGGTCTGGCGGCCGCACTGCGCTGCACGACTTGTGCGCGCGCATGAATCCATTTGTAGCTGCCGTCCTTGCAGCGCAATCGAAACTCGCCGCTCCAAACATCGTCGTCGCTGGCCACCCATTCGTTGATCTGCCCCAGCACCCGCTTCGCGTCATCGGGGTGCAGCAGCCGCTCCAGATCCGCGATCGCAATGTGAGCGAATTCATCCTCTGCATATCCGAGCAGCGCCGTCCACTGCCCGGACCGGGACGCGCTTCCCGTTTGCAGGTTCCATTCCCACGCGCCATGGCCGCCAGCGGCCAGGGCCAAATGCCATCGTTCTTCAGCTCGGCCCAACTCGTCGCTCAAGCGATCCGCGAGTTCGAAGGGCGCGCGTATGCCGCTGGCGATGATGCCGCGGTAGATGGAGTAGTACGCCATCAGTTCGTACAGTTGAGCCAGCACCTCGGGGAGCCCCGCGCCGCTGCGATAGAAATACGTGAGCAGGATTTCGCGCAGCGCCAACAAGACACAGGCAGCGAACAAGAAGGACTGGCGCGCGTTGGAGTATTGCCCCGACTTCTCCCGCTCGATCGATCGGGCGTAGAACCGCCGCGCCGACAGGCCGGTGAGCCCGATCATCAGGAAACCCAGGAACAGCCGCTGCGGGCTCGCGTTGCCGTGTTGCATCGCGGGCCCATCCCAAAGCACTTGGCTGACCCCGGATCCTTCCAGCACGATGAGCGCGGCGATCATCAGGGCGCAAACGAGTGCACCGTAACGCAGTGCCGGCGGGCGCATCGGCCCGGCGCGGACGAAGGCAAGCGCGAACAACCCGAGAGCCAGCGCAAGGTCCACTGCAGAGGAAAAGAATGTGCGCCTCGCGATCCAGGGCGCACCGAGCGCATGTTCGGGATTGCCGACCGCCTGCGCGAAGGCGCAAAGCGCGGCAACGAGGAAGCCGCAGCCGGCAAGCGTCAACCTTGCCCCTTGCGTCGAATCCCAGGCATTCCACGCCACCGCGAAGACGAAGCTGCCGACGACGACAGCGCAGATCTCGACTACCGTTCGAGCCGGGACGATGACCGCCGGATGAATCTCGATGAGACCGGGCGCGAGCGTCGCCGCAACCGATACTGAGCACAGCGCGCCCAACAAGGAAAGCAGCAGGGGTCTTGCCGCGGGCACGCAACCTCGAACCGGCGCCGAAAGTGCTACATGTATCGACTAAGCCTCTTGGGCGCAGGGATCGACGCGCCGCTGCCGCGTCACCCGCTCACGCTTCGGCTCATTTCCTTCCTCTTCGAAGAAGCGGTATGCATTGCCCCCGGACGCCTTGACGCTGTGCACGGCCGCATCGGCGCCCGCCAGCAGACCGCGCTTGTCCCGCGCCTGATTGGGGAACAAACAGGCGCCGACGCTGGCCGAAACGTTGAACCCCTCGGCTCCGATGCGGAAACCGCGCGCGAACGATGCCATGATCTTCTCCAGCACCTTCTCCGCGTCGCCGCGTTCGGCGGCGTCCACCAGCACGATGGCAAACTGGTCGCCACGCAGCCGCGCCACCGTATCCTCTCGCCTGACGCATTCGCGCAGACGGTGGGCCACGGCCCGAAGCAGGGCATCCCCCACGCCGCGTCCGTGGCGCTCGTTGACCGCCTTGAAGTCGTCGAGGTTAACGCAGACCAGGGCCGCACCGGTACCGCGCCGCGCGGCATGGACCAGCGTCTGCTCCAGGCGATCGAGCAACAGATTTCGCGCCGGCATACCGGTTACGCGATCATAGTTGTCCATACGTTCCAGGCGATCCAACGCCTGGGCACGACCGCTCACGTCGTGACCGATGCTGACATAGTGGGTAGCGTTTCCCGCTGCGTTGACGAATTGCCGGATCCTCTTCTCCTCGTGGAACAACTCGCCGTTGCGCTTACGATTGACCAGAACGCCCGAAAACTCCTGGCCTGAGCGGATAGTCGCCCAAAGCTCCGCATAGAACTCCGGCGAATGCACGCCCGACTTCAGGATGCGAGTGGAGCGGCCGAGCGCATCGCGCCTCGAGTACCCCGTCATCGCCTCGAACGCCGGATTGACGTGCTCGATCAAGCCATCTAGGTCGGTGACGACTGCTGCGTCTGCGCTGTGCTCCAAGCGGCTCACCAAGCGCGGCAAGTGATCGTCGCCCTGAGTTGGCACCGCCGACCGCGCCAGCGTCATCACCAGCAGGTGCGCGTTGCCGACGGGCAGCCTGCACAGCGCGACATCGAGCGAAAATGCCATTCCATCCCGTCCCAACGCCAGATAGGTGCGCCACGCCCCTTCCGTGCCGCGGCGACCGCCGGCGGCGCGCGACGCATCCGCAACGGCCGCCCCTTCGGTCGCCAGGTCAGGAATCAGCGAAGCGATCGATGTTTCGACGAGCTCGACCGCGCTGGCCCCGAACAGACGTGCCGCCGCACTGCTGCAAAAGCGGATCCCACCTCCCGCGTCGAGAATCAGCGTGGCCTGCTCGCCCCCAATATCGCGATCCGTCCCCGTACCCAGCGGACCCGCGATCGCATCCGCCAGACGTGTGGGCCGGCTCACCTCGGCAAAGGCCTGTGCCCCGGGAATACTCATCGTTGCCCCCTTAGGAAAAGTTGTCGATTGCGGCGCTTCCGCGCCTCGATAACCGGATGGTGACTTTGACTATAGCCAGGGCCACAAGGAACTTATATACCCGGACCCCGCTATCTGGGCTACCCGAATCCGGGTACCGCAGGCGTAGGAGCGGCCTCCTGGCCGCGAATCGGCGTCCCAACTGCGAATGGCATTTTCGCGGCCGGGCGGCCGCTCCTACGGGTTTGCGGAACGCTGAATATCGGTGGTGAGCGTATGAACGACACCGATCCGGCGGCGCGGGGGCTGGCGATGGTGTTCCAATCCTACGCGCTTTATCCGCATATGACGGTGGCCGAGAATATGACGGTTGGCCTGCGGATGGCGCATCGCCCGAAGGCCGAAATCGCCGAGAAACTCGCCAAGGCCGCCGCAATATTGCAACTGGAACCGCTGTTGGATCGCAAACCTGCCGCCTTGTCGGGCGGCCAGCGCCAACGCGTCGCCATCGGTCGTGCCATCGTGCGCGATCCGCAGGTGTTTTTGTTTGATGAACCCCTATCCAATCTGGACGCCGAATTGCGGGTCAGAGCCACGGCGTCGAAGATTGCCGAGAAGCTCGTCCAGGCATTCAGCAATGTGGTTGTTGTTGTGACGCATGATAAGACGAAGCAGCGATCGCTCA
>CAWGHV010000001.1:0-18799 GCA_963822375.1 uncultured beta proteobacterium | reverse complement strand
CGGAAATCTGGGTGTCGCGTTCGGCGATGTGGATCACGCTGACGCCAAGCCCCGCGGCGAGCTGCGCCCAGGCGCCCCGGCTATCCGGTGCCGCCACCGGCTGTCCGGTGTCGGCGCTGATGTCGAGCAGGGCCTGCTTGACGAAGTGCGAGACCAAGCCCGGGTTGGCGCCGTGGGTGAGGATGGCGGTCGGGCCCTTCTTGTCCGCGCGGCGCCCGCGGTTAAGCGCCAGTGCGGCTTCACGCAGCGCGTAGTTCGAGCGCTCGCGCGGCGGCACCGCGGCATCGACGTAGCCGCCAGCCCATGGCTCGATGCAGGTGTCGATGTAGAGCGCGTCGCGCTCCCGGCACAACTCGATCAGCGCGATGCTGGATACGTCGTTCGAGGTGTTCACCACGATGTCGCCGGCATCGAGCCGCGGCCCGAGGACGTCGCGGTAGTTGGCGCGCGTCAGCGGCCGCTCGAGGAATTCGACGCCGTATTCCGCAGCCACGGCGCGGCCGTTGTCGTCCCCGGTGATGATGAGCATCCGCGCAGGATCGAGGTCGATGTGACGCAGCAGCAACGGCAGCGTACCCTGGCCGATCGAACCGAACCCGACCATGACGATACGGTGCTCGAAGGCGAGGAATTTACGGTAGTCGCTCATCAAGGATCATAGACGGAGCCTTCGCGTTTGCGCTTCCGGACCGTGTGCGGCACCGGCGACGCGCCGCCCTTTGCGCTTTCGCCTAGCGTACGACCAGGGCATGAATATGCTTTTTTCCTAGAGTCAAGAGCCGCTCCGTGATTTCGTCGAGATAGATACGCGCGGCGAAACGGCGAAGCATAAGAAAAACGCGCGTCGGCCGCAACACTCGCAGACCGAGGCAATGCCAACAGGCCCTAGCCTCGATCCAATTCGATATCGCGCCACGATGCCGGATCGTCGAGCGGTTCGAGGTGGGTGAACACGATGGCGTGCGGGATGCGCTCGCGAATATCGGCCTCGATCCGCTCCAGCATGTTGTGGCCCCGGCTCACGCTCCATTGGCCGGGAACCAGTACATGCACGCTGATGAACGCACGTGCGCCGGCTTGGCGGGTGCGCAGGGCATGAAAGTCGAGCCCGCTCTGCCGGTAAGCGTCCAGCACCTCGACGATTACCAGGTGTTGCTCGGCAGGCAGCGCCGCATCCATCAGGCCGGAGGTCGAGCGGCGAATCAGCTGCACGCCCGACCACAGGATATTCGCCGCGACCGCCAGCGCGATCAGCGGGTCCAGGCGTTGCAAGCCGGTGAGCGCGACCGCGCCGACCCCGACAATGACACCCACCGACGTCCATACATCCGTCATCAAGTGCTGGGCGTCGGCCGACAGCGTAATCGAATTGTAACGCCGTCCGGCGTCACGCAGAACGCGAGCGACCGCGTAGTTTAGTATTCCGGCCACGCCCGACACGGCCAGGCCCAATCCGACGCTCTGTAGGGGCTGGGGCGAGATCAGCCGAGCCACCGCGGGAATCGCGATGCTGATGGCGGCGAATAGGATGAGCAGTCCCTCGAAGCCGCTGGCGAAGTACTCGGCCTTGTCATGGCCGAAGGCATGCTCGTGGTCGGGCGGGCGTGCCGCCACCGTGAGCATGAGCAGGGCCATGGTGGCGCCGGCGAGGTTGACGAAGGACTCCAGCGCGTCCGCCAGCAGGCCGACCGAGCCGGTGAGCCAGTACGCCGTACCCTTGAGGCCGATCGTTGCCAGCGCGGCGGCGATCGAAAGCCAGGCGAAGCGCCGCAGTGAGGGTTTTGTCATAGTCGTGGCGGGCGTGGGCAACCGGGGTGGTAGCGCGGGCGCATCGCCGATTCAGGACGAATATAGCATTCGAGCGATGGCTATCGAGGAAGTGGCGTGATCCCGACGGTGCGTTCCGCGTCTTTGCGCGCGGCATATTCCCACGCGGCATCGGTGATCGCCGAGGTGATCGCCGGGCGAAGCTTGGGCGACGCCTTGACCCGAGTTATGGCGGCGCGGCGACCAGCGTCGCCGGCGTTGCGCGCGGCAACGCAGGATCTGGCCTACTCGAGCCTGCGCGACTACGGCCGCGGCGATTTCCTGCTTGGGCGGCTGATGGCCAAGCCGGTCCCCGAACCGCGTGTACGCGCCTTGCTGCTCGCGGCGCTGGCGCGGCTGGAGGTGCGCGCCGACCCCCACACCAGCGTCGATCAGGCCGTGGCGGCAGCCGCGGAAATCGCGAGCGGACGATTCAAGGCCCTCGTCAACGGCGTGTTGCGCAACTACCTGCGCCGGCGCGACACGCTTGGTGTCGCCGCCGATGCCGATCCCGTCGCGCGCTGGCGCCATCCGTCTTGGTGGATCGCTCGTTTGCAGTCCGAGTACCCGGAAGCCTGGCCGGCGGTACTCGCCGCCGGCAACGATCGACCGCCGCTCACGCTGCGGGTTAACCGCCGCCGCACCAGCGTCACCGCCTACCTTGACGCGCTCGATGCGGCTGGCATGAATGCCCGGCACCTCGGCGCTGCGGCGCTGCTGCTGGAGCGCCCGGTGCCGATCGAGCGACTGCCAGGATTCGCCGACGGTCTGGTCTCGGTGCATGACGCCGGAGCGCAGCAGGCGGCGCCCTGGCTCGATCTTCGGCGCGGCCAGCGCGTGCTCGACGCCTGCGCCGCACCCGGCGGGAAATCGGCCCACATACTCGAAATCGCGGACGTTCGACTTGCTGGCCTTGGACAGTTCGGCAGCACGCGCGCCGCGCATCGCGCAGAACCTCTCGCGGCTCGGACTCGACGGCCGGATCGAGGTGGCCGATTGCCGCGATATCGCGGCGTGGTGGGACGGCTGCCCGTTCGACCGCATCCTGGCCGATGTACCGTGCAGCGCTTCCGGCGTGGTTCGCCGTCATCCGGACATCAAGTGGCTGCGGCGTGCCGGCGACATCGCCGGCTACGCCGCATTGCAGGCCCAGATCCTCGATGCGCTTTGGCGGGTGCTGGCCCCAGATGGTAAATTGCTGTATGCGACCTGCTCCGTGTTCGCCGAGGAGAACCGGTGCCAAATCGATGCATTCGCCGCGCGTCGGCGCGACTGTCGGCGATTGACTGTCGATGGCCACTTCGAACACCGGTTGCTGCCGCGACCCGAGCATGACGGCTTTTACTACGCCCTATTGCATAAGCGTCCTTAGGCGCTGGCTCGCTTTGGGCCTGCTGCTTTGTGGCTTGGGCGGCGCCGCGGCTGAGGAGCCCGGCGCGACGATGCCCACGCTCGTGGCCGGCGAGGACGCTTATCTACTCAATGCCGATTTCAACCTGGAGCTGAAACCGCGGCTGGAGGAAGTCGTCGGCCGCGGCGTGCCGCTGTACTTCGTCGTCGAGTTCGAGCTGACCCGGCCGCGCTGGTACTGGTTCGACCAGACGCTCGCCGCCCGCACGCTGACCTACCGATTGTCATTCCACGCACTGACCCGGCAATACCGCTTGTCGACCGGCCCGCTCCATCAAAGCTTCGATACCCTCGGCGAAGCCTTTCGGGTCGTTACTCGCGTGCGCAACTGGCCGGTGGCGGAGAAATCCGCCCTGACCCCGGGGGACACCTACGAAGCTGCGCTGCGCTTGTACCTGGATCTCGCGCAGCTGCCGAAGCCGCTGCAGGTGACGGCGCTCGGCAGCCGCGAGTGGAACGTCGGCTCGGATTGGCAGCGCTGGTCATTCACACCGGCGCCGGCGGAGGCGGAATGAGGTATCTGGTCGTCATTGCCGCCGTGGCGGGCGCCGTCTTGCTGTTCCTGCTCACCACCGCCAGCGCAAACTCCGCGCTGCTGGCGCGCCACTATCCGCTGCTGCTGGCGCTCAACGGCGCGGTCGTCGCGGTCCTGCTCGGCGCGGTCGCGATTCAACTGCGGCGTCTGCTGCGCGAGTACCGCAGCCGGGTCTTCGGTTCGCGCCTCAAGTACCGATTGTTCGTCATGTTCGCGCTCATGGCGCTGTTGCCGGGGTTGCTGATCTATGCCGTTTCAGTACAGTTCGCGGTCAAGAGCATCGAGTCCTGGTTCGACGTGCGCGTCGATGCCGCGCTCGAGGGCGGACTGAACCTCGGGCGCAGCGCGCTCGATTACCTGCTCGGCGACCTCTCGGCCAAGGCGCGCCAATATGGCGCTGGAACTCGCGCGAGTGCAACAGCGGCGCGCTCGTCATGCAGCTCAATCGGCTGCGCGAGCAGGCGGGCGTGCGACTCGGCGACGCTGCTGGCGGGCATCGGCCAGATTCTCGCCAGCAGCTCCGCTGAGCTCGGCGTTCTGGTGCCCGAGCTGCCGACGTCCGCGCAGCTTCGCCAAGTGCGCCAGGGCCGTTCCTCGGCGGTGGTCGAAGGCGACGCCGCGAGCGGGCTCACGCTGCGCGTGATTGTTCCCGTGAGCACGGTCTCGCTGACATCCGAGATGCGCGTGCTGCAGCTAATGCGGGCGGTACCGCGGGAGCTCGCCAGCGATGCGGAGAGCGTTCAAGCGGTGTACCGCGACTACCAGGAGCTGTCGCTGGCGCGCCAGGGGTTGCGACGCATCTATACGCTGACCCTGACATTGGCGCTGGTGCTCGCCTTGTTGGCCGCGATCGCCGTCGCGCTCGAGTTGAGCCGGCGCTTTTCGGCTCCGCTGCTGATCCTGGCCGAAGGCACGCAGGCCGTGGCGCAGGGCGATTTCAGCCCGCGCCAAGCGTTGCCTGCGCGCGACGAGTTGGGCGTGCTGACCCAGTCGTTCAATCGGATGACGCGCCAGCTCAACGAAGCGCGCGCACAGGCCGAGCACAGCCGCGCCGAGGTCGAAGCCGCCCGCGCGTATCTGGAAAGCGTGCTGGCGAACCTGTCCGCGGGGGTACTGGCATTCGACGCCCAGTTCAACCTGCGCGCGGTGAACCGCGGCGCGTGCACGGTGCTTCACGATTCGATCGACGACTTGCGCGACCAGCCGCTGGCACATTGGGAACGTTTCGCCGAACTCAAGCAGGCGATCGAGACGGGGTTCGAAGGCGCCGGCGATGAATGGCAGCAGCAGCTGCAAATGACCGGCGCAAGCGCTCTGTCGCAGGTGCTGCTGGTGCGCGGTTCGCGCGTGCCCGCCGCCAGCGGCGGCGGCTATGTCGTCGTATTCGACGACATTACCAACCTGCTCGCGGCTCAGCGCGCCATGGCCTGGGGCGAAGTGGCGCGGCGCCTGGCGCACGAAATCAAGAATCCGCTGACGCCGATCCAGCTCTCGGCGGAGCGCCTGCAATTTAAACTATCGGAGAAGCTGCCGGCGCCCGAGCGCGACATCCTGCTGCGCGCGACCGGCACCATCGTGAACCAGGTCGAAGCGATGAAGTCCATGGTCAATGAGTTTCGCGACTACGCGCGCTTGCCGCAGCCGACCATCGCGCCGCTCGACCTCAATGCACTGGTGGGCGAAGTGCTCGCGCTCTACGAAACCTCGCGCGTGAAACTCGACGTTCGACTCGAGCCGCATTTGCCGCGCGTCGCCGCCGACTTCGCACAAATGCGCCAGGTTATCCACAACCTGTTGCAGAATGCCGAGGACGCCTTGAATGAGGAAGGTTCCCCGATGATCGGCATCAGTACCCGGCGCTGCGAGCGTGGTGCCGACCTGGTTGTGCGCGACAACGGCATCGGCTTCGCGCCGCATATATTGGCCCGGGCCTTCGAGCCTTATGTCACCACCAAGTCGCGAGGTACCGGCCTCGGGCTGGCCATCGTGAAGAAGATTGTGGACGAGCACCATGGCGAGATTCATCTCGACAACGTCGCCCCGCACGGCGCCGAGGTACGCATCCGGCTGCCGCTGGCCGCGTAGTCCCGGTGGGCGAGGCCGCGCGCCACTGTCGGGCCCGGCTCGACGAGCATGGAAACGTAATTGTGTTCAACGCAGGCAGGCAGAAGGGCGTGGAGAAGAGCCGCCTCGGGTTCGCAACGAGCGACGAGATCCGCTTTCTCAAGGCCCGGCCGTCGCGATAGGTAGGCCATGGCACAGATACTGGTAGTCGATGACGAGATCGGCATCCGCGAGCTGCTGTCGGAAATCCTGCGCGACGAGGGCTACGACGTGACGGTGGCAGAGAACGCGGCGGCGGCGCGCGCGGTGCGCAACGCCCAGCGCCCCGACTTGGTGCTGCTCGACATCTGGATGCCCGATACCGACGGCATCACGCTGCTGAAGGAGTGGTCGGCCAACGGCCAGCTCACCATGCCGGTGGTGATGATGTCCGGTCACGGCACGATCGAAACCGCGGTGGAGGCCACGCGTATCGGCGCCCTGGATTTTCTCGAAAAGCCGATCGCGATGCAGAAGCTGCTCGGCGCCGATCAAGCGCGCGCTGCAGCGCACGCCGAGCACGGCGCCGGCAGGAGCTGACGCTGGCGGCGTTCCCGCGCTCCAGTGCCCTGCGCGATCTGAAGAAGCGCCTCGAGCAGGTCGCCACCAGGAGCCGCCTGCTCCTGCTCAAGTCACCGCCGGGCGGGATTTCGGAACTTGCGGCGCGCACCCTGCAGCAATCGGGCAAAGCCTGGGTCGACCTCTCGCTACAGACGCAGCCGATCGATCTGGCCGCGCTCGAAGCGGCCTCCGGTGGCGTGCTGTACGTGCCGGAGCTGGCGCAGTTGTCGCGGCCGCAGCAAAAGAACCTGGCATTCGCCGCCGAGCGCCTTGAGAAGCTACAATCTGCGTCTTGTTGCCGCGAGCAGCGCACACGCGGAGACGACCTCGGCGCAGTCGGGGTGGGAGGAAACGCTGCTGCTGCGGCTGTTCGAGGTCTGGCTGGCGCTTCCCGCGCTGGTCGAACTGCAAGGATGACGTACCGGACATCGCGGCGCAGATTCTGCTGCACCTGGTCGAAGCCGGCGAGGTGTCGTTGCACCGGCTATCCACCGCCGCCCTCAACGCCCTGCGCAACTACGGCTGGCCCGGCGGCTACAGCGAGCTGCAAGCGCGCCGTGCGCTCGCTCGCGCTCGGCGCCCTGGAAGAGGAAATCAGCGGCGACGAGGTCGCGCGCCTGATCGGCAGCACGCCGTTCCAGCGCCGGCGCTGGCGCTGCCGCTGGAGCTGCCTCTGCGCGAGGCGCGCGAAGCGTTCGAACGTCTCTACTTCGACTATCACCTGCGCCAGGACGACGGCAACATGACGCGGCTGGCCGAGAAGACCGGGCTCGAGCGCACCCATCTGTACCGCAAGCTCAAGGCCCTGGGGATACACGTCGGCCGGCGCGACGAGGAGCCGGTCTAGCGCGGCCTACGCAAGCGCGGTGCAAGCGCGCCCGATGCGCGCCGACCAGGCCCAGGCGTTGGCGTCAGAATAGTGAAAGCCAAGAATAAACCGTCCGCCTTCCCGTGAAAATCATCATCCTCGGCGCCGGCCAGGTCGGCACCTCGGTGGCCGAAAGCCTGGTCTCCGAAGCCAACGACATCACCGTCGTCGATACCGACGGCGCGCGCCTGCGCCGCTGCAGGATCGCCTCGACCTGCGCACCGTCACCGGCAACGCGGCGCATCGCCCTCGGTCGCTCAAGAGCGCCGGGCACCGAGGATGCCGACTGCTGATCGCGGTGACGCAGAGCGACGAGACCAACCTGGTCGCCTGCAAGATCGCGGCGCACCCTGTTCAACGTGCCGACCAGATCGCGCGCTCTGCGCTCCGCGACTACCTCGACTATCCGAGACCTGCTCGACGACCAGAATTTCGCCGTCGATTTCAGCCATCTGCCCGGAGCAGATCGTCACCGACTACATCGTCAAGCTGATCGAGTTTCCCGAGGCGCTGCAGGTGCTGGAATTCGCCGACGGCCGCGTGAGCCTGGTGGCGGTGCGCGCCTTCGAAGGCGGGCCGCTGGTGGGCCACCCGCTCTCGGACATCCGCAAGCACATACCCAAGGTCGACGCGCGCATCGCCGCCATCTTCCGCGGCGACCAGCCGATCGTGCCCGAAGGCGACACGGTGATCGAGGCCGGCGACGAGGTTTTCTGCCTCGCCGCCACCGAGGACATCCGCAAGGTGATGCACGGAGCTGCGGCGCACGGACAAGCCGGTGCAAGCGCATCATGATCGCCGGCGGCGGCAACATCGGCTTCCGCCTGGCGCGCGCCGCTCGAAGCCGACTACCAGGTCAAGATCGATCGAGCACAACAAGCGCCGCTGCCGAGTACCTCGCCACGCACCTCGAGCACAGCGCTGGTGCTGCAGGGCGACGTCACCGACGAAGACCTGCTGGAAAGCGAGAACATCGAGGACATGGACTTGTTCCTCGCCGCTGACCAACGACGACGAGAACAACATCATGGCCTGCGCTGCTCGCCAAGCGCATGGGCGCGCGCCGCGTGGTGGCGCTGATCAACCGGCGCTCCTACGTGGATCTGGTGCAGTCGGGACAGATCGACATCGCCATCTCCCCGGCACAGGTTTCGATCGGCTCGCTGCTCGCGCACGTGCGTCGCGGCGACGTGGCGGCGGTGCATAGCCTGCGCCGCGGCGCCGCCGAGGCGCTGGAACTGATCGCGCACGGCGACGAGAAGTCCTCCAAGTGCGTGGGGCGGCGCATCGACGAGATCGAGCTGCCGAAGGGCGCGACCATCGGTGCGCTGGTGCGTCGCATCGGCGCACCGCAAAAGGCCAGGGCCGACCAGGGCGCCGGCATCGATGAGCGCTACGAGGTCATCGTCGCGCATCACGACACCGTGATCCAGCCCGACGACCACGCCATCGTGTTCGTGGTGAACAAGCGCCTGGTGCCCAAGGTGGAAAAGCTGTTCCAGGTCGGGCTCGGTTTCTTCTGAGAATGCATGAATGAAATCGCGGCGCGGTCCGGTGTCGGTCTTGCGGCGCTCGAGATGCGTCCGGGTTCGCCCGCGCGTCGCCGCCCGCGGGCCTTCACCCGGCCTTGAGTTTCCGTCCGCGGCGTGAACCGCGTTCTGTCCGTCACCCGCGTTCTCGCGTTGATCTTGCTGATGTTCGGCGCGACCATGCTGCTGCCGCTGGCCGTGGCCTGGATCTCGGCGACGGCGCCGAGCGTGCCTACGACGAAGGCATCGTCATCACCGCTCGCCGGTGCCCTGATGTGGCTGCTCACGCGCCACCACCGCCGCGAACTGCAGGCCAAGGACGGCTTCCTCCTGGTGGTCGCTGACGTGGACCATGCTGCCGCTGTTCGCCGCGATGCCGCTGCATGGTCTATTTGCCGGAGCTGTCCTTCACCGATGCCTACTTCGAGGCCGTCTCCGGGCTCACCACCACCGGGGCGACCGTGCTTCCAGGGGCTGGACGCGCTGCCGTCCTCGATCAACCTCTGGCGCGCCGAGCTGGTCTGGCTCGGCGGCATGGGCTTGATCGTGCTGGCCGTGGCCATCCTGCCGCTGCTGGGCGTGGGCGGCCGGCAGATCTTCAAGGCCGAGACGCCGGGACCGATGAAGGAGTCCAAGCTCACCCCGCGCATGGCCGAAACGGCCAAGGGCCTGTGGCTGGTCTATGCTGGCGATTACGCTGGCGTGCCTGCTCGCCTGCAGTGGGCCGGGATGAGCTGGGGCGACGCCATGATCCATACGCTTCACCACCATGGGTCTGGGCGGCTTCTCCAGCCACGACGCGAGCTTCGGCTTACTGGAATTCGCCCGCGATCGAGGTCGGTGACCATCTATCTTCATGACTGCTCGCCGGCATGAACTTCGCCACCCATTTCCTCGCCTGGCGCACGCGCAGCTTCTCGCCCCTACAGGCGCGACCCGGAGGTGCGCTGGTTTCTGTTCGTTCGTGTACGCCAGCGTGCTCGGCTCGCGTTCTACCTGTGGCGTGCGGGCGACCTACCCGGACTTCTGGACTGCGCTGCGCTTTGCCGCGTTCAACGTGGTATCGATTGCCACCACCACCGGATATGCCAATACCGACTACAACCTGTGGCCGTTTTTCGCGCCGCTATGGATGCTGTTCCTGTCGCAGCTTCGTCACCTGCTCCGGCTCCACCGGCGGCGGGATCAAGATGATCCGCGCCATTATTTTGTACAAGCAGGTGTTCCGCGAGATCACGCGCGCCATGCACCCGAACGCGGTGCATCCGGTCAAGCTCGGCCGCGAGGCGATCCCGAGTCCCATTCTGTTCGCGGTGCTGGCCTTCGGCTTCATGTACATGGTTATCCTGGTATCCCTGACATTGCTGATGTCGTTTTCCGGCCTGGACATCGTCACCGCCTTCTCGGCCGTGGTCGCCTGCTTCAACAACACCGGACCCGGGCTCAACCAGGTCGGTCCGGCGAGCACCTATGCCGTGTTGACCGACTTTCAGACCTGGGTGTGCACCATCGCCATGCTGCTCGGGCGGCTCGAGATCTTCACCCTGCTGGTCGTGCTCACGCCGGCGTTCTGGCGCAAGTGAAGACAAAAGTGACACCTGGAGCCGGACTGCTGAACCTGTTGACGGTCAAGAACGAGGAACCATGACGCCATGACTAGACCGCGTAACGACACCCTCTTGCGCGCCTTGCTGCGCCAGCCCACCGAGTACACGCCGATTTGGCTGATGCGCCAGGCCGGGCGCTACCTGCCGGAATACAACGAGACGCGCCGCCGCGCCGGCAGCTTCCTGGCGCTGTGCCGCAACCCGCAACTGGCGACCGAGGTGACGTTGCAGCCGCTCGCGCGCTTCGAGCTGGATGCAGCGATTCTTTTCTCCGACATCCTCACCGTGCCCGATGCGATGGGGTTGGGCCTGTACTTCGTCGACGGCGAGGGGCCGAAATTCGAGCGCCCGCTGCGCGAGGAATGGGAAATCCGCGCACTGGCGCCGCCTGATCCCTACGCCAGCCTGCGCTATGTAATGGATGCAGTCGCCGAAATTCGCCGCGCGCTCGACCAGTCGGTGCCGCTGATCGGGTTTTCCGGCAGCCCGTTTACGCTCGCCTGCTACATGGTCGAAGGCGGCGCCTCGGAAGATTTCCGTCGGATCAAGACGCTGCTCTACGACCGCCCCGAACTGCTGCATCACATCCTGGACGTCAACGCGCTCGCGATCGCCGATTACCTCAACGCCCAGATCGAGTCCGGCGCCCAGGCTGTGATGATCTTCGACACGTGGGGCGGCGTCCTCGCCAACGATGCTTACCGCGAGTTCTCACTTGCCTACATGGAGCGCATCCTCGCCTGCCTGAACACGGAACGCGATGGCGAACGCGTCCCGGCGATCGTATTCACCAAAGGCGGCGCAACCTGGTTGGAAGAAATCGCCGCCTGTGGCTGCGACGCAGTCGGTTTGGATTGGACGGTCGGGATTGCGGACGCAAGCCGGCGCGTTGGCGCCCAAGTTGCACTGCAAGGCAATCTCGACCCCATGGCGCTGTTCGCCGCGCCCGAGCGCATTGCCGCGCAGGCGCGCGCGATCCTCGATGCCTTTGGCCCCGGCCCAGGGCATGTCTTCAATCTAGGTCACGGCATTTCGCAGCACACCCCGCCCGAGAGCGTAGCCTGCCTCGTCAATGCCGTGCACGAACATAGTCGCCTGCTGAGGCGCGGTGCCGCACCGGCGGAGCCGATAGCGTCTTAGGGTTCGATTGCTTCCGAGCCCGCAACCCGCGTGGCTTGGGACGTGCCGAGCTTGACTTATGCACAGTATTCCGAATCCAGCCGGTAGTGAGGGCCGCGCGGAAGAAGAATGTCCCCCGACTCCATAAGCAATTGATCATGAATAAGATTTTGTTGCCGGATTGCTGCCCGAGTAAGGAAAAAAGCTTTTGCGGAGCCAGCTTACGTGCGTATCCGGCGCATTATCCACATAGTTACCCACAGAGATCGGTCGACTTCCAGGCTTTGGTTATCTTTCACAGCAGCTTACATCGATAAGGCAAAACCACGGTGAAGACCATGGTTCAAGACGCTGAGGCGATTGAATTGATTCGCCGCAGCAAACGATCTTGATCGCGCGCGTCGCGGTCGATGTGCCCTACCCGCGGGTCTTCGACTATCTGCTGCCCGAATCCGCCACCGCTGTGGTCGGTGCGCGGGTTCGCGTACCCTTTGGCTCGGGGGAGAAATTCGGCCTGATCATCGCGCTGAGCGATGTCGCCGAGGTCGCCGGAGACAAGCTCAAGTCCGTCTCCCGGGTGCTCGGCGACGCACCGCCGTTGCCGGCAGAGTGGATGCGCCTGGTCGAGTTCGCGGCGGGCTACTACCAGTTTCCGCTCGGCGCCGCGATTGCCGCTGCGCTTCCGCCCGGACTGCGCGGCACCACCGGGCCAACGCGGCCCGAGACCGATCGCCTCTGCGGCCTCAGCGCGGCGGGGCAGCGTGCCGCGGTGGCAGCGAAACGGCACACCGTCGCCGGGCGCATTCTCCTCCGACTTGCCGCGGACGGTCCGGCAAGTTCGGCAGCGCTGCGCGCCCTGAGCGCGTCCGCGCCGCGAGTACTCAAGCAACTGCACGCCGACGGCTGGCTAGAGTCGATCCCCAGCGCCAGGGATACTCGCGCGACGGATGGCCCGCCCTTGCGAACCGAGCAAGCGCATGCACTGAGCGCGGTGCTCGACGGCCTCGGGCGTTTTCAGGTATTTCTTCTGCATGGCGTGACCGGCAGCGGCAAGACCGAGGTCTATCTGCACGCGATCGCGGCTGTTCTGGCAGCCGGGCGCCAGGCGCTCATGCTGGTGCCCGAGATCGCGCTGACGCCCCAGGTCGAGCACCGCGTCGGCAGCCGTTTTCCCGGCGCCCATGTCGTCAGCCTGCACAGCGAACTGGCTGCGGCGGCGCGCAGCAGGGGATTCGTCGATGCTCTGGCGGGCGCCGCCGATATCGTGTTGGGCACGCGGCTCGCGGTGTTCACGCCATTGCCGCGGCTCGGCCTGATCGTCGTCGACGAGGAGCACGATCCCTCGTTCAAGCAGCAGGAGGGCTTCCGCTACCACGCCCGTGATCTCGCCATCTACCGCGCCAAGCAGGCCGCCGTCCCGATCGTTCTGGGTTCCGCCACGCCCGCGCTGGAGACGTACTTCCACGCCCGCAGCGGCCGCTACCAATTGCTGCACCTCGCGCAGCGGGCGACGCGGGCGGCGCTGCCGCAAGTGCGCTGCAACGACACGCGCAAGCGCCCGCTGGAGCACGGCCTGGCGCGGGAACTGCTGGAGGCGCTGGCGCAGCGCCTGGAGCGCGGCGAACAAAGCCTGGTCTTCCTCAATCGGCGCGGCTACGCCCCGGTGCTCGCCTGCCCGGCGTGCGGCTGGGTCAGCCGCTGCGCGAACTGCGCCGCCAACATGGTGGTACACCTCGCTGCGCGCTGCCTGCGCTGCCATCATTGCGCGGCGCAGAGCGCGCTGCCGCGCGCCTGCCCGACTTGCGGCAACCAGGACATCCACCCCTTCGGCCGCGGCACTCAGCGCGTCGAGGCACTGCTGCGGGAGCGTTTTCCCGACTCACGGATCCTGCGCATCGACCGCGACAGCGTGCGCACCCATCGCGCCTGGCAGGAGACGTTGGCCAGCGTCGACCGCGGTGATGCCGACATCTTGGTCGGCACCCAGATGCTCGCCAAGGGCCACGACTTCCCCAAGCTCACCCTGGTTGGCGTGCTCAACGCCGACGCCTCATTGTTCGCCGCCGACTACCGCGCGCCTGAACGTCTGTTCAGCCAGCTCATGCAGGTCGGCGGCCGCAGCGGGCGCGCGGCGCTGCCGGGCGAGGTGCTGATCCAGACCCAATACCCCGAGCATCCGCTGTACCAGGCGCTGGCCCGCCACGACTTCGCCGGATTCGCCGCCCAACAGCTCGCCGAGCGCAAGCAGGCCGGGTTTCCGCCCTTCGCCTTCCAGGCGCTGCTGCAGGCCGACGCGCCGCAGCTCGCCGATGCGCTGGACTTTTTGCGCGAGGGCGCCGAAGCGGCTCGCGGCTGCGTTGACGCCGCAATGAGAATCTACGATCCGGTGCCGATGCGCCTGATGCGGCGTGCCCGGCGCGAGCGCGCTCAGATGCTGATCGAATCGGCGCGAAGACCGTCCTTGCAGGCCTTCCTGCGGCACTGGGTGCCGCAACTCTACCGGCTGCGCCAGCCGCGCGGCCTGCGCTGGCATGTCGATGTCGACCCGGCAGAGATTTGAGCGGTCGAGCGGCCAGCCGCAGCCGAGCGTTTGCGGCCGAGCATTGACAGGTGGTTCGCGCCTGATACAGTGGCGGCGATGACTTTCTTCCTGCCGCGCAAAGTGTTGCGTCTGTTGGCCAAGCTCCTAGTCGGCCTTGTCTTTTTCGCCCAGGGCGTCATCGGGGTTCATGCCTGCACCACCGCCGAGCGCAGCCAGCACTTCGGCACCACGCAAACCGCCGCGGCTGCCGAGGCCTGCCACGAAGCGGCCGCCGCACCGAGCGCCAGCAACCCGGCATCCTGTGCCGCCCACTGCGGCACGTCCGACCAGCGGGTTGATACGCCGCAATCGGCGATGGCCGCCGTGCCCGCCATCGCTGTGCTGACGGCCCCCTTCGCGCCCGATCCGGCGCCGCTGCAGCGCCCGGCACGGCAAGCGCGCGTCGCCGCGCCCGACCCGCCCATCACCATCCGCTTCCAGGTTTTCCGCACTTAGCCTCCGCATCGAGTTGACCCCAGCGCCCTGCCCGCGCTGACGTCATGCTTGGCGCTGTCGCGCCACGCCAACTTGTGCCGGAGGTTTTATGCTCAACCCCCAATCCGCCTTCCTGGCCTGCGTGCTGGTGCTGCCGGCGAGCGCCGGCGCCGCGCCGCCGTTGCCGCTGGAGCGCGCGCTCGAGCTGGCCGCCGAGAAACAGCCGGCGTTCGACGCGCTCGAAGCTGCCGCGCGCAGCGCCAGCGAGTCCGCCGTGGCGGACGGCCAGCTTCCCGATCCGCGCCTGAGAATTGGCCTGCAAAACGTCCCGCTGGAAACACTACGGCTAAATCAAGAGCCGATGACGCAGGCCACGCTCGGCGTCGAGCAGATGATTCCCGGCGGCGCCAAGCGCGCACTGCGGCGCCAGCGCAGCAAGGCCGAAGCGGCACGGATGAGCGCCGAACTGGCGGCGCGCCGCAGCGCCGTGCGCCGTGACACGGCGGTCGCCTTTCTCGCGGTCGTGGGCGCGCAACGCCAGCTTGAGCATATCGGTGCCCTGCAGCGCGAGACTCAGCGCCTGGTGGACGTTCAGCAGATCGGTGCAGGCGCCGGCAAAACGGGCGCCGGTGACGTACTCGCCGCGCGCCAGATGCTGACCATGGTGCGCGACCGCGAATCGGAAATCGAGATGCAGGCGGCTAAAGCGCGCGCCGAGTTGGGGCGCTGGATCGGCGCCGCGGCCGCGGCGCCGCTCGAAACGGACTGGCCGCGAACGCCGCCGCCGCCACCGCTGGCCGAACTGCGCGAGCGGCTCATCGAGCACCCGACGCATACCGCGCAGTTGCGCGCTGTGGCGTTGGCGCAGGCGGAGCTTCAACTGGCCGAAGAGGCCGGGCGCCCCGACACGTCGATCGGGCTCGTTTATGGCAAGCGCGCAAGCAAGTTCGGCGACATGGTTTCCATCCAGTTCGCGATGGACCTGCCGCTCGCTCCGCGCGACCGCCAAGACCGCGGGATCAGCGCCAAGCGGGCGCTGGTCGAGCGCGCGGCGGCGCTGCGCGAGGACCACTTGCGCATGCTGGCCGCCGATCTCGGCGCGGTCTATGCGGAATGGGAATTCACGGCGCGGCGGCGCGAGCGCATCGAGGCCGAACTGGGGAGCGATGCGCGGCGCCGTGTCGAGACCGCGTTGGCCGCCTACGCCGCGGGCCGCGGCGAACTTGCCATGGTTCTCGAGGCGCGCCGCGCCGAGCTGGAGGCGCAACTACGGCAGGAGCAGCTCGCCACGCAACTGGCCAAGGTGCGCCAGCAGATCGCTTACTTTGAATACATAGGAGAGGATCAATGAGTTCCATCGCCAAGAACGTCGTCATCGCTTTGGTCGCCGCCTTGCTCGGCGCCGGCGCGTACAAGACCTACAGCGCACGCCAGCATGCCGGTCACGAAGCGGCGCCCGCCGCGCCCACCGCCGCGGCACAGCCGGAGCGCCCGGTCCTCTACTGGCACGATCCTATGTATCCGCAGCAGCGCTTCGACAAGCCAGGCAAGTCGCCCTTCATGGACATGGATCTGGTGCCGGTGTACGCCGACGATGCGCGCGGCGGGACGGTGAGCATCGATCCGCGCGTTGCTCAGAACCTGGGCTTGCGCCTGGCCACGGTCGACAAGGGCGTGCTCGGCGGCGCGATCGAAGCGCCCGGCATCGTCCAGGCCGACGAGACGCGGATTCAAGTCGTGCAAACCCGAGTGCTCGGCTACATCGAGCGCCAGAACGTGCGCGCCCTGAACCAACTCGTTGCGCGCGGCGAGGCGCTGTTCGAACTCACCGCGCCCGAGCTGGTCGCCGCGCAGGAGGAACTGATCCTTGCCGTGAAGGCTGATGACGCGGCGCTGGCTGCGGCGGCGCGCATGCGCTTGTCCTTGATGGGCCTGAGCGATCCGCAGATCGAGCGCGTGCAAACGAGCGGGCGGATTCAGCGCCGGATAGCGGTGCCCGCGCCCGTGGCCGGCTACGTCACCGAGCTCGCCGCCAGGCCGGGCATGACGGTGATGCCGGGCGCACCGCTGCTCACGCTGACCGACCTGAGCCGGGTGTGGGTGATCGCCGACGTCGCCGAGGCCCAGGCCGCGACCGTCGCACCGGGGCGCGGCGCCGAAATCCGTTTCGCCGCGCTGCCGGGCGAGACCTACAACGGCAAGGTGGATTTTCTCTACCCGGAGATCAGCGGCAATTCGCGCACCCTGCGCGTGCGCATCCCGCTCACCAACCCGAACTCGACGCTCAAGCCGGGGATGCTGGCCCAGGTGAGCTTCGGCGCCGGGTCGCAGACGGCGCGGCTGCTGGCGCCGGCCGAAGCGGTCATCGAAACCGGTAAGCGCAGCGTGGTGATCGTCGCGGAAGGCGCGGGCGCCTTTCGCGTCGCCGAAGTCGAAACCGGGCGCGAGCGCGACGGCAAGATTGAGATCCTCAGCGGTTTGGAGGGCGCCGAACAGGTCGTCGCGTCGGGCCAGTTCCTGATCGATTCCGAGGCCAGCCTGAAGACCTCGCTGACGCGGCTGGAGGCGGCGCCGCCGGTGGCGGAGCACGCGCATGCGGATATGGGCAGCAAGCCCGACGCGCCCGCGGCGCTGGCGCAGGCAGCCGCCCCGGCGGATCTCGCGCAGGGGCGCATCGACGCGGTCGATATGGCGAACGGCAAGGTCAAGCTCAGCCACGGGCCGATCAAGTCGCTCGGCATGCCCGGCATGACGATGAACTTCCGTGTCGCCGAGCCGGCACTGCTCGAAGGACTCAAGCCGGGCCAGCAGGTCGAGTTCCAGGTGATCGAGCGCGATGGCGACTATTTCGTCACCCACATCAAGCCCAAGCGCTGAGGCGAGCAAGCCCGGCGCGCCCTGTCGGCACAGCCCAGGATCAACGCCTCACCGAGGTAATCGAGCATGATTTCGCGACTCATCCACTGGTCCATCCATAACCGCTTTCTGGTGCTGCTGGCGACGCTGTTGATCAGCGCCGCCGGCGTCGTCGCCGTGTTGCGCACGCCGGTGGATGCGATCCCCGACCTGTCCGACGTTCAGGTCATCATCAAGACCGCCTATCCCGGCCAGAGCCCGCGCGTGGTGGAGGACCAGGTCACTTATCCGCTCACCACGACGATGATGTCGGTGCCCGGCGCCAGGGTGGTACGCGGCTACTCCTTCTTCGGCGACTCGTATGTCTATGTGTTGTTCGACGACGGCACCGACTTGTACTGGGCGCGCTCGCGCGTGCTCGAATACCTCAACCAGGCGGCCGGCCGCTTGCCGCCTACGGTGCGGCCGGAGATCGGGCCCGATGCCACTGGCGTGGGCTGGATCTACCAGTACGCGCTGGTCGATCGCAGCGGCAAGCACGACCTGGCGCAACTGCGCGCGCTGCAGGACTGGTTTCTCAAATACGAGCTGCGCTCGGTGCGCCAACGTGGCCGAAGTGGCGACGGTGGGCGGCATGGTCAAGACCTACCAGATCGTGGTGGACCCGGATCGCCTGCGCGCCTTCAACCTGCCGTTGATGGGCGTGGTCGCCGCGGTGAAGCGGGCGAATGCCGAGGCCGGCGGCGCGGCGCTGGAACTGGGCGAGGCCGAGTACATGGTGCGCGCCACCGGGTATCTGAAGACGTTGGAGGATTTCCTCAACATTCCCGTCGGCATCACCGAGGGCACGACGCCGGTGCTGCTCGAGGACGTGGCGCGGATTCAACTCGGCCCGCAGATGCGCCGCGGCATCGCCGAGCTGGACGGCGAGGGCGAGGTCGTGGGCGGCGTGATCGTCATGCGCTCGGGCAAGAACGCGCTGGACACGATCCAAGCGGTGAAAGAGAAACTGCACCCAACTGAAGTCCTCGCTGCCGCAGGGCGTCGAAATAGTGCCGGTCTACGACCGCTCGGAGCTGATCAAGCGCTCCATCGCCACGCTCAGCGAACGGCTGGTGGAGGAGTTCATCATCGTCGCCCTCGTCTGCGCCGTGTTCCTCTTTCATCTGCGCTCGTCATTCGTCGCCATCATCTCGCTGCCGGTCGGCGTGTTGATCGCTTTTCTGGTGATGAAGGCGCAGGGGATCAACGCCAACATCATGTCGCTGGGCGGCATCGCCATCGCCATCGGCGCCATGCTCGACGCGGCGATCGTGATGATCGAGAATGCCCACAAGCATCTGGAAGCCTGGCGCGGCCGAAATGAAGACCGCGAGCCGGACGTCGAGA